>NZ_WNHB01000009.1 GCF_009718825.1 Terrilactibacillus tamarindi | reverse complement strand
CGCAATAAATCCGAAAGTGGCGCAATAAATCCGAAAGTGGCGCAATAAATCCGAAAGAAGCTCAATAAATCCAAAAAAGCCGATTAATAATCTAATGTATTAACATTATGTAAACTAAGTAACTGCACCCTATTAAAAAATTATGTAAACAAATCCACATAACTCCACCCGATTAAACAAACGTTGACAAGTGATTTAGTGAACTTTATCAAAAGAGGAAATCCGGGTCACCATTTTTTGTTATATAATGTCGCTTGAACAAAAACCATGTCATATTTTCTTACATAAATATTGAAATGAAACAGTTTTATCTTTAATATTTAAAACAATTAATAATTAGTTTGTACAAAAATCGAACAAACTTAATACAAACAAAACGGAGAGGAGGAGATGATTTGCAACTGATCCATTTCCCATATACCAAAAGTAACAACCGACTGCTTGTTCTAGACTATATTAGAAGAAATGAAAATTGTAGTCGTGCAGAAATAGCTAAGGCATTTGGCTTTAGTCGATCAACGGTTTCACTACTTGTTGAAAAATTACTCCAGAATAATATGGTGAAAGAGATGGGTTTAGGTGCATCGACAGCTGAGGGAGGAAGAAAAGGAACAAATTTGGCGTTTAATTATCAGTCCTATTCTGTCATTGGTGTAGATGTAACCAATTCAAGTGTTTTATGTGTTCTGACAGACTTGGCTGGACAAGTCCTTAAAAAAGTAAGTTTGCCTCCAGTATTAGATGTCTCTTTATGTGCCCAAAAAATAGTGAATTTTTATCAAGAATGTAATCACAATGAATCTCCAATTCTAGGTATCGGTGTGTCTGTACCTTCTATTGTAGATCACACTAAATCAATTGTTATTGATGCCCCTTCCTTAGGATGGAAAAGTGTTAACTTTAAAGCCGAGCTTAAAAAATATATACCAATTCCTATTTTCATTAACAATGACGTTGACAGTGCCGCGTTAGGTGAGCATTGGATAGGTAAAGGCGCGTCGACGGACCACTTCTTTTATCTATCCATTGGAACAGGTATTGGATCGGCTATTATTTCTGATGGAAGACTAGTTCCTGGTTTTCAGTACTCTGCCGGTGAAATTGGCTACTTTGTTGATAAAGAAGATCTAGATCATGATAACACCTATAAATTTGGAAAATTCGGAAGTTTTGAGCATAAAGTGATTCATCTTTTACAAGAATACAAAGAAAAGAGAAGTCTAGAGAAGGATTTAGTCATAGACGTATCCATTGCACTCGCCAATGTTATAAGCTTGTTAAATCCTGAACGAGTGATAATAGGAGGGCAAAAATCAAATCAGCTGATGGAAATTATGGATAGCATTAGAACGTATATTAAACGTTTTTCTCCACTTCAAACAACAATTGAAAAAGCAAGTTTGAATCATAAAGCTAGTAGTATTGGGGTTATATCTTATGTTATTGAAAAAAGTTTTTATCATATTTTAGTTGAAAAAGGAGGAATTCCAATTGGCAAATAAAGGATTTAATCGTTCGATAGGTTTAATGCAGGCTACCTCCATGAACATGTCTCAAATGATGGGAGCAGGTCCTTTCATTACCATGCCGATCATTTTAGCAACAGTGGGAGGACCCCAGGCGATGTTCGGCTGGATCGTTGGAGCTCTGCTCGCAATTCTCGATGGACTCGTTTGGAGTGAACTTGGCGCTGCTATGCCTGGCGAGGGTGGTTCTTACATCTATTTACGTGAAGCTTTTAAATATCGTACAGGGAAATTAATGCCTTTTTTATTTACATGGTCAACCATTATTGCTACTCCGATGATTATGTCGACGGGTGCAATAGGTATGGCAAACTACTTGGTTTACTTTTTTCCAAGTCTATCACCACTTGGCATAAAATTATCGGCTGTGGCCATTACACTGATAACGATAGCCATTCTTTATAGAAAAATTGGATCGATCGCTAAGATTACAGTTGTCTTATGGGCAGGGATGATCCTAACGGTTTGTCTCATTTTAATCGGAGGATTTTCACATTTTAATCCAAGCATGGCATTTGATTTTCCAAAAGATGCGTTTGCTCCAGGTCAATTTTTTATCGGACTCGGTGCGGGAATGCTAATTTCGATCTATGATTATTTAGGATATTATACGGTGTGCTATTTAGGTGGCGAAGTGAAAAATCCTGGTCGAACCATTCCACGAGCAGTTATCCTATCAGTCATCTTAGTTTCACTGATTGATTTAAGTATGAACATTAGTGTTATCGGTGTTCTACCGTGGCAGGAGGGCATGAAGAGTCATAACATCATGACTGAATTTATGCAAAGAATTTGGGGAGAGCCGGGAGCTGTCATTATAACGATTCTTATTCTTTGGACATGTTTCGCATCTCTTTTCACAGGATTACTTGGAGCGTCACGGTTACCCTATCAAGCCGCAGCCGATGGATTGTTCTTTAAACCTTTTGCTAAGCTTCATAAAAAACACAATTTCCCGCATTATTCACTCATTATTATGGGATGTATCATGATCATCTGTTGCTTCTTTGATTTAGGCCAAATCATCAATGCGTTAATGGCCGTGACCATTGTGGTACAATTTATGGGACAAATTATAGCTCTTAGTATATTAAGAAGAAGAAAACCAGACATGAAGAGACCTTTCAAACAGTGGCTTTATCCAATACCAAGTATACTAGCTTTTATTGGCTGGGCATTTGTCTTCTATTCTTCAGGCTGGCAAGCCATCCGTCTTTCCATTGTTTGGACGCTATTGGGATTAATCGTTTACGTGATTTGGGCTAGAAAAAATAACGAATGGCCTTTTAGAAAAGTTGAATATGAGGTAGAAAAAGTATCGATAAAGTGAAACTTCCATCAGTGGGGGTTTTCTTCATCCCCCACTGATGGTTAGCTGAACCAATCGGACCTTTACGGGCAGTTGATCCCCCACCTATCTTCTTTGACTACTCAGAATCTTGACTTGGGGTCTTTACTTGCCGTTAAGGCGGGATAAAATAACAGAAAGTGAGTTTTAACATGAAAAAAGAAATTTTACTTGCCTTTGATTTTGGCGGAACAAAAGTGGCCATTGCTGTCGCTGATCAAAGCAAAAAAATACTTATACGAAAAGAAATTGTATCAGCGGGAAGAGACGGCAAGGAAGTGTTAAAGGAAGCCATCGACATCGCATTTGAAATGATACAAACAGCAGATGGTCAATTAACAGGGATCGGCATCTCAACCATTGGTGTCGTTTCCGGTGATTATGTGAAGCTTGCTTCCAACATTATTGGTTGGGAGGACATCAATATTCAGAGGAACCTGCAGGATGCCTTTGGTGATGTAACGATTCGAATAGAAAATGATGTTAAAACCGCGACGATAGCGGAATTAAAAAGTGGTAATTTAGAAAATACCTCTTATGGGTTGTACATCAATCTAGGGACAGGGATTTCGGCGGGTTATACGATCGGAGATAAAGTGGTCAGAGGTGCAAATGGAGCTGCAGGGGAAATTGCCTATTTACTCAAAAACCGAAAAGAGGATAAAGGTTTTAAGCAAGAAAGAGCGCCATTTGAGGCTTTTTCAAGTGGCATTGGCATCGCTATGAGGTTGAAAGAAAAAACGGGACTTTTTAAACAAACAAAAGAGTGGTTTGAGGAATATAACAAAGATTCACTCGTGACAAATGTCATAGATGAAGCATTACAAGAAATAGGCGCACAAGTTGCGAATCTCGCCATCGCTTGGAATCCTGAAAAGGTGGTTATCGGTGGTGGTATGGTGCGAAATAAAGACATGATTTTTCCAATCATCAAGCAATACCTCGAGAGATTTGTACCTTTTGTACCATCAATAGAAGAAGCTCATTTTTCTCATGATGCCAGTTTAATAGGGGCAATCGAAATAGCGATGAAAGAGTATACGCCTTAACGTCATTTTAAATAATTTAGTAAAATATGAAAAAATGTAAGTTTTATCCACATTGCTTGAATTTAGAAATAAAGGCTTGTTTTATTATAATTTTTTAACTAAAGACCCACAAATATTGAGTAGGTCTTTAGGTCGCTTTGACTATATACAGTAAAACAAGAGATAACATTCTTATTTCCACAATTACGGTCTCTAATAACTAATAAAGTGATCGTTTAAATGACTTTTTGTAAGGAAGTGAGGGTATTGATAAAGAAAAAGGGGGATTAAAAGGCTTGTAGTTTCCATTGTATCTACATCAATATTGGGGATTTCGACAATTACAGACCAAAAATTATAATAATTAGAATATTGTGTCGTATTATGCGCTTGCCTAGGAAATAATTTTAAATAGAGTTGGAAATCAATTATTTCAGTAGTCTCTTTTGAAAACAATGCCTTTGTTAAGGTAGGGCCGTTTAAAAAACCTGTATAAAGACAATCCTAGTAAAAATACCGTTCGATCATTATAAACATACGATATGGGAGGGATAAGATGAATCACAAGTATACGGATGATGGACTTGCCCTGCATACCGACTTATATGCCATTAATATGGCTGAAACCTATTGGGGGGATGATCTTCAAAATCGGAAAGCGGTTTTTGAAGTATTCTTTCGAAAGATGCCTTTCGGACATGGTTTTGCTGTCTTTGCCGGTTTAGAGAAAGTCATCGATTACCTCAGCCAATTTAAATTTTCCGAAAGTGATATAACGTATCTCAGAGAGGAACTTGGGTATCAAGAAGATTTTTTATCGTACCTCCGTGAACTCCGTTTTACGGGAACCGTAAGATCAATGAGGGAGGGAGAGTTGGTCTTTGCCAATGAACCCCTACTTCGCATCGAAGCTCCCTTACCAGAAGCGCAACTTATTGAGACAGCCATCCTAAATATCATAAATTACCAGACCCTTATCGCGACAAAAGCGGCACGGATTAAAGGTGTTCTAGGCGAAGAGGGAATAGCCATGGAATTTGGCGCACGTAGAGCACAAGAAATGGACGCTGCGATTTGGGGGGCCAGGGCCGCTTACATAGGTGGATTTGAAGCTACATCGAATGTTAGAGCTGGAAAGATATTTGGTATACCTGTCGCGGGAACCCATGCGCATGCTATGGTCCAAGCTTATCAAGATGAATATCTTGCTTTTAAAAAATACGCCGAACGGCATAAAGAGTGCACGTTTCTTGTTGATACCTATGACACATTAAAATCGGGTGTTCCGAATGCAATTAAAGTGGCGAAGGAAAAAGGAGATAAGATTCACTTTAAAGCGATAAGACTTGATAGCGGAGATTTAGCTTATCTTTCAAAAGAAGCAAGAAAAATGTTGGATGAAGCCGGTTTTAAAAATACTAAAATTGTGGCATCAAGTGATTTAGATGAAGATACAATTATGAACTTGAAAGCACAAGGTGCTCAAATTGATCAGTGGGGAATTGGAACAAAGTTAATTACGGCTTTTGATCAACCTGCGCTCGGGGCCGTTTATAAGCTAGTTTCCATCGAAAATGATCAAGGCGTAATGGAGGATACTATTAAAATAAGTGGTAATCCGGAAAAGGTCACAACGCCTGGATTGAAAAAGGTGTACCGAATACTTAACCGTGTTAGCCATAAATCGGAAGGCGATTATATCTCAATGGAAAATGAAGATCCGGAAAAAGAAAGTCCTTTAAAAATGTTCCATCCCGTACACACTTATATTAGTAAAACGATTACGAATTTTGAAGCACAAGAGCTGCATACGACGATTTTCGAAAACGGAAATCTGGTGTATGAACCTCCACAGGTTCAAGACATTCAAGCGTTTGCAAAAGAGAATTTGAACGTCCTTTGGGAAGAGTATAAGCGGACGCGATCACCAGAAGACTACCCGGTTGATCTAAGTGTAACCTGTTGGGAAAATAAAATGGACAAAATTCATGAAGTGAAGGAAAAAGTAGAGCGGGAAATAGGAAAGTAAAAAAAGAGACGTCATATTTTTATCCCGCCTTAACGGCAAGTAAAGACCCCCACTCGGGGAGTCTGAGTATTCAAAGAAGATAGGTGGGGGATCAACTGCCCGTAAAGGTCCGATTGGTTCAGGCTTTCCATCAGTGGGGGATGAAAAAAACCCCCACTGATGGAAGTTTCACTTTATCACTAGTCTGACAACTCTTTCTAGTATGAATCCTTATGATTCGGTTGATCTATTCGACAAAAGACGTTAAAATGTGAGTCTAATTCAATAACGTGCTCTTGTATAATATCAGTAATAAGGACTGATAGTCTCTACCTAGTAACCGCAAATCACTAGCCTACAAGAAAGTTTGAAGATATAAGATGACCAAAACATCTGTTTATTTTGTGTGATCCTATGCTACCCTTCTTTTTCTTTCTGTTAAAAGGTGGAAAAAGAGGGGTTTTTTATGGTTGCTTTGATTATTGAGAAATAGGAGATACCTAATTGAATTAAAATCATAACAACATCTAGGAGTTGGCTATCATGTATTTTATGATTAATTTATTAGGAGTTTTCGTTGTCATGGCGATCATTTTTCTCTGCTCGCCAAATAAAAAAGAAGTAAAATGGCGACCGATTCTTGTTCTTTTTGGAGTCGAGTTACTGATGACTTGGTTCATGCTAGAAACAAAAGTCGGTGGGTTTATTATAAATAAGATCGCGTCCTTTTTTACGTGGCTCACTTTGTGTGCAAGTCAAGGTATAGCGTTTGCCTTTCCATCCGTGATGAAGCAACCACAAATTGATTTTTTCTTTAGTGCGCTGCTTCCCATTATTTTTGTCGTCACATTCTTTGATATTCTATCTTATTTTGGTATATTACCATGGATTATTGATAAAGTTGGCTGGCTCATATCGAAGGTTTCTCGATTGCCAAAATTGGAAAGTTTCTTTTCCATTCAGATGATGTTTTTAGGGAATACCGAAGCCTTAGCGGTTATTCGTAATCAGTTACTTACATTAAATGATAGAAGGTTATTAACATTTGGTATTATGAGTATGAGCAGTGTCAGTGGTTCGATTCTTGGGGCTTATTTATCGATGGTGCCGCCAACTTATGTCTTCTGTGCGATTCCATTAAACTGTTTAAATGCCTTAATTATCGCCAATGTATTAAATCCCGTTCATATTAACAAAGAAGACGATATCATCTATAATCCTGCTAAAAAAGATAAGAATGACTTTTTCTCAACGATTTCCAATAGCATGTTGGTAGGCATGAATATGGTCATTGTTATTCTAGCGATGGTGATTGGTTATGTTGCCTTGACGGCTAGTTTAAATGGATTTTTCGGTTTGTTCGCAGAAGGCTTGACCATTCAAAAAATCTTCTCCTACATGTTTAGCCCATTTGCCTTTTTATTAGGTTTGAATGGACACGATACGATGTATGTGGCTCAACTGATGGGAATTAAATTAGCTACCAATGAGTTTATTGCCATGATGGATTTGAAATCGCACTTAACGATATTAAATCGGCATACCATTGCCGTCGCCACGGTGTTCCTCACGTCGTTTGCGAACTTCAGTACGATTGGGATGATCTACGGAACCTATAATTCCATTTTCCAAAAAGATCCCGAGAAAGCAGTCGTGATTGGAAAGAACGTCTGGAAGTTATTGGTGAGTGGGATGGCCGTATCTTTACTAAGTGCCATGCTCGTTGGCTTGTTTGTATGGTAATAAATATAGGCATCACAGTCTTTTAAAGGCTGTGGTGTTTTTTTTATGCATGGCGACTTTAAGTTCCTTTATACAGGATGAAAGTTTTATACAAACCACAGAAACCATTAAGGTATGTACCCAAAGGCGGTATGTAAACATTCAAAACAATAAATGATAGATTTCCTTACATTTGGGGTTGAATTTATCAATTTTAACATGTAGAATAGATACATGTTTAAATATTCGACAATTTCAACTATTTATTAAATTTGGAGGGATTAGATGCCGCGACAAAAATTAGTGCTCGTTGGTAATGGAATGGCTGGTATTCATTGTCTTGAAGATATATTAAAAATAGCTCCTGATCAGTTTGACATAACAGTATTTGGCGATGAACCTTATCCTAATTACAATCGGATTCAACTATCTAAAGTATTGCAAGGGGATACTGAACTTGAGGATATTACTTTGAATAGCTGGGATTGGTATGAAAAAAATGACATTCGGCTATATCCAGGTGAAACGGTCATCGAGATTGATCAAGACAAACATCTGGTGAAAACAGATAAAAATAGAATAACTCCTTATGATAAATTAATTTTGGCGACTGGTTCTAATCCTTTTGTTCTACCCTTGCCTGGAGCGGACAAAAAAGGTGTGATCACCTTCCGAAATATCAAGGATTGTCTGGAAATAATTGAGTATTCAAAAAGTGGCAAAGATGCTGTGGTCATTGGAGGCGGCTTACTTGGGCTTGAATCGGCCCGTGGTCTTTTGAATTTAGGTCTTAATGTAAAGGTTGTTCATATTAGTGAGTACCTAATGAATAGACAATTGGATAAAACAGCTTCACATTTGTTACAACTTCAATTAGAAAAGCAAGGGATGGAATTTCTGCTAAATAAGCGAACAGTTGAGATTACAGGTAATGAATATGTTAATGGATTGAAATTTAGCGATGGTGATGAACTGAAAGCCGATTTAGTCATTATGGCTGTAGGTATCCGTCCAAATATTAAATTAGCAGAAGAAAATGGGATTCCCACTCATAGAGGGATTATTGTCAATGATTTCATGGAAACGAAAATACCAGATATCTATGCTGTTGGAGAATGTGTAGAGCATCGGGAACGTTGTTATGGATTGGTCGCTCCGCTTTATCAGCAAGGGAAGGTCCTGGCCCACCATCTTTGTGGAGAAAAAACAGCTGGTTATGCAGGCTCGATAGATTCAGCAAAACTGAAAGTATCTGGAGTGGATGTTTTCTCTGCTGGTCAAATTCATGAACTAGAGAATACGAAAACGATTAAATCTTATGATGGTTGGGGTATGACATATAAAAAGATTTTGGTTGAAAATGGAAAAATAAAAGGTGCCATTTTATTTGGAGATACAAATGAAAGTGCACACTTATCGAGTTTAATTAATAAACAGGCTGATGTAGAAGACTATTTGAATAAGGAAAAGGAAAAGAATTCAGAAACGAGTATCGTTGGTAGTTTGCAAGATGATGAGATTATATGCGGATGTAATGGTGTAGACAAGGGAACGATCGTTCAAGCCATTAATGAAAAAGGGTTAACAACGGTGGATCAAGTCAAAGCATGTACAAATGCATCTCGGTCATGCGGAACATGTAAATCAATGGTTGCTGATTTGTTAAAATTGACGATCGGCGATAAGTTTGATTCCACTAAGAAAGAAGAGCCCGTATGCGACTGTACAACGATGACGCGAGACGAAGTGGTTTCAGCCATTCGTACAATGGGATTGACAAATGTTCGAGAAGTCATGAATGTTTTAGACTGGGAAAATAAAGAGGGTTGTTCAAAATGTCGACCAGCTATAAATTACTATTTGAATATGGTCAATCCTATTCATTATGCAGATGATCAAGAGTCTAGGTTTGTTAATGAACGTATGCATGCCAATATTCAAATGAATGGGACCTATTCTGTTGTCCCAAGAATGTACGGTGGTGTGACAAATTCGGATGAACTTCGAAAAATTGCTGATATTGCAGATAAATATCACGTGCCAATGATCAAACTGACAGGTGGACAACGCATTGATTTACTTGGCGTTGATAAAGAAGATCTTCCAAAAATGTGGAAGGATCTAAATATGCGTTCTGGTTTTGCGTATGGCAAATCTGTACGTACGGTTAAAACCTGTGTAGGTGAAAAATTCTGTCGCTTCGGTACTCAAGATTCCATCGGTATGGGAATTAAATTAGAGAAAAAATTTGAAGGATTAAATACACCCCATAAAGTGAAAATGGGTGTCTCCGCTTGTCCGCGAAGTTGCGCAGAATCGGGAATCAAAGACGTTGGTGTAATCGGCGTTCAAGGGGGATGGGAAATCTACGTTGGAGGAAATGGAGGTACAAAATTAAGAACAGCGGACCTTCTATGTAAAGTTAAAGAAAGCGAAGAAGTTCTTGAGTATGCGGGAGCCTTTCTCCAATATTATCGAGAAAATGCGAAATACTTGGAAAGAACGTCAGCGTGGATTGAACGTGTCGGTATCGAACATGTCCGTGACGTCCTATCGAATAAGGAGATACGAGATCAGTTAAATCAACGCATGGATGAAGCCTTATCACCAATCGAAGATCCATGGGCATCTGTTTTAGCTAACGAGGAAACACAGAAACAACTTTATCAAAAAGTTCATGTTGGAGGAAATGAAAAGTAAAAAGGAGTGGAAAACGTGGGGAAGAATGTCTTTGTTACAAAATATAGTGAGTTACCTGTAAATTTAGGGAAAACAGTGCTTGTTGGGGAAAAAAGTATTGCTCTATTTAAACTTTCTACTGGAAAAGTCTATGCAATTGAAAACCGTTGTCCTCATCGCGAAGGCGTTCTTGCTGAAGGAATGATTAGCGGAGAGTATGTTTTTTGTCCCATGCATAATTGGAAAATAGGTATTGTAGATGGAGTTGTTCAGGCGCCAGATGAAGGCTGTGTTAGTACATTCCCAGTGAAAATACAAAATGATGACATTTTTATTGTTATCGACGATTTAGATAATCCTTCGATTAAAAATCCGGATCGGTGCGTTTATAATGAATCTTTTAATAAGTAAGAATCTGTTCAAACAATAGATAAAGGAGAGGGAAAGAATGGGAAAGGTATACCTCGTTGGAGCCGGTCCAGGTGATCCGACCCTTATCACCGTGAAAGGACTTCGTTTAATTCAGTCAGCAGATGTTATCATGTATGATCGCCTTGTCAATAAAGACTTGCTATCAGAAGCCAAACCTTCAGCCAAACTATTCTATTGTGGAAAATTTCCACATGCGCACCCGTTAAAACAAGAAGCTATTAATCAGTTACTTGTGACTTTTGCTCAAAAGCATCAAACGGTTGTACGGTTGAAAGGAGGAGATCCCTTTATCTTTGGAAGGGGAGGTGAGGAAGCGGAATATTTAGCTGAGAATGCTGTGCATTTTGAAATCGTTCCGGGTATTACGGCAGGTATCGCTGCCCCAGCTTATGCAGGAATTCCGGTCACTCATCGAAATATAGCAAGTTCGATTGCTTTTATTACTGCGCATTGCAAATCAGGTGGCAAAGAAATGATTGACTGGCAGAAACTAGCCACGGGTGTAGACACGCTAGCCATATATATGGGTGTGTCAACACTGCCACATATTGTTTCAAATCTCATGACCCATGGTAGAAAACCAACAACACCTATTGCGCTAATTGAGTGGGGAACGACGGAAAGACAACGCACGATAACAGCTACGTTAGAAGATGTCATTGATGAAGCGAAAAAACATCAAATTGTTAATCCAGCGATGATTGTTGTCGGTGAAGTTGTCAGGTTCAGAGATAAATTACAATGGTTTAGGGATAACCAAAGCCCAGTTGCACTAGATGAGGTCGGTGTTTAGAGGCGTTAGATGTTCTTTGTAATCATGGATCTCGTGTGGACTGATCGTTTACAGGTAAAGTTAACACGGAAGCAGCATGAAAAAACTTTCTATCTCTACATTACACCATAAAAAGTCATAATATTATATATTTTCGGAAAGCTGGTGGTTATTATGAAATTAGCAGATTTGAAAAATAAAGGACACTTACCGTCTCTCATTGCTTCACTACTGTATTTTGATGTGAGTTTCATGATTTGGGTTATTTTAGGCGCGCTTGGAGCCTTTATTGTTCAGGACTTTGGATTATCACCTGCTCAGATGGGTTTAATTGTTGCACTTCCTGCGTTAGGTGGTTCAATTTTTCGAATTGCTATGGGGATTTTATGTGACCTCATTGGACCGAGAAAAACAGCCATTGGCGGTATGTTAATTTCGGTTATCCCTCTTCTTTGGGGATGGCTATTTGGTCATCAATTTGGTGAGCTAGTTTGTATAGGGATTTTATTAGGTGTAGCTGGCGGGAGTTTTACAGCATCTTTACCATTAGCCAGTCGCTGGTACCCTCCACAATTACAAGGATTAGTGATGGGAATCGCTGGAGCCGGAAATAGCGGAACGGTTTTTGCTACGTTGTTTGCACCCCGTTTAGCTGAAAAATTTGGTTGGCACAATGTTCTCGGGTTCGCCATTATCCCTTTGCTTTTAATATTTATTGCTTACATTTTTATGGCAAAAGATGCGCCATCACAACCTAAACCTAAGCCAATAAAAGATTATTTTAAACTTTTCAAAGTGAAAGACGCATGGATTTTTTGTATCCTTTATGCTGTCACTTTCGGGGGATACGTCGGTCTAACGAGTTTCTTAAGCGCATTTTTTGTTTCACAGTATGGATTACCAAAAGTCAGTGCTGGGGATTCGGTGACTCTTTGTGTGTTAGTAGGTAGTATTTCCCGTCCACTTGGCGGATTTATTGCTGATCGATTTGGTGGAACAAATGTCCTTAAGTTTGTTTTTGCTGGATTAGCATTATCCATGTTTGGTGCAAGTTTTCTGCCCACATATTATGCCATGATGTTCTTTTTAATAATTGTTATGATATGTCTTGGTATGGGAAATGGTGCTGTTTTTCAGATTGTCCCTCAACGCTTTGGTCAAGAGATCGGAACCATTACTGGAATTGTTGGAGCAGCAGGAGGAATAGGGGGCTTCTTTGTACCCACTCTGTTAGGAACACTGAAACAGGCAACAGGTACATATACAACAGGATTCCTTTGTTTTGCTATCGCTGGCCTTATCGTTTTGGGTGTTTTACTATTAGCTATCTATTCATGGAGAAAATCATGGATGAAGAACGGTCAACAGGACGACCAAACGATCAATGTCAGCTAAAGATTAAGGATTTTTCTAGAAAAAGAATAAAAGTGAAACTTCCATCAGTGGGGGTTCTTAATCCCCCACTGATGGTTAGCTGAACCAATCGGACCTTTACAGGCAGTTGATCCCCCAACCTATCTTCTTTGAATACACAGAATCTTGAGGTGGGGGTCTTTACTTGCCGTTAAGGCGTGATAAATCATGAAATCGGATGTAGTCATCTTTTTGTTGGGAGTGAAGAATTTGGATAAGAAAAGATTAGTGCTTATTGGAAATGGGATGGCGGGTGTATCCTGTATCGAGCATATATTAAAAATATCACAGGAGAAATTTGAGATCACGATTTTTGGTGATGAGCCTTATCCGAATTATAATCGTATTCAATTATCCAATGTATTATCAGGTGATGTGAATTTAGATAACATTTTTCTCAACAGCTGGGATTGGTATCGGAAAAATAACATGACCTTATGTACAGGACATCCCATCACGTTTATAGATAAAAAGAATCAAATGATTTACACTGACGAAATGGCGCCTACAAAATATGATCAATTAATCATCGCTACAGGCTCTCGTCCATATATCCTTCCTATTCCAGGAGTTGATAAAGAAGGCGTTATGGGATATCGGAATATTAATGATTGTAAATACTTAATTAATACCTCTAAGATTTATAAAAAAGTGGTTGTGATTGGCGGTGGCTTACTTGGCCTAGAGGCTGCAAGAGGGTTAGTTAATCGATCTATGGATGTAACGGTTGTTCATAGATCGAATTATTTAATGAACCGACAGTTAGACCATACAGCAAGCAAATTATTAGAAGAAGAACTAAAATCACAAGGATTAAATTTTGTAATGAATAAAGAAACCGAAGAAATTATCGGTGATGAACGTGTTCGCAAAGTACGTTTCAAGGATGGAACGGAACTTGACGCGGACCTTGTGATCATGGCCGTTGGTATACGTCCCAATGTTTCACTTGCCGAGAAAAGTGGAGTGGCAGTGAATCGAGGCATCGTCGTGAATGACTTTCTAGAATCAAATGTACCCAATATTTATGCGATTGGGGAATGTGCAGAGCACCGTGGTTCTTTATATGGATTAGTGGCTCCATCATATGAGCAAGGGGCTGTTTTAGCAAAACATTTATGCGGCGTTGAAACTGAACCTTATACAGGCTCTTTTCTTGCTACTAAGTTAAAAGTATCTGGAGTTCATGTTTTTTCGGTCGGGGAATTTATAGATCGTCCGGGAACAAAAGCATTTTGTCTAGAAGATAAAAGTAAAGGCATATACAAGAAAGTTTTATGCGAGAGAGGAACAGTGATTGGTGCTGTTCTTTTTGGGGATATCAGTGATGGTCCACGGTTAGCAAAAATGGTTCGTGAAAGAAGTAAAATTCAAGACGGGCATTCTCCATTTGAGTCTTCATTAAATAACGTAAATAATCACCAATCTAGCGTATTAAATCTATCAGACGATGAATTTATCTGTGATTGTAACCAGGTCACAAAAGGAACGATCGTACAAGCCATTCATGAACAAAAACTAGATACCGTTGAACAGGTAAAAACGTGTACAAAAGCATCACGAACATGTGGAAGTTGTGAAAATTATGTTGAAGCACTGTTACAAGAAGTGTTAGGGAAAAAATATAAGGGGAACAAGCAAAATAAGATTCCATTTAACGGAACGAAGAAGGAGTATCACACTCAATGCCCATTTTGCAGTGTTCAGTGCAAGATGAAATTGGTTGAATACGAGACGAGTGATCAAAAGAAATATGAAGTCATTCCCGTTAACAATCCTGCATCGGAAGGGCGCCTATGTATAAAAGGGCGTAACGCTCATCAGCATGTGATGGCGAAAGACCGTATCACTCAACCTCTATTAAAGGTTAATCATAAGTTTGTCCCTATTTCCTGGGAGAAAGCATTAACTATTATTAAAAGTGAATTTACTAAAATCAAGCAGGAAGAAGGAAATCATGCACTGGGTGTATATGGTGGCGGTTCGCTCACTAACGAGGAAGCCTACTTACTCGGGAAATTTGCTCGAGTGGCTCTGCAGACTAAACATATCGACTACAATGGAAGATTTTGTATGGCTGCTGCTTCCAGTGCAGCACAAAAAGCCTTTGGTATGGATCGAGGGCTAACAAACGGACTTAATGAGATTCTTCATGCTGACTGTATTATTTTAGTTGGAACAAATCTTGCTGAATGTCAACCAACTTTGACTCCTTATTTTTCAAAAGCAAAGCAAAGAGGCGCTTTCATTATCAATATTGATCCTCGGGAGACTGAAACAACAGCCCTTGCAAATTTACATTTGAAAATTAAACCAGGAACTGATGCTGCCCTAGCTAATGGTATTCTTAAAATAATAGTAGATCATGAACTGGTCAATCATCAGTTTATCCAAGAGCGAACAAGCGGGTATGAATTTTTACGAGAACACTTAGCTTCCATTCAACTTGATCAGATTGAGGACATTACGGGCATTTCGATTGATCAAATAAAACAGGTCGCATTGAAGTTTGGAAAAGCACAAACAGGTATGATATTTACCGCGCGAGGTGTCGAGCAACAAATAGACGGAACTCAAGCAGTTAGAAATTTCATTAATCTCTTGCTTGTTACAGGGAAAATAGGACGTAACGGCTGTGGATATGGTGCAATTACGGGTCAAGGTAATGGTCAGGGCGGCCGAGAACATGGCCAGAAGGCAGATCAACTTCCTGGGTTTAGGTCTATCGAGAACCCTGAGCATCGATCCTATATCGCTAAAGTATGGAATATTGATGAAAAGACCCTACCTGGAAAAGGGGTTTCAGCCTATGAGATGATGGAAAAAGTGCATCAAGGGGAGATTACGGGATTATTTGTTATGGGTTCAAACCCGGTGGTGTCTAACCCTAATGCAAACTTTGTAGAAGAAGGATTAAAGAAATTAAAGTTCCTTGTGGTCGTGGATATGTTTCTTTCAGAAACAGGGCGAATGGCTGACTTAATTTTACCAACGTCTTCTTATCTAGAGAACGAAGGAACGATGACAAATTTAGAAGGACGAGTAACTTTAAGAAGGGCAACTAAGAACCCTCCTAGGGGCGTTAAGCATGATTGGGAGATTCTTTGTGAGATTGCGAGAGTTCTTGGAAAAGAAAAATTCTTTTCTTTCACTTCACCTGAAGACATTTTCAACGAATTAAGAGTGGCTAGTCGCGGTGGGAAGGCCGATTATTATGGTATAACGTATGATCGATTGACACAAAGCGGCGGATTGTACTGGCCATGTCCTTCTATTGATGATTCAGGTAAAGCGCGTCTGTTTGAAGAGTCATTCGCTAGTATTGATGGTAAAGCGCATATTACTCCAGTACTAAATGAAGATAAGAAAGAGAAAACGAGTGATGAATTTCCACTTTATTTGACTACCGGCCGTATATTAAAACATTATTTAACCGGCGTCCAAACTCGAAGAAGCCCTCAATTGAATAGTGACAATAATGAATCTTTTCTTGAAATACACCCACAAACAGCTGAAGAATTTCATATTAAAGATGGAGCATGGGTCAAATTGGAGTCCAGAAGAGGAAGTGCCACCGTTAGAAGTAAACTCACGAATCGGATAAGAAAAGATACTGTGTTTGTTCCCATTCATTGGGGTGACAATCAGAGTATCAATAGAGTGACAAGTCAGGCTTTAGATCCGTACAGTAAAATTCCAGGATTCAAAAGTTGCGCTGTGAATATCATCCCAATTGATGATCCGATGTAGATAATAGAAAGAATAAACGTTATTATTAAATTATTGTTTGAACAATTCCAAAATATTCTTTATATATAGAAGGACGTTTAACAACATGCGGAACAATAATCAAAAAATAATGAATTTGGCCATTGGGTTACCCAAAAAAATGGATGACAATCAGGGAAAGGAAATGACGACTGGAATATGTAAAATCAAAGTCGAGGAAGCAGTTTTAACAAAAAACGGTTTCCTTAACGATGGTGTCGCTGATTTAAAGCATCATGGCGGTCCGGATCGTGCTGTATGTGTTTATCCGTTTGAACATTATTCTTTCTGGCAACAGGAATTCGGTGTTCAATTACCCTCTGCTGCATTTGGAGAAAATCTTACAGTTACCCATATGTTGGAAGGAGACGTTTGTATTGGAGATATTTATCAAATAGGTGAAGCCGTCATCCAAATCACGCAAAGTCGAATTCCGTGCAGTACAATCTCAAAAAGAACAGGATTGCCCAATCTTCTCAAAAAAATGGTGGAAACCGGATTTACTGGTTATCTTTCCCGTGTTCTGAAAGAAGGAACGATCAGGAAAAATTCGGATATCGTGTTAATCAAAAGACACCCAAAAAGATGTTCTGTTCTTTTTAGTCATCAAATCTATCTTCATAAACCAAATGATATTGATGGAATTAAAAGATTACTAGCAGTTAAAGAATTAGCGGACGAATGGCGAAAGAAAATGAATAAGCGCATAAAACGACTTAACGCGTGAACGGATGATGACTTCAGAAATTCACGAAGGATGGAATAAATCGTGTATATAATAATTACGTTTGAAAGGAGATAAAGATGCTCGATGATCAATTGAAACGACCGCTTAGAGACTTGAGAATATCGGTGACGGACCGGTGTAATTTTCGTTGCCAATATTGTATGCCAAAAGAAATATTTGGTCCGGATTATCCATTTTTATCTAAAAAACACTTACTGACTTTTGAAGAAATAGAGCGTCTCACAAGGATTTTTGTTAATCTTGGTGTACAGAAAGTAAGAATTACAGGTGGAGAACCTTTGCTGCGCCGTGATATTCATAAATTGGTTCAAATGCTTCATGGAATAGAAGGTCTTCATGATATTGCGATCTCAACGAATGGTGTCTTACTTCCGAAATATGCAGATAGCCTTAAAAAAGCGGGACTCCATCGTGTATCAGTGAGTCTTGATTCCTTAGACAATCAACGTTTTGGCCAAATAAATGGGCAAGGTGCGAAAGTAAACTCCGTACTTGCTGGGATAGAGGCTGCTGAGAAAGCGGGACTGAAAGTAAAAATTAATATGGTCGTTCAAAAGGGTATAAATGAGCAAGATATTGTTCCTATGGCTAAATATTTTAAAGAGACGAGCCATATTTTACGGTTTATCGAGTATATGGACGTAGGAAACGTCAACGGGTGGAATAAGAGTCAAGTAATTAGTAAGAAAGAGATTTTGGATAGACTTAATAAGGAATTTCCTTTAGAACCTGTAGCACCCAATTATCCAGGAGAGGTTGCCTCCCGCTTTATGTATAAAGGAACGACAAAAGAGATAGGGATTATCTCATCTGTTACGGATACGTTTTGTTCCACTTGTACGAGAGCACGGCTGTCAGCTGAGGGTCGATTATTTACATGCTTGTTTGCAACGAAAGGCACAGATCTCCGCAAGCCGTTACGTTTAGGTGCAACTGATAGCGAAATACAAAAGGTTGTAAAGAATGTATGGGAAAGAAGAACGGATCGTTACTCTGAAGAACGGCAAAAACTGTTAAAAAATGTCCCTAAGGATGGCAGAAAAAAAGTAGAGATGTCCTATATAGGCGGTTAACCTGAAATCAGAAATAAGGAAGAGAAGGTGAGAGGACAGTGAAGGATCGCTATTCCAGGCAGACCATGTTTTCTGCTATTGGAGAAAAGGGACAAAGAAACATACAGAAAAAGAAAGTGCTAATCATTGGTGCTGGTGCCTTGGGAACGGCTAATGCTGAATTACTCACTCGAGCAGGAGTGGGGCAATTAACCATCGTGGATCGAGACTATGTGGAATGGAGCAATCTTCAGCGTCAACAGCTATACGTTGAACGTGACGCGCACGATCAGACTCCGAAGGCGATTGCCATCAAGAAACACTTAACGGCGATCAATCATGAAGTTTCCATTGTTGCTTGTATCAAAGATGTAAATGCCTCGAACCTTGAGGCAATGGCTGAGGGTCATGACTTAATGATTGATGCCACGGATAATTTTGAAACACGGTGGATCATCAATGATATTTCGCAAAAATTATCCATACCTTGGATTTATGGAGCTTGTGTTGGAAGCTTCGGAATGAGTTTTACGGTGATTCCTGGTAAAACACCTTGTATGAATTGCTTATGGAAGTCCATTCCTTTTCAAAGCATGACGTGCGAAACCGGAGGAATTATCGCCCCAGCCGTCCAAATGGTTACGGCTCATCAAACAGCCGAAGCCTTGAAAATTCTTGCCGAAGATTGGACTGCTATCAGAACAACATTTGTCTCCTTTGATCTTTGGAACAATCAGTTTCAAAGTATCGATATGACAAAAGCAAAAAGAGAAGACTGCTTATCCTGTGGTAAAGAACGAACGTATCCTTTTCTTGATGTCACAAATGGAATGAAAACCATGGTTTTATGCGGAAGAGAAACGGTACAGGTACGTCCTCCAAAACCTGTCAATCTGAATATCAATCATCTCCTTTCTCGATTAAAAAAAGCCGGCTATGAGGCGCAGGCGAATCCCTATTTAGTTCAGGTTCACTACGAAAAGGAACGCATGGTCCTCTTTAAAGATGGACGAGCCTTAATACATGGAACAAACGATATTGCTTATGCCAAACGGGTTTATCAGAAAATTCTAGGATAATAGACCTATCACCCGGGAATTATGACGGGTAAGTATAGTCAATTGGGAAAGGAAAGAAACAACACATGGTAGAAAGAAGAACACCGATACCGGTAAGTGAAGCAGTTCAAAAAGTAATGAACTATGCCTATAATGGGCCATCGGAAACCATTTCTCTTGAAGAGACCTATGGCAGGTATTTAGGGGAAGATGTGGTAGCCGATCATGATGTTCCTCATTTTCATCGATCCCGTTATGATGGTTATGCCATAATAGCAAAGGATTCACTGAAAGCAAGTCTTAGCAATCCTGTGGAATTTGAAGTGATTGAAGAGGTTGGTGCTGGTTTCATTGGATCTAAAGAAGTCAATGATTTTCAAGCAGTACGGATTATGACGGGTGCTCAGATTCCGGATCAGTGCAATGCGGTTGTGATGTTCGAGTCTACAGAAGAGTATGAAAAAAATGGTCATCCATTTATTTCGATTACGAAACCAGTTGCTGCAGGCGAAAATATGACTTATAAAGGTGAAGATGTCAAACAAGGGACCGTTCTCTTGACTAAAGGAACATCTATTAACCCAGGTGTTCGAGCGGTTCTATCGACATTCGGATATGCCAAAGTGAAGGTGATAAAAAAGCCGGAAATTGGCATCTATACGACTGGAACCGAACTCTTAGAAATAGACGAGCCGATTGTTCCGGGTAAAATTCGAAACAGCAACGGACAAATGATTCAAGCACAAATTGAGCGTGCAGGTGGGCAGCCGCATGATTTAGGCAAATTAGCTGATAAATTTGCAGAATGTTATCAATCCATTTCACAGGCACTCGAACGATTTGACTTTCTTATTACAACGGGCGGTGTATCCGTTGGTGATTTTGATTATATGCCGGCAATCTATCGAAAGCTTGGGGCCCGGGTCCTATTTAACAAAATCGCGATGCGTCCGGGGAGTGTCACGACCGTTGCTGAACTCAACGGAAAATTATTGTTTGGTTTATCCGGTAATCCTTCATCTTGTTATGTAGGGTTTGAACTCTTTGTACGACCGGTCATTCAAACCTACTTAAATTCGTCAAAGCCATTCTTAAAGAAAACAAGAGCTAGGTTAATGGCAGATTTCCCGTCCAATCCATTTACCCGTTTTGTGAGGAGCCATGTATTCTTTAATGAAAATGGACTGATCGCATCCCCCACGGGCCTGGATAAACCCAATATGATCTCGTCTCTTGTCGAAGCGAATGCCCTGTCTGTATTACCTGGTCGATCTGAGGGATTTACTCGAGGTGAGGAAATCGATGTGCTCTTATTATGTGAAGAAAGTCAAGACAGTGAATGGTCCTGTTAAGAAATAAGGTTAACTGTTTTTAATAGAGTATTTAAATGAAAAATGTTGAGACTAAAAGGGGTTGTTCAAAAAGTCACCAAATGATAAGCTACGAATCTCGGCGTTGGCTTGTTTTTCCGGTCCTCATGTAGTAAAAACCTACATTCCGGTCCTCAAAACGGCGCCGCCTTGACCTTCTTGCTTCTAATTTGTCACCTTTTTGAACACGCACTAAAAGATAAAAATTGGCGTAACAAAAGGAATGAGTAAATTGATCGATTTTTGGCTGCCTGTTGGAGTTACCCTTAAAGTTAGTGTGGTCGCAGGGATTATCGTTTTCATAACTGGTGTGTTGATCGCTCGACTGATGGTAAATCAAACATTTAGAGGAAAAACCGTTGTAGAGACAGTTCTCATGCTACCTCTTGTGTTACCTCCGACAGTGATTGGCCTTTTGCTAATTACTTTATTGGGGAATCAAAGTGTGTTCGGCAGGATAACAGAATGGCTATTTTCTCATACGTTGTTGTTTACTTGGCAAGGGGCTGTGGTGGCTTCAGCTGTCGTCGCTTTTCCTTTAATGTACCAAACCGCAACATCGGGCTTTCTATCGATTGATAAGGAAATCATAGAAGCATCATTGGTAGACGGAGCGAATCAATGGACATCGTTTTTAAAAATTGAGTTACCATTATGCTCGAAAACACTGCTATCGGGTTTTATTTTAAGCTTCACACGAGCACTAGGAGAGTTCGGCGCCACATTAATGGTCGCAGGGAATATACCCGGGAAAACACAGACACTTTCCATGGCTGTCTACACGGCTTATGACGCTGGCGATCTGTTGAAAATGTGGGGTTGGGTGTTAGCAAGTGTGTTGATCTCCTTCTTGTTACTAGCAGCCAGCTCAAAAATACGTTAACTTTCAATTTTCTATGGTGGTGAGATAGATGAGTGTTCAGGAACATAAGAGACAAGCTGACCAGCGCATAAGGTGCCAGGTCATCACGATTTCCGATACGCGTACGACAGAAACGGATAAAAGTGGGGCTTTGATCATCGATTTAATAGAGAAACAAGGGTTTAGTGTGTCGGCTTATCATATCGTCAAAGATGAGAAAGAAATGATTCAACAAGCGATACGCTGGGGATGTAGAGATGAACAGACGCAAGCTATTTTAATGAATGGTGGAACAGGGATTACAAAAAGAGATGTGACCATTGAGGCCGTGAAAGCGATGATAGATAAAGAAATCGTCGGGTTTGGGGAATTATTTCGAATGCTCAGTTACACAGAAGACATTGGGAGTGCCGCATTAATGAGTCGTGCACTTGCAGGAACCGTTCAAAATAAAGTAATCTTTGCCATGCCTGGATCGAGTGGAGCGGTTCGCCTTGCGATGAACAAACTCATTCTTCCAGAGTTGGCTCATGTCATCTGGGAATTAAATCGACACTAATTGATACCGTGGGACAACATATACTTTTTATAAGACATTATGAAAATCTCTATGGTGAGGAGGAAACTAGATGTTCGACATTGTCAGCCGCCCGATAGATATCGGAAAAGTGATTAATCAAGTAGAGCACCGGAATGCCGGAGCCATTGTCACGTTCATTGGGACCGTTCGAGAGATGACTCAAGATAAAAAGACACTTTATTTAGAATACGAAGCCTATGAACCAATGGCCCGAGAGATGCTTTCTAATATTGGTAAAGAAATAAAGAAGCAGTGGCCCGGCACAGTAACTGCTATTGTTCATCGAATCGGACACTTGGATATAGGGGATATTGCCGTCGTTATCGCTGTATCCTCACCACATCGGTCAGATGCGTACGAGGCTAATCGTTATGCGATTGAACGAATAAAAACGCTGGTTCCTATTTGGAAAAAAGAACATTGGGAAGATGGAGATCTATGGATTGGCAATCAAGAGGGAACTGTTTCTTACACAGAAAATCAATCAAAGGTGTGATACGTCAATGTTTCAAGTTTTATTATTTGCCCACCTTCGTGAACAGGTTGGAAGTGAAAAATTGGCTATACGTGAAAAACAATTGACCGTAAAGGAATTTAAAGAGTTGATGGAAAATCAATATAAACTTCCCACTCAGGGGGTTATGATTGCCATCAACGAAAAATACGCCACGGAGACCGACATCATTGCTGAAGGAGATACCGTTGCACTTATTCCACCGGTCAGTGGAGGATAAAGAAGGGAGACCGTCAAAGTGAGTGAATTTACCCATTTTAATGAGCAAGGTCATGCAAGGATGGTTGATGTATCGGAAAAAAAAGAGACCATACGAATTGCCCAAGCTCAGTCGAGTATTCTAGTATCGGAAGAAGTCTACAGAAAGATAACCGATGGTCAAGTTAAAAAAGGGGACGTACTCTCTGTTGCTCAAATAGCTGGCATTATGGCGGCTAAAAAAACATCAGATATCATTCCAATGTGTCATCCATTACCTTTAACTGGAATTAATATCACGTTTCAATGGAAAGTAGATAAAGATCGTTATGAATTGATGATTTACTCCGTTGTAAAGACAAAGGGAAACACGGGTGTGGAAATGGAAGCTTTAACCTCAGCTTCTGTTTGTGCACTAACCATTTATGATATGTGTAAAGCGATTGATCGTAATATGACGATCGGTCCAACTTATTTATTAGAAAAGACAGGTGGTAAAAGTGGAACCTATAAAAGGAAAAGTGAATGAGCCAATCTTAAGTAACCATTTAACATCATCAGATTTGACTCAAGTAGCAAATCAAACTGTTTAAAAATCGAAAGAAGGGAAATGTGGGAGTGCGATATAGCTGTTACCTATTTGTTTGTTTCATACTCATAATATCATCGGGTTGTTCGGCTAGTAGCACAAAACATCAAGATGATGACAACGTTCATAAGAAGGTGACCATTACCCTATCAGCTGCTGCTAGTCTCCAGGACGCTTTACAAACTATTCGGAAACAATATGATAAAAAACAAACCCATATGGAAGTCGTCTTTAATTTTGGTGGTTCGGGCACACTGAAACAACAAATTCGTGAGGGGGCTCCTGTTGATCTCTTTTTTTCTGCAGATGAAGACAATTTTAGAGAATTAGTTGATCGGGGATTGATCAAAAAAAAGAAAAATGTGTTAGGAAATCAATTAGTCCTGATCACGTCAAAGGAATCCTCTAATAAGTTGCATGATTTCAATAAGCTCACTAGTCCAAAGGTTCATCGATTAGCCATCGGGACGCCAGACTCAGTACCTGCAGGGACCTATGCCAAACAAACATTAACGACGTTAAAACTATGGAATGGATTGAAAAGCAAAATGGTTTATGCGAAAGATGTACGTCAAGTTTTAACTTATGTGGAAACAACGAATGTGGATGCGGGGTTGGTTTATGAAACAGATGCTAAGCAATCGGATAAAGTGGAAATAGTAAAATCGGCACCAACTAAGACGCATGGTGCTATTATTTATCCCCTTGGAGTCATCAAAACAACAAAACATAAAAAGGAAGCCGAAGCCTTTTTTAACTTTTTACAAACAAAGGGTGCCCTTCAAATATTTCAAAAGTATGGTTTTACTATTTTAAATTAAAAAATCATCAAATTCGATATTACAGAACTTGTAACACTGCTGTTTTTTTAAATTAAAACGAAAGAATGAGGTGTCGTATTTTGGTTCTTACTCGTAAACCCATTCCAGTGGAAGAGGCTGTTCAGAAATTGGCGGCTGTATCAAAGCAATTATCAAACGAGACGATTCATTTAGAAGACAGTTTCGGAAGAGTGCTAGCCAATGATCTCTACGCAACGCATCCGATTCCATCGTATACTCGGTCACCATACGACGGCTATGCTATTCCCTCTATGAGCACGAGTAAAGCGGAAAAAGGTCACTCTGTTTTTCTCGAGATTGTTGGAACAGTTGGAAGAGAGAATGAGTGGAGCGGAACGATCAAAGAGGGACAGGCTGTAAAAGTTATGACAGGTTCACCTTTGCCAAATGGTGCTGATTCGGTCATCATGACTGAACGTGCTAAAGTTGTAGAGAAACCAGGGGAAAAGTATATAGAAATCAGACGTCCAGTATCTAAAGGAGAAAATGTCAGCCAAATTGGGGAAGATATAAAGGAGAACCAGCTACTCGTAAAGAAAGGCACCGTGTTAAATCCAGGTATTATCGCATCACTTGCCACTTTTGGATACAATAACATCACGGTTACACGAAAGCCGAAAGTTGGAATCATCGCAGCAGGGAACAATTTATCCAATCTGGAGGAGCCTCTTCAGTTTGGGAAGGTTCGTAATAGTAACACTTATATGCTAATTGCTCAATGCAATAGGTGTCGAATGGATCCACACAACTATGGACAGATAGGAAATCAGCTTGACAACGCAATTGAAAAGATTAGAAATGTCCTAAATGAAACTGATGTGGTCATTACAACGGGAGGTATCTCGGTCGGTGATGATGACGACATGCCAAGGATTTACAAAGAACTGGGTGCAAAAGTTCTATTTAATAAGATCGCGATGCGTCCAGGAAGCATCACCTCCGCAGCAGTGATTCATAACAAACTTCTCATTGGACTTTCAGGGAACCCTGCTGCATGTTATGTTGGCTTTGAGCTTTTTGCTAGGCCCGTTATTAAGATGATGCTTGGCCAGTCAAAGCCTTTTATAAAAAGAACACAAGCCATTTTACATAAAGATTTTCCAAAACCAAGTCCCGTGACGCGTTTTGTACGTGGGAAGATTTCTTTCTGTGATGGAAAGATCTACGTGGAACCTTCCGGAAAAGATAAGTCGAATATGGTGTCCTCACTATTGGAATCTAATAGTTTCATCGTTTTACAAGCCGGTACAAAAGGATATTCAGCAGGCAGTTTAGTTGATGTGTTGTTATTGGAAGATAAGGAAGGGAATGAAACATGGTTGTAAATTAATAGACTCGATCATTCAACCGGTTTGTTTGGAGGCGGAAACAAGGATGAATAAAAAAGATGTAACAGGTATTATTCTTGCGGGAGGACGTTCGCGTCGTTTTGGAGAACCAAAGGCATTGGTCACTTGGCGTGGAAAATCGCTAATTACATATTCTATACAGGCACTACAACCTTTCGTAAATGATGTAACCATCGTCAGTCACCTTCCACAATTGCATCAGCTGAAGAACATGAGAGTAATGAAGGATAAGGAACCGTATAAAGGACAAGGACCACTGTCTGGCATCTTAACAGTCATGGAGAGTACAAAAACGTGTTGGTATTTTGTCCTTCCATGTGATGTTCCTTTGATTACTTCCAGAATAGTCTCGATGTTGCTTCAACAGGTTCAAGAGAAAAAAACCCACGAAGTGGTTGTTCCATACGTCAACGGACGTGTGCAGCCATTGATCGGGTTATACCATCACAGGGTAAAAGAAAAAATTGAATGTCAGTTAAGGACTAATAGGAAGAGTATGATGGAATTATTGGAACAATGTAATGTACTCTATGTCTCTGTTAAAACATTGTCCATTGAGGACACATCTTTTATAAATATTAATACAAAAAATGACTATAACCATTTACTTGAATTGTAGCGGGTGAAATCTTTATCCCGCCTTAACAGCATGGGATCTCTTTAAAAAAAGGAATGGGAGGTGAATCGTTGAAAACTGAACCACTGGTTTTACAAGTTGTAGGCTATCAAAATAGTGGGAAAACCACAGTTGCAGGAAACATTCTTCGTTATTTAACCAAAAAAGGATATAAGGCCGGTTCGTTTAAGCATCATGGGCATGGAGGTACGCCACTTCTTCCTGAAGATAAAGATTCTACACGTCTGTTGCAGGCAGGATCAGTCCTCTCAGGTGTTTCGGGAGGAGGATTGTTAACGTTCAGTACAAATGTTCAGCTAGATTGGATGGCTATTTATCAATTGACAGACATTGATATTCTTCTTATTGAAGGTTATAAACAAAAAAATTACGATAAAATCGTCTGTATTCGTTCAGAAGATGAGGTGGATTTGTTAAGACAACTTTCCAACATTGTTGCGATTATTTCATGGATCCCACTCCCTTATGAGACCAATGTATTTCCAATAAATGACAACCAATATTGTGTATGGGTATCGGAGTACTTAGAGAATAAATTGAAGAGTTAAAATGCTAATGAATCAGACCAAGGCGGAGGTATCTTTCCATACAGCTACAACAATTAGGGCTTTTTATAATAAGATGAAGGCCGGAGTAACTTCTATTGTGGAATGCATCCTAGCCAAACGCATAGCACTTGGGAATATGAGAGAAAAAAATAGAGACCAAATAGGTCCCTATTAATCTAACACTCTTAATTGAATATCTCTTAAACCGAATTGAACACATTGATCATATGTATTCATATATATATCAATCTTATTTCCTTTAACTGCTGATCCTGTATCTTCAGCCGTATAAATACCTGAAACTCCTGGAATATCACTCTTAATCTCTACTTTTGATCCTAATGGAATTACGTTAGGGTCAACGGCTATGGTTCTTCCTTGTGCTACTTTAGTTCCCGTTGCCGTTACAGTCCCCATTGAATAAGCGGTAGCCGTAAATGGCTTGAAGTTTGAGTCTACCTTTTGGCTAGTTGTTTCCTCAGTACTAGTATTTAAACCGTTTAAGTTTATTTGTTGACCAACGAAAATAGAATTTAAATCTTGTATTTGTGGGTTAGCTTTTGACAGATCTTGTAGAGCCATACCATTATCCGTTGCAATTTTCGTCATTGTATCCCCACTTTTAACTGTGTAAGCAAAAGTCGGAGTTGCTGCTGTTAGTAATGATACGACTAACGCTGAAGAGACAATTAGTTTTCTCATAGTTTTTGCACTCCATTTAATTTATTTATCCCTTTTTTCTCTATCAGGATACTTATCATTATGTCATTACAAAGTGATAATCAAATTAATAGAGCGTTACAGTTTATTTACAGTGCAAATGATAGTGGGGAGTTTCATAAGAAAAAATGTTAACGTTTCCAGATTACTTATCTCTCTTTTAGGGTAAATAATACTACCAATCGGAAATAAGTTAATTTTTTAGGAGGGCCTAAGAGATGAACGAACAAACTATAAAAGGGACTAAACGAGTGAAAGGTGTTGCTCCAAATGTGGATGCTGATGCCTTATTGAATGATAAAAGAAAAGTATTTTTATTTGGATCGCCAAGTTATACAAATATAGGAGACCAGGCGATAGCCTATGCGGAAGAAAAATTCATTAGAAATCACTTTCCATACTATGAATATATCGAAATTATGGATTATGCAACGGATGCAGGTATTGAAATCGTAAAAAAGATCATTCATGAAAACGATATCGTTTGTTTTACAGGTGGTGGTAATTTAGGAAGTCTCTATCTTGATATTGAAGAAGATAGAAGAAAAGTATTCGCCGCTTTTAAGGATTATAAAACCATTTCATTACCACAATCGGTTCATTTTGAAGATACAGAAAAAGGAATTCTAGAGAAGAGGAAATCGCAGGATGCCTATCATCAAAACCCTAATTTAACTCTCGTCGCAAGAGAATCGCAAACACTAGAACGGTTAAAAAATACCTTTGATTCAAAGGTTATCTATACACCAGACATGGTGTTGTCATTAGATATCGTGCCAAGAGAGATCGAAAGGGAAGGTGTGCTCTTTATATTAAGAGCAGACAAAGAGAAAGTAACAGATGAAGATTTTATTTCAGAATTAATGCGCTGGGCAGGAGAAACAACGACAGTTGAACGTACGGATACCGTGTTATCAGAGGTAGAAACCATTGATTACGAAGATAGAGAGAAATATTTTATGAAAATGCTTGATCGAATTCGTTCTAAAAAGCTAATCATAACCGACCGCCTCCATGCCATGATCTTTTCTATTATTACAAAAACACCATGTCTCGTATTTGGAAATAGTTACGGAAAAGCCAAACATTCCTATACCGATTGGCTCGAAGAATTAAACTTCATTGAATACACGGATAAACAAGATATCGATGAATTAGAACAAATGATCGAACGTTTACTAAAAGCAGAACCAAATGATATTGATCTATCCGATGATTTTGAACCATTGAAAGAATTCTTTAAAGGGTGATCAAAACTATAAAAACTAAAATGAAGAAAAGCCTTTAACGTTTTGTTTCCATCATTGGACCAATATCATAAACCTGATCCCAGTGTTCTCAAGGAGTTTGAATGCTAAAAAAGGTGTGCCTCCTTAGTAAAGGTTTATGACAAATGACACGGCGGCGTTTGATGCAACTTAAAAAAGAGACGGCACCTCCTTAGTGAGGGAAAATACCAAAAACAACAAAAGAAAAATTAAGACGCTTGGATATCCAGGCGTTTTAGTGTCATTAATTTAGAATTTATCCCGCCTTAACGGCAAGTAAAGACCCCCACCTCAAGATTCTGAGTGTTCAAAGAAGATAGGTGGGGGGATCAACTGCCCGTAAAGGTCCAATTGGTTCAGCTAACCATCAGTGGGGGATGAAGAAAACCCCCACCGATGGAAGTTTCACTTTATTTGCCTTGAGAATAAGGAATTTCTGTAATCTCGACTGGTTTGTTTAAATTTACATTTGGAAGGTTTTGTATTCCACCTTTATACCCGGAGGATTGTGCAGCTTCTGTATGTGAATTTACATTACCCCCTTTTTTAATAATATATTTTGGATGGAGTGAATGATCCACAATTGAACCGGTCTTTGTTTGCACGTTACTTTTCTGTTCGGTGTACAATATAATAATACCGCTTGATACCACACTAATTGAAAGGATGAGTGTCATGATCCTTCTCATTGTTACACCTCCATAGTTTTATTATAGAATAAAACTTATTTCCCTGTCCAAAGTAAGTGCCATTTTACTAATATCGTTGATCATTCAATCAATGTTCTAAAAGCATGTTCACTCATAGTTTCAATAATATAAGAGACTTGTCTTAAGCTCAATGCCTATGAGTTGATTTGATTTTTCTTTTATGACACAATATATAGTAGTTAGATGTTCGGTTATAAAAATCAATAAGTACTAATCTATATTTTGGGTTATTGTCATACAGTAAAGATGATGAATTGACCGGAGAAACCCAATATATCGCTAAAGGCATTACCAGCAATTAACGGCGGCTTTTTCACTCCTCAATGTTCCTAGAGGATAATCAGTTGATTTGATTGAAGGGAAGTGGATATCCTCTCCAAACAAATGGGGTCGTCCATCTTAATTAGTATGTGGAACACTGTATTTATAGTGGTTAACGATCGTTTTTTTATCACTTCTTCACTATTCTCCCGTTATTACCCTTCAAGGTCTGCCCACTGGCCTCCGTACATGTGCCTTATTACCGCATCTTAATAAACTTATACCCGTTTTGCGTCATGTCTATCGGCACATAGAAATAGACAAAGAATAACTACATCCGATTATTGAAAGCCTTTTAAATGGATAGTCCACTTTTGCTTAACAACAAAACACTCACATTTTTTTATTTTATCAGTTTATAAAGTATAGACTTTGACTCAAAAAGGGACCAGGTTGGAAAGACCACTTTCTGGTTGTATTCATCCAAAATAAAAGAAACTTCAACCATGGGAGAACTACTAATTGCATACAAATCAATTTAAATTTATGTTTTTAGCAAGTATAACCATTTGACATAACATTTAAATGATGGATCTTGAGAATTGCCGTTTGTGAGACTAAGTAAAGAGTTTAAATCCAACTATAAAGGAGGTGATGAAGATCATTTCGAAGGTATCGTATATCGTCTTTTGTATGAAAATTGTAAATAAAAGACCATTCGCATAAAACGATAGCTTGATATCAATAAATTACGGAAACCTGAGTTCAAAGATTCTAAGACTTACAATCTATAAGTTGTCTTTATAAGATGAAAAAGTAGCTGATTGATAATTTTATCATCTGCGATAGATTGTTTTCTCTAAAAAATGAAACTTGGAGGTAAGTATGTTAGAAGCAGAACAGACGAAGAATTTAAAGATTGAGAGTAAGCAACCGTCAAATGTTAATGGTCATTTAACTTGGATTGAGCGATTTGGATTTGGATCTGGGGATATGTCCTATAATATTGTTTTTCAATTTGTTAATGCCTATCTGCTTTTCTTTTATACAGATGTAGACGGAATCAAGCCAGAAGTGATTGCAACATTATTTTTAGTCGTACGTGTATTTGATGCTATTTGTGATCCATTGATGGGGACGCTTTTAGATAAGACGAACACGAGATGGGGGAAAGCAAGACCTTTTCTGCTATGGGTCGCGGTCCCGTTAGCAGCAAGTACTTTTTTATGTTTTACGACTCCTAACTTTGGATCAACGGGCAATATTATTTACGCTTATGTGACTTATATTTTACTTGGTATGTTCTTTAGTGTTCAAACGATTTCTGTGAATAGTTTAACTGGACGAATTACTGATAATGTACATGAACGTACAGTATTAACAACCGTACGTATGATTCTTGTTTATATAGGAATCCTTCTAGCTATATCATGTGCAACCCCTTTGGTAAAACTATTTGGAGGCGATAATGCTTCCTTTGGGTTTCAGATGACTTCGCTAGTCTATGCGGTTGCTGGATTATTGTTAAATGTATTCAGCTTTATGACCGTCAGGGAACGTGTCATTATTAAAAAGCCTAAGAAACAAGGTTTGAAAAAAACAATACAGGCATTGCTGAAAAATAAACCTTTGGTCATTCTAATCTCGACATTTTTGATGTTTTCGATTGGTTTTAATATTCGATTGAGCATGATGGTATATTATTTTACTTATAATATCCATCGTGAGGATCTCGTATTTATAGGAACTGTTTTGTTTTTTGGCGCTGCCTTTCTCAGTAACTTATTTATACCAACATTAACAAAAAGATGGGGAAGAAAGAGTGTCGTGATAATATCGGCTACGATATCCCTTATCTCATTTGCAGGACTTCAATTTACGTCATATTCCTCAATTATGCTCATTTTGGTTTGGTTATTTATTTGTGGTTTTTTTTCAACGCCACTAAATACGCTCGCTTGGGGCATGCTTGCAGATTGTGTGGATTATGCTGAATGGAAAACGAACGTACGAGCAGATGGAGTTGTCATATCTAGTATGAGTTTTGTTAACAAATTGGGTGTGGCCGTAGCTGGAACATTTTCTGCTTATTATTTAGGCTATTCAGGTTATGTGGCTAATAGCGACCAGACATTATCATCCCTTAATGCCATTAAAAATATGAATGCATCAATACCTGGCATACTCACATTACTATCCATTATCATCTTTTGTTTCTATCCTTTATCTGAAAAGAAATATAAAAAGATGATGTCAGATTTAAAAAAGAAAAGAAAACCACTTAAATGATTACTAGTTAATCACATGACCTATGGAAGAAAAAGGGTGTCCAAATTTTTTGGACACCCTTAAATCTTATAGGCATAAGCCCGGTTCATAAAACTAACTCTGTTTCTGTTTCACTCCAACCTGATCCAACACAGCTTCAACCGCCTCGTCAACATTCTTCACCTTAAGAGTTACTTTTCGATCCTCTGGATATTGATTGGCCGAACGTTCATATAATGGATCATAATAAAACTCGAGTAACAATCTGACAGCTGCATGAAAGTTTTCAGCTTCTAGATCCTCTTCAATTTGTTTGGCAATCGGTGTATGAATGCGTCTTTTGATTCGATTGAAGGCATCTATGCATTCTTCCTTATGAATCCATGGTTGGTAGTCCTCTAAGATGTGAGTGATTCGTTCTTCAATTGGCATATCTATGAATAATTGGATGCCTTGCTCTTTTTTTTCTACTAAAAAGTCAGGGAGGAGGACTTTCCCAATGCGTTTGCTTTCGCCTTCAATTAAAATATAAGGCGATGATTGAAATCTCTCGAGATCTTGGAAGAGTAGGGCATCAAAGGTTTTTTGATTATGAGGTTCGAGTCCAATTTGCCCGAAAATCGATCCTCGATGGTTGGCCATTCCTTCAAGATCAAGTGCAGGGTATCCTTTTTCCCTTAGACGGTTCAGAATCGTTGTTTTTCCTGATCCCGTATTTCCATTTAAAACATAGACTTTTTGATTCAGATCGTAATGGTTAAATTTCTCTACGATCCAGTTTCGATAGGTCCGGTAACCACCAGCTAAACGTAAGGCCTTGATCCCCATCAAATCAAGAACGGTCGCAGAAGTCCGGCTTCGCATGCCTCCACGCCAACAAAATACGGCTTTTTTACCTTCTATTTGAGCAAATTCTTTAATAAAAGTAGGGAGTTTTGCAGAAAAGATTTCAAGCCCACGTTCTTTGGCCGCTTGAGGACTTGTTTGCTTATAAATCGTTCCAACTTCGGCTCGTTCTTCGTCATTAAATAATGGGATATTCAAGCTACCAGGTATGGTAGCATCTTTATATTCGGATGGTGATCTCACGTCAATGACGGTGATTTCATCTTTATTTTTTAAATCAAGTAATTCATCAATCGAAATATCTTGAAACACGAAGTTTCCACCTTTCTCTATAGGACCATTCTTGATTGATTGAAAGTGGGACGTTTATAGAAGAAAAACTTGGTTTATAGTCTTTAATGGCGAACGCAATAGTTTTTCTTATATTAGTAACCTTTTTCCTTTAATGACTTCTATCTAATTGAAAAAATCGGCATAAGCCGATTTTTTGCTATCATACCAAATGTTTCATCCTTATAATACGGTGATATGTCCTGGATTTTCTGCAGTGACTTCACCAATTAATGCAGCAGGAACGCCGGCTTTTTGTAAATCAGATAGTAAGTCATTCGCTTCTTTTTCGCTAACGGAAATTAAGAGACCGCCAGATGTCACCGCATCACATAATATCCATTGATCAATTTGATCCATGGTTTCTGGGAAGGTGACATCTCCTTGAAGATGTTTAAAATTATTTTTTGTTCCGCCTGGAACAGCACCCGCTTCAGCGAGTTCTCTGAGTCTAGGCAAGGTAGGTACTTGATCTTTATATATGGTAAGGCCAGCTTGACTGCCTTTCGCCATTTCAGAGGCATGTCCAAGTAATCCGAACCCTGTCACATCCGTACAAGCGTGGACGCTATAGGGCGCCATCGTTTCGGAAGCTGTTTTATTTAAAGTGGACATGATTTTCGTTACATGAGCAGTTTCTTCCTCAGTTAAGAGATCTTTTTTAATAGAAGTCGAATAGATGCCAACACCGATTGGTTTTGTAAAGATCAGTTTATCTCCGGGTTTGGCTCCGGTATTGGCACGTATTTTATCTGGATGGATTGTTCCAGTCACAGCTAGTCCGAATTTTGGTTCTTTGTCATCGATAGAATGACCGCCGACAAGGGTAACGCCGGCTTCTTTCAACTTATCAGCTGAACCTCGTAGAATTTCCTTTAAAATAGCCTTGTCCAATGTTGAGATAGGGAAGGCAACAATATTTAAAGCAGTTAAAGGGGTGCCACCCATGGCATAGATATCACTTATTGCATTCGTTGCCGCAATTTGGCCGAAAGAATAGGGATCATCAACAATAGGTGTAAAGAAGTCAACGGTTTGAACAATCGCCAGGTCATCATTTAAACGATATACCCCAGCATCATCACTTGTATCAAGGCCGACAAGTAGGTTAGGATTGGGAGCAGCCACAGGCAAGTCTCTTAAAACTTGTGATAAGTCCGCGGGTCCAATTTTACAACCGCAGCCACCTTTAGATGATAGGGAAGTGAGCTTTATAGAATGAGTTTCTGTCATTTGAAAACAACCTTTCAAAACGAGTTAGATATAGTTTTATTATAAAACACACTGTCAATAAAGGGAAATTTCCAAATTGGAGTGAATTAAATTCATGCAATATCAACTTATATCATATATATATTGTGAAAAATTGGATGGGTTTATGATATAATATGTTGTCTTTAAATATAACATACAGGAGGGGTAACATGTCGCAACTAGACACAACACCTCAGCAACGACCATCAGATAATCGAAAATTGATCTGGTTTGTCGTTACTTTTATACTTATTGCGGCTGCTGGGTTACTTTATGTGAAATGGCTGCCTTATTATAGCAAATCATTCTTAGCGGCTCAAACTCATTCTATAGGGTCTTCCATATTAGGAGATCTTTCCGGTGAGACGTTATCATGGCATTCTGCTTGGGATTATGCGATCGTTTATTTCGATTCCGTGTGGAAAGCAGCGATCCTTGGCATTCTACTCGGATCTTTAATCCAAGTTTTATTGCCAACCCAATGGCTAATAAAAGTCCTTGGAAAGACATCATTCGGTAGCACGGCTATTGCTGGACTAGCTTCTGTTCCTGGCATGATGTGTACTTGTTGTGCCGCTCCGATGGCGGTAGGTCTTCGTAAAAAGAATGTCTCGGTTGGTGCCGCATTAGCTTTTTGGATTGGAAATCCGATGATCAATCCTGCCACACTCATTTTTATGACGTTTGTTTTATCATGGAAATTTACTCTAATGCGTCTTATATTCGGATTTATTCTAACTTTTGGCGTAAGCTATTTGGCTAACCGCTTTGTGAAAGATGCTGAGCCTATCGACCTTGATAAAATCATGACAGATGAAAAACCAGAAGGCAGCTTTTTAGTCAGATGGTTAAAAAGTTTAGGAAGTATGCTTCTTTACATTGTTCCAGCATATGTCTTATCGGTATTGCTACTAGGAGCAGCGCGTGTTTGGCTTTTCCCACAATTAAGTGATGCATCAGCCAATAGCCTCCTTGCGATCCTTATTTTTGCGATTGCCGGCATGATTTTTGTCATTCCAACGGCTGCCGAAATTCCAATCATCCAAACGTTTATGTCTATAGGACTTGGCGGAGGACCGGCGGCAGCACTCTTAATCACATTACCTGCCATTAGTCTACCATCGTTATTAATCGTCGCGAAATCACTTCCTAAGAAGGTGTTAGGTTTTGTGGTGATTTCGGTGGTTGTTCTTGGAGTGGTTAGTGGATTGATAGGAAAGATGGTTTTATAAGATCTAGATGATATTAGTAGAAAACCTAGAGATTGGACATTGAAAGTGTCTTGTCTCTAGGTTTTTTATTTAGTCGTAAATAATTTGCATTGTTTTATAATGGAGATAGGGTAGGGTAAATTCATCGTAAAAAATTTATTTTTAAATGACATTCATTTTGACCGATCGGAAAGCTTCAATTAAAGCTGGAACGACTTCAAACACATCTCCTACTATACCGTAGTCAGCAATACTAAATATTGGTGCTTCAGAATCCTTATTGATTGCAATGATCATCTTAGAATTTGACATCCCTGCGACATGTTGAATAGCTCCTGAAATACCACAAGCAATGTACAGATCAGGGGTAACGATTTTACCCGTTTGACCGATTTGGAGGGAGTAATCACAATAATCTGCATCACATGCTCCTCTTGAAGCTCCCACGGCACCACCTAAAACAGTCGCCAGTTCTTTTAATAAAATAAATCCTTCTTGACCTTTCATTCCTCGACCGCCAGAAATAACAATTTTTGCCTCCGATAAATCTATTCCTTCAGTTGCCTTTTGTACGATTTCATTAACATTTATACGATTATGATATATTTTGGTAGATATATATGTAGCATCTACCGTACGTGTTAAATCAGGTTCTTCCATAGGAATATTATTTGGGCGAATCGTCGCAAAGGTTTTTCCTTCAATTACTTTTTTCTTTTGAAAGGCTTTGCCTGAATATATGGGACGAGTAAAGATGATTTCACCATTTTCGAAATTTATAGCTGTAACATCAGAAATAAGTCCTATTCCCAAACGTGCAGCAACTCGTGGTGCTAAATCTTTTCCTTCACCAGTATGTCCCATTAATATGATATCTGGATTTTCTTCTTTAATAACTTGATAGAGGACATCCGTGTAAGTATCTGTGGTAAATACATTTAAGGACTCATCTTCAGCTATTATGACTTGATCTGCACCATATTCCGCTAACTGTTTAATTTGATCTTCTGTATAAGTTCCTAAACATAAGGCAACGATTCTTCCAGCTTGTTTCTTCATTTGTTTCGCTGCAGTAAGAGCTTCTATCGTTACATTTTTAAGTTTACTTCCATGTTTTTCTGATAATACGAGAATTTTTTGATTCATAGATTTAACCTCCTATAACAGTGTTGTTTTCTTGCTTATAACGGAAACAAGCTCATCGATTTGTTCGTTTAATGCACCATTTAATATAAGTCCACTGGCTTTTTTAGGAAGTATATATTGGTCAATAATCCTTGTCTTCCCTGTGATTTCTGATGGGTTTAATCCAAGATCTACCGTATTCATATGTTTGATGACTTTCTTTTTTGCTTTCATGACTTTAGGAAGAGAGGGGTAGCGGGGTTCATTTAAACCTTGTTGACAGGTTACTAATAAGGGTAATTGGCATGTAAGCATTTCTTCATTCCCCTCAACAGTTCGGGTAAGAGAGGCTTCCTGACCGTCAATGGTTAAATTTGTGACACTACTAACATTTGCGATATCCAATTCCTCGGCCAAACGTGGTCCAATTTGACTTGATCCATTATCAACAGTGACATTGCCAGCTAAAATAATATCAAAAGTCATGGATTGAATAGTTTTTTTTAATAATTGAGAAGTAGTATATTCGTCACCTTTATCGATTTTATCTATCAATATGGCTTCATCTGCTCCCATTGCAATAGCTGTCCGTAAAGACTGCTCAGAATGACTATCTCCAACCGTAAGTGCGGTGACTTGTCCACCATGGATTTCTTTCAATCTAACGGCTTCTTCAACAGCATATTCATCATAAGGATTTAAGATATATTCCATATAGTCTTCTATTATTTCACCATCTATTATTTCGATTTTTTCTTCCGTATCAAAAGTTTCTTTGATTATAACAAGTATATTCATAATTAACCTCCTATTTCCTATAGTACACTTATGACAAAACCTCAGGATTAACAATTGTATCTACAGGCTTCCCATTCAGGAAGCGTATTAAATTTGTTGCGATAGTCATTGAAGTAATAACGTTACACTCTACAGTTGTTCCACCAACATGTGGAGTTAAAATAACATTTGGAAGCTTAAGCAATTCCAGAGTTTCTAGAGGGGGCTCAGGATCAAATACATCGAGAGCTGCGCCTGCAATTTTTCTTTTTACTAAACTATCAATTAATGCTTTATTATCAATGATGGCTCCACGAGCTGTATTAATGAGATAGGCGGATGTCTTCATTAACGATAATAATCGTTGATCGATTAAGTGCTTTGTTTCTTTATTTAAAGGAACGTGAATGGAGATAAAATCAGATTTGGAGATCAAGGTTTCAATATTTGTACTTAGTTCAACATTAAGTTGTGTTGCTATCAGCTCTTTGTTCCTATCAATGGAGCGAACCCAGGCAATAACCTTCATTTTTAAACCAAAAGTTAAACGAGAGGCTAATTCTTGAGCAATATTCCCAAAACCTATCAATCCAACGACTTTCCCTTTTATTTCATAGGTTTTTATGGAGTCTCTTGACATAAAATTAGCTTTCCTCATTTCTTGATGGAAGGGAATAATGGATTTACTTAATGCCATCATCAAGGAAAGGGCATGTTCAGCAGTTGACACAGCACTAACGTTTGGTGCATGTAGAACAGCAATCCCTTTTTCTGTCGCAGCCTCAACGTCAATATTGTCTAAGCCTATTCCAGCACCAGAAATGGCTCTTAAGTTTGTAGATGCATCTATGATTTCTTTGTTAATCCTTGCTGGAGCTCTTAATATAATGCCTGAAACATCTTGAACTAAATTACATAAATGATTTGTATCGGTCGTATTGGTTTTTACGACAGTAGCGTTTTCTTGAAGAATATGTTCTCCATTTTCATGGTACATAGATAATATTTGTAAAATTCGAGGTTTGGTCACGTCTATCACAACCTTAATTAAATCTTTATGACAAGTTGCTTAATATATTGCATCCTCAACAACGAGAGCTTTTTGAGCAAATCTATCGATTCTTAATGGCGTTAGATCAATAGATTCGTATTTTCCTTTTCGTATGAGTTCAGATAGGCATTTGCCAACTGCTGGTGCTTGCTGCATTCCATGCCCGCTGAATCCAAAAGCTACGTAATAGCCTTTCATCTCTGGATGCTCACCGATAATAGCATTGTAATCTATTGTATTGTAATCATATAAACCAGCCCAAGCACGTTCAATTTTTGCTTGTTCAAAATTTGGAATACGATTGGCGATAATTGGCCAAATTTCTTCATTGAAAGTAGAACGTCGACATTTAAAGCTCATACTTTCAGGAGTTTGTTCATTAAATCCGGCAATGAAAGATTCGCCTTCGTGGCGGAAGTAAACACCAGTAGGGTCCATGGTTAAAGGTAAATATTTTTTGAGTGGTTTCTCAACATTAAATTGAAAAATTTGTCTAGGTACAGGGATGACAGGAAGAGGAAGTCCAGCATCTTTACTAAGATAAGTTGCCCAAGCGCCTGCGCAGTTTACCACAATAGGGGCGTGATATTCTTCTCCAGTAGTCAGGCGGATACCTTTAATCCTATTTTGATCAATTACGAAAGCTTCAACTTCTTCATAAACATATTCAGCTCCTAAGAATTTTGCACTTCGGATATAGCCTTGCATCACAGAATAAGGATCTAAGTAACCACTTTCTGAGCAAAAAAGTCCTCCTGCTAAATCTTCTACATTTAATTCTGGAATAAGATCGATTAATTCATGTGTATTTAGTAGTTGTGATGAAACCCCGTATTGATGTTGCAATTCCATGTGTTTTTCAAATTGTTTCATCTGCTGATCTGTTGCAAGAAATAAATAACCTCTTTGTTTAAAATCAATTTCAGCGGTTTCTCCTTGAACAACCATATTCTTATTAAAATTCTTATATATTTGGAGACTATAGCGACTTAATTGGATATTAATGGGTGTAGTAAATAGCTGCCGAAAACCACCGGCACTCCGTGGCGTTGAAGAATATTCATAGACTTTGTCTTTTTCAAAAACAACAATTTTTCCTGTAAATCCATCATTAAGTAGATTATAGGCTAGACTAGAACCAATCACACCGCCGCCAACAATAAGAATGTCTGCTTGAATACTCATTTTCTACCCGACCTTCCATCGTATATTAGTTGTTTGCAAAACTTAAATCAAAGGAGATTCTTTTATCCCTCACTGATTGAAAGCATGAATATCATTAAGTTATCCCTCACCGAGGCTTTTTGAATCTCTTAATCAGGTGGGGGGCTTGCTACCCAATAAACGGGATAAATAAAATATACTGAATTTTATATCAATAATTAATATGAAATTCTTACAAAAAAGGCATGACTTTAAAGCAATAATTTTTGTGATTTTATACAAAAAATTCTACGAAAATAGAATTATCAAAAAAACGGGTCACATTTTCTGACATTAATTGTGTCTTTTTTGTGACATCGTGGTTAACTATTATATAAAGCAACCATACCGTACTCTAAAGTCATTTAATTTTGATTAAAAAAAGAGGAGGATTAGCATGCTTTTAAAAGATATTGCTCAAAATATTGTTGAAAGTACGAGTGAGATTATAGGTCATCCGATCACATTAATTGATGACGAAGGTTTTATCATAGGTTCAACCGATAGAAAACGTATTGGTAGTTTTCATGATAAAACCTTTCACTTTATGGAAAGCAGCGACATGATTTTTTGTGAAGAGGAAGAAAGCTCCAGACTTGATAATGTATTGCCAGGAGTTGTAACGCCAATATTCTTTAATAATCATAAAATAGGAGTTCTAGGTATCACTGGGGAACCAAATAAAGTGAAAAAATATACCTTGTTGGTAAAAAGTCATGTAGAAATGCTCTGTCATGAGTTATTTAAACAAGAGGTAATGACATTAGAATCGAAAATGTTAGATACATTGGTTCAATATCTACTACATTTTGATAATGAATCAGATATTAAACAAATCCATCTCTATGCTCAAATGTTAGGATATGACTTAAATACACCACGTGTGTGTTTAATCATTGACATAAACATGCAGCATTCTAAAATTCTTCAAAAGGAAAAAGCTTCATGTATCATTCCACCTCTTCAACTTCTGCAGCAAGATATTCAACTCTATTTACAACAATGTTTTATGGATAGTGACCAAGATATTATTTGTTTACTTAATCCAGAGCAATTTATTCTTTTAAAGTCATCCAATCTTGACGAAGATGAAGCGTCCTTCATTGAGAAAATTAAATTCAGACTCAAAAAATTCAATAAATACTTAGAAAGTAAACATGGGTTGAGTGCAGAAGTTTCAGTTGGCAGTCTTTACAATCAAATAAAGCACACACATATTTCATATAAGAATGCATTGAAAGCTCTCTCAGCGGGTAAGAAGAATTCTTCCAAGTTAAAACTTTATCATTATCTGGACTGGAAAATTGCCATAAATATTTTAAGTGAGGAAATTTCCCCTTATATGAAGGAAATCTTGAAGAAGAAGATATATCAACTATTAAATCATCATAATTATGACGATTTATCGATGACCTTTTTGGCATACTGCCGTTGCAACATGAATTTAAGTCAGACAGCAAGAACGTTATTTATTCATCGGAATTCGTTAGTGTATCGATTGGAAAAAATAAGTGAACTAACATCATTAGATCTTTCTGACTTTGAACAGTGTGTCCTTCTCTATATGGCTATTAAGAATGCAGAACATGGTCATCTATCAAATCACTATCCCAGTGAAACAGAGTTTGTGAACTCTTTATGAAGAAAGAATTAAACAACTATAAGTTAAAATTCAGGTTAGTTTTCTGCAAATGTAAGATTTGTTTTTATAAAACAATCAAAAATGCCACTAACTCATCATTTTGTTAGTGGCATTTTTGTTATTAATATAGCGTTCAATGAGTTTATCCCACATTAACGGCGAATCTTGATCCCACCTCAAGGTAATGTGTGTAAAGGAGCATTCCTAGGTGGGAGATAATTGCCCGCATGAGCCCAATTGGTTCAGGCTTATAATCAGTGGGGGATGAAAAAAATCCCCACCGATTGAACTTTTTACTTTATTGAAACATCTTTTTCAACAAGGTTTGTTGTTACAGAGTTTCTTTTAAATATAAAGTACGAACCAACTATAATGATGGCGACAAGGGAGGTTAGTAACACTTGAGAGCGGGTAGATTCAACAAATCCCATATACACAAGAATGCCTATTAAACTTGCAATCGTTAAATACGTCAAATAAGGGAATAACCACATTTTAACTACTAAATTATCTTTATTTTCACGTTCTAATCTTCTTCTCATGAAAAGATGAGAAAATGCAATGACGAGGTAAACGAGTAACATGACAGCTCCAGAGGAATTCATTAGAAAAACAAATAGTTTATCTGGTGAAACAAAACCTAGGACTGCACATACGAGTGAGAAAATAGTGCTTCCTATTACGGCATAAACAGGAGTTCCTTTTTTATTTACTTCTGAAAGAAATTTTGGTGCGCTTCCTAATTTAGATAAAGAATAGAGCATACGGGACGCGGTATAGAGACCGGAGTTTTGGCATGAGAGAACCGCTGTCAAAATGACAAAACTCATGATAGTTGCTGCACCGGGTATACCTACTTTGTCCAAAATAATGACAAAGGGACTTTGCAAGATGCTTGAAGAAGACCAAGGAAGAACCGTTATAATGATCGCAATTGAACCTAGGTAAAATAATAATATTCGCCAAACAACGCTGTTAATAGCAAACATCACAGACTTCTTGGGATTAGGAGATTCTGCAGCAGCAATGGTAACTATTTCTGAACCAGGAAAAGAAAAGAGGATCGTTGTAATTGCTAATAAAATAGGTCCAAGTCCATTTGGGATGAATCCGCCATGTCCAAAGAGGTTTGCCGTACCTGGACTTTTGAAAGTTGGAACGAGGCCTAAAATAATTCCAATGCCGATAACTAGAAATAACGAAATTGCAACGACCTTAATAATGGATAACCAATATTCAAATTCACCATACATACGAACAGAAAAGATGTTAGTGATGGTAAGTAAAAATATAAAAGCAAAGCTAAGGACGCCGATTGGAAGTGCAGAAAACCATTGATGGACAATGCTTGCCCCCATCATTGCTTCAACAGGAATAATACTTGCCCAAAAAAACCAATACAACCAACCGATGGTAAAGCCAGCCCAGGGACCAATTTCTTCTTCTGCATAGGTAGAGAAAGAGCCGCTTGTTGGATTGACGGTCGCCATTTCACCCAGCATTCTCATAATGAACACAACAAGAGTTCCCACTAAAAGGTAAGTAATAATCGTTCCAGGTCCACCGGAATGAATGGCTGCACCACAACCAAGAAATAGTCCGCCGCCAATTACTCCACCGATGGATATCATTGTTAAGTGACGTTGTTTTAAATCTCTTTTTAAAGTTTTATTAACCAATAAGAATCCCTCTCAATTCTGAATATTTAAATTATAAGTAAATGGCCATTAGAAGTTATGTTCAAAAATGGACAAAAAATAATCTATATATTTTTTATTTTTAGTTAATTTACCAATATAAATGTGTTAGTTATCGAAGTAATATATAATGTACGAATTTTCTTCCCGCCTTAACGGGCAGTAAGACCCCCCTCAAAATTCTGAGTATTCAAAGAAGATAGGTGGGGGATCAACTGCCCGTAAAGGTCCGATTGGTTCAGCTAACCATTAGTGGGGGATGAAGAAAACCCCCACTGATGGAAGGTTCACCTTATTTTTAAAAGGAGGCTGTTATTATTGATTTTCCTATCTGAACAGGATATTTTATCAGCAGTTACGATACAGGAAATGATGGATACCATGGAACTTGCCTATCTTGCGTATGAAAATCAAGCATATCTAATGCCTATACGCACGCAAGTATCGAATCAAGAATCAGATTCTTTATTGTTTATGCCTTGCTTTTCTAAGGATGCATTTGGTTCCAAAATAGTCACTGTTTTTCCTAATAATTCTATTAAAAAGATGCCAACAACCCAAGGATTGATGATTCTAAATGATAGCCAAACCGGCGAAGTGCTTTCAATCATGAATGGAACGAGTTTGACAGCCCTCCGAACAGGGGCTCTAGGCGGTGTTGCCATTCGATATTTAGGACATCCCAAGGCAAAAAGCATTGGATTAATAGGTACAGGTATGCAAGGAAAATATCAATTAATGGCAGCACTAGCCGCTCGCGACATTTCTGATATCTACCTATATAATAGAACACAAGAAAAATTGTTCGATTTTATAGAGGATCTCAAGCAACACATAAAAAAAGAGATTCATATTCATCCAGTGGAAAATCAATCAGAATTAATTAGTCAGTCGGATATCATTATCACGGCAACAACCTCTTCAACACCTGTTCTGCCGGATGATAAAGATCTATTGAGACATAAACTTTTTATAGGTATTGGATCTTATCAACCATCCATGCAGGAATTTCCGAAAGCTATATACAATTTAATTGATCATCTCTATATCGATACGAAAGACGCAATCAAGGAAAGTGGTGATATTATTAATCCAATTTCTGATGGATTAATCGAAAGAGATCAAATCATACCATTTTCAAAACGTGTAGCAGGAAAGCAGATTGTAACAGATGAAGAGGCAGAACATCAAACTTTTGCATTTAAATCTGTTGGCATGGCTTTATTTGATGTATTTGCTGCAGAGAAGATTTATAAGAATGCGATTGGTCAAAAACTCGGTCAGATCGTTCTAATTTAGGACATTATTACCTTCAAGCCAAAGCTCATTAATTCCAACTTAACAATTTGAATTGATTACGTTTTTATTTGGTAATTTACCTACTAAACAGGCAGCATACCCTACCTCATGGATTAAAGGGATAGAAGAAGTATGCGGTGGAACCCGTCCATAAAAAGCCTGATTGGTTCAGGCTTACAATCAATGGGGAATGAAAAAAACCTCCCCTGATTGAAGTTCGCTTTATTTCGTGGAAACTATACGGTATTTGGTGAGAATGTGAGATGTTTTTTGTGCAATATTTCCATAGTTCAATATATTGAAAAAATATATAGTTGACTTATTAATTAATTGAAACTACTTAAAAATAGTTTCAATGTTTTTCAAAAATGTTCAGTTATGACTACATACTAAAGCATAGGGGGAAAGCAACGTGAAACAGTGTCTGAATTTTATAAACGGAGAATGGTGCAGTTCAAAGTCAAATAACTTTATTGACGTGGTGAACCCTGCAAATGGAGAAGTATTGGGAGAGGTTATCCAATCAACGAAGGAAGATGTGGATGAAGCTGTGAAAGCTGCAAAGGAAGCGCAAAAATCTTGGCGCTTAGTACCAGCTGCAGAACGTGCGGAGGTTTTATATAAAGTGGGCTACTTACTCAAAGAAAGAAAAGAATCCTTGGCTCAAATTTTAACGAAAGAAATGGGAAAAGTAATTGATGAAGCGAGAGGTGAAGTTCAAGAGGCTATTGATATGGCTTTTTATATGGCAGGTGAAGGACGCCGGTTATTTGGGGATACCGTGCCTTCTGAGTTGCAAAATAAATTTGCAATGAGTATTCGAGTTCCTATTGGAGTAGCTGGCTTAATTACACCATGGAACTTTCCAATTGCTATTATTTCATGGAAATCACTTCCCGCCCTTGTCACAGGAAACGCTGTTGTTTGGAAACCGGCACCTGAAACGCCGATGATCGCTGAAGAATTTATGAAAATATACGAAGAAGCCGGTCTTCCAAAAGGTCTTATGAATTTGGTAAATGGTTCCGGACCTGAAGTTGGAAATGCCATCGTTGAACATCCTGATATCGATCTTATTTCATTCACCGGATCTAATAATGTTGGAAAAATAATTAATGAGCGAGCGGGTTCACTTTTAAAACGAACATCCCTTGAAATGGGAGGGAAAAATGCCATCATTGTATTAGATGATGCCGATATTGATCTTGCTGTTGATAGCATTCTTTGGAGTGCATTTGGAACGACTGGACAAAGATGTACAGCTTGTAGTCGTGTCATTGTTCATGAGAATGTGAAGGAACAACTGGAAAACCAACTTATCGAAAGAACACAACAATTGAAAATTGGTGATGGGTTGGATCCATCTGTTGATGTTGGTCCTGTTATTCACGGAAAATCACTTGAAAGAATTCATGAATACGTCAAGCTTGGAATTGAGGAAGGAGCAAAACTTTTAACAGGTGGTGAAATATTAAAAGATAAGGAACTCGGAAAAGGATATTATTACGCTCCTACCTTATTTACGGATGTTTCAACGAACATGCGTATTGCAAAAGAAGAAATCTTTGGTCCGGTTGTATCTATCATTCCGGTAAAAAGTTTTGAGGAAGCGATAAAAGTGAATAATGATGTCGAATATGGACTTTCAAGTTCTATTTTCACTGGTGATGTCAATCGCGTTTTTACTGCTATGCGTGATTTAGATACGGGGATTGTCTATATTAATGCTGGCACAACGGGTGCTGAAATACACTTGCCATTTGGCGGTACGAAAGGAACAGGGAATGGTCATCGAGACTCAGGAGTTGCCTCTTTGGATGTATTCACAGATTGGAAGGCTGTTTACGTAGACTATAGTGGACAATTGCAAAGAGCACAAATTGATAATAACTAAAATTGATGAACGGTTATCTGAAGTGATTTAATGCGAATGTTGGTTGTTTAACTTCAGATAGCCTATTTTTACACTGATAACAACTGATTTGTTTGAGGAAAAATCTAGTTTTAGATTTAGACTTTTAGAATTTGCTATAAATGAAGAAATTAAAGGAGGGAAAAAATGTTTGCACTAATAAACTTTGTCTTGTTCCTTCTTATAACAAGTTATGCAGTCTACCTATTTGCATCCTTGGTTTATAGTCGAGTGACTTATATTAAACTTGGAGTAAAATCTAATCTACAAAAAGACGTCAAAGTAAGAATAAATGAAGTCTTAACCAATGTTTTTGGACAACGCAAATTATTAAAAGATAAAAAAAGCGGTATAATGCATGTTGTCATGTTCTATGGTTTCATTATATTACAATTTGGGGCTCTTGAAATTATTATTAAAGGTTTTGTGAAAGGTTTTGAGTGGCCGATAGGCTTAGCCCATCACTATTTTTCGTTAGTACAAGAAATAACCACGTTCTTAGTGATGATAGCTGTCTTTTATGCGTATTATCGTCGCTATATTGAGAAGTTAAATAGATTGAAAAGAGGGCTTAAACCAGGTCTAGTTATTATTTTCTTATCTGCTCTTGTGATATCCATTTTTATGACTTTATCGTTTGAACACGTTTGGGTTGGCGAATCTGACGGTCTGTTTTCTCCTATTTCTACATTTATCGCTCATTTACTTGGAGGATTGAATCACCAGCAAGGTGAAATTGGTTTTTACGTTTTTTGGTGGATTCACTTGATCACGTTATTGTCATTTTTAGTTTATATTCCTCAATCTAAGCATGCACATCTCTTATTCGCACCTGTTAATGTTCTTATGCGGGATACCAAGCCTCTTGGAAAACTTCATTCTCTTGATTTTGAGGATGAAACCATTGAAGAGTACGGAGTTGGATCAATAGAAGGATTTAGGCAGAATCAATTAATAGATTTGTATGCTTGTGTAGAATGCGGAAGATGTACAGATATGTGTCCAGCTTCGTTAACTGGAAAGACATTATCACCGATGAATTTAATTATTAAGATGCGAGATCACCTTACAGAAAAAGACGCGGAAATAACAAAACAATCTCCTTTTGAGCCAAGTTTTTTATTCGATGAAAATCCTACGTTAACATCTTTAAATCGTCATACAATTGATGTTGCAGCAACAAAGGAAAAACCTAAATTAATCGGAGATATTATCACAGAAGAAGAATTATGGTCATGTACGACTTGTCGAAGCTGTGAAGACCAATGTCCAGTTGCAAATGAACATGTTGATAAGATTATAGATATGCGTAGATATCTCGTTTTAACGGAAGGAAAAGTTCCTCAAGATACGAATCGTTATTTTCAAAATCTTGAGCGTCAGAGTAACCCCTGGGGTATCAATAGGAATCAAAGGATGAATTGGCGAGACGAATTGATCGATATCTCAGTACCTACTGTAAAAGAAGTTGAATCCTTTGACTACTTATTTTTTGTTGGATCGATGGGATCTTTTGATAAGCGAAGCCAGAAAATCGCTCAATCATTTGTGAGAATTATGCATAAAGCAGGTATCAAGTTTGCGATTCTAGGCAATGAAGAGAGAAGCTCAGGTGAAACAGCCCGTCGAATGGGAAATGAATTTCTTTTTCAACAATTATGTATGGAGAATATTAAGAGTTTTAAAAAGTATCATGTAAAAAAAATCGTAACGATTTGCCCGCATACGTATAATACGTTTAAAAACGAATATCCTGAATTTGGATTAGAAGCAGAAGTTTATCATCACACTGAATTGATATGGTCTCTCATTGAGGATGGGCGTCTTGTTCTTAGAAACGAAGTTAATGAAAAAATAGCTTACCATGATTCTTGTTATATCGGCAGGTACAACCAAATTTACGATATTCCAAGACAAATTTTAGAATGTATACCAGGTATTGAGTTAATGGAAATGTCACGGAATAGAGAAAATGCCATGTGCTGCGGTGCAGGCGGCGGTATGATGTGGTTAGAAGAAAAACAAGGGAAACGTATTAATGTTGAGCGAACAGAACAAGCTCTTATCCTTAATCCAACGGTCATTGGAAGTAATTGCCCATATTGTTTATCAATGATGAATGATGGTGTAAAAATGAAGGATGCAGATAATGAAGTTAAAACGTTGGATATAACAGAAATTGTTGAAAGAGCTTTATAAAGAAATAAAATCGTGAAACTTCAATCATTGGGGGGTCTTCAACCCCCACTGATTGTGAGCCTGAACCAATGGGACTCATGCGGGCAGTTCTCTCTTACCTAGGAATATGACAACTAGTAAACTTTCATCTAGAAATCTTTATTTAATTTTTTAACAGAATATTCACTCATATAGTAAAGGGGAGGAATAAAGATGGGGAGAAATTATGATGTTATTGTCATTGGACTTGGAGGTATGGGGAGTACAACGGCGTATCAACTGGCAAAGAGAGGACAACGAGTGCTTGGAATTGAACAATTTTCACCAGCTCACGACCAAGGTTCCAGCCATGGAGAGTCAAGAATCTATCGACAAGCCTATTTTGAAGATCCTGCCTATGTTCCTCTACTTCTTCGAGCCTATGAATTATGGGAAGAAATTAAACATGAAAGTGGACAAGAGTTATTAACAGTTACAGGTGGACTAATGATGGGACCTCCTGACAGTGAGACCGTACAGGGCAGCTTGAAGAGCGCAAAACAATGGAACTTACCTTTTGATATGCTTGATGCATCGGAAATACATAAGCGATTTCCAGTGTTTACACCTTCTCGCAATCAGGTGGCTTTATATTAGAAACATGCTGGTTTTATACGCCCAGAATTGAGTGTATATACTCATCTTGTCGAAGCAGAAAAAAATGGCGCTGAATTAAGGTTTAATGAAAAAGTTTTGCACTGGGAAGCACGATCTGCTGGTGAAGGGGTTACCGTTATAACAGAAAACGGGAGATTTGAAGCCGGAAAATTGATTATTACAGCTGGTCCTTGGTCCTCACAGCTTTTAAAAAATGTAGGATTAGAAAATAATCTTGAAGTTGAACGGCAGATTATGATGTTTTTTGAACCCATTGGTGGAATAGAACCTTTTCGAGTGGGTAATTTCCCCATTTATGTATGGGATTCAGACGATTATACACAATTATATGGTTTTCCATCGTCTGGATTACGGGGAGAGGGGGCAAAAGTAGCTTTTTTCCGAAAAGGAGGCATTCGATGTACGCCAGAAACGATTGATCGGAACGTCTATGAAGAAGAAGTTAATAGGCTTCGGCATTACCTGGATTAAGGATTACCCGCTTTAAATGGCCGATTGCTACAAGCCAAAACATGTATGTATACAAATACACCTGATCAACATTTTGTAATTTCTCAACATCCTAATTTTAAACAAGTGAATATAGCTGCAGGATTCTCAGGGCATGGTTTTAAATTCGCAAGTGTTATAGGTGAGATTTTAGCAGACCTGACGATTAATGGAACGACTAATCAACCCATTGAGTTATTCCGACCACAACGTTTTGTCGAAGTGCCTGGCACTTTCAAAAAAAAGTGACTTTCCTCACAGACTTTTTTAAGTCAATTACTTACTATTAAACTACTTCATTTAAATAGAAAATAGAAACAAAAATAGAGGTGTGAGGAGAGTACAACAATGAAAAATAAAGATTTACCTCTTGTCTATTCATGTTCTGGATGTTCATCAGCTGCACAAACAGCTAATACAATAGCAATAAAAATGGATCGAGAAAATGTGGCTGAAATGTCATGTATTGCAGGCGTCGGCGGAGATGTTAAACCGCTTGTTAGAACGGCTAAATCTGGACGAGATATCATTGCGATTGATGGTTGTCCATTAGCCTGCTGCAAGCACTCATTAGCTAGGCATGACGTTGAACCAAAGCATCATTATATACTTTCTAATTTTGACGTACCGAAGAAGAAAGGTGAGGATCCTGATCCTGACCTTACGATGAAGGCATACAATCAAATTATGGACCTTATGAAATAATTTGTAGGTCCATATACTCCATCTTTGATCAATCATCAATAAATGACGTTTTCCTGACAAAGGAAAGCGTCTATTTATGTTACATGAAAATATAAAGTTGCATCTATTAAAGGGTTATTAAGATGTTTAATGCTACTAATTCCATATAAATGAACTTGATCTAATCATATGATAGACTAAGTAGAGTAAAATTACTAAATTAAGGTGGAGTCTTTATATGACATATTTATCGATTTTCCTTCAAATTATTTTAGGTATTATGTTTACATTTTTAGGGTTTTCGGCCTTAGCAGGGGCGAAGAAAGCGCTTGAGAACTTTGATCATCTTAAATTGCCGAATTGGTTTAGATATCTAACGGGACTCGTTCAACTTATTGGAGCATTAAGTATGATTGTAGGTATCTGGATTCCTGTATTGGCTGCCTTTGGTGGTCTTTGGTTATTAATCACCATGATTGTAGCAGCTGCCCTTCATTTTAGAGTGAAACAACCTCTTTCTTCAACTGTTCCTGCTATTGTTGTTGGAATTCTTTCGCTCATTGTTTTTTTAATAATTGTCGAGGTGCCTGGCACCGCACATTAAAAAGGGTTGATTACAAGAGTTTTTTTCGTTATGATAGAATCTACACCTTTTCTATTAGTAATAATTTTACTAAATAGGAAGGTGTTTTTTATTTTAAGAGATTGGAAAGGGGTGACGTGAAAAAGAATGAAAAGAAAGGAGGGCACATTAAGTAAACCATTTGTCAATGGAATCTATTTTAAATAATGGAAATTAAAATAAAAGGAGTGATAATATGGATGCAAAGCCATCGATGTTCAGTTGGAAGGTTCATCTGTTTGTATTGGTCTTGGTTTGTGTTACAGAACTTATCGGTGTACATGAACTCGGCTTAGGTATTGGTACGATTACATTATTTCCTATGTTATACGCATTAATAATAGGATCAATCATGAGCATTCCTAAACTTAAAATTTTAAAAAAGAAAGAAATGCAAATTTCAGCTAATATATTAGGTATTTCGTTTATGCTTTTTATTGCTAAATTAGGGACAATGATGGGACCACAACTGATGGAACTATTTAAATCAGGTATACCCCTACTCCTGCAAGAGGCTGGACATATTTTAGGAACCATTATTTTAGGTCTTCCAATTGCCTTGTTGATCGGAATGAAAAGAGAAGCTATTGGAGCTACTTTTTCAATTGATCGAGAGCCCAATCTCGCTATTATTTCTGAAAAATATAGTTCGGATTCAGCTGAAGGTAGAGGAGCTTTAGGAGTTTATGTGTGTGGTACACTTTTTGGAGCACTTTATTTGTCACTCCTTACGAGTATCATCGCTAAACTTGATATTTTTCATCCACTTTCTTTGGCGATGGGAGCGGGTGTTGGATCAGGGAGTATGATGGCGGCTGTCACAGGAACGCTTGTTACCATTTATCCTGATCAGGCAGATACTATAGCAGTATTCTCAGGTGGCGCTAACCTGATTACGACCTTACTTGGAACGTATATTTGTGTCTTCATATCTTTACCACTTACAGAGTTTTTATATAATAAGTTGAACCCAATCCTTGGTAGAAAGCACAAAAACGAGATTAAAAACATTAAAACATAGAGGTGATGGTCTTGGAAAATAACTTAAAGATGAAGGATATGATCTTAACATATATCATTATTGGAATTATTGCACTATTAGGTAATTGGGCAGGGTATCATGTCTCACCCATTAAAGCATTGCCTGGCATGTTAATCATTGTTCTTATAACCATTGTAGGTTGGGGAATAAAGAAGATATTGCCCATTAACTTACCTGCGGTTATCTATATTTCTTTAATCGCTTTATTGATCACAACAAAAATCTTTCCTGGAAGTGAATGGATAATTAAAGAAACAGGAAACGTCAACTTTTTAGCATTAGCCACACCAATACTAGCCTATGCCGGTTTATCATTTGGCAAAGACTTACATGAATTTAAAAAGTTGGGATGGAGAATTGTCGTTATATCTTTCGTAGTTTATACAGGCACCTTCGTTATTTCAACGATCATGGCAGAACTCAGTTTTAGATTTACAGGTAAGTTTTGATAGTGAACGACTATAACTTACGGTAATATAACAAATCCACCTTATTCATCGATATGAACAAGGTGGATTTGATTTATCCCGCCTTAACGGCAAGTAAAACCCCCACTGATGGAAGTTTCACTTTATTCCTCTTCCTCTTCAAACCATAACGGATCTTTATTATCGACTTCGCCGTTATAGTTGATAAAAATCTCTTCGCCTGCTTTAATATCCTTGTAAGCATAGAAGTCAAACGTGTGATTATCAAAATTGATCTTATAATTTGCATTCGGCTCATAGGAATGGTTGAAAAGCATACCATAACCAAGAAGAATGGCCGTATGGTTGATGCCATACTGAAAAGCGTAATCCCCGATTAATGTTTTTTCGATATGTTCATGCTCTTCATTAGGGTAAGCAATGACGGGTGCTTCATGTATCAGCGTTCCTTTTTTTATATCGCAAGTAGCGAAGACTCCTCTATTAAATTCTCCGTTACTAATGGGAGAACTTTTCACTTCGATCATAGTACATACCTACTCTTTCTTTAATTATTCTAACTAACTGTAACATGTCTGATAAAGGAAAGAAAGGCACAAAAAGTCTTAGTGTCATTTGTTTTTAAATCGAAAGTAAAAAAAATCAGTCGATACCGTCAGAAAGTATGGAACAAGACATTGATATTATGTTTATCCCACGTATTGTGATCTTTTAGTTTGTCCCGATCATATAATGATCTCTACATTTTTTATAAACTTCAGCTGTGACCATGCAATCAGTATCTGCTCTATGTGATATCATATTAGATAAGCCTAAGGCGATCTTCAGCGTTTCTAACTTGTGATTTCGCACATCTTTCATATGCTTTCTTGCAAGTTGGACGGTGTCAATAACATGGTTTTCAAGTTGATCTAATCCTAAATGGTACGCGTTATGTAAGAGAAACTTCATATCAAATGAGGCATTATGAGCAATAATTACATGATCTTCTAGAAATTGTACAAACGCAGGCAAGACCTCATCAATTAGCGGTGCGGTAGCCACATCTTCATTCGAAATGCCGGTTATTCGTGTAATGTGACTTGATATCGATCCAAAGGGTTGGACAAGAGTGACAAAACGCTCGCTCTCTTCACCATCGATATATTTAATAGCTGCCATTTGGATAATCTCACACGATTTGTGACTTAATCCAGTGGTTTCAAAATCGATGACAATAAAATCTGGGGGAAGAGATTTGCATTTTTTATATTTCATATAATCGGCATAATCATGACGATATCCGGTTTTTATTTCATTCATATTAACAAGTCCTTTTTATTTTTATAAGTTCGAATTGGCTTAGGAGGATATGCATTTTATTCATTTCTATCAAACTAGCATACTATAAATATAGAGCATTATAAACTAGTTTTGATCAAATAATAAGATAGAATGAATTTTGAATGGAACCACATAAAACTCATTGAGAAGCTCTGGTATATAAAAAAACAGGTATTGGATTAACAAGTTATTAAAGTGAAAAAGTGTGTATCCTGTAAATTATGAAATAATGAGGATTAATTTGTTGAAGGTTACTGAACGAGAAGATGAGTGGAACGGATGGGGAGGGTTGCAGTATTTCTTTTATGGATATAACTTTTATACTAGTATAGAATGAAACCCCTAATTGAATAGAAAACTTTAAATAAGTGATTTGAAAAATAATAAGATTGAGGTGTATTAGAATGGATGGAACAAAACGCGCAGATATTCATATTGGAGCAACAGTGATGGTCGTACAAAAACAGGATCAAAGATCGGGAAAATTAACAGAAGGTAAAGTTAAAAGAATTCTGACTAATTCAGCCGTTCATCATCGTGGCATTAAAGTGATGTTAGAAAATGGGATTGTTGGACGTGTGCAGCAGATTAAGTGAGTTTGGGCTTTAAAGTTTATATAGAGATGTTTCAAAAAGACGCTTTCTAAAAAGAGGGCGTCTGTTTTTTTGTTTTTATATAGGTGTAATGATTGTTATTCCAATTTCTGTACCCCTTGAAAGAAAATTGATTAATGCTAAAGAGAAAATAAATTCCCAATCCACTTTGTGCTCGAGCACAAAGATTCTTAAGCTGCAGTCTCATTGTAATAAAATTCTAAAAATATATAATGATTTGTATAGTAAAAAATTATTTATTGCTGGCTTTATTTATGATTTAACAAAGCGTTTTTTTGATAAAGATTAGCTACCTTTACCATTGACTGAACATAGCCTTCCGGAGGGTTATGTGCTTGAGCACAAACACACGATATAAAATAACTGAAGTTTTAGTTTAAATATGGAGGGATATCAAATGGTTGATGTTTTAAAAGCGGATCAAGTATTAACGGGTGAAGAAATTCAAGATTTAGATAAAGATTATGTGATGCATTCTTGGTCAAAACAAGGAAACAAGGCTTTAGCTATTGAAAAAGCAGATGGCATTTATTTCTGGGATTACCAAGGCAAACGATATACTGACATGAGTTCCTTGTTGGTGTGTACGAACTTAGGTCACAACAATAAAGAAATTATTAATGCAATCCATGAGCAGGTCGATAAAATGGCATTTATGGCGCCGGCTTATGCGACGGAACCAAAAGCAAAATTAGCGAAAATGTTAGTAGATATCGCAGGTGACAATTATTCGAGGGTGTTCTTTACGAATGGCGGGGCCGAAGCGAATGAAAATGCAATCAAGATGGCACGCATGGTGACAGGTAAAAGTAAAATTTTAAGCAGATATAGATCGTATCACGGAGCGTCTTTAGGGGCCGCAAATGCATCAGGTGATCCAAGACGATTTGCAGCTGAAAGTCCAGCAGCTTCCGGTTTTATCAAATTTTTCGATCCGTATATCTATCATGAAAAAATCAAATTTGCAGATGAAGAAGAAGCAACAAACTATTATCTTCACCAATTAGAAGAACAAATCATTTATGAAGGTCCGAACGCCATTGCCGCTATTTTACTAGAAAGCATTACGGGTGCAAATGGGGTCATTATTCCACCAGAAGGTTACTTACAAGGTGTTAGAAAGTTATGTGATAAATATGGCATCTTAATGATTTGTGATGAAGTGATGGCTGGGTTTGGTCGTACTGGAAAAATGTTTGCTTTCCAACATTGGGGTATTGAACCTGATTTAATTACTTTTGCAAAAGGCGTGACGTGCGGCTATGTTCAGCTCGGCGGAGTTATCGTAAGCGATAAGGTCTCCAAATATTTTGAAGACAATGTCTTGCAGTGCGGCTTAACGTATAGCGGTCATACATTAGCCTGTGCGGCGGGTGTAGCGTCTGTCAATTATTACTTTGAACATCAAATTTTAGATCACGTCAATGAAGTGGGGCAGTATCTAGGTGAATTTTTAGAAGGAATGAAAGAAAAACATCCTTGCGTAGGTGATGTTCGATATATCGGACTCTTCTCAGCACTTGAACTCGTCAAAGACAAAGCAACACGTGAACCGCTCGTGCCGTATGGTACACCTAACAACATTATGTCTACCATCATGGGCAAATTAAAAGAAAAAGGTTTCTCCACCTTTGGACGTGAAAATAACATCAATATTTGTCCACCGCTTATCATAACGAAAGAACAGTTATTAGAGACTCTGCCAATTTTAGATGAAGTGTTGACTTGGGTTGATCAAACCTATTTGTTTTAATCGGAATCTATCTTGTTTATAGAGGGAGGTCATGAAGTTGCAGGCCAAGTTAAAAGAAGAATGGGTTGAAGAAACGAAAGGCGAGAAAGAACTGGAACGGAGCTTATCGAAAAGACATATTCAAATGCTTGCTCTAGGAGGCGTTATCGGAGTTGGTTTGTTTTACGGATCGGCAACAGCGGTGAAGCTGGCTGGACCAGGTGTCTTAATTAGTTTTGTGTTTTGCGGGATATTAGCGGCGATTGTGATGCGTTGTTTGGGTGAAATGACGATGGAAAATCCGATTTCGGGTTCATTTAGTCATTTTGCTGGGGAGTATATGGGAGACCGGATGGGCTTTTTAACATCAGGCATGTGGTGGTTTTATTGGGTCGCGACCGTCATGTCCGAACTCGCTGCCATAGGAAAGCTCGTTCAATATTGGTACCCGGCCTTCCCAGCTTGGATCCCTGGACTGATTGCGTTAGTTCTATTTACACTTTCAAATCTTCTTAGCGTCAAAATATTTGGTGAACTAGAATATTGGTTTGCTATTTTAAAAGTCATGGCGATTACCGTATTTATGGCCTTTGGTGCTCTTATCATCTTAACCGGTCTATTTAACCATGGACAGGCTGTTGGGTTAACGAATCTTTGGTCAAATGGCGGATTTTTACCAAACGGAATCTTAGGTGTGTTTGCCACGATTTCACTCGTCGTTCAAGTCTATAGCGGTATTGAAACACTGGCGGTTGAAGCAGGGGAATCGCATAATCCAAGAGTCACTCTGAAAAAATCGTTTCAAACAGTTGCATTAAGAATCTCTCTATTTTATATTGGCTCGATCTTAATTATGCTTTGTGCCTTTCCATGGACGTATATCTTGGAGAAAAGTGCCAGTCCTTATGTTTTGATGTTTACCAAAATTGGCATTCCGTTTGCCGCAGGATTGGTTAATTTAATTATCATCTTGTCTGCCTTTTCATCGAGTAATACCGGCGTGTATGGTGGAAGCCGTATGCTTTTCGGAATGGCAAAGAAGGGGTACTACCCTAACAACTTTACCAAACTGAACCGAAACGACGTTCCTCATGTCGCTGTATGGGTCACTGCAGCCATAATCTCGATCGGTGTCTTCATTACTTATTTGGCACCAGATAATGTCTATGTATGGATTACAAGTGCATCAGCTTTCGCGTCGCTTTGGACGTGGGGCGTGATCTTAATCAGTGAATTGTTATTTAGACGAAAAGCCAACCAACAAAATAAAGTGTTACATTATCCAATTCAGTTTTGGCCAACGGTACCGATTATCGGACTTCTCATCTTAATTACAGCACTCATTGCGATTATTACGTCGCCGTTAACGAGAATCTCCGTCTTTGGTGGAATCGGTTGGTTAGTCATATTATTAGTTTATTATCAAGTCAAGCTCAAAGGAAGAATACAAAAAAATTAAATTTAAATCAGAGAAAACTAAAAATAGATCGTGTGTGAGGTGTTTATCATGTGGAATTACAGTCAACCTGTGGATATTCGATTTGGTAATGGAAGAATAAAAGAATTAGGCATGATCGCCAAGGAACTTGGAAAGGAAAATGGGATCATAGTATGTGGTCATCATTTTAAAGACAGTGCCTTGGTAAAAACGATGATTGAACAATCAAACGGCCTTATTAACCACGTGTATGGGGACGTCATGCCTAACCCTTCGGTAAAAAATGTGATGGAATGTTCCGATGTTATTAAACAATATAATTGTGATTTTGTCATTGCTTTGGGTGGAGGGAGCTCAATGGATTGTGCCAAGGCGGCGGCAACCATCTGCTTGACCGAAGATGACATTACAACGTACCACGGAACAGGCTTGCCGCTGCCAAAGGAACATTTACCTTTAATCGCCGTTCCAACAACAGCTGGAACAGGCTCTGAAGTGACCTGTGTATCCGTTCTTACAAACTATGAAACAGGGTATAAAGGACCGATTAACTCGGATAATTTCTATCCAGCTATTGCACTTATTGATCCAGAGTTAACCATTACCATGTCGCCGAGAGTCACCGCTTGTGTAGGTATTGATACGCTTGCTCATGCCTTAGAAGGCTATTGGAGTAAAGGACACCAACCAATTTGCGATGCATTAGCCATTCATGCAGCACAGCTTGTGTTCAACTATCTCTATACAGCTTACAAGGATCCAGAAAATATCGAAGCAAGAGAGAAGATGTGTGAGGCAAGTTTAATTGCAGGACTCTCTTTTACTCTTCCAAAAACAGCGGCGTCTCATGCCTGCTCTTTCCCGTTAACGAACCTTTATGACATTCCTCATGGTGAAGCTTGCGGGATCACCTTAGATTATTTTGCTCGCATGAATGAAGAAGCAGAAAATGGGCGCTTAACAGATTTTGCTAGAAAGGTAGGTTTTCATTCAGTAGATGAAATGGCGGATAGGATCTATCAACTTAAAAAAGACATGAATTTAACCGTAGATTTAAAGAAATATCAGTTAACGGAAGATCAAATTCATCAACTTGTTAAATTAAGCCGGCATCCCAATCTCTATAATAACCCAGTCGCAGTGACGGATGAGATGTTGTATGTCATGTATCAATCTTTAGCTGGAAATGACACAAAAGAAAAAGCACTTATCAAATAAGAAATGAGTCCATGTTATTTGGTTGTTCCGACATTGGGAAATAGCCAAATAACATTTTTTAAGCACTTAAATAAAAAAGACAAGGAACGAAGACCCGTGAAACTCATTCTATTATTCTTCATCATGTTTTATTCAAACGCCATCCAAACAATCACTGGATTTGCCGGAACATTAATTGCCATGCCACTCTCAATCCAAGTCATCGGCGTCCCATTATCGAAGATTCTATTGAACTTTATTGCGATGATCAGCTGCATGTGGATTGCGATAAGCAATTACAACAATATAAATAAACGAGAATTGACCAAAATCATCTTACTCATGTTAATTGGCATGGTGGTAGGACTGACCATCTATAGTAAAATACCGATTCATATCTTAATTCTCTCATACGCCATCTTAATCATTATCATTGCTTTAAAAAACTTATGTATCAGAAAGTCCTTACACCTTCCTAAACTCCTCTTGCTCATGTTATTGCTTATGGCCGGTGTGATCCATGGATTGATCATTTCTGGAGGCGCCTTACTCGTTATTTATGCCGCTATTGTATTTAAAGATAAAACGGAATTCAGAGCAACGATGGCTGCCGTTTGGGCTATATTGAACATGTTTCTGTTTGGACAACAAGCTTTTTCAGGACAAGTCAATGGACACATCTTACTTCTATGTCTCCTATCGATTATCCCGATCACCATCGGTATTTTTGCGGGTAATTACCTGTTTAATAGAATTAAGCAGAATCTTTTTATGGCTTTGACCAATATTTTGCTACTTTTCTCAGGCTTGCTCTTATTGGTATAATTTAAAAAAAGGGGGAGCTCGTGATGGCCAATTCTGTTCGACAACTTTATATGAAAGTGAAAAATAGCCATGAATTGACGCTTCTCGCGGGTGAGCAAGGACTGGATAATCTAGTGAGATGGATCCATACGGTCGAGAGTCTAGATATGTCTGATTTTCTGCATGGGAATGAAATGACGTTTACCACAGGCGTTGGATTAAAGGAAGAGGAAGATCTATTTAATCTGATCAAACAAAACGTCAAAAACAGTGCAAGCGGTATGATTGTAAATATAGGACCGTTTATCAAAAATGTCACACCGGAAATGATCGCTTATTGTAACGAACATGACTTTCCGTTATTTTCTGTTCCTTGGCATATCTATTTGGCCGATGTGATCCGGATCTTTACGTATGAATTACTTCAATCTGAAAAGAAAGAAACGGAATTAACGAAAGCGATCAAAGGAACCATTTTTGATCAGAATAATATTGACGAATACCTTACTATATTAGACAAATATGGCTACGAAGAAAACGATCAGTACTGTATTGCAGCCATTCAAATGCTCGACAGTGATGAAAATACCTTGCTTAATATAAAAAAAGAATGGACAACCGTCTTTTAAAAGATAACCATGCTTTTATCTCATTTTTATTGGATGTTAAGCTCATGATTGTCTTTATTAACGAAACGGAAGATCATATTTCTACCGTCATAAATCGACTATTTCATGATCTTTCTTATGATTATAAGGACTTAATAGCTGGAATAGGAGCAAACCAATCAACGATCTTTAATATAAAAAATAGTTATACTCAAGCGATAAAAGTATTAGATTTAATTAAGAAATCAGTCATTAAGAAGCCGATATTCCTCTATAATGAGTTAAACTTTTTAAAACTCCTTCTTCCCATGAACGATTTAGACGCTTTACGAGACTATAAAAATGAAAAACTATATCAACTCGAAAAATATGATGAACTTAATAACACAAAGTACTTACAAACATTAGAGTGCTATCTGAACAACAACTGCAGCATTAATCAAACCGCAAAGGAACTCTTTGTTCATCGTAATACCATTAACTATCAGATTAGCCGAATTGCGCAGATTTTGGATAAAAATTTGGCATCATTTAAAACCAGGTGTGATCTTTATTTGGCGATACAGATTAAGTATTACTTGGAGGTGTGTTAGGTTCTTGTAGAAGCGCCTGGCTGCGTGCCAGGCACTTCGACAAAATTCACCAAACTTCCCCAAATTTCGGGGAGTGATGTTCTGTTTCCATTCGAATCTGTTCCTTAACCTTTTCAAACCCCGTCAATGAAGCATCGAACTCAAATGGTTTAACTAGTATATCCCCATAAAATGTACAAATCATCGCCTTATGTGTAAATTTCGCCGCATCAATCGCCACCATCAATAGATTTTCAGTACCAGTTTCTCGAACAAATTTTGCCCATCGACTTCCGTTTTTACCTTGAATATGATTCAATAATGTATAAGCCATCATTTTCATCTCCTTGTGGTTTAGGAATTACAGTGGAAGTTCTGTGATAGGTTCTTCTATTGTACTATGAAAATGATGGTCTTTTTAATTATCTGAACCTATTTACTATACTAGGCACTTATCCAATTAAGGAGAATAAAAAATAGGGACCAACTTATTTATTGGATTAAGCTAAAAGATTCATTAAAGATTATGGAACAAATACTAGTGAGTTGTTAAAGATAATACATGAAATGTACCCTAAGGATTACTAGTAAGTTCGGTTACCAAGAGCGAGTTGATTGCTTTTTCTAATGAGAATGAAAAACTTCCGCAATATCTTGCTTTTTTGCTAGTGCATCGACGATTTTTGTTGTAAACTGGTTCATAGGGAAGACCTCTTTTCTATGGATGAGTTGTGGTGACTTTATTCTACCGGGAAAAGGTCTTCCTTTTTCATATTTATACTCTCTCAGCAGATAACAAGGATTAATTTAAAGATGTTAAGGTAGTATATAACAATTAAGATATAAATATAAAGATATCACCAGTCGTATTTATCGCTGATTTTACATTTCAGTTCACGTAAAGGCTATTAATCAACTAACATTAACCCAAAGGACTCACTAACATGCATCTAACCAACAAACTAATCACTAACTCAAAAGGACAAACATTCCTATACGAACTACAACAAGCATTTGCAACCTGCCAACGCTTTTATCTCAGTGTAGCTTTCATTAACTATAGTGGTTTACAGCTCCTATTAGATAACTTGAAAGAGCTCAAAGATCGCGGTGTGAAGGGTCAGATTATGACAACTACTTATCTGAATTTTACTGATCCGAAGTCATTGGAGAAGATTAAGACATTCGACAATATCAAACTCAAGGTTTTTCAAACGGATAGATCAACTGGATTTCATACGAAAGTGTACATTTTTGAAAACAAAGATGATTTTAAGATTATGATTGGCTCGTCTAATATTACGCAAAGTGCATTAAAAAGTAATGTGGAATGGAATGTTGAAATCGTTTCAAAAGAACAAGGTTGCTTTTTAACAAAAGTGATGAACGAATATCAACAACTTTGGGAACGATGCCATGATGCAGATGAAGCTTTTTTAGAAGAGTATAAGAACTTTATTCATGAGATGAAATTACGCGCGGTCGTTCGTGAACAGCAATTTGAATACACGGTTAAAAAGAAGATTACACCGAACATCATGCAGAGAGAGGCCATGGATAATTTGCATCGGCTGCGGGATCATGGCGAAGAACGAGCCCTTGTTATATCAGCAACAGGAACAGGTAAGACGTATATGTCAGCGTTTGATGTTCAAAGCTACAAACCGAAAACACTTCTTTTTATCGTACATCGTGAAGAAATATTAAGAAAAGCAAAAGAAACATTTGAAAAGTTACTTGGCTCGGGTAAAATGGGTCTCTTTACCGGAAATGAAAAGGAGTATGGAAAGAATTATGTGTTTACAACGATTCAAACATTGAAAGATAATTATCTTTTGTTTTCTGAAGACCAGTTTGAATATATCATCGTTGATGAAGCACATCATGCCACAAGTTCCAGTTATACAAAAGTCCTGGAATACTTTAAACCAAAGTTCTTACTTGGCATGACAGCGACACCTGAACGTTGTGACAGTGGTGATGTTTTCGGCTTATTTGATAATAATATTGCACTCGAAGTAAGGCTAAATGAAGCTTTGGAAGAGAATCTTGTCTTACCTTTTCACTATTTTGGCATTACCGATATTGAAGGAATCGACCTTCATGACGTGTCGATCGATAATGTGGCTGAAGTATCGAAACGGTTGAAAGTACATAAGCGTGTTGATTTTATCATTGATAAGATGAATTTCTATGAGTTCGATGGCATTAAATGCAAATGCCTTGGTTTCTGTATAAGTATTGATCATGCAGAATACATGGCTAAAGAATTCACAAAAAGAGGCATCAAGAGTGCTTGTCTAACAGGAAGAGATAGTCCTGTTCGGCGTGAAGAAGTGATCAAGCAGCTTGAAAATGATTATGATGACTTACAAGTCATTTTTAGTGTGGATATTTTTAATGAAGGGGTCGATATTCCTTCTGTGAATCTAGTGCTTATGCTTCGGCCAACCAACTCACCCATTATTTTTATGCAGCAACTGGGTCGTGGACTCCGTAAATTTGAAGGACAAAATTTCTTGACCGTGCTTGATTTTATTGGTAATCATAGTAAGGTTTTTCTCATCGCTATCGCGCTCAGCGGAAAACGTTTCTATGATAAAGATAGCCTGAAAGTTGCCGTGGATAGGGGATTTCCTGACTTACCAGGTGCTACACATATTCAAATGGATAAAATTTCACAGCAACGGATCCTAGAACAATTAGATCAAGAAAATTTCCGTGCCATGAAATATTTGAAAGATGAGTATTATGCTTTTAAAGAACTCTACAGTAGAAAGAAAGGCAACGATATTCCTTATTATTTGATGGACTATGTGAAGTATGAAGGTTCTCCAGACCCGATTAAATTTATTGATAACAAAAGATCAGATAAGAAAAGATCATATGTGGGTTTTCTTGCTGCTGTTGAAAAAACACCAGAATTAAAGGAACTTGTGAAAAATGAGACGTTTCATCAAATATTAATCCAACTGTCGAGTTATTTGCCACTCAAACGAGTGTATGAATTTAGTATCTTGAAATATTTGGTTTCACATGAATCCATTACGATAGATGCTGCAAGAAATGAAATTCTTAAGGTAGTAGAAGATGTAACCGGAGATTCCATTCATCATACCTTCGAGCGGCTTAATCAAGATTTCGATGATAAAAGACAAAAGGAAAGAGAAATGAGATTATGTGTATATGACTCTGAGGAAGGCATATTGTCACGTACAAATACATTTAGTGAAGTATTAACTGGTGAACAATATAAACGTTTTATCCTCGATGTTTTGAACTATGGTATCTTTCGGTATGAAAAAAAGTTCGGCGCAAAGAATTATGGGGTACCCCATTTCAAACTGTACGAACAGTATACGATGATAGATACGGCGATTCTCTCAAACTATCGAAAAACACATAGCTCATTTCGGGGATCTGGACTTGTGACGAATGGAAAAGATTATTTTTTGTTTATTGATCTTCATAAAGAGGAGGACATAAAAGAAACGATTAACTACAAAGATCACTTCATAAGTCAATCTGCTTTTCAATGGCAATCACCGAATACGAAAAGCCAAGCTTCCAAGCAAGGTCAAAATATCATTCATAACAAAGATTACGGCATTCGACTCCATTTGTTCATCCGCAAATATAGAAAATTAGATGGGCAGTCAGAACCCTTTATTTACATTGGTACTGGTGATGTCTATAAATATGAAGGAAATAAACCCATCACCACAGAGATTGCTTTGCATCACGAGATCCCAACCTCTTTATATACAGAGTTCATAACAAAAGTGTAGCGTATGACGCTACACTTCTTCGTTAGTGAGTAGATCCACAATGGGTATATCAGCTGGTGCCCATTTTAGTGAATTAAGATTTTCTCTTTTTAACCAGATAAGTTTTGAATGTTCATTTGCTGTTGGGTTGCCAGAAACTAACCGACATTTAATCGAAATAAGGTTAATAATAAAACTCTCGTACTCATGTCGATTAGTGAAGAAGAAGTCTCGAGCTTCAACAACACAGTTCAATTCTTCAGCAATTTCACGTTCAATGGCTTCAAAATTATTTTCGCCTTCTTCAACTTTACCACCAGGAAATTCCCAATGGTTCGGGATGGACATGGAAGGTGAACGTAAGGCACATAGTATTTCATTGTCGTGATTTTCGATAATGGCAGCCACGACAGATAGTTCTTTTTTCAATTAAGTCACCTCTTAGGAAGTCGGTAATATGTATTGGATTATATATTGATTATACAATTATTTTATTTAGATGTGCTTAGACAATTTTTAAACAATAGGAAAAGGTACTAAGTCTCTAAGAATGCGCATCTTCTCCTTTGTATCTGGGTTGAATAAAAAAAGTTATCAATTTTGACTATGAAAACTACAAGAATCGTTGCAAAGTAGGTTTAACTAGGATTACAAGTTAGAAAAACTGGTTTAGGGTACGAAACTCAGGTAAAAATCTTATGCAAAATTAAAAGAGGACCAGACGCATCCAGTCCCCTTAAGTGTAAGCCGAAGCTATACACCGCAATTAGTTGTTGTATACTATGCTAACATAAAATTATTTATACGTAAAGTACTATCTTAAATATAGGTAGTTAAATTCCTAATTTTATTTTTAAAGTCTGAACCCAAGTTGGATGTATGTATGGCTATAGGAATCGACTTCCGTAGCTTTTCAGATTCATTAGATAAAATTCTGACATTTTCCATTACATTTCACTTGACAAATTTCGAAAAAAATTTAAAATTAAGATAACTTAGATGCTATACCACCTTCGAAGTTCACCAACTTTTATTAACTCCACATATTAACACATCAGTAAGCCACCAGGTTTCATATCTCTATTAACAGTATTTTCAACTCGCTAGATTAACAAATGTAAATTGTGATAAACAACGAAGGGAGGTGTAATCATTGAATGGGAGCAAGCCGTGAGCATTATCCGATACGTGGATTCTTGTTGAAGCCGTCTCAGCTTATTCAAAAAGCTCAATTCGATATATAGAAGAACTCGCAGATATCGAATTCCCAGAAATTTTCATTACATGGTGAGAATACCAAGAGCTGTATATAGCCAACCCTTCACGGGAATAGTCTTTGCAGAAAAACTATGCCTCAGTACTAGTTAATGTATCTCCTACTTAGATTTTTTATGTTTGAATATCCTTAATTAATGATAAAGTTAAGGTTATGCATAACATGATTTCTCCATCCGCTTTCACCACCTTAAGCATTAACGTACCTAAGCGTTCTCAAACTCCATATTATCCGCTTTATTTACTTTTCCTCACAATAGTTCTACACATCTATTTATTCAATCATTCACTTTATCCAAATATAATATTAAAGGGGAGAGATTTAAATGGGTTCCACTTATTCTGTCATTAAATGCCCTCATTGTGCTTGTTCTGCAATTGAAGATTTTTATTATAAGTCAGATGAAAAATATATTATCTGTGATAATTGCGGATATAATTATTCGCAGTTCTATAAAATCGATCCAGTGAAAGGTGAGGTATTGGAGGTTGATGAACGAGAAGGACACGGTGTGTGTGTCATAGTTCGAAAAGATGGAGGGCGGAAAAGAATATTATTTAATTCAGTCATTACAGCTAAAGAATTTGAAAAGTATAGCAAAATCTTTTCTGAGGATGATGTCGATCAAGAAGCCAGCTATATGGTAGGTTATGAACATGGATGTTTCATTCCTCTTTTTGGCAATCCGCCAAGTATGGATGAAAAAACAAATGAAGTGCCAATTATCCATTTTGGTGAACAATAAAAAGATTCAAAAAGAATCCAGCTTACTTGAACAACCCTACTGCGGTCACCTCTGCAATCTAGTACAATAATGGTATATAATCTACTGATTGATTTGAGGTGCATGTCTAATTGGATCAAATAAGAAAGTTATTTGCTACATTTAAGAAGAAGACGATCACTTTATCAGAACTTGAACACCTACTAAACTCATTTTTTCCTACATACGAGGCTTTTTCCGACACCATTTTACAATTTGAAGAAAAGGAAATTCTCGTCATGGTCAAAGCGAAAGGACGTACAGATCGATCTCCGTCACTTGCCTTTCACTATCGAATTAATAAAAGTCTACTAATGAAAGATTTTCATAAAGAATTACAAATTTATCGTGGCAAATTGCATCCGGCGATTAATATAGATGAATACTATAGAATGGATCCTTCCATTTGGAAAAAGCATTTGCCTTTTATTCTCAAGGTAGATCAATTTATAAAGCAACATTCATTTCCAACAGAATACGTTCCAGCTCCAGAGTGACGAAGATTTACAATTATTTATTAACCAAATTCATTCTCATCTCCAGACGCTTGTCGAAGAACTAAAGGAAATTCCGAAAAGGACAAAAGTTAAAGTTATGGATGATTGGAAAACCATTTTTACCTTTAAAATTCCTGTATGGGAAGAAGAGGTTGGGAAAATGCGTATCAGGGATTATGTCGAATGGATTCTAAAGCAATTAGAATCTGATCGTTTCTTGAACGAACAAAATAGGCAAGATGATGAGAAAATACGAAAAGAAGTTGAAATGTGGCTCCAATCAAAGCAACTCTTACAAATGGTCATGAATAATGAGGTCATGAAGGTAAGTTGTCGCAAAGTAACCAACGATAATAAAGTTACGACGCGTTCTTACTCCTGGGAGCAAAGCAATGTGTGGTCAGGAGGAGAAAAGTGGAGTAAGAATATGACACTGTTTTTAGGAATTCTAAACTACGTGGCAGAAAAAAAGAAACACATTCAACCAGATATGAATATGAAGCATCATCGAGTTGTTATGCTCGATAATCCTTTTGGAAAAGCATCAAGTGACCATGTACTAAGTCCTGTTTTCTTTGTCGCAGAACAACTTGGTTTTCAAATTATTGCTCTTACAGCCCACACTGAAGGGAAATTCCTCCAAGACTATTTCCCCATCATATATAGTTGCCGTCTAAGAGCTTCAACGGATTCAAATAAAAAAGTCATGGCTAAAAAAAAGTGGCTTCACCACGCCTACTTCCAAGATCATGAGCCAAAATCAATTGCTCGACTTGGTGAGACAGAACAGATAACATTATTTGAATAAGGTATAATGGGTAGCAGGAGAAAAAATTAAATATTCATTCATTGGAATCATAGTTTATTGAAAAAGAGGATATTTTATCCTAGAGAAAATTAATTGATTAGATGAATATGTCGCATTATATCTAAAAAGGTAATGATTTTAACCCATTTAAATTCAAAAAGTACTAGATGCATCGAGGTTTTGATGGCTCTAACTACTATTGAAGTGGGCGGGCACTTATTACAGGGAGAGTAAAGATGAATAAACGAGATTACTTAGTTAAGACTTTTTCACGCACTAAAAGAAAAGATTATGAGAATTATATATTAACGGCTATCTGGCATAAACTAGATAATATGGACCTTAAACCTGTTAGCCAACAATATATCAAACGAAAAAATGGAACACATGCTTTAATGGATCTATATTTTCCACAATTACATATTGAAGTTGAAGTGGATGAAGCATACCATAAAGATAATCAAGAAGCTGACAATCTCCGCATGGATGACATAATTTCCGCTGTTAATGAAGAGTCCATCGATGATTTTTTATGTCTTAGAATTGATGCAACCAAATCAATTGAAGAGATCAATGATAGAATCAACGAAATAGTAACATCAATCAAAAGTAGGGCTTTAAAAACTCCTTTAAAATGGCTAACATACGAAGAGGAATTAAACCAATTGAAGCAGCAAGAATATTTATCTATATACAATGATGTATCGTTTAAGGACATAAAAGATATTGCGAATACTGTATTTGGAAAGAATTCTAAAAGATATCAAAAAAGTTGGTTTAGAATAATAGACAATATGTGGTTATGGTGTCCTAAACTTTCCATCATTGTAAATGGAAGTACCCAATCGGCAGCTAGTGGTTGGCTCAATTTATTAGCAGAGGATTGGTCATATATTGATGAATCACATCAAGATGAGGTCATAGTAGAAGAAAGAAAAAAGAACTATATGGAAGAAATTAACTTGGGTCGAGAAAGAACTGTATTTGCTAAATACAAAGATAATCTAGGATTTAACAGATATAGATTTGTTGGAGTTTTCAAAAGCTCAGGTCTTTCTCCTGATGATGACAACTTTGTCAGATATTTACGTATTGATGATAAGATAAAAATAGTCAAATAGGCTACGAAATTCAAAATGTCGAAGTGCTAGGCACTTCGACATTACATAAACTTATTTAATCTATTTTTATAGAAAATCTTTTCCGAACGTTCTGTTCACTATATTTTCTAGTCGCATCCTTTTCTCTGTTTCTATAAGAGATTTATTGTACAAATCAATATCTTTTTTTAATTTTTCAATTGCCTCTTCCTCAGTGTATCCCATTCCTCTACAATTACAATATGATCGACATCGTGCAGTGAAAATCCCATCTTCTTTTTCAATAATGAAAGGTACAAAAATAGGTACCTCAATACTTCTAAAATGAGTCATATTATTTAGTGTGTCGGAAAATAAGTCAAAAACTTCTTCAATAGAAATAGGAGAAGCCTGTTTTGATCGTTTAGAAATCTTTTTAGCTAGTTCTTGTAAAAAATCTAAGTCCTCACTGTCTTTATTCATAACACCAACTCCTACTAAAATGTCGAAGCGCCAGGCACTTCGACAAATACAGGCTATCAATCAAAATTTAATTTATAATCTTCCGACTTAATCATTTTTAACTTCCGAGAAAAAACATAAATTAAAGTTAAGTTCAAGAGAATCGGAATAATAAAGAAAATGCTGATCATAATGGAAATATTTTTAGTTGTCCATCCATCATGGGTTAGATTCATATAATTCAATGGTCCGACGAGTCCTGATAATCCGAATCCTGCGCTGTAAGGTGTTCCTTGAACATTTAATAACCCGGCTAATCCTCCTAGAACAGCTGCCGTGATAAACATTGGAATTGCAATTTTCGGTTTCATAAAAAAGTTTCTCATTTGGATTTTAGGAGAGCCTAATAAATGCGCCAAGGCTGTTCCAAGTGAATTGGCTTTATAACTAGCAATGGCTAGACCAACACCTGCCGCCACAATTCCAAGATTTGCTGCTCCTGAACCAATACCTGAAAGTGAGATAACCGTTGCTACGCCCACAGTTGAGAGTGGTGACAGAATTAGAAGGCAGAAGACAATCGATATAATCATTCCCATGACAACTGGTTGCAAGGTTGTGATATGTGCAATACCAATGCCAATGAGTCCAGTTGAAGTTTTGACATAGGGAAGAGTGATATACCCAATCATGCCTGGAACTAAAATACTTAATGCTGGCAGTAAAAGAATCGAATACGCTTTTAATCGATCACCAAACAATTTAACAAAAAGAACTGTTAGTGCAGCTGTAAAACCTGTGTTTATCACGATACCGATGCCATTTAAAGCAAAAAGTCCTTCAGCTGTTTTTTGAATAGAACCTCCGCCAACCATAGTCGCTATTCCTACGCATGCTGTCTGGATGGAAGTTAACTTAAATGTCATTCCTACCATGACGCCAATCAAAACTGGAAGTAAACTCATAATAATAATCGTTATATCTAATAAATGTTGTAATGCAGGAAAATGAGGAATCAAAAGCTTTAATATTTCCCCTAATAAAGCGTTTGGTATTAATGCCACGACAATTCCTATACTCATCCCATTTAACAACTTACTGAAAAAGTCTTTCATTCTACTATTCTCCCTACCTCTAATACGTTTAGATTGGAACTAATTATATGGAATAATCAAATAGGAGTCAATAAAATATTTTTACACTTTAACGCGTATAAGCATAAAAGTGTTAAAGGGATAAGATAAAGGTATTACAATTTGTAGGATTTAAATATAATTCCATAAATTATGCACTTATATTGAGAGAAAAATATTTAATATGAAGGAAATAGATAATGGTTAATTAGATATCGAGAGCATGCTTTTGCCGAATTGCTTGTTGCTTCATACCATCCAAGTACCAGGCGGTTTGAAGGTATCCCCTTTTTTAACTAGTGCTTGGATTATTTCAATTTTAAAAACGATCAAACGGAAGGCCTGAATCTTCCTTTTTCTATGCGTTTATACAAAACTACAACTCTAAGTTAAAGTAATTCATCCAGGGCTATGCTTATATTCTTGGTATTCTTAGAGTTATACTTTTTAGAATTTCTTTTCATCATTTTTTAGTAAACATTTAATATATGAAGACATGAGATAGTGTGATTTAAGTCTCACGTTGAACATATAAATGTTTATAAATGACAATGAAAGCGCATTCATTTATTGGAAATTCAACATATATTAAAACTAACAAGGGGGAAATCCAATGGAGCTTGATGAAAGGAGTACCAATATAATTCAAGAAATATTAAAGAATCCAAGCATTTCAAAGAAAAAATTAGAAGAGAAATATCAGTATTCGAGAAGACAAATTAGTTATAGCATGATGAAAATAAATCAATGGCTTACAGAACACAACTTTCCTGAAATATGGCGTTCAAAAAATGGGGCTTTTATTGTGCATCCATCTGTTTTAGATGCATTGTCATCAAACATAAAAACAGAGAAAATTTGGTATGTTCCAACAGAAAAAGAAAGGATTTATTTTCTTTTATTAATGCTGATAAGCAATGAAGGTGAATTATCTCTCTTTCACTTTATGAGTACATTGCAAGTGAGCAAAAATACAATTTTAAGAGATTTAAGGCATGCAAAAAAGGATTTAACAGCATATGATCTACAAATTAACTATACAAGGTCCAAGGGGTATCATCTAACTGGCGATGAATGGAATATCCGAAAATTATTAGTCGATGTTATTGAAAAGGTATCAAATATATACAATGGTGAGTATTTTATTCAACATCTGACTTTAGCGGAAGATATTCAAAAGCATCACAAACAGTTAGAGGATGTTGAAGAACAATTACAGCTTCGTTTTACGGATGAAAAAATGAAGATATTACCTTATCTTATATCCATCATGATGAAAAGAATTGAACGTGGGTGCTATGTTAAACGTTCATTTTCAATTGATTATGATGAACTGTCAGATACGAAGGAATATAGAGCTGCTGAACGTATATTAAGAGATGAACGAACAGTCCCAAAAGAAGAGAAATTATATATGACACTTCAACTCTTAACATCAAATGTATTGGGTTCTTCCTTGTTGACGGATTCAGAACTTCCTAAATTAAAAATGGTCATAAAACAATGTTTAGATATCTTCGAAGAGAGAGCCTGCATTGTCATTAAAGAGAAAGATGAATTGTTAAATAAATTGTTTTTGCATATCAAACCTGCCTACTATCGTATTAAATATCATCTTACTACAGAGTACGCAAGTATAGAGAAAATGATGAAGGAATTTGAAACTGTTCACTATATTGTCACAGATGCTTTTAAACCGTTAGAAAAATTCATTGGCTGTGATATACCCACAAGTGAATTGGCCATGATCTCAGTTTTTATTAGCGGGCACCTTATCACGAATCAAGAAATAAAGGAAGATAAAAAGCGGGCAGTTGTCGTCTGTCCTCAGGGTCTTTCAATATCACAATTAATGGAAAGCGTGTTAAGAAAATTATTCCCTGAATTTTTCTTTTATCCAGCGATGTCATTACGAGAATATCACAAAGAGGTAAAACCATACGATATTGTTTTCTCTTCTATCCCGATTCAAACTGATAAAAAGTTGTTCATTGTCGATCATTTTATTACTGATTTAGAAAAAATTCAGCTCCGAGAACGTGTGTTAAAAGACATTTTTGGCTTTGGTTCCTCAGCATTAAATATGAATCATTTGTTATCAATCATTGAAAGACATACGCAAATTACTGACAAGGAAAGCCTTCAGAAAGAGCTGGCTGAATACTTCTCCTATCAACATGAAAAAAAATAGATCGTAAACGTTCATTGCATTTACACGACTTGATCAAACAAGAACACGTTGTAATCAGAGAAAGTGTTCGAGATTGGAGAGAAGCAATATATGAAGCATCGAAACCGCTATTAGCTGATCTAAGCATTACAAATAGTTATATTACAGCTATGCAGGCTGAGTATCCTGTTTTATCTCCTAACATTATTTTAAGGTCAAACGTTGCCATCCCACATGTTGCTCCTGAACATGGAGTGAATCAAGTTAGCATGAGTTTGTTAAAGCTCAAAAAAGGTCTTGAAGTTGATCAAAAAATACGTATCCATTTTGTGGTGGTCATTGCAGCTATTGATAAACTCCAACATTTGGATGCACTTAGGGAATTAATGGAACTTGCATCTAATGAATCTATTTTATCAAAAATGCTAGAAACAGATGATACTAGAAAGTTATTTCAGTTAATTCAGGTATAAAGGGGCTATAGCCATGGGAATCAGTCAATTTTTAAAAGATGAATTGATTTTTACTGAGTATGTTTGCGAGGATCAAGAACAATTATTTAAAATGATTCATCAAGTTGCAAAAGAAAATGTATATGTCTATGAAGATTTTTTTAAAAAGATCCTTCAGCGTGAAAAATCTTATCCTACAGGTCTAAGTGTAGGGGAGTTCAATGTTGCTATCCCTCACACGGATCCTGAGTGTATCATAGAACCTTTCATCTCAGTCATTACTCTTTTCAATCCAATCTCTTTTCATTTGATGGACGATCAATCGAAAGAAGTAGACGTTAGCCTTGTTGTTTTACTAGGCTTGAGTGAGCCACATGCTCACTTAGAAGTGTTACAACAGTTGATGTATATGATACAAGACAAACAATGTTTGGATCAATTGATCCATGCGAAGTGTCATGATGATGTGGTATCTGTTTTTAAAACTACTGAAGAAATATCTAATAGGGGGAATTAAAATGAAAAAATATAAAATTTTAGTCGCATGTGGAGCTGGAATTGCTACATCTACAATTGTTTGTGATCGATTAGAGCAATTGTTGAAAAATAACAACATTCATAGTGAAATCATTCAATGTAAGATTTCAGAGGTTGCAACACGTCAAAATGAAGCGGATTTAATTGTATCGACAACCATTTTGCCAACAGAATATAAAATACCTGCGTTTAATGCAGTAGCGTATATTAGTGGTTTTGGAGCTGAAGCACTAGATCAAAAGATTTTAAATCACTTGAAAGCTTAATAACCGTTCAGGAGGAATTATTATGGATCGAATTTTAGCTGGAGTGCAATATATTCTTGGTTTAGGGCCAACAGTTATCCTACCCATTGCCATCATTATTATGGGATTGGTCTTTCGTACCGGTGTAAAAAAAGCCATCCGTTCAGGCATTACCATAGGGATAGGGTTTGTCGGAATTAATTTAATTATTGATTTATTGGTTAATAATTTGGGTCCAGCTGCACATAAGATGGTGGAACGCTTTGGATTGAATTTAACGGTTATTGATACAGGATGGCCCTCCGCAGCGGCGGCATCCTGGGCGTCTCCTGTAGCAGCTGTTCTCATCCCAATTTGTTTTGGTTTCAATCTCATCTTGATTTTGCTCAAAGCCACGAAGACATTGGATATTGATATTTGGAATTATTGGCATTTCATTGCAGCAGGAGCGACGGGGTATGTTGTTACAGGAAACTTTTGGTTTGCAATCATATGCGCACTTCTTTATGAAATTGCTGTCTTATTTATTGCTGACCGAACCGCACCAATGGTTCAAAAATTTTATGGACTTGAGGGAATTTCTCTTCCGACTGGCTCAACAGTCTCCTTTGCCCCACTAGGTATATTAATAGGTTACCTTATTGCGAAAATACCAGGTTTAAATAAGTTACATGCTGATCCAGAATCAATACAGAAACGCTTTGGTATTTTTGGTGAACCAATGATGATGGGTTTAATTTTGGGGTGGATCATTGGCTTGCTTGCGGGGTATGATATCGGCGAAGTATTGAAAATTGGAATCTCGATGGGTGCTGTCATGTTGTTAATGCCTCGCATGGTCAAGATTTTAATGGAAGGTCTTATACCAATTTCTGATGCAGCGCGAGCGTTTCTTCATAAAAGATATCAAGGACGTGAATTATATATTGGTCTAGATGCGGCGTTATCTGTCGGTCATCCTGCAGTGATGTCAACAGCTCTAATACTAGTACCCATTACACTTTTTCTTGCTGTCATCCTGCCAGGAAATAAAGTTTTACCGTTTGGAGACTTAGCAACAATTCCGTTTTACATTGCGTTTATCGTTGGATCTAGGAAAGGAAATATCATTCATTCATTAATTGTAGGAACTATTGTCATTGCATTAACCCTTTACATGGCAACAAATTTTGCAACGGTACACACACAAATGATGGCTGGGGCACATTTTAAAATCCCAGAGGGAGCTACTCAAATTTCAAGTTTAGATTTAGGTGGAAATTTGTTCAACTGGTTAATATTAAAATTCTCTCAGTTATGGGCAGCTATTTTCTAATATGAGGTGATTGAATGAAAGCGGCAGTACTTCGTGAAACGAATCATATTGTTTATGAGGATTTCTGTATATCAGACTGTAAACCGGATGAAGTAAAAGTAAAAGTAATGGCTGCAGGGATATGTGGTTCAGATATACACAAAATGATGACTAAATGGAAATATACATTACCAGCTATAATGGGTCATGAATTCTCAGGAATTGTCGTGGAAAAAGGGAAGGATGTTAGTCATGTTCATGTCGGTGATCGAGTAATAGGGATACCTTTCATACCATGTCATCAATGTGAATATTGTAAGCGTGGTCTATATTCACTTTGTGAGCATTATGACATGGTAGGAGCCAATTTGTACGGGGCTTTTGCAGAATATGTGAACATCAAGGCCAGCAATGTGATGAACATTGGCGAACTGGATTTTGAGACGGCTTCATTAATTGAGCCATTAGCTGTAGCATGTCATGCGGTTTTTCACATTGAACCAAAATTAGGGGATACCGTTGCTGTATTTGGAGCGGGCACGATCGGGTTATTAAATATTCAACTATTACAATTAGCCGGTGTGCAGGATATCATTGCTATTGATATTTCTGATAAAAAACTTAGGGGAGCTGAACATTTTGGCTGTAGTCACACTATAAATCCACTTAAAGATGATCTTTTAGATAAAGTTAATGAATATACAAATGGAATGGGTGTAGACATTGCCATGGAGTGTGCAGGTTCCAAAGTTACCCAAGAGCAGTGTTTATTGATTACACGTAAACGAGGAAAAGTTGGATATGAGGGGATAGCTTATTCAGAAGTGACACTTTCTGAGAAAGCCTTTGAAAATATATTTAGACGAGAATTAACCTTGAAAGGATTCTGGAATTCATACACAGCTCCGTTTCCTGGTGACGAATGGACAAAAGGACTTCAATTTGTGTTATCAGGAAAGGTAAGACTTTCAGAGATGATTTCTCATCGATTTGAATTAAAAGATACACAGAAGGCATTTGATATGATCACACAGCGCAAGCAAGATTACAATAAGGTTTTAATCATTCCAAATAAGGAAGTGTATTAAAAAATGAAAGCGCTTGTAAAAAGGAATCCAGGTTATGATGAAATGTCCCTTCAAGAGATTCCTGAACCCGTTGTCGAAGGAAATCAAATAAAAATTAAAGTAGCTTATACAGGAATATGTGGATCTGATATTCATTCGTTTAAAGGAGAATATAATAACTTACGTCCACCTGTTGTTTTAGGACATGAATTTTCAGGTATTGTGGTGGATATCGGTCCAAATGTAAAAGGGATAAAAATAGGGGATAGAGTGACAAGTGAAACAACTTTTCAAACATGTAATACCTGTCCATATTGTGCGGAAAAAAACTATAATCTATGCGTAGATCGAAAAGGCATAGGGACACAGGTGAATGGTAGCTTTGCAGAGTATGTGATTTCTCGTGAGGAGAGTGTGCATGTACTCCCTGAGCATGTAGGTTTATTAGAAGCAGCATTAACAGAACCACTAGCCTGTTGTGTCCATGCTGCACTTGAAAAAACAACGATAACCCCCCGTGAAAAGATCCTTATTTTTGGGCCAGGACCTATTGGATTGTTACTGTCACAAGTGATAAAAGCTCAAAATGCCTATGTTATTTTAGCAGGGATAACAAAGGATGAGCCGAGGTTAGAACTTGCTAAATCGATAGGTATTGATCAAATCGTTAATACACAAAAAGAAAACTTAGAACAAATTGTTTTAACTTTAACTGAAGGAGTAGGTGTAGATAAAGTCTTTGATTGCTCTGGAGCGATACCTGCTGTGAATCAAGGATTATCTCTCATAAAGAAAAAAGGTCAATGTATTCAAGTGGGGATCTTCGGTGAAAAATTTAATAAGATGGATCAAGAATCTATTATTCAAAGAGAGCTATCTTATATTGGTAGTCGCTCGCAAAAACCGAGCTCTTGGCCAATTGCACTAAATCTATTAGAAGAGAAGAAAATTGCAACGAAAAGAATGATCACTAAGATTGTTCCATTAGAGAATTGGCGAGAAGGTTTTGAAGCAGTTATGTCTGGACATGAAATAAAAGTGATAATTCAATCTTAAATGTAAGGTGTATTGGTCGTATATAGAATATTTATCTTGAACGATACGATGTAAATAACAATGCCTTGTCTATATATGTAGTGACAAGGCATTGATTCATTAATTAAACAATAAAAGGTCTACATGAAATATGTATGTAATATTTGTAATGATATGTTAAACTAAGTACAGATTGAGTGGAAGAAGCTGAGTATCAGGTTAGAAGAAGGATTTTTACCGGTTTCAAAACGATTATACTTAATTAAACCTTAAGAGTGACGGCATACCGTTTTAAGTGTGAATTTACAAACAGGTCTTTATATATTGAAAGTATTTTCAAGCAAATGAAACACCGATATATTAATAAAATTTTTACATATATACTTTAGAGAGTCGTTGATTTAGATAAATCGGTTTTTATCGGGAATGAGGTGGAAATCCTTACTCAATATTAAACTTTTTTACATAATCTAGAAGTTATAACTTTAGTTGGATGTTTATTAATATTATAAATCTAATAAATAAGTAAACTCGTTTTCTGGAGGTCAAGTTTATGAGTAAAAGAAACATCATCATCTTAAGCAGTGTGGTTGTACTTATTGCACTCATATTTTCGGGTATTTATTATTATCAGGCAACCCATTTCAATAAACATATCACGATCAATAACACAAATGTCGGTGGACTAACGGCGGAACAAGCTTTAAGTAAATTAGAAAAAACGGTATCTAAAAACGTCGTCTATATTGGTAATAGGAAAATTTATGATGGAAAAGATACTAAAATGGGATATACAAACAAAGATTTGTCAGAAGTAAAGAACCTATTAAAGAAACAACGGACGTTTTTTCCTTCTTCAAAGGCAAAAAATTATGCTTTAAATCCAAGTGAAACGGATGAGAGACAAAGTCAAACGGCGAAAAAGAAATTAGAAGAAAAACTCATATTCATGAATAAGGACTTAAAAGCACCCAAGGACGCTGAAGCTCGTTTGGTGCAAGGTAAAATGGTCGTTACCAAAAGTGTTAATGGAGAGCAATATGATGTCAATCGTTTATTAAAGGATTACCAGAACAAGGTTTATAATAGTGAAATTCATTTGAACCCTATAACAAAACAACCGATCAAAGCAGACAGTCAAACAATCAAACAAGAAAAGAAAAAGCTGCAAGATCTACGCTCACAAACGGTTGATTATAAGCTTCAGAATATACCATATTCTTTTAAGGGTAGTGAAGTCATTAACAATGCAACCATTTCAAAAGATATGAAATATAAGATTGACCCGAGCGATATTAAGAAAAAGTTGGATGACCTTAATCGTTCTAAATCGACGTTAAATAAACCCTATACCTTTAAGACTCATTCAGGAAAAGTCATATCAGTCAAAGGAGGATCCTACGGTTGGGCAATTGATATCGATGCAGAAACAAAACGGATTCAGCAGGCCTTTGAAAAAGGAAATAAATCGCTTCTTGCCTACAATATCTATGGAGTTGGCTGGAATATCAATGGCGTCGGTTACCACACGACAGCGAACAATGGGATTGGAGACACCTACGCGGAGGTATCCATCAAGGATCAACGCATTTGGATCTACAAAAATGGGAAACTACAAGTGACCACTCATGTTGTCACAGGGACACATGTCTATAATGAAGATACTCCTAAAGGGGTATGGTATATCGAATACAAAGCCTCACCATCCACGCTTACAGGGAGTGAAGTTGGTAATCCGAATTATTCAGTCAAAGTGAACTATTGGGCCCCCTTTACAACAAGCGGATGTGGTTTCCACGATGCCAAATGGCGAAAAAACTGGTCTAATACAGCCTACATTAAAAATGGATCGGGTGGATGTGTGAATACACCGCCGAGTGTTATGAAAAAAGTGTACGATAATTTAGAGCAGAATGAGCCTGTGGTGATTTATTAAGGCAGGATCTTGGTAAGAGGGAAATTGTTTAATAATATGATGAGTAAAAAGGCTGGCGGGAGATTCTCCGTCAGCCTTTTTTGAAATAACAATAACCCATAATTTGATTAGATTTTAATACTTATTTGAGAATATCAACATCACTTTTCTTAACAAAGGCAATCCGGTGATTATACGTAATCTGATAGTATTCATCATTTCCTTTTACGACGTGATAGGTAGATGGTTGATTAAATAGTTTCGCAAAGTAATAATCTGATTGAACCGGGCCTGTCCCAATATATTTCTGCCCAGCTGGCATTGTATATATAGTCTTATTGGATACAATCGGATCTCCTAGACTTTGAAATGCTCCAGCTTCTGGATAGGCAGAGCCATAAACAGGAATAGAAGTCATTCCCTCTTTTGGTGTAATAATAAGTCCTTTGCCTTTCGTTGAATTCTTCCCTTGAGGGTTATAGAACCATGCCTTTTGTCCACCATAATTTATAGCTGTCCAGTCACCGTCTTTATCCACCTGGTAAAAAGTTTGTCCACTCACGGCCTTATCTCCCCAGTCCTGAATCTCTGTAGTTCCAGCACCTGTTGGGTGAATTAGAGGATCACCTAGAAGAGGGGCTTGGAAGCTAGGCTCGGAATATAGATAAACAAAATCTGATGGACGTGCTTCTAATGGCTGATTGTTGTAAGTGAGCGTGGGTAGATTATTGTTAAAATTAGGATTGATGGTTACAATCTGCTTATTTTTTTGATTATCACTTGATTTATCCACTGCAACACTATTTGAAGTAAAAGGTGCACCTAAAAGCTCAAAATAATGAGACCAGTCCCAATAGGCTGCTGGATCCCAGTGCATGGCCCGTTGATGTTTGGTATCTAAACCGGGTACATTATCATGACCGAGAATATGTTGTCGATCCAAAGGGATATTGTATGCCTTGGCTAAATATTTTACAAGTTTAGCCGATTGCTGATACATCGGTTCACTATACCATGATGCTCCTTCAACAGCATATCCTTCATGCTCGATCCCAATAGAATGACTGTTAATGTACCAGTTTCCAGCCTGCCAGGCCACATCTTTTGGTCTCACCATTTCTGTGATTTGTCCATCGGATGATCGGACGACATAATGAGCACTGACATAAGATGGACGAAGAAACGTATTGATACCTGCTTCGTAAGAACCTTCAATATCGTGTATAACAATATAACGAATGTTGAGGCCATCGTAAGGCCGATTTGCAAGATCGTAATTCCCATAATCCCCTGGACTAGAAGAAAACGCTTGGTATAGTGCAGGAATGAATTGACAATCAACTCCATTTGGACAATCGACATTTGTCTCTTTCGTTTTTTTCAGTTGAAGGGAATTGGCCGTTTTCTTATTAGGTTTAATATCTTCTGAAGTTAATTTTAAATGCTCACCACCCGAAGTATTTTTCTCAACTCCTTTTTGAATCGTGGCATAGACTTGATCGGCAAATCCTGTTGCTGTCAATTCATTATCAGATTCGCTATACATGGCAATTGCTCCATACCAGTCTGCAGGGTTATCTGAGATTTTGCCGTAAGTTTGTTTTTCGTATTCTGCAAGAATAGCCGCTCCTCCGCGAATATTCAAATCTGGATCTTTCTTTAAGTCGTTGGTCTGTGCACCGAGTAATGTTGCTGCTTTATCCAATGTATGTAAGTATTTTTCTGTTGATTTATCAGAACTTGGCTGGTTTCCATCACCTTTTGCATCTTCAGCAGGTAATCGATTCACTTGGGTTAAATGCATCACACCATATCCACCGGAAGTGCTTGGTTCACCACCGTGTTGTTCCCATCTTGTTTCGTTATAAGCCACGGACATCAGTATACTTAAAGGAACATGGTATTCTTTCGAAGCTTTCACAAAAGACGCTTGCAAACTGTTCTGATTACCAGCCTCTTTAGCGGAAACCTTATTAACTGAAACGTTCATTAACAATGTCACAGACAGTATTACGACGAGTGAAGTGTACAGTAAAAAGCTCTTTTTCTCTCTCAAAAAATCTCCCCAATGATTTAATAGTGTGTTATCCCTTACGTATTGTTGATATTTTGTTAATAATAAGAATTATCTATAAAATTACGCTTCATTAATAGGTTTGTCCATCCGCCATAAGTAATTATTTACCATAATTAATCTGTGACTATTTTCATATTTAAGAGACATGCCTTCTATACATTTATCTTTTTATACGATACAAAATTTAAGCTAGTAACCGCTAATTAACGGGGATGATTTAATTCACTTCCTCCATTCTATATGAATTTCTTGGTCATATTGACTCAATGAAATTCAATTCTCTTCGATTCTATAAACGATCCTTTTATAAAATTAATGAGAATCATGTTATGAAGAAGGAATTTCTTCCATCCGCTAGAATACTATTAATGAGGAGATGATATCGGTGGAATACGATGTAAATTATTATGTAGGCGATAAATGTATCGGTGTGAATAGTGTTGAAGCTGTGAGTTTTGAAGAAGCTGAAAAAAATCTACAAATAGAAGGTGTCATCACATTTACTGAAGACAAAGGTAAAGAAAAGGTACTAACAAAGATTTTTCTAGATAAAGTAACCCATATTAAAATAACTGAAAAGCAAACAAAAAGTTCTGGCACGGTTGGGTTCTAAAAATATGAGAATAATGACGAGGTGTTTTTAGGTAATTCATCATTATGTTAATATCAGGAATAACAATCAAAAAATGCAGCTATTCTGCTCACCCTGAGTTAAAGTGTGGTAGTGTCTGGCTGGATCGCTTAGGTAATCTATATTAAAAGTAGAAGATGCTAAAACGATCCCGTTTTTAATTAACTCTTTGGTTCGTGTTTTGATTAGACTAAATTATTGCAAAAATAGGATATCATCATTCCCAATTAAGAAGATGTAACAATATCGTCTCTTGATTGGGTCTTTTTGTATTATCTCATATAAAAAGAATTGACAACCATAAGAAGATAGCGTAGATTCGTATTATGCTATATTCAAATAATCAGATATAGAAATATTATAAAATGGGGAAGGTATGTTATGCATCAGAAGTTTGGTCTACGTATTGGTAAGTATTCTCTTCAAGATCTTCAAAAAGATCTGATTGCAGGTCTTATTGTCGGAGTTATCGCCATTCCTCTGGGGATGGCATTTGCAATTGCATCAGGCGTCAAGCCAGAACTCGGAATTTATACAACTATTATTGCGGGTATTTGTATTTCATTATTTGGTGGATCTAAATTTCAAATTGGCGGTCCAACCGGTGCCTTTATCCCCATATTGTTCGGAATCGTGATGTCATATGGTTTAGAAAATTTATTGATTGCTGGCTTTTTAGCTGGTGTAATCCTCTGTTTAATGGGCATTTTTAAATTAGGTGCCTTAATTAAATTCATTCCAAGACCAGTGACAATTGGATTTACAACAGGTATTGCTGTTATTATTTTTACCGGACAGATTCCCAATTTTCTCGGACTGTCTAATGTGAAAAAACATGAGTTATTTCTAGATAATATGAGAGAAATCGTGCAACATTTACACAGTCTAAATATTTATAGTGTAGGTACGGCGATTATTTGCTTAATAACAATATTAGTTACACCGAAAATACTGCCCAAAGTACCAGGTCAACTTGTTGGACTTGTTTTTTCAACTTTGATGGCGACTTTTCTCTATCCGAATCATGTGGCAACGATTGGTTCGACTTACGGACAAATATCTGGTGTCTTGCCTCATTTCAATATACCAACGATTACATTCGATCGTGTGACACACCTGATTCAGCCAGCTTTTGTGATCGCTGTATTGGGTGCTATTGAATCGCTATTATCAGCCGTTGTAGCTGATGGTATGACCAAAGATAAACATAATAGTAATAAGGAATTGATTGGACAAGGCATAGCAAATATGGTGACTCCGTTATTTGGAGGAATTCCTGCTACTGGGGCCATTGCAAGAACAGCAACAAATATTAAAAGTGGGGCTGTATCACCCGTTTCAGGAATCATTCATGGCCTTGTTGTACTCCTCGTTTTACTTTTATTTGCCCCTTACGCGTCTAAAATACCATTAGCCAGTATGGCACCGATCTTAATGGTGGTCGCTTGGAATATGAGTGCAAGGCGGGTCTTTTACAATGTCCTTGCAACCAAAACAGGTGATTCTCTCGTTTTAATGGTTACCTTTCTATTAACAGTCTTTATGAATCTTACCGTGGCCGTTGAATTTGGATTGATTTTGGCGGTTATTATTTTTACTAAGCGGATGAGTGATATAATGGTAACTGTCAAAATTTTGCCTAATCACGAGAATGACAAAATGGAATCTGGTATCGTGACAGAGAAGCATGATTGCCCACAACTGAGTATTTATAATATTGAAGGTCCATTATTCTTTGGGGCAGCACAGACGTTTGAAACAAGTATTATGAATACGATCAATTACAAGCCAAAGATACTACTACTTAGAATGAGTAAAGTCCCGTTCATGGATACGACGGGGGAATCTTACTTTTCAAGTATTGTAAAAGATTTTTCAAAGACCGGGATTGTGCTTGTATCTGGATTAAATCAACAACCGGCAGCGATCCTTAAGAAAACAGGTCTATATGATCTCATTGGTGAGGATCATATTTTTGAGCATACAAATGATGCCATTGATTATGCTCTTTCTCAAGTGAATCGAACCAAATGTTTAGGTTGCAAACATTTTGCTTTTAGAGAATGTCAGATGTATTCAAAATCTAATGAAATAGAGAACAAATCCCCACATTTATTTAATGGAAGGAGAAAAGTTGAAATTGAATCTAGAAATGCACCAATTTAAAGCAGAATTTTTTAAAGCTTTAGCTCATCCTTTAAGGATAAGAATTTTAGAGATTTTGGCTGAAGGCGAAAAAAGTGTTAATGAAATCCAAAGTTTAGTTGGGACTGAAGGTTCTACGGTATCGCAACAACTGACCGTGCTTCGTGGAAAAAATATTGTCTCTGGAACTAAGGATGGCAACCGTGTGATCTACTCTCTGCAAGATCCAATGATTATTGAACTTCTAGACATTTCGCGCCAAATATTTAATAATCATTTAGTCGATACCATTATGTTACTAGATAAAATGAAAGAGACGGAATGAAGGGGCCAGGCACCGAAAAAAGACAGGACAGTGGTGGCTCAGATAATATGGATTTGATAACGAAGACGTATCGTTTTATTAAGAGGCAAATCTCCTTTTAAATCGTACAACACCAATTTTATCTTCCAAATATCTATTGTTTTGGTCACACTTTTTATGATATATTTATACTAACAAGCATTAGAAGAGGTGATGGGTGGACGATGATTAACTAATCTTATTTTTAAAATTTGAAATCACATATTTCAAATCATACAAAATAGGATTAGTCTACCCATTTTCGTTAAAATATGAAAGAGCAGTTTGCGTATAGCTTATTTGATCATGCTTTGGTACGGCTAATCCTTCCAACTAAATTGGGAGGATTTTTTGTTCTCCCTTTAAGAGAGGGATCGATAATATGAAAGAACTTTTAAAATTAATAAATCTTAGCTATGAAGTAATGGACCAATATCTTTTTGAAGATGTTAATGCCACTGTTCAGCAAGGGGATATTATTGGCGTCATAGGTAAAAATGGAGCCGGTAAATCGACGTTATTGCAATTAATTATTCAAGAATTAATTCCGACGAAAGGGCATATACAAAGGATGCAACGAGACTTGAAAATCGTTATGGTTGAACAAGAAACTGAATCGCATTCTTTTGAAGATAAAAGTCCTAATGAAATTAAACTGCTTGATAAGTGGCATGTGCCAAACCACGATTTTCAACAATTAAGTGGCGGAGAAAAACTTAAAGCACGATTGGCGAAAGGGTTTTCAACAGACGCGGATCTTTTATTGTTAGATGAACCGACAAACCATCTTGATGAGCCGAGTTTAGAATATCTTCATACACAAATTAAAAATTACAAAGGTACCGTGATTTTGGTTTCGCATGATCGCTATTTTTTAGATGCTGTAACAACAAAAATATGGTCAATTGAAGGTAAAAAGCTCATTGAACACAAAGGAAATTATTCAAGCTATATGGACGTTCGCAAACAGAGACGGCTTACCCAGCAACGTGAGTATGAAAAACAGCAAAAGATGATTGAACGGATTGAAGGGCAAATCAATGAGCTCACGTCTTGGTCGAAACAAGCTCATGGACAATCGACGAAAAAAGAAGGTTTCAAAGAATATTATCGAGTCAAAGCAAAACGTATGGATTCACAGATTAAATCCAAACGAAAACGCCTTGAAAAAGAGCTCGAAAAAGTAAAAGTAGAGCCCGTTGAGTCAGAATATCAGGTGCAATTTTCGATTAATACAAATAACAAGGTAGGAAAACGATTTTTAGAAGTGAAAAATTTAACAAAGTCTTTTGAGGGGCGAACACTCTTTAAAAATGCCAATTTTACGATTCAGCATGGTGAGAAGGTGGCTGTAATTGGGGCCAATGGTAGTGGGAAGACAACGTTATTGAGAATATTAGTTGGCAAGGAATCAACTAAAGGAGAGGTATGGATCTCCCCATCTGTAAAAATTGGTTATTTAACACAAGAAGTGTTTGATCTACCACTAGAACAAACACCAGCGCAGCTATTTCATAAAGAAACGTTTGAAGAGAGAGGAAACGTTCAAAATTTAATGAAGCATTTGGGGTTTATTGCTTCTCAATGGACAGAACCCATAAGAAATATGAGTATGGGCGAGCGTGTTAAGTGCAAGTTAATGGCCTATATACTAGAAGAAAAAGATGTTCTTATATTAGATGAGCCGACGAACCATCTTGATCTGGCTTCACGTGAACAACTTGAAGACACTTTAGCAGAGTATAATGGAACACTGATTGTGGTATCTCATGATCGTTATTTTATTAAAAAACTAACGAACAGCCAACTCATCATTTCAAACAATCGCATACAAAAGCAGTTGAGTGACGTAACACCGAAGAGAGATCATCTGGAAGAATTACGCCTTAAGCTTGAAACCGAAAGACAAGAAGTATTGGGAAAGCTTAGCTTTATGACTCCAAAAGATCAAGCATACACCGAACTCGATAAGAAATTTAACGAATTAACGAAACAAATCAGTGAGCTTAAGTGAATGTGGAAAATGGTATACTATTTACATCCAACTATGCCTTTAATATAAAGGATGGTTTTTCGGATTTTAACTTTTATGAAGTTGAATTTAAATGAATTATGGTGCCTGCTGCTAACAAAGTGATTGTTTTACTTGATCCACAGTAAAGTGAATAGAAGCTCGATAGCCATATTTGCCCAGCCTTCAGACATTAATGTTTTTATCACTGACCAAATCTTACCGGAAGAAGTCTTTGACTTTATAGAAGCTAATCAAATTGGGGTTGAGATTGTTAAGTAGAATTAAATATCAATAAAGTTGAAAGTGAAGTGAAAGTGAATGTCTATAATTGATTTTGAAGCAGCACAAAAATGGTCAAAATTAACTAAAGAAGTACAAAATATGTTCATAAATAATGTGTTTTGTTTTAACTGTGGGGAAACTACGATTGTTGATTACTCCATAATTAACGATGAAATGGGTGTTGTATTAACAGGAAAATGTAAAACGTGTGGTGAAAATGTCACAAGATTGGTCGAGGATATTTAGTCTAAAATAAAGGGGTCAGGCACCGAAAAAAGACAAAATAAACGCATTTGTTCAATTGGCAAGGACAGTGAAGTGAATCACTTAGAATTTGAAACATGGAACAGTAAACTAAATAAAATAATTAACGGGTACAAGTCTAAATAAGATTTGTACCGTTTTTTTATGTGCCTAGCACGGGTGTAATCTCTAGGGTGAAGTTCCGAACTGTGAAAGTAGAAGCTGTATAGGGAATCTATCCTTAAAAATAAAATTAAAAATTTATTCCTCACAAAAAACCTTGTTATGGATTTCTCCAACTCACTCCAAAAAAAAATCATATTAAATGTATAGACAACTATATAAAATTATGTAATAGTTAATACATTAATATTTCTTAATAAAAAGAAAATTGTAACAGTAATGAAATTATTGTGTTTTTAGGGAGGGGTTAATTGTGCTAGGATTTCTTCAGAGGATTGGTAAAGCACTTATGCTTCCAATTGCAACATTACCTGCAGCAGCTTTATTGCTGCGGTTGGGTCAACCAGACTTGTTAAATATTCCATTTATTGCGAGTGCAGGGAATGCTATTTTCGCCAACTTGCCTATTATTTTTGCCATCGGTATTGCTATTGGCTTCGCAAAGGATAACAATGGGGCTGCGGGATTAGCAGGAGCAATTGGTTATTTTGTGTTAAGTGCAGGTGTACAAGCTTTAAATAAAGAAGTAAATTTAGATGCATTAGGTGGTATTGTCACAGGGGTTATTGCTGGTTTATTATATAATCGATTTCATACAATTAAATTACCTGATTGGTTAGCCTTCTTTGGAGGCAGACGTTTTGTTCCCATTATTACTTCAGCAGCGATGATTGTACTTGCTTTTATTTTTGGTTTTGTTTGGCCAGGTGTGCAACATGCTTTTGCTTTACTCGGTACATGGATGTATGATTTAGGTGCATTTGGTGCTGCGTTGTATGGTATGCTTAACCGATTATTACTTCCTCTAGGTTTGCATCACGTTATTAACACACTTATTTGGTTTCAATTTGGAGACTACCATGGTGCACATGGTGAAATTACACGGTTCTTTAAACATGATCCATCAGCAGGACTGTTCTTATCAGGTTATTTTCCAATCATGATGTTCGGTTTACCAGCGGCATGCTTAGCTATGATTGCTGCGGCTAAACCACATAAAAGAAAAGCGGTCTCGGGGATGCTCATAGGTATTGCATTTACCTCCTTCCTTACGGGTGTAACTGAACCTATTGAATATTCATTTATGTTTTTGTCACCACTATTATACGGCATACATGCATTACTTACGGCAAGCTCAATGGCTGTATCTTATCTATTAGGAATACATGCTGGATTTGGTTTTTCTGCTGGAGCTATAGATTTTTTTCTAAACTTCAGAATCGCTCAAAAACCAATTTTATTAATTGTTCAAGGATTAATTTATGGTGGAATCTATTTTATCGTATTCTACTCTTTAATTAAACGTTTGCATTTAAAAACACCGGGACGGGAAGACGATGATGATACTATTGAGAACAATCAAAATGGATTCAAAAAAATTACTTCGGATGATAAATATGCAGTTATTGCAGCACAATTTATACAGGATTTAGGTGGAGTAAGTAATATTACCAGTGTCGATAATTGTACAACACGATTAAGATTGACTGTCCAAGATTCTCAACTTGCTGATGAACATGCATTAAAAAAACATGGTGCACATGGTGTTGTTAAACTAAATAAGAAAAATATCCAGGTTATTGTAGGAACCAATGTTGAATTTGTCGCGGATTCTATGAAAAACCAATTAAAATCACCTTTTGATCTATCACAAGTATCGGCCAATCTAGACATTGAGAATAAACCTTCTAACGTGACCCTGACAACTAATTTGGGTCATTTAGCCTTTTCTTCTCCTCTAAAAGGAAACTTATTGAACTTAGAAGAGGTACCCGACCAAGTGTTTTCACAAAAGATGATGGGAGAAGGATTTGCGATAGATCCTAAGGATGGTATTGTCATTTCACCTATTAATGGTAAAGTGACAAGTGTTTTTCCAACGAAACATGCGATTGGTTTACTAAGTGATGACGGACTTGAAATTCTCATTCACATAGGAATAGACACGGTTAATCTGAAGGGTGAAGGGTTTACAGTATATGTAAAAGAGGGTGAATACATTACTAAAGGTGATATTCTAATAACCTTTAATTTAGATGAAATTAAAGACAAGGTACCGTCTGTCATTACACCGATTATTTTTACAAATCTTCCGGAGAATAAACATATTACTTTAGAACAAACAGAAGAGGTTGACCTAAAAGAGATCATACAAATCATGTGAGGATAATGGAGTCAGACACCGGAAAACCAAAAATAATATCAACAAAGCATAACCAAAGTTATTTTACCTAGCTTGTGGTTATGCTTTTTTATCGGTTTTATACTCAATGTTTAAAATTCATATTATTAGCATTTTAAAACAATGATGTCTTTTAATGTTTCTATGCTTCTAAATTAATCACAGCTTTTGTGATTTTTTCTTTTATCTTTCCAGATAGAAAATCAGGAACTTGTTCCAGTGAAAATTCGTGAGTAATGAGCTCATCAACAGCGAGTGATTTATTAGAGAGGACATGGATGGCTTCATTCATTGAATGAGGATTTATGAATGCTCCTTTGATGGTTAGCTCGTTAAAGAAGATATCATATGGGTTAATTTGTATAACATTCTCTGGAGCTCCGACACCAAACATGAGAACTTGCCCCCCACGTCTCGCAGAAGCGATAGCCCGTTCTTGTGTTTTTGTTACACCGACACATTCAATGACGATGTCATATTTTTCATGATGTTCAGTTTCCTCGGGATTAAAAACGGTTGTTGCCCCAATTTTTTTGAGTAAGTTAACTTTTTTAGGATTACGGTTGCTTACATCGACTTTTTTTATACCGTGATTTGTTAAATATTTAACAAACAACTGTCCTAATAATCCATCCCCGACAACGAGAGCCGTATAATGAGATTTAATATCTATTTGATTAATTGCATGTAGCATACAACTAACCGGTTCAGCCATAGCCGCTTCTTTAAAACTTAAGTGATCTGGAATCTTATAGACATTTGTTTCAGGGACATTAACATATTCAGCCATGCCACCATTTCGAGTGACGCCGATAGCCTCCATATTTTCACAAAGATGAGGCTTATTATCATGACAAAAAGAGCAAAAACCGCATGAAATGTTTGGATCAATTGAGACGCGGTCACCAACTTTGAGATTACTTTTAACTTTAGGTCCTAATTCAGTAATCACTCCAGAATTTTCATGTCCTAGAATGATTGGGGGTTCAGCCTTAGCAGATCCAGGTAAACCATTAAATAGATGCTTATCTGTGCCGCAAATGCCAGCATATTTCATCTCTATTTTAACTTCATTGTCCTTTAAAGGTTCGTCAGGGATATCTTGGATTTCCATTTGTTCTATTCCAGTTAAAACTAACGCTTTCATGACTTCAAAACTCCTTATATTGACTTTATCCACATCACATTGTATTTAATTTACCCAAAATCAAGATGAGTGAAACATGTCACTTTCGTTAAATAGGAAAAGGATTTCCTCATTTTACACATTTAGAAAACTTTTGTATAATTGCATCTTAGGAATTGAGGTCCTTCGTTAGGGAATTGTGCTGCTACAAGGAGGGATTGAGCTGCTTGAAAGCGCAATTGAGCCACTTCAGTAAGTGATAGAGCCACTTAATAACGTAATTGAGGCACCTCATAAAGGAATTGAGCCGTTTGACAAGGTAATTGAGGCGGTTCATAGAGAGATTGAGGAACTTGATAATGCAATTGAGCCAGTTCAGTGACAGATTGAGCTGCTTGATAAAGTAATTGAGGCACTTCAAGGAGGAATTGAGCACTCGATAACGTAATTGAGGCACTTCGCAACATAATTGAGGACTTCACAAAATATTGATCCACTTCACAACATAATGGAGCCGCTCCCAACATAAATGAGGCACTAAAAAAACCAGATAGAAAATGGACCTACTATCTGGTTAATAAAAGGGGACATTTAAATTCATTTTTTTGAAACTTTACGATTAGGCATGTCTTTTTTTTCTTCAATTTTCTTCTGGTGTTTCAATGCTCGTTTTCTCATGTATTCCTCTTTTTTTAATATCCCGTATAGTTTAACAGTGTTACTAAAAACAGTTTTCATGTTTTTCATGGTTCGACGTGTTTGTTGGACTCGTTCTTCTAATTGTTCATCGGAATAACCGGACAGCTTTTCTTGTGTAATAACCGTTTGATTGTAACTGTACTTGACGAGGTTAACCGTATATTTACCGGCAGTATCTAGACCAAGTCCGATTTTTTTCCCAGAAGGATATTTGCCGAAGTCGGCCACACTCTCTACAAGTTTTTTGCTAAAATGATTATCCCAGAAGGTAATTAATGGACCGGCAAAGAATGAGATGATAATTGTAGCAGGGCCAATAGGTCCCCCAGCAATCAAGGCCGCAGCCATAAATCCAATATCCTGTATCATACGGCAAAATTTATATTTGATATGCAATCTTTTTGATGCAATGGGAGCAAGTGCATCATAAGGGGCTACGCCAACTTTCGCTGTCATATAGATCGAAGTACCGAGCGTAAAGAAAAGTAAACCGAGGATCCCATTAGCCATTTTAGTGAGTATGGTTGGCTGATAATTAAATAAAAGGGAATAAATATCTGAAAACCAATCAATCATAAATCCAGCACAAACCATATTAATAATCGTACCAATACCAATCTTTTTTCGGTCTAATAATAATACAATGACAATAATAACAACGTTCATGATAAGTTGGAAAACACCTAAACTCAAGCCGATTTTTTCTGATATGCCTAGGTTAAGAGCTGTAAAAGGATCTAGTCCGACGCTTCCTTGTTTACATAACATAGCGCCCATGGCAAGTATTGCAACACCAACCAGCGCCAATAGAGATCTAAAAAAAATTTCTAATTTATTATGCGGTTTGTCTACATTTTCCGACAAATGATTCCCCTCCGTGTAAATATTATCTGTATTACTGCAGTATTATCTCAAGTGTGAACCATATTCTCTATGGATATTTTACCTTCAATATTCCGTTGCCATTCTTAGAAAAACCTTGTATTCGTTTGTGAGATTTTTGTGATAATTTATCAACTCCTATTAATAAGTCTAACAAGAGGCAAATAAAGAAGCAAATAAATCAATGGTGACAGGTATCGAAAAAAGACAAAATTCGCCTATTTGTTCTTGTGGAAACGACAGTAATAAATGACTTTTCTTTAAATTTTTAGGTACAATGTATTGTAATACATCACGGTTAATACACTATTATTGTATAACATCCTTGCTTATTAAATATAATGGTTGCAGTCACTGATCACCAATGAATTTAGCTTGTTATTAAAAATATCTAAAGTCAGACCTCTTAATAAAGTTCTATGAAAGTGGATAGAAGCATATGAAGTATGACTGACCACTTATGGAGGGTACATCGATGAAACTGACAAAAGATAAATTTAAAGAAGACTATCAGCGTTTATTAACGGAGCTTTATTCATTAGATATAAAAGATTCTGAGGTCTCTGAACAATATTTTACATTAGGCAATTTGATTCGTACGTATGCTTCAAATGACTGGAAGAATACAAATGAATCTTATCTAAAAAAAGGTGAAAAGCAGATTTATTACTTCTCTATGGAGTTTTTACTTGGCCGTATGCTAAAAAGTAATTTGTTAAATTTGGATATCCTTGAAGTGGTACAAAAAGGCTTACAAGAATTTGGTATCCATCTTGAAAATTTAATTGAATTTGAAGTAGATCCTGGACTTGGAAATGGGGGACTTGGCCGTCTAGCCGCCTGCTTTATGGATTCCATGGCGACATGTGCGATTCCTGGTCATGGGAATGGTATACGCTATAAATATGGCTTATTTAAACAAAAATTTGTGAACGGTTACCAAATGGAAATACCTGAACATTGGTTGAGAAACGGGAATATATGGGAAGTTAGACGGCTTAATAAGGCCGTAACCGTTCGATTTTATGGCAACGTGTGGTTGGAGAACTCATCTGGAAGGCTTGTCCCGCGTTATGAAAATGAAGAAGCCGTTTTAGCTGTTCCATATGATACGCCAATTATTGGTTATAATGAACAGACGGTGAATACACTAAGACTATGGTCGGCTGAGATGCATCCACAAGATGAGAGTCATGAATATGGCGCTTTTCTAAAGCAACAAAGCCAAATTGAAAATATTTCGGAAGTTCTATATCCGGATGATTCGTATTATGATGGTCGATTGTTACGTCTGAAACAAGAATACTTTTTTGTTTCAGCGGGGATTCAAAGTATCATTCGTCGATTTAAGAAAAAAGATTTACCGATCAGTCATCTTTCAGAGGAAGTCGCTATTCATATTAATGATACCCATCCGGCATTGTGTGTGCCTGAACTTATGCGAATTTTGCTTGATGATGAAGGAATGGATTGGGAGAGTGCGTGGGACCTTACCAAAAAAGTATTGAGTTACACTAACCACACCATTATGTCTGAAGCACTTGAAAAATGGCCAATTGACATGATGAGTACATTATTGCCCCGAATTCATCAGATTATTTGTGAGATCGATCAGAGATATGCTGCAGATATGAGGTATCGATACGATGATCATATGATTGAACGGACACGGATTATCGAGGGTGGACATATCAAAATGGCCCATTTAGCCATTATAGGGAGCCATAGCATTAATGGCGTCGCAAAACTGCATACCGATATACTTAAAGAAAAAGTATTACATGATTTTTATCTCATTTTTCCTTCCAAATTTAACAATAAAACAAATGGCATTACACAAAGACGGTGGTTATTACTCTCGAATGAACCATTACGTCAATTTATTGATAGCAAAATTGGATCTAATTGGGAGGTGAATCCAACCGATTTAACTAATTTGAAAGCGTTTCAGAATGATGAGGATACATTATTTAAATTGGCACAAATCAAGAAATTAAACAAACAACGTTTTGCAGATTATGTAAAGAGGACGATGAATCTAACACTCAATCCTGATGCAATCTTTGATGTTCAAGTAAAAAGACTGCATGCCTATAAAAGACAACTACTTAATCTTCTGCATATTCTCAGTTTATATTTTAAATTAAAGGAAAATCCGAATGCCTATATATATCCAAGGGTTTTTATCTTTGGTGCAAAGGCGGCACCAAGCTATATGTACGCCAAACAAATTATCAAATTGATTAATTCAGTCGCTCACATGATCAATCATGATCATCATATCGGGGATAAATTAAAAATTGTCTTTGTTGAAAACTATAGTGTGTCATTAGCAGAGCGTATCATTCCGGCGGCCGATGTTAGCGAACAAATATCATTAGCATCGAAAGAAGCTTCTGGAACAGGCAACATGAAATTGATGCTGAATGGAGCCGTGACAGTCGCAACACTTGATGGCGCAAATGTCGAGATTCGAGATCAAGTAGGACCAGACAATATCATCATTTTTGGTTTAACAGATAAAGAAGTTTATCAATATTATCATGATGGATCCTATCATGCTTATGACTATTATATTCATAATCCGATTCTTCATCGTGTTTTGAATGCCCTCATTGATGGGACGATCCCAGGCATTGAAATAGAGGGTCAGGATATCTTTGATTCACTTGTTAAATATGGTGATGAATATTTTGTTCTGAGAGACTTTGAAGATTATCGACTTGCTCAAGAAAAAGTTGATCAGATCTACCGAGATACCCTAAGGTGGCAGAAAATGGCTTTGTTAAATATAGCCGGGGCAGGGATTTTTTCATCTGACTATACCGTCTTGCAATATGCAAAGGAAATATGGGATGTATCAGCTAAATCAACACAAGACTAGTTCAAGTATAGGGCACTTGATAAGACAAAGAAAAACACTCAATCGGTACGTTTCCTGATTGAGTGTTCTCTTTTTAGGTAAATAGTTCTAACAGATCACGATAATTTTATATGGTGTCGTTTGCGGTGGGATACTTCTGCTAGTAGGGCCATAAGTAACGATAAGATTTCGGTTGGCGGGGTTTTTTGTAAAGGCTTGCCCATTGACTAATAAAACCTGAGTAAAAGGAGAAAGATTTAATTTTAGATGACCATCACGACTCACTAATTGAGAGTCGAAAAAGTCTACCTTGACATTTTGATATGGGCGATTCTTAGTGATCACAATGGCTTGATATTGGGGAGGGTAGATAAGTGGAACAATCGCGTCACCATCATAGAACCCAGTGATTGCATCTCCAACTGTGATCATTGCATGATCTACAAAGTAAGTTGTTGGACCAGCTATAAAATTCACAACTTTTCCATATCCGTTATCGACGGATATCATTTTATAACAATCAGAACCTTCATCATTTGTTGTTATTGGAAAATCACGTATCATGGTTACATAACCGCTAAAAGACATGAACCTCATCATGCATTTCCTCCGTCGTGAAATTGGCTACTATCTTTATAGATTATGCAGAAAGTTTTATTTTGTTATGGATATGTGAGTTTAGGCATGGTACGGGTTTATACTGCGTTAATGGTGTGATTTACCATAGAAGCAATCATTTTAAAACCCCAAATACCCATTCTCCAACTTCGCATTCTCATCAACACTTTCTTTGGGAAAAATAAACGTCCATGGCATACTCGTTTTCGCTTCAACAACAAGTGTTGGCAAATGAAATACATACTCAGCCATTTGCTTTCTGTCTTCAAAATATTTTATGACTTTATGATCGAAAGTTAGACGTTTCTCACTGAAATTATGTACAAGTACGGTTACTAATAGGCTTTCATTATGGTTTAGTGCTTGCCATAAAGGGACAAAATGAATGGTATTGTCGTCATTTTTTGTTTTCATGTACGTGTCATGGATCATTTGACGGTCTTTTACACAAATGGTTTTATCCCAGGAAGATTCAAAGAATAGTTGTTGCAAGTCATCACATCCTTCTATAATTAGGAAAAGGTACATACGTTCATTCTAGCATAGCTTAACTTCTTTTTTTATAGGTGATTGAGCTTGACCAAGAAGGTTTTAGCAAATGATTTGATTTAAGTCATAGACCTTGAAATAATAATGTGAAGTGAGAAGGGGGTTATATTTATGAAAGTTTTTGTCGTTGGTGCCAACGGGCAAATAGGTAAACAGATTGTCTCTTTATTAAGTAAAAGTGATCAACATGAGGTGTGTGCCATGGTTAGATCAGAAGAGCAGGCATCGAAATATAAAGACTTAGGTGTAGAAGCCAGAGTAGCAAATCTTGAAGGAACGGTTGATCGTATTTCTGAGGCTATGATAGGCAGTGATGCCGTTGTTTTCTCGGCAGGTTCAGGCGGTGCAACCGGTTCAGATAAAACATTATTAGTCGATTTAGATGGTGCAGCAAAAACGATTGAAGCGGCTGAACAGGCGGGAGTGAACCGTTTCATCATGGTTAGTGCGATTCAAGCCCATAACCGAGAGAATTGGAATGAGTCAATTAAACCTTATTATGTAGCCAAGCACTATGCAGATAAAATTTTAGTAGGAAGTTCTTTAAATTACACGATTGTTAGGCCGGGTGGATTGGTGAATGAACCTGGTCGAGGTAAGGTCACCATATCTGAGAATTTAGAACGTGGTTATATCCCTCGTGAAGATGTTGCCAATGTTATAGTGGCAGCTCTTGGTGAAGAACATACCTATAGGCGTTCGTTTGATTTAACATCGGGAGAAACGTCCATAACTGAAGCGCTCAAATCCTTTTAATCTTTTGTTAGATGCAAAAAGGCTACTGATTTTTACTACTTAAACATAAGGTCCTTTGCTTTAAATAAGCAGAGGTCTTATGTTTAATAAAAACATTTTTGTATGCAAACCACTTACTAATGATAAGCTAGAAATAAAATCCGAATGTAAGATGATCCTTGCGTGGAATTTATCCTAATATAACGTTCCATAGTCTTATATTTTCAACAATGAGAAATATTTTTAGAAATTTTAAAAATACCTTGATATTTTTATGAATATAATTTACAATAAATCAAAGTTAACAAATAGAATTAATGCTCTTATTTTTCAGATGTCCATTCATTAAAAAAGTGGGATAATTTTTTAATGATAATTCCGACTAAACTAATTTGATTACCGAGACATGGATGTTTTAGGATCAAAATAGGATATATCCCATATAAATTTGCATAAAAAGGGGAAGGGCTTTCAAGACTATTATATTCAATAAAACAGTGTGTGTATACATACTACGGAGACCAAAAATATACATTCTGTGAATTATATTAGAAACGTAGCATAACACCCTAGATGTATTAGCCATCAAAAAATAGTTCTTAGTGAGGTGGAATGAATGCAATTACAAGTAACAAGCAGTCCTTTTAGTAAAGAACAGGTAGAGCTCTTGAATCAATTGTTACCGTCTTTGTCAAGTCATCAGAAAATTTGGTTAAGTGGATATTTGTCCGCCGTTCAGCATGAGTTTGATGAAGTGGCAGCGACCGCAACCCTAGAGCAAAATGGTTTAGAGGGTGAGGTATCTGTTCAAACAACCAGTCAGGTGAAAACTCGTGACATTACCATTCTATTTGGGACGGATACAGGGAATTCCAAAAGACTTGCTGAAACATTTTCACAAAAGTTAGAAAATCAAAACTTTAACGTCAGTTTCTCCTCAATGGAAGATTTTAAACCTAAATCTATCAAAAATGTCCAAGATTTACTCATCGTGACAAGTACGCATGGGGATGGTGATCCACCAGATAATGCATTATCTTTCCATGAATTTCTCCATGGTAAGAAGGCTCCAAAACTTGAAGGAGTGCGTTTTTCCGTCCTTGCACTAGGAGATACATCCTATGAATTCTTCTGCCAAGCAGGTAAAGACTTTGATAAACGTTTAGAAGAATTGGGAGGAGAAAGACTGTATCCTCGAGTTGATTGTGATCTAGACTATGAAGAACCAGCTGCAGAATGGTTTGAAGGCGTTTTAGAAAAGTTAAAAGAAGATCAAGCAAAATCTGCCGAAATTAAGGGTATCCAAGATCAAGAACAATCGATAACTTACCATACGAATTATTCGAAAACGAACCCATTTAAAGCTGAAGTCTTAGAGAATATCAATTTAAATGGACGTGGTTCGAATAAGGAGACACATCATTTGGAGTTAGACTTGGAAGGCTCAAATTTAACGTATGAACCAGGAGATAGTCTCGGAATCCTTCCAGAAAATGATCCAGCGATTGTCGATGCGATCATAAAGAACTTAGGATGGAATCCGGATGAATCACTAACTATAAATAAACAAGGCGATTTGCTATCAATTCGTGAGGCACTCTCTACCTATTTTGATATCACATCCTTAACGAAGCCGTTGTTAGAAAAAGCTGCCCGGTTATCTGAAAATGAAGAACTTAAGAAATTGGTGGAGTCGAATAATAGAGATGATATCAATGCTTATATCGATGGTCGTGATCTTCTTGATTTAATTCAAGATTTTGGTCCATGGAAGGCATCAGCAGCTGATTTTATAAAAATTCTACGAAAACTTCCGGCACGATTATACTCAATCGCTAGTAGTTTAAAGGCTAATCCAGATGAAGTGCATCTTACGATCGGAAAAGTGAGCTATCATGCACATGGGCGTGATCGGAAAGGTGTTTGTTCCGGACAAATATCCGAACACGTTCAAGTAGGTGATCGATTATCTGTATTTGTTCAGAAAAATGACAACTTTAGATTACCGGAAAACCCAGATACCCCTGTTATTATGATTGGTGCTGGAACAGGCGTCGCGCCATATCGGTCATTCTTACAAGAGCGCGAGGAGATAGAAGCAAAAGGTGATTCATGGTTATTCTTCGGCGATCAACATTTTGTTACGGACTTCCTTTATCAAATTGAATGGCAAAAATGGCTTAAGGATGGCGTTCTGTCTAGGTTAGATGTCGCTTTTTCTCGTGACACTGATAAGAAAGTCTATGTTCAGCACCGCATGTTAGAAAAGAGTAAGGACTTATACGAATGGCTCGAAAAAGGAGCCCATGTATATGTGTGTGGTGATGAGAAACATATGGCAAAAGACGTTCATCAAACGCTATTAACCATTATTGAAAAAGAAGGCAACAAAAGTCCCGAGGAAGCAGAAAACTACGTAGCATCGATGCGTAAAGAGAAACGATACCAACGTGACGTTTATTAAGAGACTTATTGGCTCATAACGAAAGGAGTTTCATAGAATGACACAAAGATTCCCTTATGAAGCAGGACCACCCGATGATATGGAACGAATTAAAGAAGAAAGTCACCACCTTCGTGGTAAATTGGTTGAGAGTTTTGCCGATCCAATTACAGCTTCTATTCCCGTTGAAGAGACAAAGATTTTGAAATTCCATGGAAGCTATATGCAGGATGACAGAGATATTCGAAATGAACGAAAAAAACAAAAGCTAGAGCCGGCCTATCAATTTATGATTCGCGTTCGTTTGCCTGGTGGAGTAGCTACGCCAGAGCAGTATTTGACCATGGATAAATTAAGCGAAACTTATGGAAATGGAACGCTCAAGTTGACGACTAGACAAACATTCCAAATGCACGGGATACTAAAATGGAATTTGAAGAAAACAATGCAAGACATCAACCATTCGCTTATGGACACGATTGCCGCTTGCGGCGATGTCAACAGGAATGTGATGTGTAACGTTAACCCTGATCAGTCTAAGGTTCATGCTGAAATCCATGAATTGGCGCATAAGGTCAGTGACCATCTCCTTCCTCAAACGAGAGCCTACCACGAAATCTGGTTAGATGAAGAAAAAGTGGTTGATAGCCGTGAGGAAGTAGAACCACTTTACAGCGATTTCTATTTACCAAGGAAGTTTAAAATTGGTATTGCTGTTCCACCATCAAATGATATTGATGTCTTTTCTCAAGACCTTGGTTTTATTGCAATATTAGAAGATGAAAAACTCGTTGGCTTTAACGTCACCATCGGGGGTGGTATGGGAAGTACCCATGGTAATACGAGTACCTATCCACAAGTTGGTAAGCTTATCGGCTTCATTCCGAAGGAGAGGTTGGTGGACGTTGCAGAAAAAGTACTGACGATCCAACGTGATTATGGCAATCGTTCCAATAGAAAGAATGCTCGTTTCAAGTATACCGTTGATCGATTAGGAAAAGAATGGGTCTTGAATGAGCTTAATCAACGATTAGGGTGGAATCTAGAAGAGGCACGTCCTTTCCATTTTGATCGTAACGGTGACCACTATGGTTGGGTCAAAGGGAATGGCAAATGGCATTTGACCTTATTTATCCAGAATGGCCGAGTGGTCGATACTCAAGATTATAAGCTTAAAACAGCATTAAGAGAGATTGCAAAAGTTCACACGGGTGATTTCCGGATGACACCAAACCAAAATTTAATTATTGGCAACGTCACTCAGGAAATGAAACCTATTATTGAAAAACTAGTTAAAGAATACGGTCTCACTGATGGAAAACAAAATTCTGCTTTACGTCGTAATTCGATGGCGTGCGTAGCCCTCCCAACTTGTGGACTTGCAATGGCGGAATCTGAACGTTATTTGCCATCTCTTATCGATAAATTGGAGCTTATCCTAGATGAAGCAGGATTAAGAGAAGAAGAAATCACGATCCGTATGACAGGTTGTCCGAATGGCTGTGCAAGACCAGCTCTTGCCGAAATTGGTTTTATCGGTAAAGGACCAGGAAAATATAACATGTACTTAGGTGCAAGTTTTACTGGGGATCGTTTAAATAAGTTATACCGTGAAAATATTGGAGAAGAAGAAATCATCGCGACACTCAAACCTATTCTTTTTAACTATGCGAAAGAAAGAAAAGAAAATGAGCATTTTGGTGATTATGTGATCCGGGCAGGATACGTAAAAGAAGTTAAGTCAGGTCTTGATTTTCATGATATTCCATCAAAAGCATAAACGTGCTAAAGAGCTTTTATAATGTATCGATTACCACGAGATTACTTTCTCAAATAGAAATAATGATTAAAATCAAGAAGGATACCAATGAAGGGATAATGGTATCCTTTTTATTTTGTTCGAACATAGTTAGTCAACATAGATTTAAATATTAATACTGCTTAATATAAATTGAACCTATTTTGAAAATGAGATATAGAAGTCTATTTCAACAAACGGACACTCTCTCTATTTTTTAAATAATGCGGTATAACCCAATGACGTGGAGTAATGGTTTCACCTTTAATTAATTTAATAAGATTACGAGCTGCCGTCATTCCAATTTCTGTAGCGGAGTATTTCACCGTTGATAATTTAGGACGAATAATGGATGCCATGTCAATGCCATCAAAGCCGTAAATGGATATATCGTCGGGTACACTTAAACCTCTTTCATACAAATAATTAATAGCACCGATAGCTATACGGTCCGTGGCACAAAATATAGCTGTTGGTATATCGGTTGTTTCACATATTTTACGCATTGCCATCATTCCATCTTCCACGGAGACTCCGCATTCTATGACCCAATCACCATTAATGGTTATACCCGCTTCGGTTAATGCTTGCGCATAGCCTTGATAACGATGATATCCTGAAGCGATATCTTCATTTCGTAAACGTAGCATGCCAATTTTCCGATGCCCTTGTTGAATAAGATAGGTCACCGCTTCATAGGCAGCGGTTATATTATCTATATGGACGGAAGGGATGGCATCTGAACGGTCTCTACCAACCAAAATGCATGGAATATTGGTTTGTTTGATATTCGTAATAAGATTTTCTTTTAAGTAATCACTAGCTAAAATAATACCGTCTGCTTGTATTTCACGGAACTTATTGAAATAATGGAGTTCATTTTCAAGCATTCCGGAAGTTAAACTTAACATCGTATTATAACCATATAATTCAGACACATGATTGATGCCGTGAATCAAGTCATCAAGAACGGTATTTTTCACATCTGGAATCATGACACCTAGTAAGTAAGATTTATTTTTGGCAAGGTTTCTTGCCATTGCATTTGGAAGAAAATTTGTTTGTTCCATGGCCTTTAGAACCCGCATGCGGACATCCTCATTGACTGGTTTACTGTTGTTAATAACTCTAGAAACCGTAGCGATGGAAACGCCAGCCATCCGAGCAATATCTTTGATAGTTATTTTCACATCGGTTCACCCATCTTTCATTCGATTAAAGCAATAGCTAGTTTAGGAAAGCGTTATCATTAACTTTATTTTATCATAATTGTGGTGTACATTTCACTTGACAATAGACAAAAAAATCTTATAATTTAAATCAAGGAAAGCGTTTTCCTGGCTTTGAATTAAAACACTTTTTAAAAGCAACATTTATCCCGCCTTAACGGCAAGTAAAGACCCCGACCTCAAGGTTCTGAGTATTCAAAGAAGATAGGTGGGGGATCAACTGCCCGTAAAGGTCCAACCATCAGTGGAGGATGAAGAAAACCTCCACTGATGGAAGTTTCACTTTATAAATGATCTAATAAGTAAAACGATGGTTATTCTTTTTACAATATATTTTTTGGAAAGCGCTTACCTAGGGAAATTTAAAAAATGCCATGTAACTAGGGAAAAGGGGTATTAAAATGCAAAAGCAGTGGTGGAAAGAGAGTGTCGTTTACCAGATCTATCCTAGAAGTTTCAACGATAGTAACAATGATGGCATTGGAGATTTACAAGGTATCATCTCCAAGCTGGATTACATTAAATTTCTTGGTGCAAATGTGATTTGGATTTGCCCGGTCTATTCATCTCCAAACGATGATAATGGCTATGATATTAGTGATTATAAAGGAATCATGGATGTTTACGGAACAATGGAAGATTGGGAGCAACTTTTGGAAGAAATTCACCAAAGAGATATGAAACTCATTATGGATCTTGTGCCAAATCATACTTCAGATGAGCATCCTTGGTTTATTGAGTCACGTTCTTCTAAGAATAACCCGAAAAGGGATTGGTATTATTGGCGTCCAGGAAAAGACGGAAAGGAGCCTAATAACTGGGAGTCTATTTTTCTAGGATCCGCTTGGCAATATGATGATCTTACTGATGAATATTACTTGCACTTATTCTCAAAGAAACAACCCGATTTAAATTGGGAAAATCCAGAAGTTCGTGAGGCACTATATAATATGATCACTTGGTGGTTAAACAAGGGAATTGACGGATTTCGTATTGATGCTATCACGTTTATTAAAAAGAAAGAAGGACTTCCAGATGCACCTAATTTGTATGGAACTCGTTATGTCCCAGCATGGGATTGTCACAGAAACCAACCGGGGATTCAGAACTTCCTTTCAGAGTTGAAAGAGAAGGTGTTTGATAAATACGACATAATGACAGTAGGGGAAGCGGATGGAGTCGATCCAGAGGGATCATTATTGTATGTAGATGAGACACAGGGAAAGTTTAATATGATCTTTCATTTCGAACATATGGGGCTGGATAGTGGACCTAACGGCAAATGGGATGTTGTGCCATGGCAGCTTAAAGATCTCAAAAAGGTCATGACAAGATGGCAAGTAGGTTTACATGAAAAAGGTTGGAATGCGAACTATTTAGAAAATCATGATCAGCCACGTTCGGTTTCTAGATTTGGAGATGACAAGAAATACTATAAGGAATCGGCTAAAATGCTGGCTACATTCCTTATGACACTACAGGGAACTCCTTATATTTATCAAGGCCAAGAAATTGGAATGACGAACGTCAGATTTGAATCTATTGACGATTATAGAGATGTAGAAAGTCTAAACCTCTATCGTGAGAACGAAGATAAAGGAAATGAATCCATCCAAAAGGCTTTAGAGTGTATCTACGCTAAAGGTCGAGATAACGCTCGCACACCAATGCAGTGGAATGATCAAATTAATGCTGGATTTACTGAAGGAACCCCATGGATTTCGGTCAATCCAAATTATAAAGAGATTAATGTAGAGAAATCGTTAAATGAAAAAGATTCTATTTTTCATTATTACAAAGAATTAATTCAACTAAGAAAGGAACATGAAGTTCTTATTTATGGTGATTACCATCTAATTCTTGAGGATGACGATCAAATCTATGCTTACATTAGATCTTTGGAGGATGAAGCAATATTAGTTATTCTAAATTTTTCAGAGAAACCAGCTAATTTTGTTTTACCAGAGGATTTGGGTTACACAAGCCAAAGCCTGCTTATTGCTAATAAAAAAGTAAGTTCAAATGGAAAATTAAACATGTTTACCTTGCATCCTTACGAAGCTCGTGTATACAAATTAACAAATTGAAATTTACTTAGCGAGAAGTGCCAACGTATCAAATGAGGTAACAGTCTCAAATCTTATCAATAATCATCTGAATTTTAAGAACGAGGAGAATGATTCATGATTACAAATACGAATAAGCAAACGGTCGCGAGCCACACTCATGTTTCAACAGTTCATGAAATTAAGTTAAAAGAGAAAATAGGGTATGGTTTTGGAGACTTTGCCAGTCAATTACTTTTTTGTACGGTTACGACATTCTTAACGTTCTACTATACGGATACGATTGGTATCGCTGCCGGCGTAGTAGGAACATTAATGTTAGTCGCTCGTGTCCTTGATGCATTTGTGGATATCGGTGTTGGCGTTCTTATCGATAAAACAAAAAGCAGGCATGGTAAGGCTCGTCCATGGCTCATTTGGATGGCCGTTCCATTTTCAATTTCTGGAGTTATCTTGTTTACAGTTCCAACAACAAGTGCGGTGATCACCTTAATTTATGTGTATGTGACATATCTTCTCATGAATTTTATTTACTCGGCGATCAATGTTCCATATGGTGTCATCAATTCATTGATTACTCAAGATGCTTATCAAAGGTCTGTTCTCAATATTTTTCGTATGGTATTAGCCAATGTGGGAGCTCTGTTAGTAACATTTTTTACACTTCCTTTAGTAAGCGCTTTCGGTGATGGTAAAAAAGGATGGATCATCACTATCTCGATTTATGGAATTCTTGGTATGATTCTATTCTTTGTCACATTTGCTTCAACTAAAGAACGTGTTAAACCATCTGTTGTTAAAAAGGATGTTCCACTTAAACGAGGATTAAAAGCGTTATTTCGAAATAAGTATTGGGCATTAATGGTTGTATTTGCTATTGCGTTCTTTGCCAATAATGCACTTGGAAGCGGAATCAATGTCTATTATGCGCAATATATTTTGAACGATAAAAATCTTGTTGGTATGCTTGGTATGGCTACATTGCTGCCACAATTGATCGGTTTCTGTGTTTTAGCTTTTGTAATAAAACATATTGGGAAACGTAATTCTGCTTTAGTGGGGAGCGTGATCATGATTGTAGGGTCATTGATAATCGCTATTCAGCCACATAATTTGGTGATCGTTATGATAGGGCTAATCATTAAGGCGCTCGGTACAGCAGCTATTATGGGAACTGTTTTTGCCATGCTAGCGGATACGGTCGAATATGGTGAATGGAGAAGCGGTGTCCGTACGGAAGGACTTGTTTACAGTGCCGGCAGCTTCGGAACCAAAGCTGGAAGTGGTCTAGGAATTGCTCTTGTTGGGTGGGGCTTAGCCATTGGTGGATACGTTGGTGGACAAACAACTGTAAGCGCTTTAGCTCATTTTTCCATTCAATTCATGTTTATTTATCTCCCTGTAGTCTTTTGTGTTATTCAAATTGCGATACTATTGTTCTACAAATTAGATCAACAATATACTGACATTGTAAATGAGTTGCAGAGTGTAAGGGATCTTAATAGATGAGAATAGAATTAAAGTATATGTTAACTAATGAATCAAAGTAAGATAATCGAACATGCTAAACTTCAATCAGAGGGAGCTTCCATTTCCTCTGATTGATCAACCTTACTCTTAGAAAAGGAGTATATTAACAGTATCAAGTTATTAATTTATTCATCTTACAAAGCAAAAGTGAAACAAAGCCAATAATCCACTAGGATTATTGGCTTTGTTTCACTTTATCCTCTTTTTTCTAACAGTATTACTTTATTAACTTCTTCCTTCTCAATCTCTTCTTTTGAATCTTGAGATGTTCGACGTATGAAGAAAGCAAGTATAAAAGCTACAACCGTTAATCCTGTTGCAATCAAGAAAGCTTCATTAATTCCTATAACGGTTGCTTGTCTTATTACGGTGGCCATTTGTATTTTATCAGCGGGGTTAATATGATGATCTAGAATGATTTGTTTGACATGTATGGCTTCACTCTTCGTCATAATAGAAACAAAGAAGGCCATTCCAACAGCACCTGCCACCATTCTGAGCGCATTAACCATAGCCGTTCCAAATCGGTTAAGATTTAAAGATAGCTCATTTAATCCAGCTGTAAAGATTGGCATCATGATCAAAGACATTCCAAGCATCCTAGCTGTGTAGACCAAGATGACATAGGTGAAGGTGGTATCTAATGTAAGTTTTGTTAATAAATAAGTCGTCACAATGGTTATAGCTAAACCAGAAACAGCCAACCATTTAGCCCCAAAACGATCGAATAGCTTTCCGGTGATAGGAGACATGATCCCCATAACAACACCGCCAGGAAGTAACATTAATCCAGAATATAATGGAGAAAATCCTCTAGCATTCTGCATGTAGATCGGCATTAGAATCATACCAGAAAACATGGCCATGGTAATGACAACGTTAATAACCGTTGTCAATGTAAAAGTGTTATAGCGGAAAATGCGAAATTCTAAAATAGGATTTTTAACAGTTAATTGACGCCATACGAATAAAGCCAAACTTAGTATGCCAATAACAAACATAGTTAAAACAAGTCGACTGGTCCAACCCATGGTACCTGCTTCTGCAAATCCATACAAGATGCCTCCAAAGCCTAACGTTGATAGAATGACACCTAATACGTCTAGCTTTGAACGCTTAACTTCCGAAACATTTTTAACCATCTTAATTGAAAGGAGAAAATTCAGAAGCGCGAATGGGAAAATAATAAAGAAGAGAACTCTCCATGAATGATGTTCAACGACCCAACCTGATAATGTAGGACCGATTGCTGGAGCAAAGTTCATTGCCACTCCAAATATTCCCATGGCAAAACCTCTTCGGTTCAGCGGAAAAAGAGTGAAAATAACATTTGTAATCAATGGAAACAGGATACCAGCACCAATCGCTTGAATGACACGTCCGATCAAAATAATAGAAAAACTTGGTGCAATCCCGCAAATGAAAGTCCCTAAAGTGAAAAGTCCAATGGATGAGAGATAGAGCTGTCTTGTCGTAAAACGAGACATTAAGAATGCTGTAATAGGAATAACAATACCGTTAACGAGCATAAAGATTGTGGTTAACCAGTTGGCAACATCTGCCGTGATATGAAGAGAGTTCATCATTTGTGGTAACGCTACATTAATGAGAGTTTGATTAAGAAATGCCACAACAGCTCCTGCCATCATAATTCCAAAAATGGTGCGTCTATTATATGTTTGAGAACTAATAGTTTGTTTATCCATTAGTGTGGAAACCTCCTTATCGTAAGTTTTTTAAGAAAATGGGTGTATATCCTTTTATTACCGCAAAAATGTATCATGTACACATAAAAATCCCGCCTAATCATAGCGGGAGAAATCTATAAGTATATATCTATATATAATTAATTCGTATACAAATTATTTGATGACTTACACATGTTATTTGATTTATTGTCTCCTGTCAATAGATTTGCTTGAACTTGTTTTATGTTTTTGTCTTTTTCGCTTATGTTAGAAATGGTAGTACTTGGAATAACAGAAGACTCCCAACCCAAGGTCATGAGTGTAAACGAGCATTCCTAGGGGGGATAACGGCCCGTATGAGCCCGATTGGTTCAGACTTAAAAATGGGGGATGATTGAAGTTTCACTTTATGTAAGGTAAATCAGTCATTTTATAGGTGAGTGTCTTTGATGAATTGATCCTTTTAAGCCCATAAAAAAGGGACTGACGATGAACGGGATCACTAACTAGTCAGTCCGTTTACTATTACTGCTATTTATTACGATCTTTTTTAGAACTTGATTTACAAGTCCCAGCTTTAATAGACCCACCATCTTTTGCAATATTACCATAGTTTATGATAGTAATATATTTCTCACAATCTTTGTCGTGCTTATATGATTTCTTTTTATCATCCTTACAGGAGTTCTCTTTATGATCTTTATAAGATTTCTTATCATGATCTTTATAAGATTTCTTTTCATCATCTTTATGAGATTTCATTTCGCAGTGTTTAGAAGCGTCTTTTTTGTGATCATCCTTTTGATGATGGTTTTTGTTTTTTTTGTTTTTTTCATGCCCTGGCATCATGTCCCCCCCTTTCTATTATTCGTTCATTAAATAATATGTAATGATGCTATATCCCGATTGTATCCTGGTCCTATTAAAAGCCCGAATTTGATAAAAACAGACATTTTTCTTAGTAACTTAACTTATTGACGATGATTCACTTATGACTGTAAAAACGTAATTAATTTAGAGAGAGACTAAAGTAAAACTAATAATTAATATTCTTACGAGCATCCATGTGATGATTCTTTAATAAAAGAGTCCTATTTCTTATTTTTGTTTTAACACCTGCCCAAATGGAAATAATGAATCCTCCAACTGTATCAGCTATTAAATCGGTCAGTGTATCTGAATTTCCCCCTATTTGCATGTCGGTACCAAATAAATGATCAATACAAAACTCATAAATCTCCCAAATGACCCCTCCTAAAGCAACGATAGAGAGAGTTGATAGAAAAACGAACCAAGGTGAAATGATATCGTCTTCCTCTTGGTGCAGTAATCGTTTGTTTAATGCTCTACCTACAAATGCAAGGACAGGTCCACTGATTAAATGAATAAAAGTATCCCAAGAGCCTTGCCCAAACCATCCTTTAATCGAACCAAAATATTGGGCACCTATTAAGAAAATTAAATAGGAAACGATGATAGATAAGTTTAATGGAATCCTTGTAAAAACAGCAATAAATAGAGGTATTCCTCCACAAAGAATGCCGCTAAGAGCAATAAATGATTTAAACGGGATATTATTTATAAAATAATAGATTGTTAAACAAGCCATAAATATAACATAAATGGAGCTAAGTAAGATAACGATTGTTCGTTTCAAAGTCTTCACCTCAAGTTTGGTATTAGCTGTTTAGAACTAAATTTGATAGCAAATTATTTACAAACACATATACCTCTAAAGAACCATTACCAAACTAAATGGCCATGATGATGAGCTAGAATTAAGATAGGCGAATGGAATAAAATTAGGCTTACTTTGACAAACGTGCCATAAACACTCAAAATTAGTTATAGGGTAGAATCATTTTAAATTTACATAGCTTATTAATTTGTGTTTTATTTATTAAAGACAGTTTAAAGGAGAAAACAATGACTAATTATAAACTAACCATTCAATACGACGGCGGACGTTATAAAGGATGGCAGCGCCTAGGTAATGGCGAGAACACGATTCAAGGAAAATTAGAACAGGTTTTATCTGAATTAGAAGGTGAAAAAGTTGAGATTATTGGGAGTAGTCGGACGGATGCAGGGGTCCATGCTCTTGCTCAAATAGCGAATGTTAAACTTAATAAAAATATAACAGAATCAAAAATCTCAAACTATCTCAATCGTTATTTACCTCAAGACATTAGTGTCATTGAGGTTATAGAAGTCCCTGATCGTTTCCATGCCCGTTATCATGCCAAAGACAAAACGTATCGATATAAAATATGGAATAAGGTCTATCCTCATCCATTTATGCGAAAGTACAGTATGCATATTGAAACTAAACTTGACGTAGACAAAATGATAAAAGCTGGCCAATATTTTATTGGTGAGCATGATTTTACGGCTTATTCAAACGCCAAATCAAAGAAAAAAACAAAAGTTCGTTCAATCCATAGCATGGAAATAGAAGAAAATGAAGGTTTCATTCAAATTAGAGTAAAAGGAAACGGGTTTCTTTATAACATGGTTAGAAAAATGGTCGGTACGTTAATCGAAGTGGGTCTTGGTCACATTGATCCAGACCATATACCAGACATAATAGAATCAAAAGAAAGGAACCAAACGGGTCGATTAGCGGATGCATGTGGACTCTATTTGGAAAAGATCGATGTATAAGTAATTTTATTTCAATGTTAATAGGTCTTCTTTTGATAACTATCATTCATTGAATTTTTTTGATGAATCCTTTTGATTTCTATTTACTTAGTTTACTATTAAGAGTATAAATATTGACAAATGGGTAGGAGGAAAACTAATGGAGAGTGAAGTGAAATTTGGAATACGTTCCAAGATCGTTCTTGGATACATCATTATCATTGCTTGTTTACTTGCATCGGTCGTCCTCCTTAATCATCAGATTAAATCCTTACAAAAGGAAAGAAATTTTATTATTAATCATGATTCTGATGTACATGACCTAACAAACCGGATTGAAAGAGATATATTAGATATGGAAACTGGTCAACGTGGTTACGTAATTTCTGGAGATACGAGCTATTTAGATCCTTATAACAAAGCCGAAGATAGTTGGGGCAAAGATTATGAACGTCTTAATGAGTTACTAAAGAATAACCCAAACCAACAAAAGAAGTTACAAGACATTAGATCAACGATTGAACACTGGATAACAACTATAAGTGTTCCCATTAATCAATTGAAAAAGGATAACCGAACAGCCGAAATCAAAAAATTCTACATAGCAGGTACTGGTCAAAAGGATATGGACTCCATAAGAGATCAGTTTGATCAGTTTCGTTCAACTGAGAGGGCGTTAACTCAAAAACGAGCAACGCAATTGGACAATAAAAATACCATCATAACGATTGGCTTATTTGGAATTCTTCTACTTATCTGTCTCATTTCTATTGTTATGGCAAGTACGATATCAAGATCAATCGTTAGAACAATTAAAGACGTGACGCGTGTAATTAGTAAAATTGCCTCATCCAAAGGTGATCTTACAGAAAGAATCAATGTTAAAACAAACGATGAGATGAAAGAACTCGGTTCGGCCACCAATGCCTTATTGGCTCACATCGAAAAACGTGAATGGATTCAGTCAAACATTGCGGCTATTTTGACGAAATACCAAGGTATATCCTCTATTAACACATTGGGTGAAATATTTCTTTCAGAAATTACGAAGATGACAGAGGCTTCATTTGGTGCTTTTTATGTACGAGAAGAGAATGATGAATTCGTTAAGAAAGCAGCCTTTGCCGATTCAATTGATGATATTGGAAGAGATCGTTTTTATTTAGGACAAGGGTTAATTGGTCAAATAGCGAAAGAAAAGCGCATTATGACATTTAAGGAGATTCCTCGTGACTATCATGTAATCAGTACAGGATTAGGCGATGTACAACCAAAAGGCATTTTGATAACGCCTGTCTTGTTTGAAAATGAAGTTATTGCTGTCATAGAGCTAGCTTCGCTAACTGAGTTTTCTATGTTACATCAAGAGTTAGTCTCACAAATAGTTGAAACGTTTGGGTTAACGGTTAATAGTATCATGGGGCGTATGGAGATTGTACGTCTATTGAACGAGTCAAGGTCGATGACAGAAGAATTGCAAGCCCAATCAGAAGAACTACAAACGCAATCTGAAGAGTTACAAACGCAAACTGAAGAGTCGCAAATGCAGGCTGAGGAATTGCTCACGATTAACGAACAATTGGAAGAAAGAACGAAAGAAGCAGAGGCTAAATCGAAAGAATTAGAACGCGTGAAGAAAGAATTAGAAGAAAAGGCCGACCAGCTGTTACTTAATTCAAACTATAAATCAGAATTTTTGGCTAATATGTCTCATGAATTACGAACACCACTAAACAGTATTTTAATTTTATCTGAGATGTTGGCTGAAAATGGTAACCAAGATTTATCTGAAGAGGAAGTAGAATTTGCAAGAGTCATTCATTCTTCTGGAGAAGATCTCCTCTCATTAATTAATGATATTTTGGATCTGTCTAAAATCGAAGCAGGAAAATTAGATGTTCATTATGGTGAAATTAATATGAGTGAAGTCCCAGAACAGTTAGAACGAACATTCTCTCCGATTGCTAAGAAAAAGAACTTAGACTTTAAAATAAATAAATCCGCTAATGTGGAAGATGTTTTTTATACAGATGAAAAACGGTTCCAACAAATATTAAAGAATTTGTTATCCAATGCTTTTAAATTTACGGAAGAAGGTTCTGTTTCTCTAAATATAAAAAAAATTGAGGATGATGTTCTGACACAAGAGATGCAAATGACTAGCTCAAATTGGCTCGCCATATCTGTTACGGATACAGGAATCGGGATCCCGAAAAATAAACAAAATCTTATTTTTGAATCATTTCAACAAGCGGATGGAGCAATGGTTCGTAAATATGGAGGAACGGGTCTTGGACTATCCATTTGTAAGGAATTCGCTAAATTACTTGGAGGTGAGATCTTCCTTAAAAGCGAGGTAGGAGAAGGTAGTACTTTTACCATCATTATACCGAGCTTGTCAGAAGGATTCTCTAAAGAAAGAGAAGCAAATATGGCTTTCAATGAAGTGGCCTCTACTATAAGTACAGTGAATAAGGAAAGAGTAGGAGCTGATAAGACTATTGAGCAAGATACGGAAGCTTTACATGAATCCAAAGGTGATACAGTATTCAAATCGAAAAATATTCTCATAGTTGACGATGATTATCGGAATATCTATGCCTTAAAAACGACTCTTGAAAAAAGGGGAATGAATATTACCGTAGCTCATGATGGGGTCGAATGTTTAGATATCCTCAAAGACAATCAAGAAATAGATTTAATTCTTATGGATATTATGATGCCGAATATGGATGGGTATGAAACAATGTCCAGAATTCGAACGATGAAGACCTTAACTAACCTACCAATTATTGCGTTAACAGCGAAAGCCATGAAACATGATAAAGAAAAATGCTTACAAGCTGGGGCATCAGACTATATTAGTAAACCATTAAATCTAGATCAATTATTTTCTGTTCTACGTGTTTGGTTAGTAAAGTAAGGAGAGAGATGAATGGATATTGAAAAGCCGGATATAGGGCATGGATTAGAGAACGACCAGCAAATCAAGGTTGAAATTGACTTGTTGCTAGAGGGAATTTATCGGGTGTCTGGTTTTGATTTTCGTCAGTATACCCGTTCTTCTATTTCTCGCCGTATTTCTAATAGAATGAAAATAGATCAAATCCCAACAATTTCGCGTATGCTTGAAAAAGTGATCCATGATCCTGTCTTTTTAGAAAAGCTCTTAAATGATTTTTCCATTAACGTGACTGAAATGTTTCGAAATCCAAGTTTTTTTAAGGCATTTAGGAAAAAAATCATTCCCCGTTTGAGAAATCATTCGGAAATTCGGATATGGCATGCGGGTTGTGCTACGGGTGAAGAGGTATTTTCAATGGCTATTTTATTACAAGAGGAAGGCTTAATGGAGAAAACCGTCATCTATGCTACGGATATGAATGAGCATGTTTTAGAGAAAGCCGCTCAAGGCGTATTTCCCATAAATAAAATGCAAGCTTATACTAAAAATTATATGATGGCTGGAGGAACGCAGGCATTCTCAGAATACTATCTGACGGATCAACAATTTGCTTATTTTCATTCATCACTATTGAAAAATATCATTTTTGCTCAGCACAATTTAGTTACAGATCAGTCATTTAATGAATTTCATGTGATCATCTGCCGTAACGTTCTAATTTATTTTACACCAACTTTACAAAATAAAGTTCAGAATCTCTTCTATGAGAGTTTGAGTAAAGATGGTTTTCTCGGTTTAGGCGATAAAGAAACACTGCGTTTTGCAGATGTAATGCAAAACTATCAAGTAATTGCTGAAAAAGAACGAATCTATCAAAAAGTAAAT
>NZ_WNHB01000008.1 GCF_009718825.1 Terrilactibacillus tamarindi | reverse complement strand
GAATAGAAAAACCACTAGAGAAATCTAGTGGTTTAAACGATTCTTGATTATATGATTACCGCATGCCTAATAATTGTTTTACTTTTTTTAAGAAACCCGGTTTGTCGTCAATTGATAATAATGGAACCGTCTCACCTAGAATCCTTCGACCAATGTTACGATAAGCTAAAGAAGATTTTGATGAAGGATGTAAGGCAACTGGTTCTCCCTTGTTTGTTGCTGAGATAACAGCATCATCATCAATGACAATACCTAAGAGATCAATTGCTAGAATATTGATAATCTCATCAACTTCTAACATATCACCTGTTTTGATCATGTGACTTCTAATGCGATTAATGATCAATCGTGGTGAAGAAATGTTTTCTTCTTGTTCTAGTAAACCAACAATCCGATCTGCGTCACGAACGGATGAAATCTCGGGCGTGGTTACGACAATGGCATGATCTGCTCCTGCAATAGCATTTTTAAATCCTGATTCAATCCCAGCTGGGCAATCAATCACGACATAATCGTAATCCCGCTTTAATTCATCTATTATCCACTTCATTTGTTTTTGATCAACAGATGTTTTATCACTTGTCTGAGCCGCTGGAAGTAAAGTTAAATCTTCAAATCGTTTATCTTTAATCAATGCTTGATTTAATTTACAACGTCCTTGTGCTACATCAACAAGGTCATAAATAATTCGATTTTCAAGACCCATCACAACATCTAGGTTGCGAAGTCCGATATCTGTATCAACAAGACAAACCTTTTTCCCTTGAAGTGCAAGAACTGTCCCCAAGTTGGCTGTTGTTGTTGTTTTACCAACGCCGCCTTTTCCTGAAGTTACAACAATCGCTTCTCCCATGAATTAAAACACCCCTCTCGTAATTATTGCCACATAAACGCAAAATTTTTCTTTGATAGTGACTGAATACGGTCAATGACAATTTGATTGAGTGAGGAATCAATAAAAGCATACTCCATGGCATGATCTCTTTTATCAAATTCTTGATTATCATCTGAACGACTAATAACATCATCAATACGCAATTGAGTTGGCTTCATTACGGATGCAGCAATGATCGCTGATCTTTCGGAATTAACACCGGCATGTGCAATACCTCGTAAAACTCCCATTATATAGATATTTCCAGTTGCAATAACCTGTCCACCCGGGTTAACATCTCCAAAAAGCAAAAGGTTACCTTCCACTTCAAGAATTTGGCCAGAACGGACCATACGATGCATAGTCATCATTTTACTTTTTGCAAGTCTATCTTCACACTCAGCTTTTGTCATGACGTCTGATTCTATAGATGCCACAAAAAGTTTATCTTGTGAACGTATAATTTCAGTTAATTCTTTTTTTTGTTCTTGAGACAAATAGCGATGGCCTGTTTGTACTTTGACAGAGATAAGCGGACCGTCCTGATACGGTTTTTGGTTGTTTACTAGTTTATCTTTTAGCTCATGAATTAATCGATCATAAGCGCAATTTTCATCTAACTCTAGTATTAACCCATCTTTTTTCCCTTTAATCGTCACAAAAGGTTGTGTCTTTGACATAAGATCCGTTCACCTCAAAAAGATATATTCAACAAAACGCATATAAAATCCTTCTTTTTCAGTCGCTTGATTTATCAATTTTAAGTAAAAGTCGCCGAAATGGGTAATAAAAGAGAATGATAAAAACCCCATTCAGCAAAAGTGTCGCAGGAAGACGCCACTTAAAAAACTCTGTTAATGATTGATTCGTCACGCCTATGAGCGAATAGATCATATAGACTTCAAATTGAAAAACACTTATTCCAAGTAAAGTTAAAATTAAAACAATAAAGAGATTCAAATGGAATAATCTTGCCAAGTAACTGAAAAGATAAGCCGTTAGTCCTATACAGAAAGCATAGACACCTAGAATAGATGTATAAACCACGTCTGTAAGAAAACCAAATATAATACCATACAAAAGGCTAAGGTTACGGCTTAAGAAAAAGGACATAAACAGGATAAAAATAAAAACAAAGGTGGGAACCATTTGAATGGGTTTCCACTGAAAATCCGGCAAAAACACAGGCATAACAGATCCTTCAATGATTAACAGTAAAAAAAGGACGAAAAATAATTTTAAGTGTTTCATTTATTTATTCTCCGAATCCGTCGCTGCTGAACGAGCGGTTCTTTCAACAATCACGACATGATTTAAATCGTTAAAGTTTGCAGAGGGTTGAACTTGTGCAATCTTAGTTAATCCATACTGATCCGTTGTTACGCGAGTGATTTTCCCTATTGGGAGTCCACTTGGGAATAACTGGCTATATCCAGATGTCGTGACAATCTGTCCTTTTTTCACTTTCGATTTGATCGGGATCTTTTGAAATAAAAGCGTTCCATGTTTGCTGTCATAACCTTCTACCATACCATAAACATGATTGCTCATAGCTGAAATCTGATTTTGTTGTTCCGTATTTGTAAGTAAAATTACTTCACTCGTAAATTTACTTACTTTCCCTATTTTTCCGACCAAACCATCGGACGTAACCACAGCCATATCTGCCTTTATCCCATCATTCTCACCTTTATCTACGATAACAATTTGATTCCAACCATCATTAGAGCGACCGATAACAAGCGCAGGTAGTTTTTTGAAATCCGAAAGCTCCGGCATGTCACTTAAATTCATTTGTTTTTTTAAGTCTTGATAATCATGTTTTAAATCTCGATTTTCTTGTTTCACTCGTGCATAGTCACTTAAATTTTCCTTAAGAGCTTTATTTTCTTTATACGTATTTTCAATATCTTGGATAGTCCCAAAGAAACCCGCTACATAATGAGCGGGTCTATTAAAGATATATTGAAACAGTCCAACTGTATCGTGTGCAAATTGTTCAGGCCATGCCATCTGTTTTCTTTCTTTTATAGAATATCCGATGAGTGCACCCAGTACAATTATACTAGCTAGAAGAACAATAAGCCTTTTATTTGAAAAAAATGAAGGCAATAGAGACACCTACTTCTTATTCACTTTACTTTTTTCTTGTCGAAGAAATCCCTGCCTTCGACCGAAATAAATGTAAATTTTCTAATGATTTACCCGTTCCAATGGCTACACAATCCATTGGGTTATCCGCAACGATTACAGGCATTTTCGTTTCTTCGCTCAATACACGATCAAGATTTTTCAAAAGGGCACCACCGCCCGTTAACACAATCCCGCGGTCCATAATATCAGCAGCAAGTTCCGGTGGTGTATTTTCGAGTGTTGTTTTAACAGCTTCTACAATTTGCCCCACCGTGTCAGATAAGGCAGAAGCCACTTCTTTGGCTGTTATGTTAATCGTTTTAGGTAGACCCGTCAGGAGATCTCGTCCTCTAATTTCCATATCCTCATCTTCATCTGTTGGTCCGGCAGAACCAATTTGAAGTTTAAGGGCTTCAGACGTCCGTTCACCAATCATTAAATTATAATTTTTCTTGACATACTGAATGATATGTTCATCCATATCATCTCCGGCAATACGAATCGATTGGCATGTGACAATTCCACCGAGGGAAATAATTGCCACTTCGGTCGTACCTCCACCAATATCGACGACCATGCTCCCTGTCGGTTCCCATACCGGTAGATCAGCACCTACGGCTGCAGCAAAGGGTTCTTCAATTGTATAGGCTTCTTTCGCACCCGCTTGTTTAGTTGCGTCCTCAACTGCTCGTTTTTCTACTGCTGTAATACCGGAGGGTACACAAACCATGACATTCGGTTTGCGTGAGAAATAGGATCGTTTTTTTTGTGCCTCATTGATAAAATACTTCATCATAGTTGCCGTTGTTTCAAAGTCAGCGATGACGCCATCTTTCATTGGACGTACTGCAACAATATTTCCTGGTGTTCTTCCGATCATGTTCTTTGCTGGGTTACCTACTGCCTCAATTGTTCCAGTGTCCGTTCTGAGCGCCACAACGGATGGTTCTCGAACAACAACACCCTTTCCTTTAACATATACTAGGGTATTCGCCGTACCGAGGTCGATTCCCATATCTCTAGAAAATCCGCCAAACATCTATGTAATCTCCCTTCATGCTATAAGAGCTTGTTAAAAAGTATTAGCACTTTTTGACAACCGTTATAAAGCTCATAAATTTAATTATAGACTAATATTTTATAAAAAAACAGGGTTAAAATATACCTTTTTCTTTTAAACTAATAAATCGTTTATCGCCAATGATGATATGATCAAGAACATCAATTCCAATCATCTTACCACATTCTACAAGTCTTTTTGTAACAACAATATCCTCTTGACTTGGCGCCGGATCCCCACTTGGATGATTATGAAAACAGATCAAAGATGCAGCCGATCGACGAAAAGCCTCCTTAAACACTTCCCGTGGATGAACAATGGAGGCGTTAAGACTTCCAATAAAGATGGTTTTTCGATGAAGGACTTGATTTTTTGTATTCAAATAGACGCAAACGAAATGTTCTTGAGTTAGGAAACGCATGTCTTCCATGACATAGTTTGCCCCGTCTTCAGGTGAACGAATCGTATATCGTTCATTGTTTTTTTCTTGAAACATTCTTCTGCCAAGTTCAAGTGATGCAAGGATTTGGACAGCTTTGGCCTGGCCGACTCCTTTTACCTTTTGTAATTCTTGAACTGAGGCATTTTTCAAATAGGCAAGACCTTCAAAATGACACATGATCCTTTGAGATAGTTGAAGAACCGATTCGTGCTTTGAGCCCATTCTTAAAACAATCGCTAACAGTTCCGTATTAGACAGTGATTCCGCACCATCTCGTATGAGTCTTTCTCTTGGCCTTTCCTCTTTAGGAACGTCTCGAATCATTATATGATCATGCATAATATCAATTCCTCCTTCATCAACGACTATTTAGATCATTGACTTAACATAATAAAATGTTTGAGTCCTTCCAAATAGCATAGGATAAGGTGATGAAGGATGACAACTTAACAAAAGTATGATAAATGCATCGATAATCAAACAATTTTCGAGATATCAATTATATTTTCGACATAAATAAAGCTTTTATGAACTAAAATCTTAAAAAGCATTCAATTTTTGAAGAAAACTTGCCGGTTGTGGGGTCTATAAGGCGCCGACAAAGGCCTAGAAATAAAAACTTGATTATTTAACTTGCATGCAAAATTCTTTCATATTTTGACAAAGCTTGAATGATATTTTGCTCACATTGATAACCTCTTTGATCATTCCAGTCATCTTTCAGTGCATTAACTTGAATAATGGCATTGGTCAAATCGTTATAAAAGGATTTTATATCCCGCTGATTTTGTGATGACATAGTTTTAAGTTGGGTAGACGGAAGTTCCCACTTCACTTTTGAAACGGTCATTTTCTTTACTTTTTGTGATACGTCTGTCTTCCCACCGGATAGCCTCATGGTTTGAATAACAGACATAAGCTGCTGCACTAAGTCTTTTCCTTTGTACATAAAAGATGCAACAGCGTTATTTTTTAACAAAGTGGAATTATTATTTTTAATGGTGAACGATTTTGTATAAGTTGAGATATGTTTTTTCTTATATAGTTTGGCAAGTTGATCATTCTGTTTCTGATTCGTCGACATTTGTATCATGACGGAATATTGTCCGTTATTTTCAAATAGGGCTGCAGCTACTTTCTTCTTATTTAATTGTTTGATTTTTTTATTTGCTTGAGCAGAATCACTAAAAACCCCTGCTTGGATGACATACAGCTCTTGATTCAAATCATAGGTTTTTGAAGCTGCTTGTGCTTCGTTAGAGTTTGGCGTCCCATTTACAGTTTGTGCCTCCAACGCCTTTTTTGAACTTTCTTGTTGACCTGAAAAATACATAAGTAAAGAGAAGCCCAGACCGAGTCCTACAATGACAGCAGCAAAAATAGGAATCCATGAATTTAGTGATATTGTGGGTGAATTCGTCATATTTTTCTTTTTTTTAGCATACCCGTTGTGAACTTTTTTCCGCTTGGTTAGTGATTTTCTTTTTTTCTTGTTTAATTGGTAGTGTCGATTAAATTCGTGACCGGCTGCAAAATCCTCATTCTCTCTTTCTCTCTCTTTATAGGCATCTTGTTCTTCATGAAAAGACTCCCGCCAATTCAATGTTTTTTCAGACTGAGTAGCCGCTGTTTCCGAATTGACCCAATCACCCATGTCATGTTCTTTCCCATTGATCAAAATGGTAATATCCGGTCTTTTTTTATCTTTATCGAAAGTCATGAATGAACCATCCTTTCTGTTATTTGCAATTCCTTACCGAGCCATAAAAAGTCTTCAAAAATCTATTGAGATCAAATTGAATCTTCCCAGAATCTGAATGATCATAAGTCATCTCGCATAGGATGAGCTATACCTTTCCATAGTCCCTTCTAATTTAGATGGATTATTTAAAATACGGAAATCTAGCTTTGTTAACCAAGATTTCAATGTTGCTTAGGCACGTCCGTACAATAACATCTTCATTTTATAACGAAGAATATCATAAATAGACAAAAAAAAGACAAGACTTTTGTCGTCTTGTCCATAATTCTTTTCGTCAATGTTTTACACTTTTTGTATCTTAGTCTATTTTTTAAATGAATACAGAGTTAAATGACATATTGCCTGTACATTTTTAGCCGACCATCCACTAATTTCTAATTTGTTTATTGAAAATTCACGTTTTAACTTCTCAACATCATGGATGAATTCTTTGATATTTTGCTTATTCTTTGCTTGAATCGTTAAGGTATATGTGTTCCGGATCACATAGTCTGGTACATTAGAGCTTGATTCTTGATCACTTTTTATAATAGAAAGAGTCCCGATTTGATTTGCACTTGCGATGCGATGGACATCTACGAAAAATGTTTCGACATCAGGTGAGGAAGGGAGTGCCTTATTTACCGATAGATGATTCTCTTGTTTAGATGGCTTTTCTTTTGATAATTGTTGATAATGATCAATTGTTGCCTTTGTGTATGCTAAATCATCCTGCATCGGTATTAAAAATTTTAAGTAGAAAAGGACAAAACCAAACAGGATTAGACACATTGCTGCTATGGTGACCATCATCGTTTGTCTCATTTTCTATTGCTCCTTACTTTTCGGTAGTGTCAGCTCGATTTGAACAGAGTAGGTTCCATCCTGATTGGGCTTTGAATTCACCGCTTGATTCATAACGACATTTTCAAAAGATGCCTTTCTTAATCGATCGACATACGTCTTCATGTCATCAAAATGAGAAACCGTATAATTAATGGTGACTTTTGATGAGTCATAAGATATTAAATCAATCGTACTTCCCTTAGGTAATGGTTTATCTAAAGAGACAAGATTCGAATACAAACGAATTCGATTTTGTTCTAATGCCTCAAGCGCAGTTTCTGGCGTAACCTCTTCAGATCCAGGAGAAGATGGTTCTAATACAGATGCTTTGATGGAAGACAACCTGGCATGAGCCTCTGACAATTTGTGGTTTACTTTCCACGTATAAAAGCCTAGACCTGCCGCTGTTATAAGGCAAAAAATTATAAATCCAAAAACAAAGTATTTATATCCTTTAGGCGACTTTTTCTCATACGGTAATAAATTAATTTCAATCATAATTGTACCTGCTTTAGCGCTAGACCAAGCGGTATAAGATAATGGCTTGGTAAACTAGAATTAAGAAATTCAACATCCACTTGATCTTTATCATTCGTGACTGGAATTTGGATGACACTCTTTAAAACATCGACGTAAGCTTTTCGATTCGGATGGTTGCCAAAGACATCGATTTGAGAAACATGTTCTGCCCCTTCTTGAATCGTAAATTGGTAGAAGTTCAAGATCCGATCAATTTCCGTTGCAACATTAAAAATAGCTAAATCTTCCCCAGTCGAATCTAGGTCACTCCCTGATTCTAGAGGAATCTGGCGCATAAATAGTGGGATGCCTTGATCATAGATATAAATACTTGCACTCTTTTTTTCAAGTTGTATGGCCATACGATGAATAGGATCTTTCCTTTTAGTCATCCACTGAGCATAGCGGGTAAAACCGATGGCATTAATTTCTGCACTTATCGCTTTTAACCCTGAATCGTTTATTAATGTACGATATATTTCAACGGAATCTTTGTCACTAGCAATAAGGATCACTTTCGTTTGCACTGGGTCTCGATTCAACACATGAAAATCAAACACAGGATTTTCAAATGGAACTTGTACTTTATGACCCACTTCAATGTACAAATAATTTTGGATATCACCATCCGTCATTTGCCCAGGAAGCGTCATCACTCGCAAACTTACAAGTTCATCTGGTACGGCGAACACCACTTTTTTTCCTCTAATTTTGAGCGAACGAACCGCCTCTTTTAATTTTAATTTACAAGCAGATAAATCCGTTATTTTTCCACCTTCAATTAACCCATGATCAAGAGACATGTTATGATAGTGTAGGAGTGAAAGCTTTGATGACTTTTGTTTCATAACAACGAGTCGTATACTTTCATCAGAAAAAACTAGACCGATAACCACTTGTGATTGAAATAGAGTTGTTAATCTATGAAGCATTCCGACCATCCTCGTATAAAAGATTACTATCCTGAATTCAAATTACCTACAAGATCACCATAAAAATATATCCAAATATAGATGCAGCAGTTTCTCACCGAAGAAAAAGGCTGTTAACATCCCTAAAGCAATGAATGGACCAAATGGCAATGGCTTATTTCGTTTAAATTTACCTAACGCCATACCCATCATACCAATCACTGCACCATAAAACGTTGAAAAAAAGAACCCGAGCAAAATGATTTTCGTTCCTACTAACAAACCCATCACGGCAAAAAGGTTGATATCACCGCCGCCCATTCCTTTCCCGCGGCTCACAATGAAAATAAGCATGAGTAGTCCAAATCCAACTGCCATACCGAGAAGTGCATCCCACCATGGCTCAAGTCTTACAAAACATCGGAAAAGGAAAAAGAGAATGAAAAAGAAGACCATGATTTTGTCAGGTATCATCATTTTTGTGATATCTGTCACAAGAATAATCATTAGAATCGAGATGAGTAACCAGCCAACAACCATATCCGTTAAGGAAGGAGTGAAAAGAAAAGCTAATAAAAAAAGAATCCCTGTGCTAGCTTCAACGAACGGATACAATGGGGAAATTGGACTATGACACGTTCGACATTTCCCGCGCAATAATACATATGATAAGACCGGGACTAAATCAACAAAAGATAGCCGCCTACCGCACGACGGGCAGTGCGATGGCGGCGAAATGAGAGACTCACCTTCAAGGACGCGGAGCCCGACCACATTATAAAACGAGCCGAGACAAAGGCCGAGAATGAGAATATAGATGTCTATTAGGATAAACATATTATTTGGAACTAATTACCTTTATTGTATTTTATCAATTCAGATTCTTCGTAACCACCTGTACTTCTTTTAGGACCGTTTAAAGTTATACCTTTAATAATATAGTTTGCGTCTGTATCACTTATGTGAACGGCTACCGAGTAATTTTCATTTTTACTGATATCGCTAGATTTCTCTACATAAGGTGACAATTCAGTTTTACTAAGAGTTGTAGTTGAAGTAATATTATGTTCACCAACATATAGTTTTGCAGCATGAATAATAGTTAAAGCATCTTGAACAGCAGCCTTATCATTTGATTTTTTTATAATCGACGTAATACTCGGCACTGCAATCGCAGCAATTACAGCTAGAATCACAATAACGGCTAAGAGTTCAACTAATGTAAAACCTTTTTGATTCTTTTTGTTCATGAATTTTTTCAACATATTTCGTCCTCCTTATTACATGTTTTGGTATATTTGAAACATCGGGACGACAATCGACATCACGATGAATCCAACAACAATGGCCAGGACTAACATTAATACAGGTTCAATGAGGGCTTTCATCCGTTCAAGAAGACGAGAAACATCATCCTCATAGTACTTTGATACTTTGTCCAACATGGCGTCGAGTGTCCCCGTTCTTTCACCAATCGCTGTCATATGATGTATAATCCCTGGAAAGATCGGTTCACTTTTAAATGCTTCAGAAAGCGAAATACCTGATTCTAGCCTTCTACTGGAATTTTTAATGGCTCTTTGAATGGCTAGATTAGATGTGATTCTCTCAATCGATTTGAGTGCTTCAATGACAGGAACCGAACTTGATAAGAGCAAACTCAGCATCCAAAGTACCCGAGATAGTTCAGATTTATAGACTAATTGACCTATAATTGGTAATTTAATTATAGCATCATCTAGCCAATATTTACTAGATTTATTTTTATGTAAAAGGACAATTAAAAAAATAAATAGGAAAATAAACCCTAGCCAAATATACCAATCATGCCGCATCCAGTCACTGATTGATAGAGTCAATTGTGTGACGGCTGGCATTTGCTGATGAAGTCCTGAAAACATTTTTTTGAACATCGGAATAATAGAGATTAATAGAAAGGCAACGACTAAAATAGAGATAGCCAATACAAAAAGGGGATAAATCATCGCTGTCGTCATCTTTTGCCTTGATTGGTGTTGTTTCTCATAAAACGTCGCTAAATGATTCAGACTTTCTTCCAATCGACCACTCGTTTCTCCTGCACGTATCATTTGCACAATCATGGGGCTAAAAACGGATGGATATTTTTCAAAGGCATCTGAAAGAGCATGTCCCATTTCCAGTTCATCACTCATATCCTCAATGATTGATTTAAAATAGCGATTTTTCGTTTCTTGATCCGCCAATATCTGCAAAGTTTCGGCAACTGTAACCCCAGCTTTAATAATCGTGGCAAATTGGCGAAGAAAAACCACCTTCTCTTGTAATTTCACTTGGTGAAATATCGCAATATCCTTCATTAAGAGATTGGGCTTTCGCTCCGAAACGTCCTGAATAATTAATCCTTTGTCAACAATACGTTGGCCGGCTTGTTGCTTATTTTCCGCTTCTAATCTTCCACGTTTAAGTTTCCCAGAAGGGGTCATACCGACATATTCATAAAATGGCATTACTTTGACACCTTGCTTTCTGGCTCTATACTTTCATCTTTCTATACGAAAGATTCGATCGATTCCGATGCAATCAATCGTTTCATCACCATTTCTTTAATTGCATTAGCCATTGTCTGCATCCCTTGGGCACGATTCACCTGAATCACACTAGGAATTTGATAGATTTTCTTTTCACGTATTAAGTGGCTAATCGCTTGATTATTAATCATCAGTTCGATGGCTGCACGTCGCCCCTTATGATCTGGCGTCGGAAACAAACGCTGAGAAACAACCGTTACAAGTTCTGATGCTAGCTGAACACGTATTTGACCTTGTTGTTCGGCAGGAAAAATATCTATGATACGATCAATGGTTGAAACGGCGTCATTTGTATGTAACGTTGCTAGGACAAGGTGACCCGTTTCAGCTGCTGTAAGAGCCGTTCGAACAGTCTCCAAATCCCGCATTTCACCGACTAAAATGAGATCTGGATCTTGACGTAAGGCAGAACGTAATCCGAAGGCGAAAGAGTGGGTATCACTGCCTATTTCTCGTTGTTGAATGATGCACTTATTATGACTATGCAAATATTCAATAGGATCTTCAAGTGTAATAATATGCCGGCTCACGGTCCGGTTCAAATAATCAATGATCGCTGCAAGCGTCGTTGATTTTCCACTGCCCGTTGGACCTGTAACCAAAAATAAACCATGGGGCCTTAGGCAGAGAGTCTCTAATACGTTCGGTAATTCAAGGGATTGAAGAGTTGGAATTTCTCTTGGAATGACGCGAAATGCTAGACTATAACACGATCGCTGCCGGTAAGCATTCACACGAAATCGTGAGACTTTAGGAATGCTATACGAAAAATCAATTTCCCCATTGCATTCCAGCTGATCTAATTGCTTCTCATTTAAAATACTTTGAACCAATAACTCCGTGTCTTGTGGTTTAATACTTGGCGCATCTAATTGAATTAACTCTCCATTGATGCGGATGATCGGAGAGACACCTACGGACAAATGCAGATCAGATGCTTGTCGTGTGCATGCCGCTATAAGCCAGTCGTCCAATTGTTTTATCATGTATCTTCCCCCCGATCAACTCATAATTTTTAACAATTCATCGCATGTTGTTATTCCTTGTCTCACTTTGCTCAAACCATTTTCAAGCATCGTTTGCGCCCCAGATTCACGAATCATCTGTTGAATATGACGATATGTATGCTTTTCAATTAAGTGCTCTGATATTAAATCGGTCATTTCAACCATTTCGTGGACAGCTGTACGACCCATGTACCCAGTATGGTGACATAATTCACAGCCGGCACCTTTCATTAATTTTTCTGGACAAACTTGGCCAGCCTTTTCAAATAGTGCTCTCTCAACAGCACTTGGCGAATAAGGCTCACTACAATCTCGGCAAACCCGTCTCACTAAACGTTGAGCAATCACACCACTCAGTGATGCAGCCACAAGAAATGGGTCAATCCCCATATCAATGAGCCTGTAGATGGTTGTGGGTACATCTGTCGTATGCAATGTACTTAGGACAAGATGACCGGTTAACGAAGCACGAATCGTAATTTCAGCCGTCTCTGAATCACGGATCTCACCCAGCATGATAATATTTGGGTCTTGCCTTAAAATAGCCCGTAACCCTGTTGCAAAGGTGAGGCCTATTTTTGCGTTCATTTGGATTTGATTTATCCCATGAATCTGATACTCCACGGGATCTTCAATTGTAATGATATTTTTCGTTTCGGTATTTAAATGATTTAAAGCCGCATACAGTGTAGACGTTTTTCCTGAGCCTGTAGGTCCGGTAATTAAAATGAGACCCGTTGGCCTGGAAATCATTTTTTCAAATTGCTTCGCTTGTCTTTCTGTGAAACCCACATTTGGAATTTTCAACAGAAGATCTTCTGTATTTAGTAGCCTTAGAACCATCTTTTCACCAAACAAGGTAGGGAGTGTTGAGATACGTAAATCAATCCGTCTCTTTGCAATATTCACGGTTACTCTGCCATCTTGTGGCAGTCTTTTTTCTGTAATATCCAATTGACTGATGACTTTTATTCGCGTCGTTAGAATACTAAGTAATTCTTTAGGAAATGTTCGGTAGACCTGGAGTTCACCATCTATACGAAATCGAATCGTGATACTATGTTCACCAGGATCAATATGAATGTCACTTGCGCGTTGTTCCACCGCACTAAGTAGAGTTTGGTTAATCATCCTGACGATGGGTGAATCGTCTTGTATTCCATTTTCCACTGGTAATTCTTCCATTGGTGCTGCATTCACTCGAACAGAGGATAATAATTCATCGACTGGATTGTCGTCATCGTAGAGGCGATTGATTGTTTTTGTAATCTCACTGGGAAGTGCAAGAACAACATCCACTTTAAAACCGGTTATCATCTGTAAGTCCTCAATGGCGTAAAAGTCTAGAGGATTGGCCATGGCCACTCGCAATCGATCTTCTTTTCTGTCAATCGGCAAGAGTTCATTTCTTTTAGCAAAATCTTTGTCGATTAAATTAACCATCTGAGGATCAATCATGACATTCGATAATTTCACCTGAGGGATTCCGAGTTGAATTTCTAGTATTTCAAGAAGTTGCTGCTCAGAAAGGTAACCACGTTCAATGAGGGCATGACCCAACTTTTGTGACGGTCTCTTTTGTTCCAAAGTAGTTGCTAACTGCTCTTGGTTAATTAATCCCGCCTCAACGAGCAAATCTCCTAAACGGCGACGTTGTCTGACCATACATGCGTCCTCCAATGATTTAAGTTGTAAAAATAAGACAAACAGTCATTTTGTCCCACTTATTTCAGTTTTCATTCTCCACTGATCGTAAGCCTGAACCAATCAGGCATGGGCACTTGTCCCCACCAAGGAATGGTTGATTATACCCATGACCTTGAGGAGGAAGTTCAAAAAGTCACCAAATGATAAGCTGCGAATCTCGGGCGCTTTCCAAGAGGATCTTCAACTAAAATCGCTCACATCCTGTGGCGGGCGTTGAAGCCACCACATCCTATGGAAGTCCGGTCCTCATGTAGTAAAAACCTACATTCCGGTCCTCAAAACAGCGCCGCCTTGACCTTCTTGCTTCTAATTTGTCACCTTTTTAAACACGTATTTTAAGTGCGGCCAATGCTCCCGGTTCTTGCGGGATATAATAAAATAGTCTTTTCAATTATCTATTAACATAGTAAAATTGAGACAAAAGTAGGTATTCGAAAGGTAATGTACTATGACATGTAACGACAAAGGGATGACCTTAATAGAAATCCTTGCCGCCATCACACTGCTCTCTGTTGTACTTATCAGTTTTGCTTCTTTTTTTATTCAGAGTGGCCGGGTTACGACATTTAATGGTGTGAAAAGCACGGCACTCCAGCTCGCCCAAAATCAAATTTCAAAGACGACATACGCTGGTTCCACTTTGGGGTGTTCTACTCAATCTATCTCTTCACCCACGCCTGTTCCTCAAGGTAGTAAGTGTATCGTCAACCTTACTAAACAAGTCAGTGACAACCATACTTATCAGCTCTATACCTATCTTTTAGAACCGTCAAATAACACTAATTTATCAACATATGTTGTTAGATCTTACTATAGCAATACCAATTATGTAGAACTATATAACTATTATACTGCAAAGCAGAATTAAGGGATATGATAAATTTATGAAACGTGACACTAAAGGAATGACTTTAGTAGAGTTACTCGCCGTTCTCACTCTTTTTTCCGTTCTTTCCATTTTGATATTTGGGCTCTATCAATTGGGTATCCGGTCATATCATCGAAATGTCACGACAACTATGATCCAGCAAGATAGTGATCTTGTCTTATCTCGTCTAACAACCGCTTTTCGTCATAAAAATAGTCGCCCTTTTCAACTATCGGTCTCTTCTGATGGCAAACTGATGATTACTTATACAAAAAATAATCAGACCAACGTTATTTCAGGCGATGATTTTATTTATAGTGGAACGAGTTCGCCGCAAACCATCGATCAAAGTACGGCAACGATTGACATGAACTATATCGTAAAACCTAGAGACTCACAGGATCAGGATAAAACGTTTCACTTAAAAACATCACTAACTTTCCCTTGGAAGGAAACTGAACAGAAGGATGGATCTCAATGAAACGATTTGTTCCTCAATCGAATAATGAAAAAGGTTCAGCCCTTCTCATGACTCTCCTTGTTCTTATGGTTTTCTCCATATTAGGATTAGCAATTGTCACCATGAGTTTTAATCATACGAAACAAGTCGGACATCAAATTGAACAAACTCAAGCAACGGGTGCTGCTGAAATGGGCCTCAAAGCTTTTAACGTGAAAATCGACGATGTAACAGCTGATCTAAAAAATCACTTACCAGAGACATTTAATCAATTTCAAAGTTTGCTTAATACAAACAAGCCGAGTCAACTTTCAAGTGATTTCACCCTTCAAGGGCATCCTTCCTACCAAGTTTCCATCGAAAATATAGCTGCATCTTCTAATAAGATAACTTGGACAATCAAAAGCACAGGAAAAGTACAAAATAGTGAAAAGAGTATTACACAAGACAAAACATTTATTTACGAACAAGAAACAAGCTCTGGAAATAGTCCAGGTGGAGGTCAATCGAATAGGACTCCAGACTATATGGGGCTGTCGCTTCCATATATCGAGGGAAGTGTTATTATTGATGGGAATTGGGCTTGCAAGAAAAATGATAACGTCTATATAAATGGGGCTTCAGAATGCGTCGGTGAAACTCATCAGACGGTAGATATATCATCTTTTAAGCATTTATTTGAACAGATGCCTATGACATTGCCATCTGCAAATCCTTTACCTCAGGCATCGACAATAAACAACCCTCATATTATCAAAAATAAATTTTCTGATAACGTTAATTTTACCAATGGATTAGATATTGATAACGATACGACCTTTGAGAAAAGTGTGTACGTCAAAGGCAACTTAGACATAAATGGGAAGGCTACATTCAAAGGAGATGTTTACGTTGATGGTCCTGTCACATTATCAACTGATACAACGATTAATGGAAATGTATATATTGATGGTGCTTTAACTATAAATAAAGACGTAGATGCCGTATTTAATGGCCATGTAAGATTGAATCAACAAATTCACCTAGGCAAAGACAGTCATATCACGTTTATGAAAAATACGATGATTTATGGTGACCTAAATAATACAAATGGAAAAGTAACATGTATGGGTAACCTCTATTTAGATGGTTCATTAGATTATAGGGGTGGAGATCGTTTTGAAGGTTATGTCTTTATAAACCATTCCATAGATCGAAGTAACGATGGAACGAGTTGGGATGAAGAAGTGACTTTTACACGAACGGTCTATTCAAATGGAGAATTTAATCCCAAAAGCAATAAATCCCCTGTTTATTTTAATCAAGGTGTTGTTATTAAGGGAAACTCCACAATCAAAACAAGTAATCATGGGAAAATCGTTTTTGGTCCTTTAAAACGCGGTGCTTCCACCCCGACGACCAAACCTACGCTTACCGTCACCACAACGAATACAACCTATCAATAGCCCTAAAAAACCCCACTGAAACTTGTGATTCAGTAGGGTTTCTTATCATCCTATATATTGTGCAACTCGGTTTTTACCTTTCTGCTTGGCTCCTAAATACATCGCACGGTCTGCATTACGAATTAACGTAGGGGCATCTTCCCCATGTGAAGGGGCTGTAGCAAATCCGATACTTACAGTCAATTTTATTACATGTAATTCATCTTCTTCGTTATAGATCATAAAATCTTCTGATGCTATATGGTGACGAATGGTTTCAGCCATCGAAGCACATTCCTTTTTATCATCATCAAACAACAAAATAATAAATTCTTCCCCGCCATAACGAGCAACGATCCCTTTTTTACCTACTAAAGATTCTAGAACTTTAGCTATACCTTTGAGAACCACGTTACCATTTTCATGTCCATAGGTATCATTAATCGCTTTAAAGTCATCAATATCAATCATAATCAGTGAAAAAGGGGTATGTTCTTTATTATTATTACGAAATTGATCGTCTAAGATGGACATAAAATATCTGTAATTATACAGATTCGTAAGCGGACAACGTATACTTTCTTGTTTTGTTTTTTCGAAATTTAGAGCATTTTCAAGAGCTGTCCCATAGATGCTACAAATGATGTCGGCCCCAGTTTTCCATTGTCTAAAAGAAGGAAAGGGTACTTCAGATATACCCGTAAATACACCAATGACTTGTTGATCCCGAATGACGGGTGTGATTAAATAATATTTCACTTTCCAATCCGTGTAATCATCAAGAAAATGCCTTTTATTCCATTTGATTTTCCCTTGTTGGCTTTTTCCTTGCTTATAGGCTAGATAACTAACGTCTTCTAGACCATTAAATTTTTTAGGAAAAAGGAGTTCTTGACTTCGATTCATCACATAATCTAGCTTAGGTTGATTGGGATTTTCATACGTTACAAGATATACAAAGTCGACTGGAAAAATATCAAAAATAGTCTTGAAGTACGTCTTTCGAATATGATCTACAGATAATTGCTCAGATAACTTTTGACCAAGTCTGCTTATTTGTTGTAAAAAACGATTGTTGTTATAAGCTTCATTAATGAGACGGACAATGACTGAAAGAGAAACGAGTGGAACAGAGATAATAACAATGGACAACATACCAATAAAACCATACATTAAACACAAGATGATGGAAAGTGGGAACTGCAATACAACGATTAAAACTTCCCAAAATGTATCTTGCTCAATAAATTTCATATTGGCCTTTAGAATCCATTTCCGGTAAAGATAAATACAAAGATGATTGGTTAAAAAAGATGTTACATAGTAAATAAGGGCTTGTCCAAAATTTAGTGTGGTCCAGTTTTTTATGATCCCAGTTTCCCCACCTATAGCATCGTAAACTAATCCCGAAACAAGGCACACAAGGAGAAAAATAATAGAATTAAGGGGTATACGGTAAAATTCTTTTTTACTCATGCGTTTGGATAGGATGTAGGTTAATATACCTAACTGCACAATGACAATGTTTATTAATAAACCAAACATGAGAAGGGTAGCAAAAGAGATTGCATCAAGCAAAATGATGTTAATTCCCTTAACACGAAAAGACGATAATGATGATAAAATCATCAAAATGGACATACCTACCATAGAATAAACGGGGTAATGAAATTGTGGTGGCTCAAAATGATAGATTAAAGGAATTATCGTTAGAAAAGCGATTAACCATGTTACCCAAATTCCTATTTTTAGTCTCCTGCCCAAATCTTTTTGCCCCTTCCTACCTTAAAACCCAGACTTTTCTCCTATTCCTTATATTTTAGTCATAAACTGATAGTTAAATAAAGTCTTTTTTTAAATAAAATTGAAAAAAATAACCTTTTTGTGTAGGTACGTTTTATTTGATACTATTCTGCTTAATAAACTGTCTGACTTGAGAAATAAAGTAAAGGGAGCCTGTTATTAATAGTACCGAACCTTTCTCTATCTTTTGAACGCTTTCTTGAATACTCCCTTTCCAATCGTTGTTAATACACTTAACTGGATGTGATGAACACTCATAGAGATGGTCGGCAGATTCAGCTCTTGGATAATCAAAAGTGGTGAAAGTGATGGACTCGGACACCGATTCGATATCATGAATCATATCACGATACTCTTTGTCTTTAAGTGCTGAATAAATCGTATGGATATGATAATGGCTGTAATAACGTTTAAGTGCTTTGACTAGGGCTTCCGTTCCTTGAATATTGTGAGCGCCATCCAGAAGAATAAGCGGGTTTTCCGAAACTATCTCAAAACGCCCTGGCCAAGAAGTCTGAAGCATCCCTTGCCGTAAACTCTCTTCATTAACGTAAAAGTGATGTTTCGAGTTTAGATAGTTGACCACCATAAGTGCGAGACTCGCATTTTTTATCTGATGTTCACCACGCATCCTAATGTGAATATCACGATAGTCACCAAGAGTTGAATAGAACGTTACTATTTCTTCAAGATAAGAATGAGAGATATTCTCTGTACGAAACTCTCGACCCATTAAAAAAAGGTCTACTTTCTGTTTAGACGCTTTGTCTTGAATAACCCGAATGGCTTCTTCATCTTCAGCAGATGTGACAACTGCTACACCTTCTTTGATGATGCCTGCTTTCTCATAAGCAATCTCAGCGATCGTATCACCAAGTTGCGCCATGTGATCCATACCTACATTCGTAATAACAGAGACAAGAGGATGAATGACGTTTGTCGAATCCAGTCTTCCGCCAAGACCGACTTCATAAATCACAAGATCACAAGGCTTTAAGATACCAAAGTAAACAAAGCTGATCATGGTGACCACTTCAAATTCGGTCGGAGCACCTAAATCACTCCGGTCTAATTCTTGAACATATGGATAAATTATCTTAGCCGCTTTGATAAGATCCTCATCAGATATGTACTCACCATTGATCATTAACCGTTCATTGAAACAGGTGATATACGGCGAAATAAACGTTCCTACCTTATAACCAGCAGCTTGATAGATATGTCTTAAAAAGCTGACTGTCGAACCTTTTCCATTTGTACCTCCAACATGGATTGTTTTCATTTTTCTTTCCGGATGATCTAATCTTTCAAGCACCCATGTCATTCTTTCCGTACCTGGTTTGATCCCATGAGGTAGGCGTTCATGTATCCAGTTTAACGTTTCATCAATCGATTGAAACATACGAGGCTCCTCCTATAATGAAATGAACGATGGCGGATGAGTATCCCATCCGACCACCGTCATAGAATGTTTTAAATCACTATTTAGCTTTGCAATTCTTTAATACGTTCTTCTACTTTTTGTTTTTTATCAAGATAGTCTTGCTGTTTGGCTTTTTCAGCGTCAACCACTTTTTGTGGTGCTTTATTCACAAAGCCAGGATTACCCAATTTCTTTTCAACTCGTTCAACTTCATATTGGTATTTCTCTAATTCTTTTTTCAAGCGCTGAATTTCTTCATCTAAATTAATTAACCCTTCAAGAGGAAGATAAATTTCAACACCTGTCACAATCGCAGAAACTGATTTTTCTGGTATTGCAAGTTCCGTTGCGATCGTTAGTTGCTCTGGATTACAGAAACGTTCGATAAACGCTTGATTGACTTTTAAAATACTTTGCTCTTGATCAGAGGCTGTTTTTAAGTAGATATCAATGGGTTTACTTGGTGCTACATTCATTTCTGAACGGATATTACGGATTGATCGGATAATACTTTGAATAAGTGTCATATCATGTATAGCTGCATCATTATCAAAATCAGGATTAACTTCAGGCCAGCTAGCAAGAAGGATCGTTTCCCCTTTATGCGGAATGTGCTGCCAAATTTCTTCAGTCACAAATGGCATAATTGGATGAAGTAATTTTAAGATACGATCTAGAACAAATGACAAGACAGATTTGGTTGATTGCTTGGCTGTTTCATTTTCTCCATAGAGCGGTAGTTTAGCCATTTCAATATACCAATCACAAAAATCATCCCAAATGAAGGAATATAGATATCGTCCAGCCTCACCAAAGTCATAGGTTTCATAGAGTTCTGTCACTTTTGTAATCGTTTGATTCAAACGAGCGAGAATCCATTTATCACTGACATTCAGTTCACCCGTAAGATCAATGTCTTCAAATTTAAAGTCACCTAGATTCATTATGGTAAACCTTGCAGCATTCCAAATTTTATTTGCAAAATTCCAATTGGCTTCGACTTTTTCCCATTGGAATTTTAAATCTTGACCTGGTGTTGTCCCAGTTGCGAGTGTATAACGAAGGGCATCCGCACCATAACGTTCAATGACATCCATCGGATCAATACCATTTCCAAGCGATTTACTCATTTTGCGACCTTCTGCATCCCTAACAAGCCCATGTATAAGGACATCTTTGAAAGGGCGTTTACCAGTAAATTCAACTGACTGGAACATCATACGGGCCACCCAGAAAAAGATAATATCATAGCCTGTGACTAGCGTATTGGTAGGAAAATATCTCTTATAATCGCTACTTTCTGTATCTGGCCAGCCCATAGTAGAGAACGGCCACAGCGCGGAACTAAACCAAGTGTCAAGAACATCTTCATCTTGTTTCCATTCATTTGGATTTTCCGGTGCCTCAAGTCCTACATAGATTTCCCCTGTTTCTTTATGGTACCAAGCTGGAATCCGGTGCCCCCACCATAACTGCCTCGAAATACACCAATCGCGAATATTCTCCATCCAGCGACTGTGTGTTTGTTCAAAACGTTCCGGTACAAAATTGACACCTTCATCTGTTTTTTGGTGATCCAAAGAAGCTTCAGCAAGTGGCGCCATTTTAACAAACCATTGCGTTGACAAATAAGGTTCAACGACCGCACCACTGCGTTCAGAATGTCCAACCGAATGAAGATGATCTTCAATTCGAATCAGGATACCCACTTCTTTTAAATCTTTAACGATTTGTTTACGACAGGCATCACGATCTAACCCTTGATATTTCCCTGCGTTACGATTCATGACACCTGCTTCATCCATAACGAGAATTCGTTCAAGGTTATGACGGTTGCCCACTTCAAAGTCATTAGGGTCATGAGCTGGCGTAATCTTAACTGCTCCGGAACCAAACGACATATCAACGTAATCATCCGCTACAATAGGAATTTCACGGTTAACGAAAGGAACAATCGCTGTTTTTCCTACCAAATCTTTATATCGATCGTCATCAGGGTGGACGGCAATAGCCGTATCACCAAGTAATGTTTCTGGCCGGGTTGTGGCAATTTCAATATGGCCTGAGCCATCTTTTAATGGATAAGCAAGATGGTATAGGTGTCCAGGTATATCCTTATAGATAACTTCTATATCAGACAAAGCTGTTTTTGTAGCGGGATCCCAGTTAATGATGTACTCACCACGGTAGATGAGCCCTTTGTTATATAACGTTACGAAAACTTCTTTTACAGCATGTGACAAGCCTTCATCAAGTGTGAACCGCTCACGTGAGTAGTCGAGAGACAAGCCTAGTTTGGCCCATTGTTTACGGATGAAATCGGCATACTCTTCTTTCCACTCCCAAGATTTCTCGAGAAACTTTTCCCTTCCAAGGTCATACCTGGATATGCCTTGTTCTCTTAATTTCGCATCAACTTTCGCTTGTGTTGCGATACCGGCATGATCCATTCCAGGAAGATATAAAGCATCATAACCTTGCATTCGTTTAAAACGAATGAGCAAATCTTGCATCGTTGTATCCCAAGCGTGTCCAAGATGTAATTTACCTGTGACATTGGGTGGTGGGATAACAATAGAATAGGGCTTTTTCTTTTGATCAGCGCCGGCTTTAAAATAACCATTGTCTCGCCAAGTCTTATACCACTTTTCTTCTGTTTGTTTAGGATCATATTTTGCAGCTAACTGCTCTTCTGACATTTCCATCTATACATCCTCCTTATGCACCACTGTGCTTTTTTCCAACTAAAAAAGAGCTTTCCCCTATCGCCTTTTTATAAAAGGGCGAAGGAAAGCTCCGTGGTACCACCTTAATTTGCATAATCATGCACACTCAATTTAGATAACGGTCCTTTAACCGTCTTTTCTTACTTTATTTCAGAAAAGCTGCATCAAGGGCGACTTCCAAGCTTTTAACTAAAGAAACTTTCAGCTAATGTTTCTCTCTCTTAAGTAGTTAAGAAAGCAAGTACTACTCCCTTTTCATCACATTTATTGATGTTATTCAATTATTTATTAGAACACGAGAACTTATTCTTACTATAAGTATATGAATATCATTCGAATTCGTCAAGAAGCAGTCTTCCCAATTGGGTGGACTTATTATACACGTCCTACCAAAAGGTATCATAAACTGTACTAAGCAAAATTATAGTGACGATGCATTAGCAAAAAAGATAAATTGTTGGTTATGTCTTAATGACTTCATCATTCACTCTAAAGGCTTTAAAAATCAATAAAAAACCCCTTAAAGGATAAGGGATTCTGTACGAACACTAATTTATTCGGAGGGATGATCCTGTATGTTTAAAAAATTTCAGTTTCCAACTGCTTTTAAAAAGTTACGTGAGGGACTAGAAATCATCGTAGCTCCTTTAGCAGTTTTTCAATTAATACGAACGATATTTCTCCCAACAACATTTGATGTTGTTATATTAGCAATTCTTGCTTTGGTTTATATTGCTCTGCTTAAAAAAGTATTTTAAATGATATCGGTCCTATATCCTACTCATACACGACTCTAAGATTCTTTTTTCTCCTCTTTAGGTTGAAATCCTTTACATGCACCAGTCAAACAATCATAAAATAAGGCCTCTTTGATCCATTGTTGAGTAAAATGTAACTCTCTACTTGGTCCAGAAGCCTCTTTATATTTCTTAACTAATGCATAATATCGCCTTTGACATTGCAATATCATGACGAGTAATTCTTTCTCTTTTAGATTAAGAGGACAAATCGATAGATATAACGTTAAACCTTTGTGTAGGGTTTGCCTATCAATTTTAGAATGATTTAACTGCATCAAAATATTAGCTAACTCAAACGTAAAAATATCATAGTCTGCATGTTCAAAATTAATAAGGAATTGTCGTTCACGTTGAGTTATCAAATGATTAAAAGTGGGTTTATTATGGCAAATAGCCTGCCTGACAACCATTTTCTTTTCATGTTCATCATCTTGATTATTTTCTTGCTTCATACTCTCTAAATAAGTAAATAATCTTTCATAACTAGACATGATTGAAGCGAAGTTTTGCAAGTACAGCTGCTCAAATGGTGATAAATAAACATGTTGTTCAGCTTTACTTGCAAATTGTTCATGGAACTCATATTCTTTTATTAGCTTCTCTTTATACAACTCTATTTTTGTTTCATTTAACTCCCTATCTTGAATGGTCTTGACATGCAATCGTGATATTTGCGAAATAAGACCTTCCATCTTCATTTCGAAGGATAGAGATGAAGAATCGGCAATCCAAGGTGTAAGAAGATATTTTATTCCATCAATAGAGGTTATGAAGTCCCCATACTTCGTTGGAATTAGAGGGACCGTATCAATCATAAAATGCATAGCCATTTGATGAATATTTCTTATCATTTTTTCCTGTTTAGCATCCAACTTTGTCTCTTTTAAAGCAAAAATCCCCCGCGATGTATAAATCTTCATGACTTTTCCTATTTGTTCCCACTCTGTAGGAACAAGATCATAATGAAAACACGCCCGTAGCCAGTTCTCTCTCTTTTTAATCATCGTCATTTTCGTACTCCTGTTCAACCCATTTTCTTCTAAAACCCTCCATACAGGTGAGGACTTCATTCGTTAAATCCCACCGTTTCTTGAATAAATGGATCATTCTCTCTTCTTTTTCTTGACTACTGATTTCATTAGAGGATTCTACTGCATAGATCCATTCATTTGGATAATACATCTCGGCCGTAATCTTATCGAATATTTCTTTTTCAAACAAACCATATGGCACTAAAGCGTAAATAAAATGATGAAATTGCTCGTCTGATAGTTTTGTATACCAGTGTTTTATGAGATTGGAAATAGCACTGTAGCCAATAGTTGGTTCTTCTTGACCTAATTCAACAAATAATTTCCCATAGACAGACTTAAGTTTAATTAAATTCGTCATTGGAGGTGTAAGTAGAACCTGATCGAATGGCAAATAAGGGGTTATGCGTAAGTCAGCTTGGTGTGTCCGACTAACTACTGCTGGATAACTTTTTGTTAATAATTTTGTTAACTTAGGTGCCTGGTTTGCCGATCTCGTTAATTTTTGATACTCCCGTTCAATGTTGAATATACTAGGTTCCACTTTGATGTTTGAATGATCATTAATAGGAAACACACTTTTGGTCAATAATTGACCGATCCATTTTATATAATCGTGTAGAACATCTTTGATATCTGCCTCTTCTACAACCTCATCATGACATGTAATCCAATAGGAACCATCTGATGCTGCTTCATTGCCTGTTTGTGTGATATACATTCGATCAATAAAAAAGGCGTCACAAACTAGTCTGTGTCGCCATTCTATGTGCCATTTCATAAATGCTTCACTCGGCCAAATATGAATTCTTTTTAATCCTGTATCTGTGCTTATGACGAATTTCGATTGGCGATATGGTTTAATTTCTTTAAAGCCATAGTTATTTTGGATAAGTGCCAAAATATAAGCTATATGCCGATCCATAGCCCCACCTATTTCCCTTTTGTTGGAATATAAAGAATTTGACCTTCGCTTAAAGTATTGGAGTCAATTTGATTTCTTCTTAAGATACTGGTGATTGGAACACTAAATCGTTCTGATAGTCCTTCGAGAGAATCGCCATGTTGAACAATACATAATCGTACCTTTGTAAATTGTTCATCTTCTTCACCTGCGAGCATTTTCGTTAAATAAAGAGCGTTTGCTTCTTTTTTTGTAGGTTCCGTCTCAGTCTCTTCCGTTTCGGCCATCGTGCTTTCTTTAGCCTCCTCATCTATCGGTTCAGCTTGGGCTGGGGGCGTAGTTGACGCTGGTTCGGGCTGGACTTGTGGCGTCATTGGAACAGGCTTTTGAGTTGATTCTTCAGAAACAGGGATTACTGGAGCAGGTGTAGGTATTGGAATATCCTGGCCCGCTTGTTCGCTGCGTGAAACTTCTACTTCCTCAGTTTGATGATCATCTGATTTATCTAGTTTTTTAGGTTCAAAATGAGAAACTTCTAGTTTCTCTGATTGGTTGTCATTTGATTCATCTCGTTTTTTTAATTCAATGTGAATCGTTTCTAATTCCTCAGGTTGATCGTCATTTGATTCATCTTGTTTTTTTGATTCAATGCGAGAAGTTTCTAATTCCTCAGGTTGATTGTCGTTTGATTCATCTTGTTTTTTTGATTCAATGCGGGAAGTTTCTAATTCCTCTGGTTGTTTGTCGCTTGATTCATCTCGTTTTTTTAATTCAATTTGAATATTTTCCTGTTCTTTTTCTTTTTCGGGCTCACGATGACTTTCAAAATGAAAGGAATCCGGATAAGAGAACGCATCATCTTTCTCTCTCTCTTCTTCATCAACTTCATCATCCAAAGATCGGTTAAATTCAGTTAAAAACGGATTATCCGAGTCACTTCGAGATAATGCCGCGTAGGACGATTCACTAGGATCAATAGCTACAGGTTGATCATCAAAGGGAATGCTAGACGCACTGTCTTGTTTTTCTTCTTTTTCCATTTCCGGATAACGGCTTGTAACCGATTCCTGTGGGGCCTTCCCTTCAGACGATGGTGAGACCTCTGGAGTTTTTTCTTTTTCATCCGTTAATCCGGTGATAGCAATATCTCCTTGAAGTAAAATACGGCGATTTTCTTCCAATGTATAGTCAAACGTTTCGATAACAACATAAAGGTCTTCAATATTCGCAACCTTTTGCGCGGGAACGGTAATATCTACAGGAAATCGATGTTCAATTAAGGCTGTTCCCTCATCCGTTTCATTTATTTCATCAATGGTTCGAAAAGCCGAGTGACCGTTTGAATCCTCTTCTTGTACATCTATAGCAGGTTGATCAAGCGGCTTATATTCACCAGTTAACCTGAGCGCCCCTTTGATGGCAACGAAATCACCGTTCTCTTCTATTGCTACATCAGGTTCTAAAGCCATTGACAATATATCCTCAGCACGTTCTCCGTCTTGGAGCCATATGGATTCATTAATCGAAAATTGCAGGCGCTTGTTCGAAGATTGAGACATTCCATTCATCCTTTCAAAAAGGTTTTCTATTCATGTTTATGCTAAAAGCTAGTCTCCTATGATTGATCGTCGCAAAGATTAATACTCTACTTTTCTATGTTATATGCCTGTTTCAGGAAGAATATGCCGAGTTCATTTATAACTTTAAGTTCTACATATAATAAATTTGTCATATTTTTGAACACACACTAAGACCTAATCTTCGAATTATTATAAGACTAAGTATCTGAACTCTTTGCTTGCCAAAAAAATTATTATACTGTACGATAGTTCCATGAATATGAAACTAAAAAACGAAGATGAACTCAGAGTACAAATTTTTAAAGCCTTGGCCGATGAAACGCGATTGGAAATTGTCCGAATGCTGAAAGATTCGAAAAAAGAGTTGAGTTGTGGTGAAATCGGTGACCGTGTTGATATGTCTAAATCAACCGTTTCCTATCATTTCAAAACGCTCCGTGAAGCAGGATTAACAACAACAAGAAAAGATGCTCGTACCAAGTATGTACAGCTGCGAAAGGAAACATTTGATCACTATTTACCCGGATTCTTGGATTCATTATGAGTCCAAGATTAAATTTTATCATATAGTTCGATAATGTTAAAACTATGGAATAATAAAGGAGACTTATCATTATGAAAAAAATTTCTATCTTGTTCTTCTTCATCACATTTGTCATTGGTACCGACACTTTTTTGGTTTCGCCGTTATTACCCACATTAAGGCATACATACCATGTTTCACCTGACATTTCAGGATGGCTAGTGAGCGCCTATGCATTAGGTTATGTTTGCTTTGCTCTGATTGCAGGTCCTATCTCGGATGGCATGGATCGAAAAAAAATTATGATTTATGGGTTGATGGCATTTGTTATGTCTACCTTTCTATGTGGTTTAGCCTCAAACTTCTGGTTAATGATCGTTTTTCGTTTTATCGCAGGTATAAGTGCCTCGTTTGTAACACCACAAGTTTGGGCATCAATACCTCATCTTGTTAAGAGCGAGAACATTGTCCGATCAATGGGTTATGCAACAGCCGGCCTCTCTATATCTCAGGTGATTGGCGTACCGATAGGCAGCTATCTCGCTGTTTCATCTTGGCGCATCCCCTTCTTTTCAATTGCCGGTGCGGCCTTAATTTTATTGTTTCCAATAATACTCATGCTTCCGTCGATTCCGTCTGTCAGACAAGGAAAAAAACAATCCCTTGTATCTACATATTCCCAACTATTTGTTACCCCTAGAGCAACAAAATACTTTATTGCTTACTTCTTGTTCCAATTAGGTAATTTCGCTTCTTTTTCATTTATTGGATCCTGGTTTACGAAAGATTTTTCACTTGGAGTTGCAGAAATCGGAACAGCTATGTTTACTCTTGGGGTTGGAAATACAATTGGGTCACTATTCGGTAGTTCAGTTGTCAAAAAATTAGGTGAGGCAAAATCACTCTATGTATCACTAGTCGTCTTAGCTGTCCTCTATGCGATTTTACCTTTTTCACTCAATTTAATTATGGCAGAAATCATTTTAACCTTTATCTTTTTAATTGGCGGTTTCGTTTTTCCTGTCTTTATGAGTACGATGCAGAGTTTATCCATCACTGCCCGAGGGACTATTTCAGCATTATCAAGTGCCACGATGTATTTTGGAACAACAATAGGAGGAATAATAGGGGGAATATTACTAAGCCACTTCTCGGGTTTCATAGGTGTCGCTTGGTTCACGACTCTTTTGTATATCTTTTCACTTGTTGTCTACCGTTCAAGCGGATTGTTTAACGGAACCGCTAAACGGATTGACCATCATAAAATCAATGAAAAGACTTATTAGGACATAAAGTAAAGCTTCTATATGGGGTGTTCCTTCATCCTTCACCTAGGAATGCTCGTTTACACTCATTACCATGAGGTGGGAGTCAAGACTCGCCGCTCATCCGGAATAAAGAAACAGGCACCCTCAAGTAATTCGGGGGTGCCCATTTTTCATATTGTTTCTCGTATGGATTTAAAAGCTTTTTCTGCGGCTTGTATCGTTAGCTCAATATCATCCATTGAATGTTCTGTTGATAGGAACAATCCTTCAAATTGTGATGGAGGAATGGAGATTCCTTGTTCAATCATGGATTTAAAATAAGTTTTAAAATAATCTAGATTTGCCGTTTTTGCAGTACTATAGTTGATGACATTTTCATTTGTAAAGAAGATACCAATCATGGAACCTGCTTGATTAACGGTGAGTGGGATTTCATATTTTCTCGCTGCCTCATTATAACCTTCAGCTAATCTATCCGCTTTTTTTCTAAATGATAGGTCATCTTCAGGTTTCAATTGAGACAGTGTCATATACCCCGCTGCCATCGCTAATGGATTACCCGATAAGGTACCTGCTTGATAAATGGGACCATCTGGAGCGATGTTCTCCATAATTTCTCTCTTTCCGCCGTAAGCCCCTACCGGAAGACCGCCACCGATAACTTTACCAAGGCATGTTAGATCAGGAGTAATATTGTAGTAACCTTGGGCGCAGTGGTAAGCGACTCGAAAACCAGTCATCACTTCATCAAAAATAAGAAGGGCACCATGGGTTTCTGTTAATTCCCTGAGTGTCTCAAGAAATCCTGGAAGTGGCGGGACAACTCCCATGTTCCCTGCAACAGGTTCAACAATGACCCCAGCGATTTGATCCCCGAATTTTTCAAAAATCGTTTTAACTTCATCTATGCCATTATATGGTGCGGTTAATGTATTTTTAGCAACCCCGACAGGAACGCCAGGACTATCTGGTAAACCAAGTGTTGCAACACCTGAACCCGCTTTAATAAGCAGAGAATCACCATGGCCATGGTAGCTTCCTTCAAATTTCAAAATAAGATCACGACCAGTATAGCCTCTCGCTAATCGAAGGGCACTCATCGTTGCTTCTGTTCCAGAGTTCACCATACGCACAACTTCTACAGAAGGTACGCGATCGATGACGAGCTTAGCAAGTTCTGTTTCATATTTGTGCGGAGTACCAAAGCTTGTCCCTTTTTCAGCGGTTTCTTTTATAATCGACACAACTTTATCGTTAGCATGTCCTAAAATGAGAGGACCCCAGGATAGAACGTAGTCGATATAGTCATTACCGTCAATGTCTGTCACTCTTGAACCTTTACCTTTTTCCATGAAAATAGGATTCATATCAACAGATCGAAAGGCACGAACAGGACTATTTACGCCACCAGGCATTAGTGGCCTCGCTTCTTTAAATGCCTCAATTGATTTAGAAAAATTCATGATGATCCCCTTTCGCTATTAATCATGTAACCATTTTACCGCATCTTTGGCATGATACGTAATAATTAAATCACTGCCTGCACGCTTCATGCCGATTAATGATTCTAAAACGACTCGTTTTTCATCAATCCAGCCATTCAACGCAGCGGCTTTTACCATGGCATACTCACCACTCACATTATAAGCCACGATGGGGCAATTAAAACGATTTCGAACGTCTCGAATGATATCAAGATAGGGAAGAGCAGGTTTCACAATAAGGAAATCGGCTCCTTCTTCGATATCCGATGTGGCTTCACGAAAAGCTTCACGTCGATTGGCTGGGTCCATTTGATACGTTTTGCGGTCACCAAATTGTGGAGCACTTTCTGCGGCATCGCGGAATGGTCCAAAAAAGGCAGAGGCATATTTCACTGCATAAGACATGATAGGAATATGTTTGTAACCTGCTTCATCCAAAGCATGACGAATGGCAATGACAAAACCGTCCATCATATTAGAAGGGGCGATAACATCAGCTCCTGCTTGTGCTTGTGATACGGCCGTTTGTTGGAGTAAGACTAAGCTTTCATCATTATCAACATCCCCATCTATGATGATACCGCAATGCCCATGATCCGTATATTCACACATACACGTATCTGCAATAACAACCAAGTCCGGATAATTTTTTTTGGCTAAGCGAATGGCTTCCTGAACAATACCGTGTTCATGATAAGCACCTGTACCTACTGCGTCTTTGTTTTTTGGTACACCAAAAAACATCACAGATGGAATTCCGAGTGTTGTGATCTCATCTAATTCTTCATGTACACGATCTAGGGAGTACTGAAAAACATTTGGCATAGAAGGAATTTCTTTCTTGAAGTTTGACTCCCCTTCAACTACGAAAATGGGATAGATAAAATCAGATGGTGATAGGGATGTCTCACGGACCATGTTTCTTATGGTTGAATTTTGACGAAGACGACGATGACGGTCAAATTGTAATTCTGACATTTTCATTCCTCCATATAATATTGGCAAACAGCATCAATCATGGCATTTGTTGTATATTTTTTAGGCACAATGACGGGAGCCAATCCATATTTTTTAGCTACAGCTGCGGTTTTTGATCCAATGCAGGCATAAACAACACCTGCCGAAAACTCATCAAGATTTAATTCTTGAACCATTTGCACAAAAAAAGTCACCGCCGATGAACTGGCTAGTGTCACAACATCGACAAGCTTTCGATGAAAATAATCATGAAGTAACTGTTTAGACGCCTCGTTTTTGAGCGTATGATAGATCGTTTTCGATTTAATTTGATAACCTTTTTTGCGCAAATCTTGAATCCATTGTTGATTAGCCATTTGACTCACTGGAATAAAGGACATTTCGTGGCTATTCATTTCTTGAAGAATTTGTTCATATAGGGCTCGACTCGTAAACCTCTTGGGTGATAGGTCCGGCTCTAGTCCAAATGTTCTAAGATATGCCGCTGTTTTATCTCCAACAACCGCAATGTGTTTATCTCTCAAAATGGTTAAATCAGGAATTAATTCGTTAAAAAAATGAAAGGCATTTTGACTCGTAAAAATAACCCATGTTGCTTGTTGCACATCGGCTAGAAGTTCGTCTCGTTCTTTAGGTGAAAAAGAGACAGGGTTATAAGTTATAAGCGGGACCTGGATGCAGGTTCCACCATAGCCATGAATTCTTTTGCACATACTTTGCGATTGCTTTTTCTCTCTAGTCACGATAATTCGTTTACCTTTTAGCACTTGATTGATCGCATAAGTTTCACATAGGTTTGAATTCGTCATATGCCTCTCACCCTTTATTCTATCAATATCCTTCACGAAAAGGAGCAATCAACTTTTCCGCTCCTTGGGCTAACAATAAGTCTGCGAGTTTTAAACCGATAGACTCCGGATTTTTGCCTTTCACACTTTCTTTTAAAACCGTTTTTCCATCGGGTGAACCGACTAATCCTGTTAGTGTGTAAATACCGTCTTTTTCGGTACAATGAGCTGCAATTGGGACTTGACAACCCCCATTTAATTTTCTTAAAAACGCACGCTCAGCTCCTACAGTCGCTGCCGTTTGTTTATCATGAATCTCTTTCAATACTTCAATTAATTCATAATCATCTTCCCGGCATTCAATGGCAAGCGCTCCTTGACCAACAGCTGGTACGGATAGGTCATCCGATAGATACTCTGTTACCACCTCTTGGGACCAACCCATTCTGTTCAGGCCAGCAGCTGCAAGAATAATGGCGTCATATCCATCTTCTTTTAGCTTTCTTAAACGTGTATCAATATTGCCCCTCAGTGATCGTATGGTCAAATCTGGTCTCTCATGTAAGACCTGTGCCGCTCTCCTTAAACTACTTGTCCCAATGACAGCCCCTTCCTTTAAATCACGAAAACCGATATGGTCATTTGAAATCAAGGCATCACGGCAGTCTTCTCTAACGGGAATACACGCTAATTTCAAACCCGGTGGTAGTTCACTAGGCATATCTTTCATACTATGAACGGCAAAATCAATGTCTTTATTTAATAAAGCCGTTTCGATTTCTTTTACAAATAAACCTTTCCCGCCTACTTTTGACAAAGTGACATCTAATATTCGATCGCCTTTTGTTACGATGTGCTCAACGGAGTAAGTAAAACCAACGGATGTTTTTTTTAATTGATCAATAACCCATTCTGTTTGAGTTAGAGCAAGTTTACTTTTTCTTGATCCAACGTGAATGTTCCTCATACAACTTCTCACCTTCAATCTACTCGATGTCATTTAATAGGAATCGACGGATGTGAATCATGATTATTTTTATCTTGATGACCTTCCGATTTCATTGATTTTTCAGCTTCCTGATCAAGTTCTATTTGAAAAAGATCTTTAAAAAATTGAAAGGCAGACTCAGCATCCTCTTGTCCGGCACTTTCTTTTATTTTCTGAATCGGGTCTCTAAGCAATTGATTGATAATACTTTTGGTATGTTTTCGAATCACTTTCTTTTCTCTTTCCGTTAAGCTTGGTATTTTTCTCTCAATACTACTTACCGTTTCAGCTTGGATTGAAAGAGCTTTTTTTCTCAGTGCTGTAATTAATGGAACAACACCCAACGTTTGCATCCACCGGTTATATCCTTCTGTTTGTTCTTTTATAATCTTCTTGACATCATAGGCGAGGCGCATTCGCTCTTCCGCATTCTTCCGACTTTGACTTTCTAACTTATCAATATCAAAGAGGTAGACATGAGGTATGTGTTGAACATCTGGATGAACATCCCTAGGAACAGCCATATCAACCATAAAAAGTGGTTTTTCAGCTCTTTTTTTCATGATATTTTTCATGTTATCTAGATCAATGACATAATCCCTTGAACTTGTAGATGTAATCACAATGTCAGACTTTATTAATAAATCATTTAAATCCGTCATCCTTTTGGCTTCAGCATCAAATCTTTCAGCTAATCTTTTCGCTTTTTCGTACGTTCGATTAACTATTGTGATATGCCTTCCACCAGTAGCCTTCAAATGTTTTAAGGCTAAATCACTCATCTTTCCAGCCCCAACAAGGAGAATATGCCGATCCTCAAAATTCGAAATATGTTGTTTAAGCATTTCTACGGCAATATAACTAATTGAAAGTGGTGTATCATTTATTCCTGTTTCCGCCTGGGCTCGTTTGGCGACTGTAATGGCTTCTCTAAAGAGTTGATTAAAAAAAGTTCCGGTTGTTTCATAGTCTTGAGCAAGCAAAAAACTGTCACGGATTTGACCAAGAATTTGCGTTTCCCCTAAAACCATTGAATCTAACCCACAGGCAACATGAAAAAGATGCTCAATAGCATCATTATTTTCTTTAATATAAAGATAAGGAAGAAAATCTTCTTTATCAAGGTTAAACCAATCTGAAATAAAACTTTTTGTGAAATGAATTCCTGTATGAAGTTGGTCACTAACAACGTAAATTTCTGTCCGGTTGCATGTTGACACAATAACATCTTCAAAGATACTCTTCATATTCCTAAGCTGCGTAATCGCTTCAGGCAGTGTTTGTTCGTCAAAGGCTATTTTTTCCCTTATTTCGACAGGGGCGGTGCGATGATTAACACCGATAACAAGAATATACATTTTTCCCCTCCCCTGATTAATATCTTTTCATTATTTCCATAATATCCATAATTCATGCTCGTGTTTGTATCATACGACATCATTGTTTAGATTAGAATAATTATTACTTAATCAACTTTAGCAAAGAAATAAGGCAAAATCAAAAACTTAAGCCAGCTGGTCGCAAATATTTAAAATAAAGTTCACAAAATAGACATATATGAACCGATAAGTTACATGAACATTGTTTGTGTCGTCAATCCATCATTCATGACAGTCTTGCCGTCCACAATAAAAAACATCTAAACCTAAGGCTTAGACATTTTTCATGTAGTACTGAATCGTTTTCCACAAGGTATCTTTTCCCTGTCCGTTGAAAGATGAAAACAGTATGAATGGATCATCTGACGTCAAACGTAGATCCTTTGCAATCACACGTTTGTACTTTTCTTGTTTGTTTTTTGAGATTTTATCTGCTTTTGTGGCCACGGTAATCGTTGGATGACCATAGTGTATCAAATAATCATGCATGTAAATATCTTCTTTGGAAGGTGGGTGACGTAAATCAACGAGTTGAACAATCGCTTTTAAGGGCTGATTCGCCTGAAAATACGTATCCAACATCGTTCCCCAAGCTTCTTTTTCTTTCTTTGAAACCTTGGCATACCCATAACCAGGGACGTCCACAAAATAAAAAGCATCATTAATTTTATAATAATTTAATGTTTGTGTTTTCCCTGGTCTTTGGGATGTTCGCGCTAAGTTTTTTCGATTTAAAAGTGTATTTATTAATGATGACTTGCCAACATTAGAACGCCCGGCCAGTGCTATCTCGGGCAGTCCATCAGTTGGATATTGCTTTGGACTTACTGCACTAATAATAAACTCTGATGAATTAATCTTCATTTGACACATCCTTTAGTGCATATTTTAACACTTCATCCAGATGACTAACAGGAATAAATGTTAAATCTTGACGTACACTTTCCGGAATGTCTTGAAGATCTCTTTCATTGTCTTTTGGAAAAAGGATAGTTTTTAGCCCTGCACGGTGAGCTCCAAGAGATTTCTCTTTTAAACCACCAATAGGTAAGACACGTCCTCTTAACGTAATTTCGCCAGTCATTCCAACTTCTTTTCTTACGGGCCGTTTGGTCAAAGCGGATATTAAAGCCGTAGCCATTGTAATCCCAGCCGATGGACCATCTTTTGGTGTTGCACCCTCGGGAACGTGGATATGAATATCACGAGTTTCATGAAAATCTTCGTTAATTTGCAATTCCTTAGTATGTGATCGGATATAACTAAAGGCTGCTTGTGCCGATTCTTTCATGACATCGCCTAATTTTCCAGTTAAAATCAATTTTCCTTTTCCTGGAGATAGAGAAACCTCAATCGATAGCGTTTCTCCACCAACCGAAGTGAAAGCAAGTCCAGTTGCCGTACCAATCTGATCCTTTAACTCAGCCACGCCATGCCTAAATATCGGTTTACCGAGAAAATTCTCTAAAGTATTTAGCGTTACAGTGACACTTTTCTGTTCACCTGACACAATTCGTTTTGCTGCTTTCCTGCATACTTTTGCGAGTAAACGATCGAGACTCCTGACTCCCGCTTCCCTTGTGTATTGACTTATTAACATCTTCATAGCTTCCGGCTGAATTTTTAACTGACTTTTTTTCAAACCGTGTGCCTTAAGTTGCCTTGGAAAAAGATGTTCTAACGCAATATGTTGTTTTTCTTCTTCTGTATAGCTAGATATATGAATAATCTCCATACGATCAAGGAGTGGTCCAGGGATGGTTCCGATATTATTTGCTGTTGTGACGAACATGACATTGCGTAAATCATAGGGTTCTTCTAAATAGTGATCACTAAAATTGCCATTTTGTTCAGGGTCTAAAACCTCTAACATAGCCGCTGATGGATCGCCTCTGAAATCATTGGACATTTTATCAATTTCATCCAATAAAAAGACAGGATTAATAGTGCCTGCTTTTTTCATCCCCTGAATAATACGGCCCGGCATCGCTCCTACATATGTGCGTCTATGCCCTCTAATTTCCGCTTCATCTCTCACTCCACCTAAAGATATTCTGACAAAATGACGGTTTAGCGACTTCGCAATAGATTTCGCTAACGATGTTTTACCAACGCCTGGAGGACCAGCTAAGCATAAAATTGGTCCTTTTAATGATTGGGTTAACTTTTGTACAGCCAGGTACTCAAGAACACGTTCCTTGACTTTATCCAAACCATAGTGAGCTTCGTCTAGATATTCTTTTGCACGTTCTAAATCAATCACATCTTCTGTTTTTTCGGACCAAGGAAGCTGAAGAAACCAATCAATATAGGTACGAATAATGCCACTTTCTTGTGATGTTGGTGGCAATGTCTCATATCTGGATAATTCCTTTAATGCCTTTTCTTTTATAGATTCCGGCATGGTCGACTGCTCGATTTGAGATCTTAAGGATTCCGCTTCACCTTCGCGTCCTTCTCGCTCACCAAGTTCTTTTTGGATAGCCTTCATTTGTTCACGCAAGTAGTACTCTTTCTGAGTTCGCTCCATGGACTTTTTCACTTGCTGCCCAATTTTTTTCTCGATACTAAGAATTTCGTGTTCATCAGCAAGCAACGATATTAATTTATTTAATCGTTCTTTGACATCCACAATTTCTAACAGGGCTTGTTTTTCCTTGATTTTAAGTGATAAATGAGAAGCCACCATATCAGCTAGCCGGCCAGGTTCTTCTATATCAGCTACGGCAGCATAAGTTTCTGGTGTCACTTTATTGGAAAGTTGAACATAGTCATTAAATAGATCAAGGGTTCTTCGCATTAATGCCTTTGTTTCTACATCTTGTGTATCTTCATCTTCTAAAACGTCCGCACTCACTTCAAAAAAATCATCCGTATCCGTAAATGAAGTTATCCGCGCACGTTTTTCACCTTCAACTAAAATTCGAATGGTTCCATTTGGCAGCTTTAACATCTGCTTAACCATGGCAATGGTACCCACTTCATAAATATCTGATTGCTCAGGCTCATCCAGTCCGACATCTTTTTGAGCAGAAAGTAAGATACGATGGTCGTCCATCATAACTTTCTCAAGAGCTTCTACAGATTTTTCTCGTCCAACATCTAAGTGTAAAACGACCGATGGATATATGAGTAGACCACGCAATGGAAGAAGTGGGAGCATTACATTTTTTTTCTCAGTCATAAACCTTCACCTCCACAACTTAACCTCTGTACAATTCTATCTTAAGTCGTTACATGTGTCTATTTATAAACGACAAGATTTAACAAATTTAGACTGACTGGGATGGAAGCTGACCATCAAATGATGTTGCTGGAATTGACGGACGACTCCAATCTACTTTTGGTTGTTCATTAAATACAGCTCTGAGAACATCTGTAAAATGACTTACTTGGATAATTTCGATCCCCTCAATACTTTTCAACATATCTTGCATGTTTGCTTCTGGAATAATGACACGTTTTGCTCCAGCTTCTTTGGCCGCTAAGACTTTCGCTACGACACCACCGATGGGTTTTACAAAACCATGAATACTTAATTCTCCTGTCATCGCAACCTCAGAATCAATCGGCACTCGATTAATAGCGGAATACACCGCAACAGCCATCGCAATACCAGCAGATGGTCCATCAACTGGTACACCCCCTGGAAAATTAATATGGATATGATAGTGGTGGGCATGTGCTCCTAATTGGTTAAGTACTGTCAGCACATTGTCAACGGAACTTCTTACCATACTTTTTCTTTTTATGGACTTTTGCTGTGATCCAATGCTTTCTTCTTCAACGATCCCTGTCATTGTAACTGTTCCAACTCGTTTACTTCTTACTGCGGTAGCTTCAATTTCTAATAAAGCTCCTCGATTTGGACCATAAACAGCTAAGCCATTGACGACTCCAATAGCGGATTTGCGAGCGATTTTGTTCTTCATTCTTGGAGTAAGTTGGCTAGATTGAATGACCCATTCAATATCGCTTAGAGTTATCGCATTGTTTTCTTCATTTTTGGTCTTTACAACACCTACAGCAATTTGCATTAAATTAACGGCTTCTCTTCCACTTCTCGCATATTCGGCAATTTTTTCGATACAGTTTTGAGGAACTTCCACACCGATTCTCTTTGCAGCTTTAATGGCAATGGATTCTATCTCCGTCTGTTTCAACTCATTAAAAAAGACTTCAAGACACCTAGACCGGATAGCTGGTGGTAATTCTTCCGGTGAACGTGTGGTTGCCCCAATTAAACGAAAATCTGCTGGCAAACCATTTTTAAAAATGTCATGTATGTGAGTCGGAATTTGTGTATTTTCTTCACTATAATAAGCACTTTCTAAAAAGACTTTTCGGTCTTCTAATACCTTTAACAATTTATTTATTTGAATGGGATGAAGCTCTCCGATTTCATCAATAAATAATATGCCACCATGGGCATTAGTCACAGCCCCAAATTTCGGTTGTGGGATACCCGCTTGTCCCATTGCCCCTGCTCCTTGATAAATAGGATCATGAACAGAACCAATTAGCGGATCGGCAATGCCTCGTTCATCAAATCTTGCTGTTGTAGCATCCAATTCAACAAATGGAGAATTCAGATTAAATGGCGACGACAAATGTTTCTTAGCCTCTTCTAATACAAGACGTGCTGCTGCGGTTTTCCCAACTCCAGGAGGACCGTAAATGATGACATGTTGTGGATTTGCACCACAAATAGCTGCTCTCAGCGCTTGAATACCATCTTGTTGACCAATAATATCCTCCATCTTTTTAGGCCTAATACTTTCTGATAAAGGCTCAGTTAAAGCGACTCTCCTCATATCCTTTAAACGATTCATTTCTTTATCTGACTCTTTTGCTACATATGTCTTTTGATTACGCTGATTTCTCAATAAGCTCCAAAAATAGAGTCCCACAATCATTCCAAAAAATACTTGAACAACGACTAGTAATGGCATCCAATTCATCTTTTTCTACTAACCTCCCGATTTATCTTCTAAAGACAGTATCTCCGATGAGACATATCCCTAAACGATAAAAGAAAAAGATGTTTAAATTTGAATATCCGCTTTTAGATTTAAGGACTTTAGTTGGAATGCTTTCGGGAAGGTTATATTTCCAGGTGGATCTGAACTTCTAGGCTTGATTGTACCAATTTAGGTGTGCTACCTTGGTGTTTAATTGCGCCACTTCGGTGCTTAATTGCGCCACCTCATACCTTTATTGCGCCACCTCAGGCCTTAATTGCGCCACCTCATACCTTTATTGCGCCACCTCATACCTTTATTGCGCCACCTTGCATACTTCAAGGCTTCCATTAGTCAACGTTCTTGCTCCATATTTTAACAATCTAACCTAATATCACGGGACGCAAAAAAACGCGGTGGTCAAATTTGACCACCGCGATACTATCTACAATTGTTATGCACTTTCTTTTGGTGTTTCCTGATTCTTAACGATCGTTCCATCACTTGTAATCAATGTTGGCGGTTCGGTTCCTTTTGCGGTTTCTTCCGTAATGATACATTTTTCTATATCATCACGTGAAGGAAGATCATACATGACATCTAGCATGATGCCTTCAATGATGGATCTTAAACCACGAGCACCCGTTTTTCTTTCAATGGCATGCTGTGCAATGATTTTGAGTGCTTCATCTGTAAACTCTAATTCAACATTATCAAGCTCAAGTAATTTTTTATATTGTTTAACAAGAGCATTTTTTGGTTTGGTTAGAATATCAACAAGAGCAGATTCATCCAATTGTTCAAGATTAGTCACTACTGGCAAACGGCCAATAAACTCTGGAATCAAACCAAATTTTAATAGATCTTCAGGAAGAACATGTTTAAGATACTCTTCACGTTTCAAATCTTGTACATTTGTTGCAGATGCACCAAATCCAATGACTTTTTTACCTAATCGGCGTTTAACAATTTGTTCGATTCCATCAAAGGCACCGCCACAAATAAAGAGGATATTCGTTGTATCAATTTGAATAAATTCTTGATGTGGATGCTTACGCCCGCCTTGAGGTGGCACACTCGCAACTGTACCTTCTAAAATTTTGAGCAATGCTTGTTGCACACCTTCACCAGATACATCTCGTGTAATTGACGGATTTTCTGACTTACGGGCAATTTTATCAATTTCATCGATGTATATAATTCCTTTTTCCGCCTTTTCAACATCATAATCAGCAGATTGAATTAATTTAAGCAAGATATTTTCAACATCTTCACCTACGTACCCTGCTTCAGTCAAAGACGTTGCATCAGCAATGGCAAAAGGTACGTTTAAGATTCTAGCCATGGTTTGTGCAAGTAACGTTTTCCCACTACCAGTTGGCCCAATCATGACGATATTACTTTTGGCTAATTCAACATCATCACTTTTTTGATTCGTATTAATTCTTTTATAGTGATTATACACCGCCACTGAGAGGTTTTTCTTAGCATCGACCTGTCCAATCACGTAGTCTTCCAAGATAGCTCTGATCTCTTGTGGTTTTGGAATATCTTTAAATTCAATTTCTTCTTCTGTTCCTAATTCCTCTTCAACGATTTCCGTGCAGAGTTCGATACATTCATCACAAATATATACACCTGGTCCAGCAACTAATTTACGAACTTGATCCTGTGTCTTTCCACAAAAAGAACATTTTAATTGTCCTTTTTCTTCATTAAATTTAAACATATATTTTCACCCCTCTAACATTCTGTCTTACTTCTTAAAAAGCAGACATGAGCGAAGCATTTTTAATTAGAAAAACTTAAGCTTAGCCTCAATTTTAAATGGTACAAGCCTTTATCTTTATTCACTAATAAAGTTAATTCGTGACAATGGATAGCTTATTCATGTTGTCCATGCTCGTTACTATTAATTATAAATTTCCATACCCATTTTGAGGATATAAAAATCATTATACTAAAAAGTAACGTCAAATAAATCGTATGACTTTTCGTTTATGTACGCATTGTATCATAAAAAATCTCTCGGGGTAAGTTTTAAGCTTTATCGTTATGATATGTATGATATTTGTAGATCAAAAAGAACAGTGATTTAAAGAAAAGCTAAGTTGTCATTATTTGTAGAAACAAGGCACGATCTCTCGCGCCTTGTCCAATTATACTACAAATGATTAGTGTACTTTGTCGCCTTCTACACCATTCTCAACAAGGAAGTCAACGGCTTTACGAAGTTTGATATCGCCTTTAATCACATCAGTACCACCTTGAGCGGCAAGTAATGTTTTAATTTGATCAACTTCCATTTTATATTGTTCTGCCATTTTTTGAAGCTCAGCATTTACTTCTTCTTCAGTCGCTTCAATATTTTCGGCTTTTACAATAGCATCAAGAGTGAGGTTAGCACGTACACGTTTTTCGGCGTCAGCTTTCATCTGTTCTCTAAGTCCTTCTTTATCAGTTCCTGAGAATTGATAATACATATCAAGCGTTAAACCTTGAGATTGTATGCGTTGTTCAAACTCACGTTCCATTGCGTCAAGCTCGTTTGTGATCATAACTTCTGGTAGATCGATTTCAGCATTATTTGTAGCTTGTTCTACCACTGCATCACGATTATGGCTTTCAGCATGTTCAACTTTGTGTTCTTTCAAATGTTTTGCGATTTTTTCTTTAAGTTCAGCTAGTGTTTCAACTTCTTCATCGACATCTTTTGCAAATTCATCATCAAGTTCAGGTAATTCTTTTACTTTAATTTCATGGACTTTTACTTTAAATACAGCTGGTTTTCCTTTTAAGTCTTCTGCATGATACTCTTCTGGGAAAGTCACGTTAACATCTTTTTCTTCCCCAATGCTCATTCCGATTAGTTGTTCTTCAAAACCAGGAATGAAAGAGTTAGAACCTACTTCTAGAGAATAGTTCTCAGCTTTTCCACCTTCAAACGGTTCTCCATCTACAAAACCTTCAAAGTCAATAACGACTGTATTTCCTTCTTCAACTGTACCTTCTTCTTTAACGCTAAGCTCTGCAAAACGTTCTTGACGTTGTTTAAGTTCTGCATTAACTTCTTCTTCAGTGACATCTAGATTATGTTTTACAAGCTCTAAACCTTTGTATTCACCAAGTTTAACTTCTGGTCTAACAGTTACGTCTGCTTTGAAGATAAATTCGCTTCCTTTTTCCACTTTCTCAACATCAATTTGAGGGCGGTCAACAGGAGCAATGTCAGCCTCATCAACAGCTTTTGAATAAGCTTCTGGAAGAACAATATCGATTGCATCTTCATATAACGCTTCAACACCAAAACGTTGTTCAAAAATCATACGAGGAACTTTCCCTTTACGAAAACCTGGTACGTTGACTTTCTTTACAACTTTTTTGAAAGCTTGATCCAAGGCTGAGTTAAAACTTTCTGCATCAACCGTTACAGTTAATGTGCCTTCATTTCCCTCTTTTTTCTCCCACTTAACATCTACATTCATTTATTCTTACCTCCAACATGTATCTTCATACAAAACTTTTTTGCTCAAACGGTATGGCTTTTTTGTTTTGATCGTCCATAAGACAAAATACGTCCTCTTGAACTATCATGTATGTGAAAGTTATGTGTTTACACAACGATTCTCGACATTAAAGTATAAGCATATCATCCGTTTAGAACATTCCTGATTGCAACCACTCCATTATAGCATAATGAAGAATTATGTAAAAATCAAATCACATTTATATTAATTTTTTGCACTCGATTCTTCTTCTATTTTACGTATAAACTGACTCGGTTCCTCCAGCAAAGGTGGAGAAACGTGAAATAATCGAGAAATTTCTGTTATATTTTTGTCTAGGCCACTCATCTCTGCAGCATAAAAGCAACACGCGCTGGCCCACAATTCAACATGTTCAGGTTTAAGCGGCAAAGGGTAAGCAGCAATGACGAAATGTCCCCATACTTGCTCTGCTAAATCGCACAATGTTGGATTATCTGAACCTAAAATACGTATAAGACATTGTTTAACATCTTCCGCAAAGGCTCCATAGAAAAGTTCTTCTGAATTTAAATTAACTGCGCATGTTTGACCAAATTTATAAACCTTAATTAATGAGCTAAATTGTTTTTCTTGCATCACATTAAGTAGTAAACTTTTGATGAAAGGATCACCATTTTTTGATAGTAAATAATGTTCGACATCAGGTAAATCTTCTTTAACCATATCTCGTTGTAAATCCTGAATAGCTACCCACTGCTGTTCTGGCGGTTGTTCCTTTAAATCAGATAGATACTTCGACATATCTAAGTTTTGAATTGGCCTATCGTCTAGGTGGCTATCCTTTTCTCTTAATCGTAACCGGCAAAATGCAGCCAAATGATCTATGGTTTGCTGCATGTCTTTTGGAAGTTCCCCATCATTTGAAGCTTGATCCATCACCTCGAGTGCTTTTTTGTATTTTCTCTTTTGAATGAGAACGGTTAGATATAAGCGAAGAACATCAGGTTGATGACCTTCCTTTTCTTCTAGCATGTGTTCTGTTAAATGCTCTGCTCGATCGTAATCTCCGAGCTCAACGTAACAAATTGCTAACCCATATTTTGCTTGAGGGTGACTTGATTCTAGGTAGTTTAATTGTTCGAAGCACTCACGCGCATTTTCAAAACGCTTTTCCTTTAAAGCTACCACTCCTTTTTCAAGAAGGCGGTCTTCTAAAAAGGGAAAAAGATAAACATTATCTTTTTTACGGATCAGCTTTCGATTTTTCTTCATATAACGCCCACCCTATTAGTACGTGTTCAAAAAGGTAACAAATTAGAAGCAAGAAGAAAAGCACGGCGCAGTTCCTGAGGACCGGCCTTCCACAGGATGTGGTGACTAAAACGCCAGCCACAGGCCGTGAGTGATTTTAGTTGAAGCCCCTCTGGACAACGCCGAGAATCGCAGCTTATCATTGGTGACTTTTTGAACACCCTCTATTATGTATACTTAAATTAAATATTATCAATTGAGATGACTATAATCAAATATGAAACAATGAACAGACGGTCCTTTTATGTACTTTTGTTAAAAATGTTACAAATTAACTAATTATTTTCTATACCCCCTTTTTTCTTATTAAAACATTCAGTCAAATATCAGTACTTTATTAAACTCATGAATGAAAACGTTAAGAATATATATTTTATAGGATATGTAAGAGACATATGAATAGAGATAATTAATTCAAATGAGGTCGGTGTTTTTATGTTAAAAATGATTTACACTTTAGCGCTCATTTTCTACGTCTTATCTTCTTTCTTTCCCATCGCTATACTCCAAACCTTGATGGCCATTTTTGCCTTGCTATCCGTTTCCTATAGTTTATTCTATGTAAGGGGTCCAGCCCTTATCTTTGGTCTTATTTTCCTACTATTGGGCAGTTCGTTACTCTTCGCTCATCATGCAAGCACTGCTTCTTATGTTCTATCATTCGGAAACATGCTGCAAGTTCTTATTGTTTTTGCCTTAGTTCCGATTCTTTCTTTACCTATCCAACTTGGCGGTTATGCCCGTGACATACAAGACATGATTTCTCAAAAACTGAAGCGACCGGCACAGTTATATTCATTAACTTCGATTTTATCTTATGTCTTTAGTTCGTTTATGAATCTCGCTGCTCTGCCCATTACATACTATGCGATCGAACCTGCAACGCGCCACTATCCCATCTTGAACAAGTCACGCTTTTTGAATCGGGCCATTACTCACGGGTATGCCATGCCGTTATTATGGGCTCCTGTCACACCAATTGTTGGTATTGTTTTAGAATTAACGAATGCATCTTATGTAAACGTGCTCCCCTACTTAATCACACTAAGCTTCGTGGGACTTGGATTAGATCTCGTCATTGGATTGTTTACATCACGCATCCATCGTTCTATAAAATCACAGAGTAAACAATCCCAAAACGAAACCGCGGCAGCCATCGAAAAGACTGAACAAAAATCAAAACTCTCCTATCGATTTTTACATGTCATTGTAGCAATCATTATTTTGAATATATGTATTGCTTTATTTGAAAAATGGACTCCTTTAAGCTTTTTATTTTTGGTGAGTTTATTGATCATTCCATTCTCACTTTGTTGGTGCTTTATTCTTGGTCAAATCAGGCCCTTTTTCACTGGTTTAAAAGATCACTTTAATCATCACTTATTCAAAATGAAAAATCAATTTTTTATTTTTCTCTCCGCTGGCTTCTTTATCACAACCCTGCACATGACGCATACCGATCAAGTAATCAGTCATTGGATAAGCGAGATCGTTAATTTTACTGGTGTTACTTTCTTTCTTTTGACCATTCCATTCATTCCATTAGTTCTTGCCTTTGTTGGATTACATCCTGCCATTAGTCTCGTCCTTATCGCAGAAGCCATTCATACAAATTTGGCGCATGTCTCACCTATTATTTTGACTTTAACGATGTTAGGTGGAGCTATTCCTGCTTTTCTTATGGGACCATACAACGGAACACTCGGATTAATGTCCACAATCATGAATGTAAAACCGACAACGTTGTCAAACTGGAATTGTATTTATACCATGATCTATCTCTTTATTCTTACTGGAGGCATTCAGATTTTACTCATGTTCTAAAATCAAGGGTTGTTTTCCTGCATGGTTGGCTTAGAGTTAGTGACTGGCTCAGGAGGATTAAGACATTTTGATATATAAATAAACCCATACATCGATATCCCAGTGATCGTCCAATTTAAAATTTGCCTTAATATTAATCCCTTATCAAAAGAATGAATGCCATATTTTTGTATTAACCAAATTTTAATGGTGGCTAAAAGAATTTCTCTTAACGCAAATCCATAGGTAATGAGTTTAAAAACAAACAAGATTTTCTTTTGATAAAACACCTTTTTCAATTGTTCTCGAGTGTGTCCTTGCATTTCCACAAAATCCAGTGAGAACACCAAGAAGATAGGTTTATTTATAAGAATCGTCACGATAAATATAAAAGCGACAATATAAGAATAAAAGACCTCGTTCCAGAGCATTTGTATCGCAGATCCTGCTAAAACATCAATTAAAATTCCTATCGTTAAATTGGTAATTAAAGCGACACCGAATAAATTAATTTTTTTCAATAAAATAAAACGAATAATACTGTATACGATTCCAGGTATGGAGGAGATCAGCATTGCATAATAATCATCCATATAGTTTTTAAAAACATTCCATATGACAAGCGGAAAAATTAAATATAGGATGAAATCACAAACGATAATGTTTTTATTCATTTTGTATCACTCCACTCCAAGTTTTCAATCACTTATCACGCATTAACTGGAAATTAATGATAAATAAAGACTATCATATAAGGTAATTTATATTCAATGTCTTTTCTAACTATTTTTAATTTTACAATCAACTATAACGCATTTCCTCTTCTCATTTTAACTCTTAGGTTATCGCCCTTACTCTTCAATGTTTTAGAAAAAATGACGCTGGGTAGAGACCTATATGTATCTTTTCAATATACCTTTTACATCTAGCATTTGGCATCTGATTACAGTAACTGCATTACGGTGGAGTAATCCAATACCAAAATGCAGAAATCGGAATCAAAGCAGTTCACAATTAATGTACATATTTAATAAGGAAGGTGATTAGATGCCGTTCATAAAAACGAATGACGGTACTAAGATTTATTATGAAGAGCAAGGAAGCGGTCAGCCTTTAGTAATGATTCATGGCTGGGGCTTTTCCGGACGTTTTTTTCACAGAAATGTGCCAGCTTTGGCTGAACATGCGCGTGTGATTACCATTGATCTTCGTGGACATGGGAACTCGGATAAACCATCACACGGTTACCGAGTACCACGACTAGCAAGAGATCTATACGATGTTCTATCAACTCTTAATTTAAATCATGTAACCGTCCTTGGTTGGTCACTTGGCTGCCCAGTCATATGGAGTTATTTTGAGTTATTTGGTAAAGAAAGAATTCGGCAAGCCATTTTCGTGGAGCAATCTCCTAGACAATATTATGCACTCGATTGGAAATATGCGCATGCTACGTGCTATGACGACGCTTCACTCGCTTATACTCAAGCACAAGTTACACTAGATACTTCTAACTTTGATAAAAATCAAATTAACACCATCATGGCGACAATGCCAACTATCATGGAGCGTGAACTATTCCTGTCTGAGATGGCAAAGGCTCCGGCTTTTGCTAGGAACGCCATCATGGCCGACCATACCCGTTATGATTGGCGTGATCTATTGCCAAGAATTGATCTACCGAGTTTGGTGCTTGTTGCTTGTAAAGATAAAGTATTCCCTTGGCAAGGACCTGCTTATGTTGGTGAGCATATTCCTAACGCTCAGACGGTATTTTTCGAGAATAGTAGTCACGCCTTGTTCCTTGACGAACCAGAAAAATTCAATGAATCGGTTATTCATTTTATGTCTAATAACACAGGAGGTATAGGATGATTCCATCAACTTTTCCTTTTTCATATGGTGTTAATGAGTTCACTACCCAGCCTTGGTCTTTTGAACAAGATATCGAGAACTATGTTAGACTCGGGGTCGACACGATTGAGGTATGTGAAATCAAACTCGACCCTGCTCGGATGACCAGTCAGTTAGAACTTCTAAGGAATTCGGGTCTCAAGGTTAGTTCCGTTCAACCACAAGTCCGAACAGCGGTGCCAAGTGTGGGTCAGCCCCATCCAGAAAGAATAGAGGATCGCATTAAGATTTTTCGTCAGTCGATTGAACGACTTGCGCCCTATGCACCCGGTGCTGTGTTCGTCACCAATACAGGCCCTGCACCTAGAGGCAATATGGTCGAAGCGATCCAGCAATCTATCCTATTCCATCAAGAACTTGCGAGTATTGCAGACTACCATGGTGTCAAGATTGCCCTTGAACCATTGAATCCGACATTGCTCAATCAGGAAACGGCCATTTGGACATACAAACAAGCACTGGATTTGGTTCAAGAGATAAACAGGAATAATGTCGGTATTTGCCTTGATTTATGGAACCTATGGCAGGATGCTCATCTCATTCGAGGAATACATTCATCACCAGAGAAAATTTTCTTACTACAGGTCAGTGATTGGCGAACTCCAAGGTCAAATGCCGACCGTCGAAGTGTAGGTACTGGAGCGATTCCTACTGGTGAGCTATTACACGCAGTGTACAACGCAGGCTACCGAGGTCCATGTGTCCTTGAAATTTTCTCTCATAACGTGCCAGATTCCCTTTACAACACGGATCTGAACAAATTGATTTTAGATAATCGTTCGGCACTTGAGCAGGCTTGGAGATCCAAATGGGCATCCAAATGGACATCATAATAACGGAGTAATATGAAATTATAACCATCGTTCATTTTATCCCGCAAACGGCGAGTCTTGACCCCCACCTCAAGGTCATGAGTGTATACAAGCACCTAGGTGGGGGATAACTGCCCGCTTGAGCCCGATTGGTTTAGGCTATCAATCAGTAGGGGGATGAAGAAATCCCCCCAATTTATTTTCCTACATGATCAAAAAGCTCTAGGGCTATTTTCGCTCTAGAGCTTTCTATGTAGAGTATACTTATTCAATCCGATCTAAGCTAAGCCCATTTTCAATAACTTGGTTAGACGCCATAACTTGTCCAAAAAAGAGGTCAATATTTTCAAGGGTCATGAGGTGCGCTTTTTCAGAGAAAGCTGCGGTACAATCGGATAGGAAGACGATATCATAGTCTAGCATGAACCCATCTCGAGCCGTGGATTCCACACACACATTCGTACTGACACCTGCCATAAGGAGTGTTCTTATTTTAAGCGTACGAAGAATTGAATCTAGGCGTGTATTTATGAAAGCACTGTATCGATGCTTGATGACGATGATATCTTCAGGTGTTGGCGTTAGTTCAAAAAATTCACTGCCCCAAGTATTCTTTCGGCATACATTCGCATGGCTTTTGTCCTTCAGACGTCTAATCCACGTCTCCGAATCCGTACTTGTCTCATGAATGGTCTGAATAAAAATAATGGGCACATGAAAATCTCTCGCTTGTTGAATGAGTTGTTTCAGTTGCGGTATCATTTCTCTGGCCATACTTGTATCTAAACCTTGTTTTGCCATACTTCCTTCTTCATGGCAAAAGTCATTTTGGACATCAACAATCACTAAGGCTGTATGAGCTGGATCTAAGATGTCACGAGAAGTCATTTTTAATGCACCCCTTTATTAGTCTTTTAAAAAGGCTTCTCAATCAAGCAAAGATCTCCTCCACTTGATTGAGCAAACCCACCTACTACCTGATTTTTTACTTTTTGGCTTTTTCGACAAAAGACATGTTAACTAATTGGCTATATTTATAGCCTTTTGTATAAATCCCTGTTTTATTCACCACATCCATCGGTTTTGCGACAGCTTCTTTTGAAATGTATCCGTCTTTACTCCATAAATGATCTTTGTAGGCGCGGTCCATAGAAGCTTGGAGGCTTTCTTCCGGCGTGCTTGGAAATTCTTTCTTCAACACTTCCATCGCAAGTTTTTTGTCATTTTGGACTTTATCAAGAGCTTTAATCATGGCGTTAACGACTTTTTGGACTGTTTTTGGATCATCTTTAATGGTCGATTGTTTGGTACTAATCACAGAGTAAGCATAATCGCCTAAGCTTGTGAAACTGTAAAACGGTTCATTCCAAATACCTTTTTTGATCCCATCATTAATTTGTGGCTCGGCTCCATTCGCCATATCCGCTTTCCCGCTTTGAACAAGTGAAACAACCGCTGCTGCATCCGCTGGTTCATCGAGTTTGACATCTGTTTTTGGATTTAATCCGACATCCATCAGAAGCCAGCGTGTTAAAAGATTCGGGCTTCCGCCGTAACGACCAGCGGCGATCGTTTTACCTTTTAAAAACTTGGCTAATCCTTCTTTACTTGAATCCGTCAATTTGAGTTTTTTATTTGCCATCAAATAGACATTGGCACGGTTAACCACGTTCACGACCGATTGAATCGGATCCTGACTTTGAGCACTTCCAATCGCGTTTGACTCTGGGCCGCCAATATTTCCCCAAACATCACCGCTAACAACAGATGTGACATGAGCGCCACCCGTGGCTGTCGTTACCTTAACATCAAGACCTTCATCTTTAAAATAGCCTTCATTAATGGCAACGTATAATGGAAGGTAAGCGATTAAATGCACGGGTTCCGCAATCACGATTTTTTTTAAGCCTTTCGCTTTTTTATCTTCATTTGATGAACCACACGCAGAAAGCAGAGAGATGACTAAACATGCCATAATAAAACATCCGACCCATTTTAATTTCCCCATGAATGAATCCCCCTTATTCCTATTGATCAAAAATCTTGTTGTAAAAGGATCATAAACAATAAGATGGTTCAAATGATCTTAGTGTCCTTTTAATAACCATTTTTCAAGGTAGAGTGTCCCTAAGTACATCACAATGGATAAAATGGATAAGACAACCACACCGACCCAAACGAGGTTAATATTCATCACTTGACCTGCGTATAAAATCATACGACCTATCCCATGTTGTGCACTAATAAATTCACCAACGATTGTTCCAGCCAGAGATAAAGCAATGTTAATTTTTAAGCTGCTAACAATCCATGGCATCGATGTTGGAACGACCACTTTTGAAAAAACGTGATAGCGTTTGGCACCCAATGAATATAATAATTTTTCAAGATCTTGATCAACAGCCTTGACACCACTATAGGCTGCAAGAGCTGTCACAATAATGGTCATCATAAAAGCAAGAACGACCTTTGAATTAAATCCAATCCCAAAAAGAATCACGAGAACCGGCGCTAAAGCAAGTTTGGGTATGGCATTAAAAGCAACCATATAAGGTTCAGTGATACGTGAATACAGAGACGACCACCAAAAGGATAAGCCTAATATAGCTCCCCCAATGGTACCTAGGATGAATCCCAATATGGTAGCTCCCGCCGTGTATAAGAGGTCAGTGTAGAGACTCCCTTCTTTCAGTACTTGAAGACCGGTCTGAACAATGAGACTCGGACTGCTCCAATAATAAGGATCAATAACTTTCATCCTTGTTAAAATCTCCCACAGTGCGATAAATACAATTCCTAAAACGATTTGACCGATTAAGGCAACACGTTTTGTTTTTCTGGATTTTTTCGTTTCATCCTCGATTTCGATCTCTGGTTTAATTTTTTTATCTGGTTTAGGAATATATTCAATCTTGGGATATGTTAAGTCAGCATGTTCATCATTTCGATCCACTTCTTTGACCTCCCTTCATATCTATCAATTTAATTTGAATGTGCAAATACACTAGTATTTATCGTCTCGGTTTCTTTCACAAAGTGATTTATTAGGTGATTTGCTCTTCCTTCATCATGGCTAACAAATCTTGTTTTAATTGGATAAAGGACTCATGAGAGAGTGTTTGTTCATTTCGAGGTCTTGGTAAATTAACCGTGACTTTAGCTTTAATTCGGCCCGGTCGATGGGACATGACATAGATTTCATCCGATAAATAAATCGCTTCATCAATATCATGTGTGACAAATAGAATCGTCTTTTTAAAATCTTCCCATATTTTTAATAGCCAGGTTTGCATCATTAATCGGGTTTGTGCATCTAGTGCGCCAAAAGGTTCATCCAGTAAAATAACGTCTTTATCATAAAATAGCGTTCGTAATAGAGCCGCTCTTTGCCTCATACCACCAGATAATTCATTTGGATAATGATTTTCAAAGCCTTTCAGCCCATATTTTTGTAACATCGGCAAAGCCCGTTTTCTTCCTTCTTTCTTTGAAACACCTTTCACTTCGAGTCCTAGGATAATGTTGTCTAGGATTGTGCGCCATGGGAGGAGCAAATCCTTCTGCAGCATATAGCCAACATAACCACTTTTTCCGACAATATCATGACCATCTAAAAGCACATGACCCGTCGATGGTTTAAGTAATCCCGCAATAATGTTAAATAAGGTAGATTTTCCACACCCACTTGGGCCAATAATGCTGACAAACTTCTTATCTTCGACTTGCATATTCGTTTCCTGCAAGGCATAGATGGTTTGCCCATCTTTTTTAAAAACTTTACTGCTATTTCTTACCTCGAGTTTGGCCATCCAATTCCCCCTTTTTTATTCATCCCGCCTTAACGGCAAGTAAAGACCCCCACCTCAGGATTCTGAGTATTCAAAGAAGATAGGCGGGGGATCAACTGCTCGTAAAGGTCCGATTGGTTCAGCTAACCATCCGTGGGGGATGAAGAAAACCCCACTGATGGAAGTATCACTTTATATATATGAACCAAAAAACAACCATTAGAATAAAATCGAAAAATTTCTTTCGAATCGTATTCTAACGGTTGTCCTGATCTAATATAATATAAGCTCATTTTACCAGCCATAAGTGATATACTCTTTCACATTTCTATCTAAAACAATGAGGGTTCCACTTGTTTCGTTATTGACGGCGTTTGGTTTATTTTTCTTGCTAGTTGCTAGACAAGCTTTACATAATATTTACCAAAAACGTATACGTCGTTTATATTCTTTTTTTAAGATAATAGTAGGTTGGATAGCACGAGGGGCTATCATGGTATTGGCGATGGCGGGGCCAATGCTTTTTTGTTTATCACTTTTTTGAATACGCACATAAATTAATTTAGTCATCTCAATTCCCCTTCTTTTAATCATCTAACTCCTAGATAACAAATTGATCCTATCAATAGACAAAAAAAGAGACCTCATATGAGATCTGTTTAAAAATTGGATATAAAGGGAGTGAAATAGAAAACTTTAAATGAGGGTTATCTTTATATTAGCAATGAATTATTAAGATAATATGAATAGAAAGTAAATTTTTATGTTAAATTGTCTAGAGAGTCATTTCTAAAAACAAGATATCCTATGTTTTTCCGCAGAAGTTATGATATAAAAAGAAGAGAAGGATTACATTTTGTGAAGAGAGGACTTGAGTCTGTGAAAATAAGAGATTTATGTGCCATATTTAGTTTGGCTGCATTATGGGGTGCCTCATTTTTATTTATGCGTATCGCTTCTCCTGTTCTAGGACCATTAATTACCATTGAAAGTCGTGTAATAATCGCAGCGTTTGGACTTATTTTGTACCTTATTATCATTAAATCTTCCGTTCAATTGAAAAAATGGTGGAAAGAATATCTTATAATAGGTGCGTTAAATGCGGCCTTGCCTTTTACAATGATTGCGACAGCTGAATTGCATTTAGATGCATCAATGAGTTCCATTCTGAATTCATTGACTCCACTATGCACAGCCTTAGTTGTCTGGATATGGCTTAAGCAAACATTATCCATCAAAAAATGGGTCGGCATTATTGTCGGAATCATTGGTGTTATTATTCTAGTTGGGTTAAGCCCTATCGAATTTACGAAAGTGACTATCCTGTCCATTGGATTATCTATTCTATCGACCGTATGCTATGGCATTGCTGGTGTCTATGCAAAGAAAACTTTTACAAATACAACGCCATTATCTTTAGCGGTTGGTCAACAGCTTGGTGCAGCCGTTGTATTACTTCCTTTTAGTTTTATCTATATTCCTAGATCAATCGTCACCATTACACCCGTTGTGGTCTATTCCATAATCGCCCTAGCTCTTCTTTGTACTTCAGCGGCCTATCTTTTATACTTTTATTTACTTAACCGGGTCGGACCTACCAATACACTAAGTGTAACGCTTCTCGTTCCTGTTTTTGGCATGATCTGGGGTGCCCTTTTTCTCAATGAAATCATTACGTTTAACATGGTTATCGGGCTGCTCATCATTATATCTAGTATTCTTATGATCTATGACGTACCCCTTAACATAACTCGCAAAAAACGTGTCCATCATTAGTTGGTTGAGAAGAAGGAGAATAGGTTTGCCTAGACAAAGAGTGCGAAATATACTGATTGGTTTGAAATATAAATTAAAAAATCGTATATCTTTTGTAATATTAGAGATCTTTACATAAAAGAACTTAGTAAAAGTACTTTAATTTCAAGCGTTCTAAAAAATTACCTTTTCGTCATATAGATGAAAAATTCATTTGATCTTCCTCTCGTTTTGGTTATTTTGTTTATATAAATGAATGGCGGGAATGTTATGGACAAGAACAACACTTCAAATCTATCAAGGAGGAAGATCTAGTGACTAAAAGTGTAGTAGGTGTCTATGATACTCCAGAAGAAACGGTTTCGGCTATTGAAAAATTGACAAGCAAGGGACTTGATTCAGATGATATATCTGTTGTTACAAATAGGTCAGATACGAACTATGTAGAATCCCAAACAAATACAAATGTCAATCAAACAACCGATGAAGTAGATCGCTCATCTGGGTCTTTTTTTGATAAACTAAAGAATTACTTCACGATGGATGATCTCTATACCAATGACCAGAGGTTAACTAATTTAGATATACCAAATGATCAGTTAGACTTATATAATGCCCAATTGAATGATGGGAAAATTTTATTAGCTGTCGATACAAAGGCTGACTTAGATCACCTAAATGATATTGATAATACAAGTATTCAATCGGATTACGTGGCAAAAGAAGAAACAAGTATGCCGATTCGAGAAGAAGAATTGAACATCAATAAGGAAGATGTTCAAACTGGGGAAGTCGAACTTGGTAAAGAAGTCAAAACTGAACAAAAAAATATCGATACACCCGTTAAACATGATGAAATTTATGTAGAACGTCGACCTGTGAATGATACTAAGGAAGCGTCTCCTGTAGATGATTCTGAGACCGTTCGAGTCCCAATAGTAGAAGAGCAAGTGGAAGTGACAAAAAAACCCGTCGTTACGGACGAAATTGTGGTTGGAAAACGAACTGTGGAAGAAAATGAGCATATATCTGAAACGGTTAAGAAAGAAGAACCTCGACTCAATAAAAAAGGAAAAGCCGAAGATGTAGATGATGATGGTACGATATAAAAAATATCTCCTGGAGAAGCCGGATCTAAGTGACCATTTAGATCCGGCTTTTCTTCTTTTTTTATCCCGTATTAACGGCGAGTCTTGACCTTACCTCAAGGTAGTGAGTGTAAACGAGCATTCCTAGTTGGGATGAAGAAAACCCATCTTATTAAATCTCACTTTATCTTCTCATCGAATACAAATCATTCAATCCCTTTCCATTTTTTTGCTTTACTTAAAATTTCATCAACCTTAGAATTCATTCCGCTATTTGTCATTAAAGAACACCCCTCTTCAATTTTTACAACTTTCATTAACAACGATGCCTCCTGATATATCTTTCTGGTACAGTAAGAATGGTTATTTTTCGTGCAACTTACGAATACAACCTTCATAATTTGTCTACTCTAAAATGATAATTATATAACAATAACAATGTAGTAAATTTCAATATTTTTTTATTGTTTTTCGATAAAAAATGTGTTAAAGTCAAATTGACAATAAATAAGTGAGGTGCTTTTTTATGAGACGAGTATCAACGCTCTTTTTAAAAATAGTTGTGATTCTTATTGGAATTCCGATTCTTGCTTTGTGCATATTTTTAGTGCCTGAGCTAGGGAATCTTGCAGCAAAATTGTTACCAAAGTTTGCTTTTATAAAATATCTCGTTTTCATCGTTTTTTATGCATCGGCGATTCCTTTTTACTTTGCTTTGTACCAGGCTTTCAACCTTTTACGCTTTATTGACAAGAACAAAGCATTCTCGGAATTATCTGTAATGGCTTTAAAGAAAATCAAATACTGTGCCATTGCAATCAGTTGTTTGCATGTGCTAGTCTTACCGCTTTTCTATCTCTTTGCGGATAAAGACGATGCCCCAGGTGTCATCTTTGTCGGATTGGTTGTTCCTTTTGCTTCAATGGTGATCGCCGTCTTTGCAGCTGTTCTGCAAAAACTTTTAAAAGAAGCAATTGATATAAAATCTGAAAATGATTTAACGGTCTGAGGTGTAAATAATGGCAATTATAATCAATATTGATGTGATGTTAGCGAAAAGGAAAATGAGCGTAACAGAACTTTCGAAGCGAGTTGGAATAACGATGGCTAACCTTTCTATATTGAAAAATGGAAAAGCAAAAGCGATTCGATTATCCACTTTAGAGGCGATTTGTAAGGCTTTAGAATGTCAGCCTGGAGATATTTTAGAATATCGAAGTGATGAAAACACCCAAGATTAATACAGTAGGACTATTTAACTTGAAAGGAAAAGAAAGAGTTCTTTTTCTTTCAATGCATCAAATGTATAAAAGGGGAGCTACTCATGAATTTAACCATCCAAAGTGATTCTCAGAAGAAAACTTCGAAGACACAAATCATGAGAGCACTAAACCAACTCGTTCGTTTCGGCTTCGAGCAAGCCTTATCCTGTTTGTTTCCTGTCGTTATCTTTGCCTCTTTGGCTTTTACAAAAATCATACCACTTCCCTTCCTACCACGGTATGATTGGCTACTCATCATCTGCCTTCTCATGCAGTGGTGGATGGTGCGTTCTGGGCTTGAAACACGGGATGAACTAAAGGTTATCACCTTGTTCCACCTTATTGGGCTTGCTCTTGAACTTTTCAAGGTACATATGGGTTCCTGGTCTTACCCAGAGGAGGGACATTTCAAAATTTTTGGGGTGCCTTTGTATAGTGGATTCATGTACGCAAGTGTAGCGAGTTATCTTTGCCAGGCGTGGAGGAGGTTAAAGGTTGAACTGGTTAAATGGCCACCTTTTTTGCTCGTTGTACCTCTTGCAAGTGCGATTTATTTAAATTTTTTCACCCACCATTATTGGATTGACGTCCGCCTGTGGTTATCTGGACTTGTCATTATCGTCTTTTGGTCATCATGGGTCACATACGAGGTTGGTGGAACTCGTTACCGTATGCCTATCGCACTTTCTTTTGGGCTCATCGGATTTTTTATCTGGATAGCCGAAAATATCGCAACGTTCTTTGGAGCTTGGGAATATCCAGACCAAACCGATGCATGGAGTCTTGTTCATCTAGGAAAGGTGAGTTCATGGCTCTTACTAGTGATTGTTAGCTTTCTTATAGTAGCGACATTAAAGCAGGTGAAGGGAAAAACTCCACAAGAATAGATACTACTAAAAAAGTCGGATCCTTAGTATAAGGAATTCGACTTTTTTTAAATTGACGTTCTCCTAGCGTACCCAATCCCGAATAAGACAAAGTGAAACTTAATCAGTTGGGGTTTTCATCCCCCACTGAGAGAAAATAAAAAAGAGTAGTGCAAAATAATACCACCACAATTTACAAAGAACCTAAAATTCAAGCAAGTTGATATGTAAAAAAAGTGTAGAAAATGTGTAGAAAAGTTTATAAACATCCTCTTATCCACAACAACAGATAAAAATAAAAACCGCCCGAAAACGTTGATATATCAACACTTTCGAGCGGTTTAGGTAATTTTTAAAGAAACCTAAAATAGTATTAGAACGTCCCAGGAGAGATTCGAACTCCCGACCGACGGCTTAGCATACCACCATGGCTTTCGCCACCAAAAGATTGTTTGTAGTCTGGACTATATCTTCACCATTTCAGGTGCGACACGTGTAGTCTCTACGGAACCTCACGATAATCCTTAGCAATAAAACTTTGCTTACTTGATTATTCTTTGGCATTTCTACCCTCAAGGTCATTGATTCATTATAATCCAAAAGGAGTTAAAATCATATATCCTTTTTCATATAAATCCACTTGAGCCTTTAAAACGCCTAAATCTCCTTTATTATTCGTGTGATGATACAATTTCACCACTCCTAAGAGATCATAAGTTTCCTCGGTATTACCATCAGCATGATCTGTTAAGGCTTCACCGATATAGTGTCGTCCACTTTATAGGTTTCTGTTTCCCTATAAAGGCTCCTAATTGAAGGCCGTTGCTCTATCCAGCTGAGCTACTGGGACATATTAAATATATAAAATGATGATGGAGCGGGTGATGAGAATCGAACTCACGACCAGAGCTTGGAAGGCTCTTGTTTTACCACTAAACTACACCCGCATATCGTGACGTTTCTTAACGACATATATAAATATAAATGATTATTAACAATATGTCAATATTTTTTTAGTTATTTTATTAAATAATACTAGTTTTACCTATGTATGGTTCTCATCACATTAAATATAACATATTTTCATCATAGAATGCCACTACATTCGTCCTATTAATAAAAAGCTGAGCACCACGGCCCAGCTTTTTTTAGGTTTACTAACCTCACTTTACTCCAGCGAAAAACTTTTTGAAAATTCATCAACCGGCTGACCATGGATGTCCATATATTGCACGTTGATTTCTTTATGGTCCGGGCTGACATCACAAACGACATAGGTCCGGTGGATACTATTTCTAGGAAGACGGAGACTTCCTGGATTTATAAAAACGCAGTTACCCTCTTTAAAAGCTACTGCAACATGTGTGTGTCCAAAACATGCTATTTGGGCTTCTTGTTCCAGAGCTTTATAGATTAAATTCATGGGTGATTGTTTGACGCCCACAAGATGACCATGAGTTACAAATATGTTTAAACCTTCCAATGGTTTTACAACAAACTCTGGAAAGTCTCCGTTAAAATCACAGTTCCCTTTGACCGCGATGTATGGCGCCATTTGGCTGCTCTCAGGAGAAAGTTCTGAATCGCCACAATGAATAAAAGCATCAGCATCTTCATGACGTTTGACAAGCTCCAGTAATTCATTGGTTAATCCATGGCTATCACTAGTGACGATGAGTTTCATTTAGAAACCCCCTCCCCATTCTTTCCAGTAGGCTTTTAATTGTTCTAAAGCGTGGCCTCGGTGACTTATTTTATTTTTCTCGGGTTGTGATAGTTCTGCAAGAGTTTTCCCTTTTGGTGGAAAATAAAAGATTGGATCATAACCAAATCCACCTTCGCCAACCGGTGCTTTCGTAATTTTGCCTTCACAAGTCCCCCTGAAAAATTCAGTTTGTTTCCCTGGAATGGCTAATGCAAGAGCACAAACAAATCGAGCGGTCCGTTCGTCTTCTGGAACCTCTTTAAGTTCTGTAAGGACCTTCGCCGTATTGCGTTGATCGTTTTTATCCAATCCCGCATATCGTGCAGAGTAAACACCAGGTCTGCCGTCCAATGCATCAACCACGAGTCCTGAATCGTCTGCTATCGTGACCATATTCGTCCTAGCACAGATTTCTTCTGCTTTTAGGGCTGCATTTTCTTCAAATGTCTCGCCTGTTTCTTCAACATCAATCGGTTCATCTAGATCAGCTAATGAGAGAACTTGAACATCAAATGAAGACAATAGAGCCTTAAATTCTTTTACTTTTCCCTGATTATTTGAAGCAATCATGATTTGTTGCATGAAACCCCTCCAAAATTTTAAGCTGCAAAACACATGGTTCCGTTCGTGAGTCAACCTGAGTTAATAAACATCCCTTAATCCAAGCAATGAAAAGTAATCTCAAGTGTTACTCAAAACTTTCGTCACCTATAATGGTCTTTTGTACACTAATCAATTCCCTAATCCCTTTTTTTGCTAAACCTATTAATGTTGCCAAATGTTCTTCAGAGAACGTCGCTTCTTCTCCAGTCCCTTGAATCTCAACAAATTCGCCTTGTCCTGTCATCACAATGTTCATATCCACGTCTGCACTTGAATCTTCTTGGTAACATAAATCTAGGATGGGTCCAGCGGTTGGATGAATACCAACAGAGGTTGCTGCAAGGTATGTTTTCACCGGCATCGCTTTAATTTGTTTTTTGTTTACAGCCTTTTTAAAAGCAAGCACCATAGCAACAAACGCTCCTGTTATGGAAGCTGTTCGTGTCCCTCCATCAGCTTGAATAACATCACAATCTATCCAAAGTGTTTTTTCACCCATTTTTTCTAGTTCAACGACTGAACGAAGGGCACGTCCAATCAAGCGTTGAATTTCCATGGTTCGACCGGTGACTTTTCCTTTACTAGATTCTCGAATCGTTCTTTGCGCTGTTGCTCGTGGTAACATTGCGTATTCCGCTGTGATCCATCCTTTTCCTTGACCCCTCAAGAAAGGAGGAACACGATCTTCGATTGTTGCCGCACAGATGACTTTTGTATTCCCTACTGTTATTAGGACTGATCCTTCTGGATGTATGGTATAATTCGGTTCAATATGTATGGGTCTTAATTCGTTATTTTCTCTTCCGTCTTGTCTCATGATAATCCTCCAAGTAGGTATGATTTCATTAAAAATAGAGGCAACAAGCCGTCGCCTCCTTAACTATAACATTTTACAGTCAACGATTAAAAGTTACAGTGATCATTAATATCTAATTAAATGGTGTGTTAGAGAAAGAATTTCGCTTTGGTCAACCAAAAATGAGTATTCCCGATGTATCTTCTGTTTCTGACGGTATCCTTTTCCCTTAGTAAAAATGATGACAGTCTTACACCCCCGTCTTATTTACAACCGGACGACTAACAGGCACTGTTAAAGGTTCACCGGAATCTAGCATGACGCTCTTAGACCCTTCAACATTAATCTTGACTTTTTTAATATTCGGTTGACCCGTTAAGGTTAAAGCTAAACAATTAATCGCTTCCCTACTCACTGATTTTTTCTTATTACTTGAGAAAAGGGCTTTGTTAAAATGCAAAATTGCCACGCCATTTTTTATCACGGGTGCTTTTGTTAATGCGACATCAACGCCGAGTGTTGATGTTAAATGATCATCTGGCGGCCCTTCAATCAAAGCGTTAACGGCGGCCGCTGCGGCTCCGTCTTTTGACAATGGAACGCGCGTTGTAACCGGAACATAATAGTGTTGGCCGTGATGATGAGCAAGGTAATAGACCGTCACACTTTGGCTTCTAGTCATGTCGATAGCTTGGCCAAGTTCTGAATTGATCCCGTCTTTTCGAATTAAACCACGGCCCATACGTTTACCGCTAAACTTTAATTGATCTTGTATTTTTCCATCCACTTTAAATTGAACGCGTTTGATCTCTTTAAACTGCGTTAAGGTCCACGTGATCGATTGAAAAATAACGGCTTCATCACTTGGCCTATATGATAAAAGATCCTTTGAAAAGTCAACCACAAAGGTCCCATCTTTTTTCAAAGACGTGTTATTAACCATTGTATCCGCTGGCAAAACAGCCATAAAGCCATTAGGTAAAATATTACTAACTGGTCCGTCTTTTACAAGATAATTAAGTGTATCTTTAGCCGATGATGTTGACTTCGGCAAGTTGACAACCTGCGGAGACAAATGACCAGATGCATCTAATAAATACAATTCACGAGGAACCGTTCCTGCTTTATTATCATTATTTTTAACATAGTCAATTTTATCAGGTTTTGGATTAATATCCCCTTCCGCTTTCAAGTTTAACCCGCATCCAGAAAGCAGAATTGATAATGATAAGACGATTGAAAGTAGAATGATCCTCTTTCGCATGGCGTACCCTCCTAAAATAGGTTTGTACTACCATATATACGAGCTGTCTACAAAAATAGACCTTATTACTCTATCCAATCATCTCTATTTCTTCAAGAGACACCGTATTAACTTCGGGAAAGAGGGCAAGCCAGTTTTGAACGATCATCCCCATAATACTTGGAGAACCCGTTGTATAAAAGATATGATGCGGCTTCGTTTCTAACTTACGCTTGATATTTTTGTGATAGAGAATGGTACTGACTTCTCTTGCTGTCTCTTCTCCAGAATCAATCAGTTGGATCTTATCTCCAACAACATCTTTTATAACTTCTCTTAATAATGGATAATGCGTGCACCCTAAGATGAGTGTATCCATCTTCGGATCATGCTTAATTAAGTTTAAGCGTTCTCTGATAACATCTCTTGTATGACGACTATTTAAATCTCCCGACTCAACAAGAGGGACAAATTCTGGACATGCAAGGTCTGTCACGACAACATTTTTATAAATATCATGCAGGGCATGAACATACGCTTTGCTGTTGATCGTACCTACCGTTCCAATGACACCAATATGTCTTGTGTGGCTCTCCTTTAAGGCTGATCGAGCACCAGGGTGGATGACACCAATCACCGGAATAGAAAGTGCCTCTTTTATTTGTTCATAAACAGCCGCTGTAGCTGTATTACATGCGATCACTAACATTTTAATATCATGATGTCTTAATAAGTACCGAACCATTTGCCAAGTATATGTTTGAACTTCTGTAAATGGTCTAGGTCCATAGGGACACCGTAAATTATCTCCAAAGTAAACAATTTCCTCATTCGGTAATTGTCTCATAATCTCCTTTGCTACCGTTAATCCACCTACACCTGAATCAATAACACCTATTGGCTGATTCACAATCATCGCCTCATTTATCTTTTATTCTTGATGTTCAATCTTGATGTTCAATCAAATCTCGTTAAAATACGGTCTTTTTTATATTAAAATTGAACAACGTCTTAAACATTTTATCACATTGATCAAGTAGACAAACAGCTTAACACCCCTCTTAAATTAACGTATGATGTAAAAAATTTGTTGGTTGATGTTCCTGCATAATTAGGCAACTTTGTCAGGCAGGTATCGATCAACCTATTTTTTTCTATCAGAAAAAAAAGAAAAAATATCGGCTTCTAAAAAAGAAGCCGATCCATATTAAAGTTCTAATTCTCCGAGCCTAAGTAATTCAACTACTGCTTGAGAGCGTCCCTTTACTCCCAATTTTTGCATGGTGTTAGAGATATGATTTCGAACGGTTTTTTCACTAATGAATAATTCTTGAGCAATATCCCTGGTCGTTTTATCTTGAACTAATAACTCGAAAACTTCTCTCTCCCTTTTGGTTAACAAAGGCTTCGGACGTTGGATATCATCTTTCAATAAGTTCCCCTCCCTGCTCGTCAAAAAAGAACTATTGTGGAAGGTATTTAGTCAAGATATCATATGATTTAAACGCTTTTCTGGTGAGGAAAATCCTGTACATTGTTAAAAATGGGCAAGCCTCTTGTCTAGTTAAAAAAATTTACATAAAAGATAGTCTAATAACATGATATTATTATATAAAGATGAGCTTATCCATTGTGACCTTTTAAGTATAATTAAGGTGGAGGAGATATTAAAATGAAAAAAAAATACAATCAGCCAAAACCCGAGCATTACAGTAATACCCAGATCCCTGCCTTTGGATATGAATTACTTCGAAGTGCCTTACTGCCTGAAATTTTAGGAGAAGAAATGAGCATGATCCTTTATTGGTCTGGTCGAAATTTAGCCCGTAAATATCCATTAAGCACCATTGATGATTTAATTCATTTTTTTGATCAGGCTGGCTGGGGACGTCTTGAACTGATCGAAAAGGCCAAGAGCAAGATGACTTTCCACTTACATTCCGATCTAATTCAATCAAGAATTAAAGATAACCCAGAAATCCCATTCACATTAGAATCAGGATTTTTAGCAGAACAAATTCAAACACAGCAAGGGTTTATAACAGAAACGTACACAGAAGTCAAAAATGGAAAAGATAAAAAAGTGATCTTTCTCGTTAGATGGGATAATAAGGATCGCATCGAATCAACGGACGATTAATAGTATCCAATACATAATCTACTTCGCCTACGTGACGAATCATAGATTCAATTTGCCTCTGTTTCATTAGACCCTCAAAAAAAGCGAAATAACTTTTAATACGTTATCTCGCTTTTTTTAGATTATTTAAATTTGGTTTTAAACGAGCCTTATTTTTGGTTAATAGACTTTCGTTACTTCATCTGATAATTTGAAACCTGCATGCAAGACATCAAGGGCTTTCAATAAATCTTTCTCATCAATGATGGTTGACACTTTAATTTCAGATGTACTGACCATTTTCACTTTAATTGAATTCTCCGCAAGTTGGTGGAACATCGATGCAGCCACACCAGGATTAGAAACCATACCCGAACCGACGATCGAAACTTTCGCAAGTTGTGATTCTATCTTTAAATCCTGATATTCTAAACTCTCTTTGTTGTTTTCTAGTACATTTAACGTTTCCTCAATCGATGTATTAATAATAGTAAAGGACAGACTAACACTTTCTTCATCTAATACATTTTGTACTATCACATCAATATTGATATGATGGGCTGCTAGTAAGTCAAAAACGTGAGATAAGGAAACAAGGTTATTAGGTAAACCAAGTAAAGTTACCCGAGTCACATCTTTTTCAAAGGCGAGTCCTCTTACCGCTCTTTCTTTTTCCAATGATATTTCCTCCTTAATGACTGTACCTTCTTCGTTTTCAAATGAGGATCGAACCACTAATGTAATGTGGTTGTTTTTGGCACATTCAACCGCTCTTGGATGCAAAACGCCCGCACCTAAATAGGCAAGTTCAAGCATTTCATCATAGTTTATTTCTTTTAATTTCCGGGCCTTATCCACAAAGCGAGGATCTACAGTAAATACACCTGTTACATCTGTATAAATTTCACAGACAGAAGCATCAAAGGCTGACGCCAACGCAACGGCTGATGTATCAGATCCTCCTCTGCCAAGCGTCGTGATATTGCCATTTGCCACCCCTTGGAATCCCGCTACAATGACGATATGACCTTGATTCAAATAGTGAAGTATCACGGGTGTTTGGATATTTTCAATTCGTGCACTGCCGTGGATGGCTTCTGTTTGAATACCTGCTTGCCAACCCGTTAAAGAAATCGAGTTGTGACCACGTTCTTGCAATACCATTGAAAGCAGTGAGATGGTTACTTGTTCGCCAGTTGATAAAAGCATATCCATTTCACGTTTTGACGGTTGGCTTGTAATTTCACTCGCCATTGAAACCAAGTGATCTGTTGTTTTACCCATGGCTGAAACAACCACGATAACTTGCTCTCCAGCATTCTTTTTATTAATGATTCGATCCGCTACTCGCTTTAGTCTCTCCACCGATCCAACGGATGTTCCACCAAACTTCATGACTGAAATTGACATGTTGTGCTCTCCCCTTCGGCATCATCCGTGTGAAAAACGTCAGGCACCTTGAGAAAAGGATCATAATGACGGTTAAGATGATTTACAATAATTTATAGTAAATTCCAAACCTATTTTTGATCATCACGTTCACAAACTTAAGATTCTAATAATTTTTATTTTAATAGATGGCTATGACAAATATCCATTTGGCTCATTTGCTCCATTAGACTAAAACAATCAAAACCTAAGAATAAAAAAAAACAGCGATATCTTCGCTGTCGTCGTTTGAACATAATAGATCCAGTTCCTCAACATGCTAAAGATAGTTCTCCACACTTTTAAAGTGTGACAGTCTCGCACTTATTCAGCTGCGAGTCCAGCGTAACCTTGTTTGAGTAAGATTACACTTCGGCATGTTTTCCTTTCAATGATCGTCATCGAACCCCAAACGTCCTCTTATCATCTAGTATTAAAACATGCACCTCTATCACTCATTGTCTTCATTAAGATTAAATAGAAGTATAACAAAACCCTTACAATAGAACAACCGTTTATTTGAGATTTTCAAAATAAGTTTTTATTTGTGAGGCTAAGTTTTCCGGAATACCAGATTTTCTAAGCTCGTCTAAATCCGCTTCGCGTACTTTCTTAATTGAACCAAAGTGACGGATCAACGCTTGCTTTCGCTTTGGACCAACACCTGGAATATCATCTAAAACCGATTTGGTCAATGCTTTATCTCGAGTTTGTCTGTGAAATGTAATAGCAAAGCGGTGGACTTCATCTTGAATTCTTTGCAGTAAATAAAAAGCTTGGCTCCTTCGATCCAAAGGGATCACGTCAGCATCCTCTCCCATAATAAGTTGGGAGGTACGGTGTTTACTATCTTTTACTAAACCACAAACTGGAATGGATAAACCAAGTTCATTTTCTAATACATCGATCGCGGCGGACATTTGGCCTTTCCCTCCATCAATAACAATGAGATCTGGAAGACTGCTTTTCTCCTTTAAAAGTCGTGAGTAACGTCTTCTAATAACCTCTCGCATGGTGGCGTAGTCATCTGGGCCCGCAACTGTTTTAACATGATACTTTCGATAATCTTTCTTTTTTGGTTTGCCATCTTCAAAAACGACCATGGCTGAGACAGGATTAACGCCTTGGATATTTGAGTTATCAAACGTTTCAATTCGATGAGGCGTCGGGATGCCTAGGCGTTGACCGAGTTGTTCGACAGCCTTAATGGTTCGTTCTTCATCGCGTTCAATGAGTAGGAATTTTTCTTTCAAAGCAATTCCTGCATTTTTCTTTGCAAGCTCTACCAATTCCTTCTTTCGGCCTCGCTGTGGCTGGAGAACTGGAACTTGTAAGACCTCAGAAGCCAATTCTGCATTAACATCACGTTGAATCAATATCTCTTTGGGCATAAGATGATGATGATTAAGATAAAACTGACCCAAGTAGGTTAAAAAGTCCTCCTCTGGTTCCTGATAAAAAGGAAAAATAGAGACATCTCTCTCAATAAGTTTACCTTGACGCATGAAGAAGACTTGAACGCACATCCATCCTTTATCATACGTATAGCCAAAGACATCACGATCATCTAAGTCGTCAAACATGACTTTCTGTTTTTCCATCACTGTTTCAATATGCTGGATCTGGTCACGAAGATCTTTTGCTCGTTCAAAATTTAATTGTTCAGAAGCCTCAAGCATCTTTTCTTTTAGTTCTCGTTTGATATCCTGATGGCCGCCATTAAGAAAACGGACAATTTCACTCGTCATGTCTTTATATTGGTCCTTCGTGACTTCATTGACACATGGAGCTAGACACTGGCCAATGTGATAGTAGAGACAAACCCGATTGGGCAATGTCTTACATTTTCTTAACGGATACAATCGATCAAGAAGACGTTTCGTCTCTTGAGCTGCGGTTGCATTTGGATATGGCCCAAAATATTTGCCGCTCTTACGATTTACTTTTCTCGAAATCAGGAGTCTAGGATGTCTTTCATTTGTTAATTTTATATAAGGATAACTCTTGTCATCCTTTAACATGATGTTATATTTTGGATCATGTTTCTTTATGAGATTAATCTCTAATAATAAGGATTCAATCTCAGATGAGACAACAATATATTCAAAGTCAACAATTTCACTTACTAAGCGTTGAGTCTTGCCATCATGCGTGCCGGAAAAATAAGATCGGACGCGATTGCGTAAATTTTTAGCTTTTCCAACATAAATGATGACATGATCTTTATTTTTCATTAAATAACAGCCTGGTTGATCAGGCAATAAGCTTAATTTTTCTTTTAAAGAAGCCATAATATTCAACCCTTTATCTTTCATTCCTAGTCGTCTTAAATCACATTTTACATGGTTGCCTGAGGTCACATCAACTAGATACTATCACATGCGATGCAAAAAGATGCCAAAACTGAACTCGACATAATGAAAAGAGACCCTCCTAAAAAGAGGATCTCAAACGTTTATCCTTTTACATTAAGCATGTTGGTTGATACGTTCAACTAATGCTTCTTTTGGTTGGAAACCAATAATTTTATCCGCAATTTCGCCATCTTTAAAAAGGATAAGTGTTGGAATACTCATTACACCATATTTACTTGCTGTCGCTTGGTTTTGGTCAACATCTAATTTTACGATTTTTACTTTATCAGCTAGTTCTGAATCCACTTCTTCAAGTACAGGCGCAATCATTTTACAAGGTCCGCACCAAGTGGCCCAGAAATCAGCAAGGACAAGACCTTTTGAAGTTTCATCTGTAAAGTTTGCATCAGTTACATGTGAAATTGCCATTAATATATGACCTCCTAAATTCTCTGTTATGTGAATGAGTATATCATCTTATAGAATGTTATGCTATTGATTCAACTTATAATCATTCTAATCTTGAATTTACCTATTCTCAATTACATTCTTGACCTTCAGATATCTCTTCAGTACTTTTCCCAAATGTGATTTAGGTAATTCATCGATCTTTTCATATTGACAAGGTACTTTATATGACGACAAAAATTTGCGGCAATGATGATCATAATCAGCTGGGTTAAAAATGGCATTTCTCTTCAAAACAAGATAGGCTTTCACAGTTTCTCCTCTATACTCATCTGGGATCCCAACAACGCAGGCTTCTTCTATGTCTGGATGTTTTGCAAGAGTAAATTCAATTTCACTCGGATAAATATTAAAACCGGAGGCAATGATGACATCTTTTATTCGATCAACCAAAATGTAGTTACCTTCTTTGGTTTGATACGCTAAATCCCCTGTATGGAGCCATCCTTTGACAATGGTTCGTTGAGTTAGATTCTCTTGATTCCAGTACCCCTTCATAACCTGTGGGCCTTTGACTAATAGTTCTCCTACTTCTCCTTGATTGACATCCTCACCTGTATCAAGGGAAATAATTCGACACTTTGTATCTGGATAAGGTGTCCCGATGCCCACGTTTCGGTTTTCAAGAGATTGGCAATGGGTAATTGGGGAAGCCTCGCTTAGACCATACCCCTGAATCAGACATCCTTTTGAAAGGGATTCAAAAGCGAGTAGAGTAGATGCTGAAAGTGGAGAAGAGCCACTAATACATAATTTTAATGATGAGTAATCCACTGGATGATGTTTAGCATAGTCAACTAATGCCTTGAACATAGTTGGTACGCCGGGAAAAACCGTCGGACGCATCGTTTGGATGATGCGAACGACCTCTTCTATTTGAAATTTGGGTAAAATAATCATTTCAAAATGGCAACGCACAGCGACATGAATGCCAACACTTAGTCCATACACATGAAAAAATGGACAAACACACAACATTTTCTCATGAGATTCATTTTGATTTGTGAGCCAATATTGTGACTGAATGGCATTCGCCATAAGGTTAAAATGTGTGAGCATAACCCCTTTCATACGTCCTTCCGTTCCACCTGTATATTGAATAAGAGCAATATCCTCATGAACATTCACTATAGGTGGTTTAAACGGTCTTTTAGTACGAACGCATTGATTAAAATGAAAAAGGATCCCTCGTCTTCTAGCTTGGTGGATATCAAATTTTGCTGTTTGAGTATTTCTTTTTAAAAAAGGGATATCTACAGCAATGATGAATGTTAGCTTCGTTTTTTTAAAAATTAAATGAGCCACTTTTATAGTCTGACTCGCACAAACAATCAATTTTGCGCGAGAGTCTCTCGCCAAATACGATAACTCATAAGCCGTTGAAAGCGGATTAACCATGACGACAATAGCGCCAGATAGTAGAGTTCCATAATAACTAATGACAGCTTCCAAACAGTTAGGAAGCATGATCATCACACGGTCGCCTTTTTTAATTCCTATTTTTATTAAATGTGAAGCAAATGAAAGAGCCTTTTCATATAAATCCTGGTACGTCATTTCTTCCCCTAAATAATACAACGCACGATGATTTGGAACTTTCTCTGCCGCAACCTTTAAATCATGATAAATAGGACACTCCGAATAAATGCATGTGCCTTGACCGGAGTCAAATAGTCTAGATAACCCGTTTTGAGCCATTCTTCATGCCCCCTTATGTATAAATAACGGAGTTTAGAACAGTCTATTCGTTTTGGGTGAAATTGTTCCAGGCGATGAACCAGTCTCTATATTTTGAATAAACTAAAGTAGGAAATATGATTAAGGGGGATATCCATGGTACCCACCAAGCAAGGAGGAGCAAATCTTACCATGCAACAAACGTTTACTTCATCTTCAAGATTCAGGGATTTTTCATCTAAAAGCACAAATACATTACGACTCGTTTCTATCGCTGGTTTTATCGCTTTAACAGGATCCACACTCTCATTAATTGCCATTACGATCAACGCTATCATCGCTTATTTTGCATACAAAAATTCATTTGACAAAGGATCTCAAGTTGAAGATATTGTTGTTTAAATAAAATATGGAACCTAAAAAGCGGAAAGGGAATAGGATACATTAGCCTACGTAAAGGAGGAATAATCATGGTAGTAGGATCAACCTTACCAGCGCCACAACCTGGTCAAGGCTATGGAGTCCGTGGAAGGCGTCCCGCATCAGCCTATCAACCCTATCAAACAAATCAGACCTATCAACAAAATCAAGATAGACAAATCAGTCAATCCAGCCAGATAGGTCAGGCGGGTCAGACCCATCAAGTGACTCCAAAAGAGTTAGCTAATCTAAGTAATTTAAAATTTATCACCCGAATTAATATAATTTCTTTAATTGGTTCGTCTCTATTTATCATTGCAGCCATCTCGAATGTTATCGCAGCCACTCGCGCTTATAGAATTGCACGTAGTGATCTTGGTGGACAAGTCAATAACTTCGTTGATTATCCAGATTTTTAAAAAGTTTATTTAAAAAACGTTTCTAGAAGTTAATTAGAAACGTTTTTAAAGTTTTTAAACTATTTATAAACTTGCTCCTATAACAAACGATAAACCAATCGAGATCGTCATTGAGATAAATCCAACAGCCTTATTTCCCTTTTGAATTTCTAAATCAATACTAAATGTAGGCGTTAAGAATTCGAAAATAAAGTAACCAACAAGTAAAAGAAGAAATCCAAAAAAGCCTTGAATAATCATTGGAAATATCAACGCATGCTGTTCAATTGAATAACGAAATAAGTTGGCTATACCAAGAATTTTCCCTCCTGTCGCTAATGCCACAGCGAGATTTCCTTCTTTTATTTCTTTCCAATTCTGATACTTTGTGACTAATTCGAATATCGCAAGAAAGACGATAGTGCTAAGAACGACCACACTAAAGTAGGCAATAGCGTGAACATAGACATTTTTTTCAAGAAGCAGATTTGACAAGACTGTCACTCCTTATTTTAATTCCACGACGGTAACGCCGCTGCCCCCTTCACCTGCTCCTCCTAATCTAGAACTTTTTACACGGGGATGGGATTTAAGCAACGATTGAACCCCTTTTCTTAGAGCTCCTGTGCCTTTTCCATGAATAATCGACACTTGATGGTAACCGGCAAGTAAGGCATCGTCTAAATATTTTTCCACCTTTTGCATGGCATCTTCATAACGCTCCCCGCGTAGATCACATTCGGTTTTAGTGACATGTCCTGATGTTCGAACATTGACAACAGGTTTGACTTCTTTATCCGCTTTAACTGGCTTCAGGTCCTGTGCAGAGACATTCATTTTCAGAATACCAATTTGGACACGATATTCATGATCATTTATTTTCTCTAGAATATGTCCTTTCTGACCAAAGCTCATGACTTTTATTTCTTGTCCAGGTGAGAAGGTCTTTGGTTCTTTTTTATACGTAGGTGAAGGACGCTTAGTTTCATTTTGTGATAAGGAATCCAAAGCATGATCTAGTCTTGTTTTTGCATCAATTAATTGATGATCTTTAACCTTGCCAGATTGTGCTTTTAATGATCTCAGCTCTTTAATGATCTCTTCTGCTTCTTTTTTTGCTTCATTAACGGCTTCTTCTGCTTTAGAACGGGCCTCTATTATGAGTCGGGTTCTTTTTTCTTCTATTTGATTCATTTCTTTCGTTAATTCGATTTGACGCTTTTTGACTTCTTCTTTAATTTTTCTTGCTTCGATTTCTGCTTTTTCTGCTTCTTTCCTATTTTTTTCTAAAGACGCAATCATTCGATCAACTTGGTTTGTTTCGGTACTAATTTGTTTTCTTGCTTCTTCAATAATCCTTTCATCTAAACCGAGTTTACGAGAAATTTCAAAGGCATTACTCCTACCGGGAACACCCAGGAGTAATCGATAAGTTGGCCTTAGTGTTTCTACATTAAATTCGACACTTGCATTAAGAACACCCTCGCGATCATAAGCATAAGCTTTTAACTCACTGTAGTGAGTTGTACAGACCACGGTGGCTCCTCTTGCAAACACTGTATCAAGAATGGCAATAGAAAGAGCCGCACCTTCCTGAGGATCTGTACCGGCACCGAGTTCATCGAATAAAACAAGGCTTAGAAAGTCAACTTCATTTAGTATTCGAACAATATTGGTCATGTGAGACGAAAAAGTACTTAAACTTTGTTCAATCGATTGTTCATCCCCAATATCCGCAAAGACTTTCTTAAACACATTTACCGTCGACTCTTCGTCAACAGGAATTTGTAATCCAGCCTGCGCCATTAAGGTAAGCAGTCCCATCGTCTTTAGTGTGACCGTCTTTCCCCCAGTATTAGGTCCCGTGATGATCATCGCATGGTGATCATCTCCTAAACGAATATTGATCGGTACAACGTGATCAGGATCAATAAGAGGATGCCGGGCGCGTTTCATATTAATGATGCCTTTATCATTGAGATGAGGTCGAGTGGCTTTCATTTGATGCCCCAATTTAGCCTTTGCATAAATGAGGTCCAATTTGGCTAATTGATCGATATCATGATAGAGACTACTCGCCACAAATGACGTTTCTTCACTTAATAATCGTAATATCCGTTCTATTTCATACCGTTCTCTTGCTCTTGCTTCACTAAGTTTGTTATTTATTTCGACAACCGATTGTGGTTCAATAAAAAATGTGGCCCCTGATGCCGATTGATCATGAACGATTCCACCGAATTTGTGACGATAATCAGGTTTTACTGGGACGACTTGTCTTCCGTTGCGAATGGTAATGATGGCTTCTGTTAACATTTTTTGGGTATTGGGTGATCTTACAATCGATTCTAATTTTTCTTTGACACGACTATCGTAGGTCCGTATTTGCGTTCTAACGGTACGAAGTGTTTCACTTGCAGTATCTAATACCTCACCATTGTCACCGATACAAAGACGGATTTTTTTTTCAAGTTCAACTTGAGGAATGATTTCATCGACAATACTCACCAAGATGGGAATCGCAACCTCTTCTTCTACAAGCTCTTGAATAAATCGTTTCATCACACGCGTTCCTCGAATGGTATCGGCAATATCACTTAATTCCTTACTACTCAGCATCCCACCAATTTCAGAACGCTTTAGGTGCTGCCTAATATCTGAAATGCCGCCAAAAGGCATGTGCCCTTTTAAACGAAGAACTGTGGCTCCTTCATCCGTCTCTTCTTGTAATCTTTCTACCGTGTTCAAGTCAGTACTCGGCCGTAAGTCTTTAATTTTTTGCTGACCAAGTGAACAAGCCGCCTGTTTCATCAGTCTTTCTTTCATTTTATTAAATTCTAATCTATTTAAAACTCGTGGAGTCACTAATCTTTCCTCCTTCACCTTTCAAAAACATCCCTATTATTCCACTTCTATTGTATTTGTTCCTTGTTTTATAAAATTTTCAAATTCTGCTCTTGTCATCGTATTTAAAATAGAGGATGATTTAATGAACCCTTTATTTGCTGTTGCAACACCTATCGACATATCATCTAACATTTTTATGGAATGGGCGTCGGTGTTAATCGCAATTTTAATGCCCATTTCTTCAGCTTTTCTAATCCAAGTTGAAGATAAATCTAATCGATTCGGATTGCTATTAAGTTCTAGAGTCGTTCCCGTACGTTTAGCCAGACGCATTAACTCTTCCATATTAACAGGATAACCGGCACGTCGGCCAATAATGCGCCCGGTTGGATGCGCAATTAAACGAACAAATGGATTCATAGCTGCTTGCTTTAAGCGATGCATAATTTGCTCTTCGCTTTGGTTAAATGAAGAATGGATGGCCGCAATGACAAAGTCCAGTGAACTTAACGTTTCATCATCATAATCCAAAGAACCATCGGGTAGAATATCCATTTCTACTCCAGCAAAAATTTTAAATCCTTGAGGAATAAATTGTTCATTTAAGCGGTCAATCTCCTGTCGCTGCTTTTTTAAACGCTCACTCGACAGCCCATTCGCTACTCGAAGGGATTTGGAATGATCGGTAATACAAATATACTCATAGCCCTTTTTTTGTGCTGCTATGGCCATTTCTTCAATAGTAAAAGCTCCATCACTATACGTTGTATGCATGTGCAAATCCGAGCGAACATCCTTTATTTGTAGGGGATTGAACGCTTGACTTAAGTCAAACTCTCTATTTCCTAAACGCATGGCCGGCGGTATATAAGGAAGATTAAAGTGCTTAAAGAAAGCTTCTTCTGTATCGAATGTTAATTGTTCTCCTGTTTCTTCTTGTTCGACATGGTATTCACTAATCTTTTCATTTCTTTGCTTGGCAAGTTGCCGCATTCTAACGTTATGTTCTTTTGATCCGGTAAAATGATGTAGAGTCGTGATAAAAGACTCTGGCTTAACAAAACGAAAATCAACGGATACATGATCATCGTCTGTTAATAAAACCGTCATCTTTGTCTCTCCCTGGCCAATAACTTCATGAACGGCTACTTTTTCTAGAATTTCCTGACTAACCGCTTTTGGATCAAGCGTCGCAATAACAAAATCCAGATCTTTCACCATTTCCTCGCACCGTCTAAGACTTCCTGCTGTAGCAACTCGGAGGATGGATGGAATCGTTGTTAATATACGTTCTATTGATTCAGATAAAGACAGCATGTATGCGAGAGGTAACCGATCTGGCTTCACTCGATGTTCTTCGATGACCTTCATCAATTTCTCTTCCGTTTTCTTACCAAAGCCCGGTAGCTTTTGAACTTGTTCAGATTGGCAAGCTTCATATAATGATTCTAGATCGACCACATGAAGTTCCTGATAAAGTTTCGCTATCTTCTTCCCGCCAACACCTGGAAGTTTCAACAGTTGAAGAAGACTAGCGGGAATAGATGATTGCAATTCTCTAAGTAATGATGATTCACCTGTCTTCTGAAGTTCTAAAATAACTTGAGCTGTGCCTTTACCGATCCCAGCGATCTTTGTCACATCATCAATTAATGCCATGGATCGATCATCATTTTCTAAGGCTTGTGCTGCTTTTCGATAAGCCGCTATTTTGAAGGAGTTTTCCCCTTTAATTTCTAAATACGTCGCAATTAATTCTAAATGTTGGACTATGGCTTTTTTATGCAAAGACGTCATCCTTTCTACTCAGGTAGAGCTTGTACCTATTTTAACATGATTTTTCTTCAATCTCTTCTTTCACGATGTCATACAAAAAGCCTCTCTACCTTAAGAGAAGCTTTTTAATTTCGCATCTTTTACACGAAACGGAGACCCATTTAAACTATTTGATATAAGCAAGCCACATGGTCTTTAACTTTTCTGACATCACAGGTGTATGCTCAATCATGGCGCCAGCGACCGAGGAATGACTAATGGTTGTATCTAATCCCCAAAACGGCGTCAATGCCCCGATATAAAGCAAAATAAATACGATTAAGTAGATCTCTACAAATCCAAGAACGCCGCCCAAAAGTCGATTCACTGTGTGAATGATGGGTAAGTGGGCTAGAAAATCCAACATCGATCCAATGATTTGCATCACGATTTTCACCGCAATAAAAATGATGACAAAGGCAATCGCACGATAATAGGCTGTTTCTAAATTCATATTACCGAATATCTCAAACATCGATTGATGCTCTATAGCTGATGGGTAAGGAATCCAAAACTTTAGTTTTGGGGCAAGATCTCCATAATAGATGAAGGCGACAACATAAGCTAAAATAAAACCAGTTAAATGAACCAGTTGTAAGATAAGGCCTCTTCTTAAACCTATAAAGAAACCTGCTATTAACAGTAAAACAATAATTAAACTTAACATGTATAACGTACCCTCATCTTTCCTTTAAAATGGGTGTAAAACACCTCAAAATGACCTCTTACGATTCTATATCTCATAATATCATATCAAAAAGGGCGATTAATGAAAAATAGAAAAAGGGAGTTTCTTTATTAAAACTGGAAAAATGCAGAGTAGAAGTCACGCACTACTCTGCATTTTTCCTATTAATCATAAATAAGTTTAAAAAATACTAAAAATTACGATCGTAATACAGCATCAAATTTTTCTTTAACGGAAGCTAGTACGCGATCGTGCGCACGGCTTACTTCTTCATCAGTCAGTGTTCTTTCTGGATCTAAATAGGTAATAGAAAAGGCAATGGATTTCTTACCTTCTTCAATGTGCTCCCCTTCATAGACATCAAAGATCGTCACATCTGATAAAAGTTTTCCTCCGGCTTCTTGTATCGATTGTTTAATATGATCAGCAAAAACAGACTGATCAACCACAAGGGCAATATCACGTGTAATCGATGGAAAACGTGGAAGACTATGATACGTAATTTCAGATTGATCTTGATCTCGTAAATGAGCAAGACTAATTTCAAACACATACGTTTCATTCAGATCGTGATCATTTTGTACGTTGGGATGTAACTGACCAATATAGCCAACACATTCATCGTTTAAGTGAATCGTGGCTGTTCGACCCGGATGAAGATCCGGACGTTTAGCAGGTCGATAACTGATGCTATTTGAAACACCCATTAGATCAAATAGCCCTTCTAGTACACCTTTTACATAGAAGAAGTCGACCGTCTCAGGAGCCCTATTCCAAGATTTATCGTGAACATGACCCGTGATAAGTCCACTAATATGTTCTGCTTCATTTGGCAATTGGTCTTGGCTTCCTTGAGCTTTAAACACTTTCCCTATTTCATAAATGGCGAGATTTGGCATTTGCCGATTAATGTGATACTCGGCAACATCGATTAACCCTGGAACGAGACTCATTCGGAGTGTTTCATGCTCCTCACTCATTGGCATTTTTAATTTCACAGCATCATTAAGTGTCGATTCATCAATAGTTAATTGTTTCGCTTTCTCATTGGTCGTCAAGGAATAAGTAACGGTTTCATATAAACCTTTACCCTCAAAATAACGTCGTAACTTACGTCTAAGCTTCTGATAAGGGGTGAGTTCAGCTTTACTTGTTGTTCCTTCTGGCAAGGTTGCAGGCAAGTGGTCATAACCATAAATACGACCGACCTCTTCGACAAGATCCTCCGGAATCGATACATCCGGTCGTCTAGTAGGAACGAGAACATGCATCCATTCATTTTCAATCTTCGCATCAAAGCCAAGTCTAACTAGGATATCACGAATCTCTTCTGAAGTAAGCGTTGTTCCCAACTTATCATTAATAACTTTCCAAGGCATATTGATGATTTCTGGCTCAATCACTCTTTGTCCACATTCCGCAAAGCCGCTTAAAACGTTTCCTCCCGCAATTTCAGCAATCAGGCTTGCTGCTCGGTTTGATGCTGCAGTCACTCGATTATAGTCAAGTCCCTTTTCATAACGACTGCTTGCATCTGTACGCAAGTTGAGACGTGTTGCCGTACGCCTAATTGAACGTGCATCAAAAAGGGCCGATTCTAGAAGAATCGTCTTTGTATTTGACGTGACTTCTGTATCAGAGCCACCCATGACTCCAGCAATCGCGACCGCTTTTTGTGTATTGGTTATCACAATATCAGATGGTAGAAGTGTGCGTTCCACGCCATCAAGGGTCGTTATTTTTTCTTCTTTATTAGCCAATCTCACGTCGACTTGATCACTGTTAAACGTATCATAATCAAACGTATGTAGCGGTTGACCATACTCGATCATGACATAGTTCGATATATCAACAATGTTATTGATGGGTCTAATGCCGGCTGCTATAAGTCTGTTTTGCATCCATGCTGGAGATGGAGCGATTTTAATATCCGTTATGATCCTTGCACCATAATACGGTACGACTTTCTCTGCACCGCTCGTGATTTTAACATCTAGTTTGGATAAAACGGAAGCTGCCTCTTCCTGCAAGTCAACATTCGGATACTTTACTTCTCGATCAAGGATCGCCGCAACTTCATGGGCTACGCCAATCATATTTAAACAATGGGCACTATTTGGGAGAATATCAAGTTCAAGAATGTAATCATTTAAATTAAGATAAGGAAGGGCATCTTCACCAACGACGACCTCATCTTTGAATACATAGATGCCATCTGCAAATTCCTTTGGAACAAATTTTGGATCTACGCCGAGCTCACTTAGTGAACAAATCATGCCGTTTGATACTTCGCCTCTAAGTTTAGCACGTTTAATCTTAACGCCTCCAGGAAGTCTTGCACCTACTTTAGCAACAGGAACATATTGCCCAGCATCGACATTAGGAGCACCGCAGACAATCTGGACGACTTCATCACCTAAACTAACTTGACACAGATTTAGCTTATCTGCCTCAGGATGCGGTTTTTTTGATTCAACATATCCGACAACCACTTTTGTGATCCCTTCACCAACAAAACTCAAATGTTCAACTTCAATACCTGCATTCGTAATTTTATTTTCAAGATCTTCTGGCGTCACGCCAGTTAGATCTACATATTCTTTCAACCAATTATACGATACTAACATATCTCTTTTTCACTCCTTATGCTCGCTTGAATTGTTCTAAGAACCTAACATCATCCGTATAGAAATGGCGAATATCATCAATTCCGTATTTCAACATGGCGATACGCTCAGGTCCCATTCCAAAAGCAAATCCAGAATAAACAGTTGAATCAAATCCAGCCATTTCTAGAACGTTTGGATGAACCATTCCAGAACCTAATATTTCAATCCATCCAGTATGCTTACAGACTGAGCATCCATGTCCTCCACATTTAAAACATGAAATATCCATCTCTACCGATGGTTCCGTGAATGGGAAGAAACTTGGTCTTAGTCTGATATCACGATCTTCACCAAACATTTTTTTCGCAAAAACAGTCAAGATCCCTTTCAAGTCACTTAGGCGAACCTTTTTATCAACATATAATCCTTCGATTTGCATAAATTGATGTGAATGCGTTGCATCATCTGTGTCTCGTCGATACACTTTCCCTGGACAAATAATTTTAACAGGACCTTTTCCTTGATGTTTTTTCATCGTTCTCACTTGAACAGGGGATGTATGTGTACGCAAAAGAATTTCATTCGTAATGTAGAAAGAATCTTGCATATCACGGGCGGGATGATCCTTCGGTAAATTAAGGGCTTCGAAATTGTAATAATCTTGTTCGACTTCAGGTCCTTCAGCTATTGAGAAACCTAGGCCGATGAAAAGGTCTTCAATTTCTTCAATAATACTTGTTAATGGATGAGCATTCCCAGTCTTAATCGATTTTCCTGGCAAAGTAACATCTATCGTCTCAGATTCAAGTTGTGCTTGAATAAGTTCTTCTTGAAGTTTTGTTTGTTTCTGTTCAATAACTAATTCAATGGCTTGTCTGATCTCATTAGCCAATGCACCGATCACAGGACGTTCGTCTTTTGATAGTTTCCCCATCCCTCTCAGGACTTCTGTAATCGGACCTTTTTTCCCAAGATATTTGACTTTGACATCTTGTAAGCCCTTTTTATCACTTGCATTTTCAATGAGGGCAAATGCCTCTTCTTTTAGGGCGAGTAGCTTCTCTTTCATGCCATTTTCCTCCTTTGAACTTACCTTTCAAATTAACCGTTTTTTTCGTACTTGAAGACAAACAAAAAATGCTCCATCCCCAAAAAGGGACGAAGCATCACGCGGTACCACCCTCGTTAGCAATTAAATTCTCAATTGCTCACTTAATATCATAACGGTTTTCACCGGTTCATCCTTAATCAAATTGATGTTCAGATGACAGCTCAAGAGTGAATTCCTAAAGGCCAATGCATAAATACGTTCCCAGTCAAATTGACGTATTCTCCCTAAATGCTGTACCAATAGTACTACTTTCTTTCATCGCGATCGCTTTATTCCATTTGTTATTTCATCATACATTTATAAGTCATGGTAAATGGTTTATGTTTATAGTATATGCAAATTCCAGTCACTTCGCAAGCCCCTTCATGCGAAACCAATATAGAATAATACCCGTCGCAACAGCGACATTCAATGATTCAGCCTGACCAAACATCGGTATTTTCACTTTGAAATCGGCTCGTTGTTGGATATCATCTGTAACACCATTTCCTTCGTTCCCAACTATCACGGCGAAGGATGATTCAATAGTCACTTGGGCCTGTAAATTCACACCATCTAATGACGTTGCGTAAACAGGCACGTTTAGTTCTTGCAACTGATTGATCGCCCGGCCTAAATCATTCGAGATAACGGGCAAGTGAAAGTGTGAACCTTGCGCCGATCTTAATGTTTTATCGTTAAATTGATCTACGGTTCCTTTACCAAGAATCACCGCATCTAGACCACAGGCATCCGCTGTTCGAATCATGGTTCCTAAGTTCCCTGGATCTTGTACACTATCGACTAAGAGATATCTGCCCTTTTTCAAATCAACTTTTTCATTGGACATGTTACAAACAGCTATGACTCCTTGAGAGGTCTCTGTTTGTGCGATTTGATCAAACAGTTCATGAGTTAAACGGTATTCATCTATACCTTGATAATTCCACTCCTCAGGTTTTTCGTAAGAAGCATCATAAATAATGGATTCAATTTCATGTGATGAATGAAGAGCTTCTTGAACAAGATGAGGGCCTTCAATAAGGTATTTATGGGCCTTATCCCTGCCTTTACGTTTATGTAATTTTTTCCATTCCTTATAGGTTTGATTTTGCAACGACTCTATTTTTTTCAAAACTTGGTCTCCTTTTTATGGCAAGATCTCTTTTCAAAAAGCTTACATAATTTTCATCAGATTATCAATACTAGTAAAGAAAAGGTGAACTATGATTAATTATTTATGTTTAAAGGAGCGATTAAGTTGGATTTAGATATTCGGAAAGCTGTCAAGTTCAATATCAAAAATAATGATGATAACCAACTCAAAAGTACAATTGTTGATGCGATTCAAGATGGTCAGGAAAAAATGCTACCCGGTCTTGGTGTGTTATTTGAAATCATATGGAATGAATCCGATGAATCGTTAAAAGAACAAATGGTAGATAATTTAGCCAAAGGGGTTTAAACATTTCTATCTTTTTTAGAATGGCCGCTCAATGATAAAGTTTGAGGTCCAGCTATTACAGCAGGGCCTCTTTATTTATAATAGAAAAAAACGAGGTCACCTTATAAAAGGAGCCTCGTTTTTGTAAAAATCATCGTGTTATTTAACAGATTCTTTTGCTTTTGTGGCAAGTGCTGCGAATGCTTTTTCATCAGTTACAGCAAGATCAGCTAACATTTTACGGTTAACATCAATTCCAGCTTCTTTTAATCCGTAGATTAAACGGCTGTATGAAAGACCGTTAATGCGTGCTGCTGCATTAATACGTGCAATCCATAATTTACGGAAATCACGTTTTTTCTGACGACGATCTCTGTAAGCATATTGTAATGATTTGAAGACTTGTTGTTGTGCAACTTTGAATAATTTATGTTTTGCACCAAAATAACCTTTTGCAAGTTTTAATACTTTTTTACGTCTGCGACGTGTTACATATCCGCCTTTTACTCTTGGCATGATCCTGACCTCCTAAATTATCAATCCATTATATATCCGTTCTTAGATAAGTTTGCTAATACGTTTTTGATCTGCGCTAGATACGACTGCAGATTTACGAAGATTACGTTTTTGTTTTTGAGATTTATGGCTCATCATGTGGCTTGTATAAGCATGATTACGTTTTAATTTTCCGCTTCCCGTTTTTTTGAAACGTTTAGCAGCACCTTTGTGAGTTTTCATTTTAGGCATGAATAATGTCCTCCTATTGGCTTTTTTACTTTTCGACTTTAGGGGCAAGGACTAAGAACATGCTACGTCCTTCCATTTTTGGTTTCGCCTCAATGACACTAATTTCTTTACAATCTTCAGCTAAGCGTTCCAAAACCTTCTTACCAAGTTCTGAGTGTGTAATCGCACGGCCTCTAAATCGGATTGAAGCTTTGACCTTATCGCCACTTTGGAGAAATTTCTTAGCATTACGAAGTTTTGTATTGAAATCATGTTCTTCAATGCTTGGGCTTAAACGAATTTCTTTGATGTTAATAATTTTTTGATTTTTACGTGCTTCTTTATCTTTCTTTTGTTGCTCATAACGATATTTTCCGTAGTCCATAATACGGCAAACAGGGGGTTTAGCGTTGGGCGCTACCATCACTAAATCAAGATTGACATTTCTCGCCATGGATAACGCTTCTTGCTTGGATTTAATTCCAAGTTGTTCACCATTTTGATCAATTAAACGAACCTGACTTGCACGAATCCCCTCGTTAACAATCATATCTTTACTAATATTGAGCCACCTCCAAATAATTTGCGCTAGCTACTTATTATTTTGAAAAGAATGAGCAAAATCCACACAAATAAAAAATGTGGGCGCACGAACGCACCCACATGTATATCTCAACATCACAAACCTGGCAACTGCTCATAAGGGCGCTAAAAAGATTCAAGTAGGTTCTTTTTAGTCAAACACTTTTAGCGTCGATCAGGTGAGAAGCGGGTGCTTCTTCTTTTGCTCGATATCTTCTAATCACTTTCCCTAGTATATCACGCTTTATCGATACAATCAAGTTTAAAATCATCAATGCATTTGCAACCTGAATTAGTTTAGCAGAGATGTTCCGGTTATGCAAGAAAAAAGGGTTAGAAGAGGTCATTCATTTTGAATCTAATACTTTTTCAGTTAGAATTTTTTTCTGTCTAGGAAAGAATTGAACACGTTCTTCAAATACATTTTTTAAAGTACGCATCATGCCAGAATCAGGTCTATCTGTATAAACATTGACATATTGTGGAGCTAACCCAATTAAAGTTAGCAATATTGATGGTTCAGCATCGACTCCCCACTGCTTTAATAACGGATAAAATGATCGAATGGAGTGCGTATTTTGAATAAGTTTATGATTCTCGTCGAAGAGTCGAAACGGCTTGTCATCTAGTACATAAATGGTATGGTGCAGGGAGCGATAGCTGCGTATAATTCGGCGCAATTTATCAACAAAAGCAAGATATTCCTGCTGTAATTTATACTCATCAATGGCGAGTTCAACGTACCTTCTTAGGCAAGCTCGATATTTTGATAGACGAAACGTTTTTAATGATTCAAATGAAAATGTAGAGGAATGAAGAAAGATCTCGTCAAGATCCCGAGCAATGATTTCTCTACGATTTGGAAGATGTTCAACATCTGGTAAATCTTCCTTTTCTCCGTCAAATATGGCATATACAATATCTAGAATTTCTTCTTTTTCTTCCGGATATTTAAAGTAAAATTGATTTTCTAGTATATCGACTAGCCATTTCTTCTCAAACATGTCCATAATAAAATCGATAAAAAGTTGAATAAGTTCCGTTCGGCAAGTCCGTTCTTTGACCATGGTCTCTATCTTTAGCGTCTGATCCTTTAATTCCATATGGAGTGATTTCGTTTTTGCTAATGATAGTTTTTTATGTAAAGACATGACTTCCTGCCGGGATGAAAACGTAATTGTGATCAACATGGTCCCCCCCATCTTTCCTTAATACACTATATGGGACCAAGCTTTAAAACATGCTTAAACTTTAGAAAAAAGGAGATAACCGTTATGATCCTCTCCGGTTATCTCCTTCCATTTGTACAAATGTCGTATAGTAACGAATACGTTCCATGATTCGTTTGGCTTTAAGTGTTTCTTCGCCACTCTTATCTGAATAGGAAAGATGCGCTTCTAAATCATCAAAATCTTTATTCGAGGTGTAAATAGTCGGTAAGCTTTCCATCATACGGTACTGAAGGATACTACCCAAAATGTCATCTCGTATCCATGGTGTCATCGTTTCAGCTCCTATGTCGTCTAAAACAAGGACAGGGACTTTTTTCACGGTTTCTAGTTTTTCATCAACCGTTCCATCTTGAATCGATTGTCTCATTTCTCGGAAAAAGTCTGGTGTGTACACGAGCATCGAAGAAATGCCTTTCCTCTTGGCAAGTTCATTGACAATAGCTCCAGCTAAATAGGTTTTTCCAACACCAAATTCCCCATATAAATACAATCCTTTTACATCTGTCGGAGAATCAAGATATCCTTTGATAAACTCTCCAGCGGCAAGAATAGAATCCTTACGTTTAATATCTGGAATAAAGGATTGGAAATCAGCTGTTAAAATTTCCTTTGGAACATAAAAACTTTTAATTAGGCCCTTTTGTTTTTGTTTCATGTCTTCCGCTTCTTTTAATGGACAAGGAGAAAAGGTGAGATTTAACGATTCTTTATCATTCACAAGATCGGGTCTAAACCCTTGCATCATATTTGGACAATTTTTCAACCCCGGGCATTCACGACAATGGTGCCGTTCATTCACGAATTGATAGAGTTTCGGAACATTTTTTAATAAATCACTGCGTGTGATGCCTTGACCTTCTTTACGCTTCAAGAATTCAAGTACATCTTTATCCTCAAGCAGTTCTTTAAGCATCTTTTCAGATTGTTCCAGTGGAGACTTTCCACCCGATATCTTTCGAATAACGTCTTTTATGGATTCCATTACCTTTCACCCCCCTCATATACTTATTTCAAATCATCATTTTATACAGTCATCCCGCCTTAATGGGCAGTAAGACCCCCATTGATGGAAGTTTCACTTTATTAGATGTCATTTAAGTAATTTCGTAGCCACTCTTCCTGTTTAGCAGCTTCTTCATCAGACAATGTTGACTGCTGCCCGCCATCCTCTTTTTTGTTCATCCATTTAGGTAACTTTTCTTTACGACTATTTTTTCTAGATGAATTTTTCGTCTTGGTTTGATTCGTTTTCCATTCATCATATTTTTCTTGTTCATGTTTGGCTAGATCCATGGCTTGCCTGACTGTCTTAACGTGTTTTCTTGCCCATTGAGCCGCAATTTTCAGCACATGGTTTTTGATCAATTTATAATCACTCGTAATCATCACATAGTGAATCAACACATTAACAACACCCGCATTTAATTTCTGATCAAGCATGATTTCCTCTATTAATCGTAAATCTGGAGCGGCAGGTTTTGCTCCACCAGACAATTGTTCAAGGATATCATAAGGGGATAATGTTTCATATTGTTGAATAAGACGTTCTTCATCTGTTTTTGGCTCTTTTGAAGTCATTTCTCGATATGGTAATGGCTGGGTTCTTTGACTGAGGGCAGGTAACGATTGTCCTTGCTTAAATTGATAGTCATCTCTTACCGCTTTTCTTAATAATTCGATGTCAATCTCACCCGTATGCAAAAAGGCAGATTGAATAATTCGACTCATATCAAGTGGATCTAATTTGTAAACAAAAGCGAGTTTCTCTACAGTATCGATAGCCTCTTTCGTAAAGGCGTCTTTTGAAATGATGACATCTGATAAATATTGAAACAATTGATCAAAATCAAACATTTCTTTAAGTGTTGGGACTTGCCCGTCCGATCGTCCATCCCATACACGATGTTCTGGTATGGTTTCGATATCAGTCGATTGATAGTCTTTATGGTCTTTGAATGTTGATTCGAAAACATCATTAAATTTAGCTGTTACATCTTTATACGATTCATCTAGCGTGTTCTCATGGCTAAAACGCTTTTTTAATCGTGCATAGTCTCGTCCACCAATACGATTGTATAAGTAAATATTTAGTAATCCATCAGTGAAAAAAACATGAGGCGAAAGCGGTGGTTGTAATTCATAGATAAACGATACGTTTTCCTCTGATTTCTTGTGTGTTTTTAATAAACCAATAGCTTCTAGTTTTTTTCTTTCTTCTAGAATTGTATCGAGCGGTAAGTTTAACTCTGCCATGAGATGATGGTGGGTTAAGGCATCCGTAGAAAATGATGCTTCATCAACTTCATGCCAAAGTGTCGTATATAAACAGCTTGCTCCTATTCCAATCAACGGTTGATAGAGCCGGGTGATAATTTTCTGATCATAGAAATGGAGTATACCATTAATTTGCACAGTATATTGATCTCCGGGAAGTACCTCTTTCCATGATTGCTGCTGCATTTTCTATCACCTCAAGTACAAAAATTTCACTCGCCTTTTTTGGCATTCTTTAGTAATTCATTCAATTCTTCCATGAAAACATTGATGTCTTTAAATTGACGATAGACTGAGGCAAAACGGACATAAGCCACATCATCGACTTTAGCTAATTCATTCATCACGAGCTCTCCAATGTCATGACTATGAATCTCTGAGATTCCTTGCCTACGTAAGTGTTTTTCAACGCGTTGAACAATGGATTCTAATTTTTCTAGTGAGACAGGCCTTTTTTCACAAGCTTTGATTAATCCTCGGAGCATTTTGTCACGATTGAACGTTTCACGATTGTCGCCTTTTTTGATAACAATCAAGGGTATTTCTTCAATCGTTTCAAAAGTCGTAAAACGGTACTGACACGTTTCACATTCACGTCTTCTTCTGATCGATCGTCCATCACTCACAGGTCTCGAGTCAAGGACTTTTGTTCCTATACCTTTACAATTTGGACATCGCATGTCATGTCACCTCGCTAGCTCCATTTTATTTAAAGAGGTTGTCCAAAAAGACACCTTCATCATTGCATCTACATCTACATCACAAAACAAGGTACCTGGCACCGTTAAATAGAAGCCGCTTCTTTATTCGTAAAGAGAACGGGACCATGTTCTCCAGTGAACTCCGTTTTTTCGGAGACTTTTGCATGAAGCACTTCTGCAATATTTTCTGTCGATACTTTAGGATCAATCTGATCATGGCATGAATAAATATCAATACTGGCATAGCCATGTTCAGGAATACTATGAATCGTCACATGTGATTCAGAAAAGATAACAACACCACTAATGCCTTGGGGGTCAAACTTATGAAAAACAATCTTACGAATTTCCGCTTTCGTGTCTTTCACTGTATCCAGTATAAGCTGTTTTATAAGTTCTAGATTGTTCAATTTTTTTTCGTCACAACCCCAAAGTTCTGAAATAATATGGCGTCCCATTCCATCCATAATAAAATCCCTCTCAAACTTATATGTTAAGGAAAAAATCCCATCAAACTCAACTCTTTTGTTCTTATAACAAACCACATTATATCATACCGTATACTCTAAGTATCTAAAGAATTCTCCATAATTTCAACACCTCATAGACTTGCTTTTGGGTTTCTTCTTTTGATCCTGAGTTATCAATAATATAATCACTCATGGCTTTTTTTTGGAAGAGAGGAAGTTGAGAAGTGATCCGACTCTTAGCTTCCTCTAACGTTAAGTGGTTTCTTTCCATTAGACGCTTTGTTTGAAGATCATTATTAACGTACACGAGTAGAATTTTATCTACTAGATGCGTTAAGTTACTTTCAAAAAGTAAAGGAATATCGAGTACAACTGATTTTTGATGAGACTCCTCATATTGCTTTACTTTTCTCATCATGATTTCACCAATCATGGGATGAATCATCTTATTGAGTGTTTCACGTTTTTCTTGATTGTTAAAAATTATATCCCCTAGTTTTTTTCGATTTAAAGTTCCATCTGGTAAAATTAAATCTTCTCCAAATGTTTCAATGATTTGACAAAATACAGGTTCTCCAGGCTCTACCACCTGACGGGCAATCTTGTCAGCATCAATAATAGGGATGTGATAATTCGAAAGCATCTTTGCCACGGTACTTTTTCCGCTTGCAATGCCCCCCGTTAAACCGATTTTTAACATAGTCACATATCTCCCTGACAGTTCGGGCAGAAGTGCGTTCCTCTTCCCCCTACTTTTATTTTTTGGATTAAAGTACCACAACGCGGACAAGGTTGGTCATCTCGACCGTACACAGCCAGTCTATCTTGAAAGGTTCCTTTCGTTCCTTGACTATTGACATAGGTTCGAATCGTGCTTCCACCTAAGGTTATCGCTTTCGTGAGTATCTCAACGATTGATTGATGCAAATCGTTAATCTTTTCACGTGATAGATTTGAGGCAGCTGTTGTAGGATGAATCTTCGCTTGAAAGAGCACCTCATCTACATAGATGTTTCCAAGCCCAACGACAATACTTTGATCAAGTAACACTTGCTTTATGGTTCGATTCGTCCGTTTACATTTTTCAAAAAGAAATCGAGGGGTGAACTCTGGATCAAATGGTTCAGGTCCAAGTTGGGAAAGGGGCTTATTCCTTTCCTCTTCCCCCTTCTTAAAAATGTGCATCGTTCCAAATTTCCGGACGTCTAAATAATGTAACGCCGTATTGTCGTTGAAAATAAAAATCACATGGGCATGTTTATTTAGAGGCTCATCCGCTTGATATAAACGATATTTCCCTTCCATACGAAGGTGAGAGACAAGTACACTATCATCGAGATGAAAAATGAGAAACTTGCCGCGCCTTTCTACTTGATGAATCGTTTGGCCACTTAAAAGGTGTACAAATTCGGTTGTGTTTGTTGGCTTTTTTATTATGTTGGGCCACAAAACCTTCACATCTTGTATGGTTTTTCCTTTAATTAAATCATTAAGCGTTCGCTTAACCGTCTCAACTTCTGGTAGTTCTGGCAATGGAGTTTCTTCCTTTCAACATGTCTTACTTCGCATCGTACCAAGTAGGTCCATAAGCATATTCAACTTTCAATGGGACGTCGAGTTTTACCGCATTCTCCATCACATCAGGAACGATTCGTTTAAGTGTATCAATTTCATTTTCCGGGACCTCAAAAATTAATTCATCATGAACTTGCAGCAACATGTTTGTTGTTAATTTTTCTTCTACTAAGCGTTCAGACATTTGAACCATGGCTTGTTTAATAATATCGGCAGCCGTTCCTTGGATTGGCGTATTCATGGCTGTTCTTTCGGCAAAGCTGCGACGATTAAAGTTTCGGCTTTTAATATCAGGCAAGTAGCGACGCCTTTGTAATAAGGTTGTAACAAAGCCATCTTCTTTTGCCTTCTTCACAACATCTTCCATATATTTTTTGACACCAGGAAAACTATCTAAATACGCTTCAATGAATTGACCAGCTTCTTTTCTTGTTATACCAAGACTTTGTGATAAACCGTAATCACTGATACCATAGACAATTCCAAAATTAACGGCTTTTGCATGTCGTCTCATCACACTTGTCACATCTTCTTCTTTTACACCGAAAACATCCATAGCTGTCTTCGTATGAATATCCATCCCATTTTCAAAGGCTTTTATAAGTTGTTCATCCTGTGCAATATGGGCCAAAACTCGCAATTCAATTTGAGAGTAATCCGCTGAGAAAATAACCCAGTCCTCTTTTGATGGAAGGAAAGCTTTTCGAATCTTCCGTCCTTCTTCCAATCGAATCGGTATATTTTGCAGATTAGGATCGATTGAACTAAGCCGCCCCGTTTGTGTCAATGTTTGATTATACCTTGTGTGAATACGTCCTGTTTTCGGATGAATGACTTTAAGTAATCCCTCGATGTAAGTTGACTTCAATTTACCTAGTTGACGATAGTCCAGTAACTTAGGAATCATTTCGTGTTGTGGTGCTAATTTTTCCAAGACATCGGCTGACGTCGAATAGCCTGTTTTTGTCTTTTTAATAACGGGAAGTTGCAGTTTTTCAAATAAGATTTCACCCAATTGTTTTGGTGAATTCAAATTAAAGGTTGTCCCAACCATCTCATAGATATCGTGTTCAATTTCTGTTAACTTACGAGTCAATTCTTCTCCCATTTGTTCTAGTGTCTCTTGACTTGTTTTGACACCCATTCGTTCCATTTCAGCAAGAACTAGGGATAACGGTAATTCAAGTTCATTAAAAAGCGACGTTTGTTGATTTTCGTCTAATTTCTTTTGAAGAAGGGGAAGCAATTCTAAACAGGCTCCTGCTTTTCTTGCAAGGTGACCACCTAACTCTTCATCTTCCGGTATTCTATGTTTGGCTCCTTTTCCATAAAAAGCCTCGTCAGAATAAACATAAGACAGGTTATTTCTCTTAGAGATAGCAGCTAAATCATCATTGGTTTCAGAAGGGTCAATAAGGTAAGACGCAAGTTGAATATCAAACATGATCCCTTTTAAATGAACCTCTCGCCAGCTTAAAGCAACCGTCGCTTCCTTGCCGTCAAAAACAACTTTCTCTGCCTTCTCATCTTCAAGCCAAGCTCGAAATACTTCAGATGATAAAGCGGTTTTGATAGGGATAAAATAAGAACCTGTTTTGTTTGATAATCCAATTCCATGAATATCCCCGTAATGATAATTTGAATCGGTTACCTCAACAATTAAAGAGCTCGGAGATTCAAGGTGATCTTCCGTTATTTCACTTAAAGTTTGAAAATCAAAAACCTCATCTTGTGCGTTTTGATCGATTGTTTCTTCAGCTCCAATTCGATCCAACAACGATTGAAACTCCAATTCTTTAAATAGATGAATCAACTCACTCGTTACTTCAAATGTATACTGGCAATCTTCTAAAGAAAGGGTAACAGGAGCCTTTCGATCAATGGTCGCTAATTTCTTACTCATCAACGCTTGCTCATGATGATCGATTAACTTTTCTTTCAGTTTTTTACCAGATACGTCATCAATTGATTCATAAACCCCTTCGATCGTACCAAATTGTTTTAATAATTTAATCGCTGTTTTTTCTCCCACTCCAGGGACACCAGGGATATTGTCGGACGAGTCGCCCATTAATCCTTTTAAGTCAATGATTCTTCCTGGATCTATGCCATACCGTTCCTGAACATCAGCTGGTTTATAATTTTCGACGTCTGAGATGCCTTTCCGAATCAAAGCAATCTCGACTTGATCATTTGCTAGTTGTAGAAAATCTTTATCCCCTGTGACGACTTTAACATCCCACGATTCTTGTCCGGCCTTTTCTGCTAGCGTACCAATGATGTCATCAGCTTCATAGTTTTCAACTTGATAATGTTTGATACCAAATTTGGTTAATAGTTCCAAAATAAGTGGGAATTGCTCCGATAATTCCGGAGGGGTTTTTTGACGTCCTCCTTTATATTCGGTATACGTCTCATGGCGAAACGTTTTCTTTCCTGCGTCAAAAGCGACAAGGACATGCGTTGGTTTCTCTGTTTCAAGAATCTTCATTAGCATGGTTGCAAAACCATAGATCGCATTCGTATAAATTCCTTTATCTGTATTCAATAGCGGCAAGGCAAAAAAGGCACGAAAAGCCACATTATTTCCATCGATTAGTATTAATTTATTTTTCAATATCATCTCTCCTCGTATATTAGTTTAGGCCCGTTCTTTCGGGCACAGATTTCTTTATCTGTTTAGATAGTAAATGATCCATATTCTCTACCTAATGGCCAAGAAACTTAATTATATTTTATTAACCGATACATTCTCTTCTCATTTTAGACTATCTTGTCTCTATAAGCCAACTTGTAAATTCAATGTAAAAAGACCTCACCTTATAGAAAAGATGAGGTTCTAGTTCCTATTCGTCTTGTGCTTTTTTGAATGAGATGGTAAACGTTGTTCCTTGACCTAATTCACTATCTATTTCAATATGTCCTTCATGAACTTCGACAAGATGCTTAACAATCGCTAGTCCAAGACCTGTTCCCCCAAGGTCACGACTACGTGCCTTATCAACCCGATAAAAGCGTTCAAATATTCTTGGGAAATGTTTCTTATCAATACCTATACCCGTGTCTGAAATGATTAATTTCACATCATGTTCGTCATTTTCCAAAGAAACCGTAACTTTTCCTTTCGACGGGGTATATGCAATGGCGTTTGTGATTAAATTAATCATAATTTGTCGTATACGATAAGGATCCCCCCATGCAAAACAAGGATCTGATTTATGGTTGATTAAAATAATATCTTTTTGAAAAGCTTTATCAGAGAGAATAAGAATAACATCCTCTACAATAAGATTTAAATTAACCTTCTGCCAATTAATCACAAAATGATCTTTTTCAATTTTTGATAGATCGAGAAGATCACTGATTAAACTTTGTAATCTTTTACTTTCTTTTAATATAATGTGCAAAAATTGTTCTTCTAACGTTTTATTTTCTTTTGCTCCATCAAGTAATGTTTCTGTAAAACCAATAACGGACGTAATGGGTGTTTTTAACTCATGAGAGACGTTAGCGACAAAGTCTTTACGCATATTTTCAAGCTTCTTTAACTCCGTTATATCATGAAAAACTACAACGATCCCACTGGCATGGTTGTCATTATCTAAAATCGGTGCACAGGATACATCAAAATGTTTTCTTTCAATATGGATAGGGATCATCATTTGTTTTGATTGTCGTTTCCCTAAGGCAAAAACATTTTGTATCAATTCATTCACTTCTTCATATGGAATGACCTCTTCGTAATTTGACCGTTTCCAATGTGTTGTATCCAATTTAAATGTTTGCTTAAACGTTCGATTAATATGACTTATTTTTTGGTTTCCATCAATAAAAAGTAGCCCACTTCCAATGTTTTCAATCAACGTCGACATCCGGCCTTTTTGATACATATAAGATCTAGACATAATGTCCATCTCATTTGCAAGCATATTGGTGACATGGTTTAATTTCGAAATGGCTTCCATCTTCGAATCACTAGATAGTCGTTCGTTAAAACGACCTTGAAGTAGGTTCTCAAGAAGACGAGTGACTTGTCTTATCGGGTGAATATACTGTATACGCGTTCGATGTAAAAGAATAAAAAAACCGATCCCAATGGCAAAAATAAGGAGATATAAAACTTCAATCCCTTTCATCTTAATTAAAGGAGCCGTTAAAACAATCGTCCCCATTCGCTCCCCATTTTCTTGTAATGGTTTGAGATAAATCATTCGTTGGTCTCTAATAACCGTTTCAGTCGACTCTGGAAGTTTTACAATGGGGTGTTGTTTTGTTGTAGTTTTATAAACGACCTGATCGTTAACATCATACAAAGTTAAATCGTTATCCAATTGTTTTAATATCCTTTCAAGTCGGTCAGCATGTTGAATCGTAAGTTGCGAATCTTTTTTTTCAATAAAAGTCTGAATAAAGTCGACTCTTTCGTTCAATTGCTCACGTTCTTGTGCTCGGTTCGATGATTGGATAACTTCATTTAATATGTATATAAGAAATGTCAGACTCAATACGATACATATATAGCCTATAACAAGGGCTATTTTATTTTTTCGGCTCATCAAGTTTATATCCTAATCCTCTCACCGTTTTAATATAAATGGGTTTTCGTGGCGATACTTCGATCTTTTCTCTCAAATGACTCACGTGAACGTCCACTATTCGCGTATCTCCAGCAAATTCATAGTTCCAAACGGCATTTAGTAATTGTTCACGTGTTAAAACACGTCCTTTATTTTGAACTAAATAAAGAAGTAATTCAAATTCCTTAGGAGTTAAAATCATTTCCTCACCTTTAAATAAGGCTTCGTAATTATTTGGGTAAACGGTAATATCCCCAACGGTAATGACCTCTTGTATGCTTTGATCTGTCTGATGTGATCGACGTAATATGGCTTTAACTCTAGCGATAACCTCACGTGGACTAAAAGGTTTCGTCATGTAATCGTCCGCACCCAGTTCTAAGCCAAGAATAGTATCTAATTCATCGTCTCTCGCTGTTAACATTAATATTGGCACCATGATTTGTTGTTGCCTTAATTGTTTACAAACGTCCATTCCATCCATTTCTGGTAGCATTAAATCTAAAATGACGAGATCTAATTTCTCTGAAGTTACCTTTTCAATAGCATCAAGGCCATTATTGGCACTAATCACGTCATAACCTGCTTTTTCTAAATTAAATGTGAGCAGTGTTACGATTGAAGGTTCGTCGTCAACAACAAGAATTTTCTTACCCATTATGTCATCCCCCTTAACGTTTAGCATCTCCTTATATCCTTCTCTTATTTTATCAAAGAATGATCAATTCGACTTCCTTTAATAATGGATACACACGTTTCCAACAGTAATATCACAATTTTCAAAATAAAACTTGCCTGTTGGCAAGTTTTATACAATATCTAAATTTTTATGAGTTGCATTCAAAAATTATACTTATACGCTTACCCGAATCGCCCTGAGATGTAATCTTCTGTTCTTTTCTCGGCAGGATGAGTAAACATTTGGTCTGTATTACCGTATTCAATCAGTTCACCTTGGTAGAAGAAGGCTGTTTTATCTGCAATACGTGCCGCTTGCTGCATATTATGAGTCACAATAATAATCGTGTATTCCTCTTTTAGCTTAAGCAATAATTCTTCAATTTTACTACTTGATATAGGATCTAATGCACTGGATGGTTCATCTAATAAAAGGACTTTTGGTTTTAATGCAAGGGCTCTTGCTATACATAAACGTTGTTGTTGACCGCCTGATAACGAAAGCGCCGATTTATCTAATCGATCCTTGACTTCATCCCATAATGCCGCTTTACGAAGACAATCCTCCGCTATGTCTTTCAATTTCTTTTTATCACGGATTCCAGAGAATTTTAATGAAAGGACAAGATTTTCATAAATCGATTTTGGGAAAGGATTGGGTCTTTGAAAGACCATTCCAATTTCCTTTCTCAATTGAACAACATCCACTTTTGGCGTAAGAAGGTTGATTCCACCATATAGAATTTCACCTTCACTTCGTGCTCCATGAATCAAGTCATTCATCCGATTGATGGTTCTTAGAAAAGTGGACTTTCCACATCCAGAAGGGCCAATCAGGGCTGTAATGGATTTTTCTTCAATAGGCATCGTGATATGTTTAACCGCATGATGCTCACCATAGTAAATATTGAGGTCTTTGACTTCAAGAACCGGAGATGCTTTTTTCATATTTTGATGAGACTCCTCTACATTTTGCTTAACATATACTTGATTCATCGCGATTCCTCCTTATGCTTTCCCTGTTAATTTTCGGTCAATGAATTTACCAACCATTCGTGCGAATAAATTAAATCCTAGTACACAGAGTACGAGTACGGCAGATGATCCATTGGCAATGGTTTGAATATCAGGCGTAATTCCCGCCGTGTTTACTTGCCAAATATGAACGGATAAAGTTTCCGCTGATCGAAATGGATTTAAAGGTGATGTCATACTCATTGGATTCCAGTTAGAAAAATCAAGGTTTGGCGTTGATAATCCAGCTGTAAATAAAAGGGCTGCTGATTCACCAAAAACACGTCCAGCAGATAAAATAATACCTGTTAAGATACCAGGAAACGCGGCTGGTACGACAATTGTTTTTATCGTGTGCCACTGAGTGACTCCTAAGGCTAGACCACCTTCTCTAAGTTCTCTTGGAACGGATTGCAGGGCATCCTCCGTCACCCTTACGATGACAGGTAAGTTAAATACGGTTAGCGCGAGTGCACCTGACAAAATCGAATATTGCCAGCCAAAATAATTAACAAAGATAAGAAGACCAAACATCCCAACGACAATAGACGGTAAAGAAGCGAGAACTTCAACACATGAACGGATAAATTGCGTCAATTTATTTGGTTTAGCATATTCTGATAGATAGATTCCGCCGCACAATCCTAATGGGACTGTAAATAGCATGGTCGCAAAAAGAATATAGAATGAGTTCCAAAGTTGATTTTTAATTCCACCTCCAGCTTGAAATGAGCTAGAGTCTTTTGTTAAAAAGGATAGCGATATAGCTGATAAACCATGGTATAAAATGTAGCCTAATAATGCAGCGAGTGTTGCAGTCATCACGAGAGCACATAAGACAATGACTGTGAGTGCAATTCGATTGGTAATTTTGCTCGTCATGAGATCTGCCCCCTTCTAGAAATAAAACGAATGAGTAAGATAAAACCATAGGAAATAATAAGCAAGACCAAGCCTAATGACCAAAGGACGTCATTTAGGACGCTGCCTGTCGTTGAATGGCCCATACTTAGGGTGATGATCGTTGTTAATGTAGCTGACGGATCTGATATCGCATTAGGTAAATTACGAGCATTTCCGATGACCATTTGAACGGCTAGTGCTTCACCAAAAGCCCTTGCCATACCTAGAACAATGGCTGTCAACAACGTCGACTTTGCAGCAGGGATAACAACACGATAAATCGTTTGCCATTTTGTTGCTCCTAGTGCATAAGAAGCTTGACGCAGATCATGACTAACAGCTCGCACAGCATCGGCTGAAATACTCGTTATCGTAGGCAAGATCATGACCCCAACAACAAGTGCTCCTGAAAGTAAACTGAATCCACTTCCACCAACATGCGTCCGCATAAAAGGAACAATAACAGATAAGCCAATAAATCCATATACAACCGATGGGATACCAACCAGAATTTCGATCACCGGTTGCAATACTTTTTGACCCCATTTTGGAGCTAACTCGGTCATGAATAACGCACTGCCGATAGCGAAAGGAGCTGCGAGTATCGCTGCTAAAATAGTGACTGTCAAGGAACCAAAAATAAACGGCAATGCACCATAAGAAGGATTTTCAGCCCGGTCAGGATACCATTCTGTTCCCGTTATAAAGTCAATCACATTAATATGATCGACCACAAATGAACGTAAACCCTGAACCGTTAAGAACAATGTGATGGCGATGACACTTAAGATAACAACTATTGCACTACCATAGATCCATATCTTTCCACGCCATTCGCTGTTTCTATTAAAAATCGACGTCCATTTCTTTTTATTTTGTATTAATGATCGTCCTTCATTATTTGGACTAGGTTGCATCTGAATAACGACAGATTTATTTTCCATTTTCACACCCCTTTTACCCTAAATATTTCATATATCACAGAGACGAAACATTTAAATCATGGAGACTAACATTCCCTCAAGATGGTAGCCTACAGGTTCATCCATCACAACACAGGACGTTTCCCCCACCCTGACTTTTTATATTTTATAAGTACCTGAGTGAGGGAGTTATGTCCATTCTCAGGAAAAAGACCAATCCCCTATGCGAGGAATTTTGGTCTTTAACCGTTGGGCGAAGACATATGCCGATTATTTATTTGTTAGTTTACCTTCAGCATCGCGTTCAACTTGCATTTTAGTGACACTGAGGTATCCTTGTGCAGGAACGATATTTGATTGTACTGGATCTGCCATCATATAATCGATGAAGGCTTTAACTACAGGTTTTGGATCACCTTTTGTGTACATATGTTCATAGGCCCAAACTGGAAACTTGCCGCTAGCCACGTTATCTTCGGTCGCATCCGTTCCATCAATGGCGAGTTTAACGACAGAATCATCGTTGAAATAGGATAGAGCAAGATAACCGATAGCGCCTGGTGTTTCATTCACAATCTTCTTAACTGTATTGGAAGAGTCTTGGGTAATTCCTTCAGCTGGAGTTTGTTTATCTAATGCAAATTCGTCAAAAGTCGCTCTCGTACCAGATCCATCAGGACGATTCACAAGCGTAATTTTCACATCTTTCCCACCAACTTCAGACCAATTCTTTACTTTTCCTGTAAACACTTTAATCAAATCTTCTTTTGACAGTTTCTTAATTCCTGCGTCTTTATTTACAGCAGCAGTCATACCAACGACAGCTACTTTATAATCTTTTAATTGACTTGCATCAATATTACTTTTACTTTCGGCAAAGACATCAGACATACCAATGTCAAAGTTTCCGTTAGACACTTCACTTAGTCCAGCACCACTTCCGCCGCCTTGAACTTCAATTTGAACTTGAGGATGTTCCTTCATAAACTCCGCAGCAGCTGCAGCAGCTAATGGTTGCAAGGCCGTTGATCCGCCTATCACGATTTTACCGGATAACTCTTCTTTCTTCGTATCCGTGTTAGTTTGACCTGGTGATGTATCTTTCGATCCACAAGCGGTTAAGATTAAAGATAATACGAGAATGGCTGTTAATGCGATCCACTTTTTCTGTTTCATTAAGAATGTCCCCTTTTCTCTGTGTGTTATTTATTATTTGATATCTTATACTCTTACTATAAAGGGGAATCGTTAATGGCGTTTGAATGGCGTGTAAATGTTTTGTAAAGATCTTAGTTCTTGTGAGAAAAATGATGTGATTAGTAGTTAGTACTAGCTTACCGTTTAATCTCTTATGGATGTTTTGTTGGTCCATAATCCGCCATAACAAAAAAAGGATAGTGACATTAAAGACATAAGCCTTTAATCACTATCCTTTTCAATCGATTATTTTAGCTTTATAATGACACGTTTTTTTACAGATGTTTAATCAACGCATCGGCAAAGGCTGAACAACTTACTTCCTGTGCGTCATCCATAATTTGAGCAAAGTCAATGGTGACGACTTTTGATAAAATTGTTTTCTCTATGGCCTTCGTAATTTTTTCTGCAGCTTCATGCCATTGAAGCTGTTCTAACATCATGACACCTGAAAGTAATAATGATGAAGGATTGGCTTTATTTTGGCCTGCTAGATTAGGAGCTGTGCCATGTGTCGCTTCAAAAATAGCATGTCCTGTTTCAAAGTTAATATTGGCCCCTGGAGATATGCCGATTCCGCCAACTTGAGCAGCTAAAGCATCTGAAATATAATCCCCATTTAAGTTCAATGTCGCGACAACATCGTAAGCTTCCGGTTGTATCAGGATTTGTTGCAAGAAATTATCTGCAATAACATCTTTAACAATTAATTTACCTTGTGATTCTGCTTCCCGCAAAGCCTGACTTGCTTTATCTGTACCTGCCTCTTTTGCAATCGCATCGTACTGTCTCATCGTGAAAACTTTGTCACCAAATTGATTTTCGGCAACATCGTATCCCCATGTTTTAAAGGCGCCCTCTGTAAATTTCATAATATTCCCTTTATGTACCAGGGTCACACTCTTTCTATTTTCTAAAAGAGCATAGTCAATCGCTGCTCGGACAAGCCTAGATGTTCCTTCTTCGGAAACAGGTTTCACCCCAATCCCTGATGTTTCTGGAAAACGTATTTTCGATATTTGCAAATCATTTTGCAAAAATGAAATCAATCGTTTAACTTCTTCGGAGTCCTTTGGAAATTCAATCCCTGCATAAATATCTTCCGTATTTTCTCTAAAGATCACCATGTTAACTTTCTCAGGTGCTTTGACCGGTGATGGCACGCCTTTAAAGTAACGTACTGGGCGAAGACAGGTAAATAAATCGAGCTCTTGACGGAGAGCCACATTTAATGACCGTATCCCGCCACCAATAGGTGTCGCAAGAGGGCCTTTAATCGCCACTAAGTAATCTCGTACGGCATCTAACGTTTCCTTTGGCAACCATTCACCTGTTTTATCAAAAGCCTTTTGACCCGCGTAGACTTCTTTCCAGATAATTTTCTTTTCACCGTGATAGACTTTTTCAATGGCTGCATCGATTACGCGTGATGCCGCAGCCCAAACATCAGACCCTACTCCATCTCCTTCGATAAAAGGAATAATAGGAAACTTGGGAACCTGAAGTTCCCCATTTTTAAACTGAATGTGTTCACCGTTTGTCATGTATACGTCATTCTCCTTCCATGGATAGCCTATAGCATAAAAAAATCTACTAAAAATGAAATCTATTGATTACGATTACTTTAAACCGTTTATTTAAATGATATCAACCTTGTTTCTCTCTTCAATAGGAATGTACGGCATTGATTCTGGACCAATGTATAAGGCACGCGGTCTAATTAACCGGTTATCGTTATATTGTTCAAAAATATGAGCAATCCACCCTGCCGTTCGACTCACAGCAAAAATGGGTGTAAATAATTCATTTTCTATCCCTAAACAGTGATAGACACTTGCTGAATAAAAATCGACATTAGGAAGGAGTCCTTTTCTCTCACGTAGAATATCTGCTAATTTAATAGAGATGTCATACCATTTAGGTTCATTTTTTAATCGAGTTAATTGATAAGACATATCTTTCAAGTGCTTTGCACGTGGATCTCCATTTTTATAAACACGGTGGCCAAAGCCCATTATTTTTCTTTTTTCTTTTAATGCCTGATCAACATACGCTTCAACGCGATCAACTGAACCGATTTCTTCTAACATTTTCATGACACGTCCATTAGCACCGCCATGTAATGAACCTTTTAATGCCCCGATAGCTGCCGTAATTCCAGAATAAACATCCGATAATGTTGCCACGCACACTCTAGCAGTAAAAGTAGAGGCATTTAATTCATGATCAGCATGAAGAACCAAAGCTCTGTTAAAGGCATTCTCTTCAATCTCAGATGGTAATTCCCCGTTTAACATATATAAAAAGTTGGCTGCAAAACTTAAATCATGACGTGGTGGTATAGGTTCTTTTCCTTGCCTTACTCTCCCTAAACCAGCGACAATAGTTGAAATTTTGGCCTGTAATCTGAGAGCCTTAGCTTTATTTGCTGTTTCATTCATTTCATCCTCGTGGGCATCAAATATACCAAGTGTTGATACGGCACTCCGTAAAACAGACATCGGATGGGTATGTTCGATTGGGTAAGCTTTCAATTGTCGAAACATCTCAGAAGGAACATCTACGTGGTCATTTAATTCTTGTTTTAAAGCCATTAATTCATCTTTTAAAGGTAATCGACCATACCAAAGTAAATAGATAATTTCTTCAAATGTCGAACATTCAGCTAATTCATCAATATTATAACCTCTATATCTTAATACACCATCATTAATTGAGCAAATACTTGATTTAGTAGCTACGACGCCTTCTAATCCTCTTGTTTTCATCATCATCTTCAACTCCCTGCTTTCATTAGTTTTATGTTCCATTGCTTGTGAAAACAGTTAAATAATAACGCTATGATACAGAACCTGGTTTTTTTTAACTTGTATTGTTATCACCATTATGTGTAGTGTGCTTTCACAAACCACAGAAATGAATAATTAAGGATCCGTTAACCTCCATCTACATTCATTGATATGGAGTCTTACGGAGCGGATAAAAAAAGTAAGGTATTGCTTATTACATAGAGTACTCAATTTCATTACATGGAGTATATTAATTAATTATAAACGTTAAAATTGGATTTGTGAAACTTTTTCGAAAACATTTTATTGATACATAAAATCAAGAATTATAGAAAACGTTTATTTTACAAGAAAGTAGGTATATTTTATCTTTTTTAAACTACATTTTAGATAAGCGTACCTATATGAATGGACTCGTGATTTCATTTTTCATTTTGGTTTGGCTTGAAGGAGGGGAAGCATGCATTCAAACAAGATAAATCCATTGATCAAGTTTGCAGCTATAGGAATGCGGGCCCTTTTTATTTTAATTATATTCATATGTATTGGTTTACTTTTCTTAATCTTTACTAAATTCGCCTATCCATTTATTATCGCTTTTGTATTATCATTTTTGTTGAATCCAATGGTGTCTTTTTTTGAGAGGAAGGTGAGATGCCCTAGAGGATTAGCTACATTAATGGTTCTTATTATAATGTTCGGAGTCATGACTTGCCTTATCATATTGCTTGCTTTTCAAGTGATGAGTGGTCTAACGTATTTAAATCATATGCTGCCCTTACATATAAAACTATTAATTCAATCGATACAAGATCTTTTCTTCTTACATATACTACCTATTTGGGAAAGAACAACACACTACTATCAGGCACTGTCTCAATCACAACAATTGGCAATTGAACATAATATTCAACTTATTAGTCAAAAAAGTGCCATAACCATTGCGGATATAGGGTCCAAGTTAATCAACGGTTTAGGGCACTTTATCATTTCTTTGCCGAGTATATTAGCAACGGCGATTATTATTTTTCTTGCTACTTTTTTCATATCAAAAGATTGGAATCGATTTGCACGTTATGTACACGTCATTACGACACCTAAAATTGATCACCATATCATTAAAATATATGCGGAGCTAAAAGACGCTCTGGTCGGTTTTATAAGAGCCCAATGTATCCTTATATCAATTACAGCTGTCATTGTCTTTATTGGTCTTTTTGCTCTTCATGTCGAACATGCCTTTTCGATTTCCTTAATGATTGGGCTAATCGATCTGATCCCTTATTTAGGGACTAGTTTTATTTTCATACCTTGGATCTTATATTGTTTCTTAATGGGAAACTATTCATTAAGTATCGGACTGTGTCTCTTGTTTGCCATTGTGATTATTCAAAGACAGTTAATGGAACCAAAAGTGATATCAGATGCCATTGGGATAGATCCACTTGCAACCTTAATCTCACTTTTTATCGGCTTTCAGCTTTTCGGCTTTCTTGGGCTTATTCTAGGCCCTGTAACGGTGGTTATTGTTAAAGCACTTATTACGACGCATGTGGTGAGAGACATTTGGAATTATATTATTGGCTATCAAGATGATCCTTATAAATAACATCGCTCTCTAATAACGTCGATAGAAGGTAAAACGTTCACGAAGCCACCTTGCTAATTTTCGCTTTATGACCGCTCGAGATGGGGGAACTAACATAAGGAACGCAAGAATATCGGATAAAAACCCCGGTATAATTAACAAAAGACCCCCGAGAATAATAAATAGACTATCGAATAAAGAATCATTTGGAACCCGTCGTTCATGAATTTCCCGTTGAAAGGAGCGAAAAACTTGTGTTCCTTTACGTTTAATGAGCCAGATGCCCGACAGAAAAGAAGTAACGAGTAATAGCAAAGTAGATAAAAAACCAATGGCATGGCTAATGAATATAACCAGAATGATATCACAAATAGGCAAGAGAAAAAGAAGCAGGAGCCATTTTTTTAGCGTCATCATATTAATCCTTCATCATCTGTAGTAGTTGCTCATGCAATTCAGGTGAGCTTTTCTTTAATGCTATTGGTTTAAGATTCTTGTCAGTCCAACAATGAGAAGTTGAACCATGTACAAGTACGGTTTCATCTTCCTTTCGATAGGCAACATATTCAAAAGTCATTCGAACACCGTTGTACTCCTTGATCTTGGTTTCTATGATGACTTGGTCATCATATTTTGCTGGAGAGCGGTAGTGACAGTCAACGTGTAACACGGGAAGCATAAAACCCATGGCTTCGAGATTTTTATATGTTTGTCCAATTAAATGAATGAAATCACATCTTGCAACTTCAAAGTAATTAATGTAATTGCTATGGTGAACAATACCCATTTGATCTGTTTCATTATATCTGACCGTGATTTCCGTTTTTGATGAAGACATGGCAAACACCATCCAATAAAAAAATTTAAGGGAAGATGCAAAAAGCATCCTCCCTTAACTATAGCATGAGTCCCCAAAAATGTTAAAGATCTGGGATCATACGCCTATTGACTTTCTGAATTAGCTGTTGCTTCCAACTACGTGCACTTGCATTAAGTTCGTTGTACCTGGTTTTGATACTGGTACACCAGCTGAAATGACGATAACGTCTCCTTCTTTCACTAAACCAGATTCAAGCGCTTTTTTCTCAGCAATTCGAAGCATATCGTCTGTTGTTTCAGTTGGTTCAGACAATACTGGTAATACACCGAAAGCAAGAGAAAGTTTTTTAGCAACGTGTTCATCGCTCGTTACGGCAATAATTGGTGCTTCAGGACGATATCTTGAAACAACACGAGCTGTATGTCCACTAACTGTCGATGTAACGATCGCTGCTACTTTAAGGTTTAAAGCAGTATGGGCAACAGCTTGACCAATAGCATCAGTGACTGTTGTATCACTTTCTTTACTTAAACGATTAAGCATTGCAGCGTAGTCGAGACCAGTTTCTGTTTTTTCAGCAATATTTTTCATTGTTGTAACAGCTTCTACAGGCCAGTCACCGGCAGCCGTTTCACCAGAAAGCATAATAGCATCTGTACCATCAAAGATCGCATTGGCTACGTCACTTGCTTCGGCACGAGTTGGACGAGGATTGCGTTGCATAGAATCCAACATTTGAGTTGCTGTAATAACTGGTTTTCCTAAAGTATTACATTTTTTGATCATTTCTTTTTGAACCAATGGTACATCTTCTGGTGGAATTTCAACACCAAGATCACCACGAGCTACCATTAAGCCGTCAGATACTTCAAGAATAGCGTCGAGGTTATCTACACCTTCTTGGTTTTCAATTTTAGGCAAGATATGGATGTGTTCAGCATTTTGCTCTTTAAGGAGATTACGAATATCTAGAACGTCTGAAGGACGACGTACGAAAGAAGCAGCGATAAATTCAATGCCTTCGCCGATACCGAAAATAATATCATTTGCATCTTTTTCAGTAATACCTGGGAGATTTACGCTAACGTTAGGAACGTTAACCCCTTTTTTACTTTTAAGAATTCCTGTATTTAATACAGTTGTATAGATTTCAGAGTCACTTTTACCTGTAACTTCTAGTTCAACAAGACCATCATCTAAAAGAATTTTTGATCCTACATTGACATCATTAACAAGGTCTGTGTATGTAACAGAGAATTTTTCTTTTGTTCCTAACACAGGTTCCATTGATACAGTCACGTTTGTTCCTTTTTCAAGAAGAACTTCTTTTGTAGCCATATCACCTGTACGGATTTCTGGGCCTTTTGTATCGAGTAGTAAAGCGACGTCTTTACCAGTGATTTTTATGGCTTCACGGATATTTTCAATTCTTGCACGGTGTTCGTCATGGTCACCATGGGAGAAATTTAAACGTGCTACGTTCATTCCTGCATTAATTAATTCGACAAGTTTATCTACGCTTTCACTAGCTGGTCCAATCGTACAAACTATTTTTGTTTTTTTCATATCATAAAACCTCCGTTAATTATATAGATAATTCTTTTGCTAGAGAGATCATATCTTTGCAGATCTCATGTTTTTTGGTTAGTACATCAAGTATATCATGGTGTACAATTTTGTTTTCTTGAATACCAACCATACGTCCTTGTTGGCCTTCAATTAATAATTCTACTGCTTTTGCGCCTAATCGGCTTGCAAGCACTCGGTCTAATGCTGTAGGTGATCCACCACGTTGAATATGACCAAGTACCGTCACTCGTGTATCAATGTCTGTCTTTTCTTTGATAGCAGCGGCAACATCACTAGCTGTACCAACGCCTTCTGCAACAATGATGATACTGTGTTCTTTACCACGTTGTTTGCCTTGTTCAATACGGTTGACAACATCATCAATGGTACTTGTGTCTTCTGGAATAAGAATGCTCTCTGCACCGTCAGCCACACCTGACCATAATGCGATATCTCCAGCATTTCTTCCCATAACTTCGATAATAAATTGACGTTCATGCGACGTCGCCGTATCACGAATTTTATCAATGGCATCAATAACCGTATTAAGTGCGGTATCAAAACCTATGGTCCAATCTGTTCCTGGAATATCGTTATCAATCGTTCCTGGAACGCCGATCGTAGGGAAACCAAGTTCTGTTAATTTAACTGCGCCTTGGAAAGAACCATCTCCACCAATGACCACAAGACCTTCTATTCCAAACTTTTCAAGTTGTTTGATCGCTATAGCTCGGCCTTCTTCAGTTTTAAATTCTTCACAACGAGCAGTATAAAGAATCGTACCTCCGCGGTGTATGATATCCCCAACTGAACCAACTTCAAGTTTTTCGATGTGGCCGTCAATAAGACCTTTATACCCTTGATAAATACCATATACTTCTAGACCGTGAAAAATAGCTTTTCTTACAACTGCTCGAACAGCTGCGTTCATTCCAGGTGAATCGCCGCCACTTGTTAATACACCGATTTTTTTCATTTTTATCACCCCAGGAGTTATTATAATCATCACTGCTATTTGAGATGCCCCGAAAATCAAAGCATATGATATTGACAGAATACCCCATGTTTTTACTAGTCCATTCTATCATTCCCAAAATTAAAGCTAAACAATCTAGATTTTTCCCAACATCTACCTTAGATTGTCTTTATCACTTCTCGCTTAAGATGTTACCCTTAACAAGAGAATAATCACCAATGGCACGATACTTCTCTAATCTCCGATGAACCAATTCGTCACCATTCAGTTGAATAAGTGATGATAGTGCATCTTTAAGGTATTCATCAATAATATTGGCTTGAGTTTTGGGATCATGATGTGCACCACCTAAAACTTCCGGAATAACTTTATCTACAATACCAAACTCTTTTAAGTCTGGTGCTGTGATTTTCATCGTTTGTGCAGCTCGTTCAGCTTGACTTGCATCTTTCCATAAAAGTGCAGCTGCACTTTCAGGAGAAATAACAGAGTACCATGAATTCTCTAGCATTAGAATTTGATCGCCAACACCAATCGCAAGTGCTCCACCACTTGCCCCTTCACCAATCACGATACAGACGATAGGAACTTTAAGTCCAGCCATTTCAAGCAAGTTTCTTGCAATAGCTTCGCCTTGTCCACGCTCTTCAGCCGTTTTTCCAGGAAACGCGCCTTTTGTATCAATAAATGTAACGATAGGACGATTGAATTTCTCGGCTTGTTTCATCAAACGTAAGGCTTTCCGGTAACCCTCTGGCTGTGGCATACCAAAGTTTCTTTTTAGATTCTCTTTAGTATCACGTCCACGCTGTTCACCGATGATCGTCACAGGAAGTCCCCGATATCTAGCAATGCCACCAACCATAGCCGCATCATCGCCATATAATCGGTCACCATGACATTCGATAAAGTCTGTAAAAAGAAAAGAAATATAATCAAGTGTCGTTGGACGTTCCATGTGTCTCGCGATTTGTACACGATCCCAAGGTGTCATATGACTATACGTGTCTTTTTCCACCTCGTCGAGACGCTTCTTTAGATGATTCAATTCATCCGTTAAGTCAATCCCTTTTTCATCCATAAATTGATTAAGTTCTTTTATTTTTGCCTTTAATTCATTGATTGGCTTTTCAAATTCTAATCCCGGTGCCACTGTTCATCACCTCCTTTAGTGTGAATTGATAGAACAGTTGCTAAGGTTTCTTTCATCTTGCTTCGTGGAATGACCTTATCGAGTTGCCCATGCTCTAAAAGAAATTCAGCTTTCTGAAAATCATCTGGTAATTCTTCACGAATCGTTTGTTCAATAATTCGTCTACCAGCAAATCCGATTAAAGCACCTGGTTCAGCGAAATTATAGTCACCCAATGAGGCAAAACTAGCTGTGACACCACCTGTTGTTGGGTGTGTCATATAAGAAATGAATAATCCGCCAGCAAGGCTAAATTGTTTGAGAACAGCGCTTGTTTTAGCCATTTGCATAAGGCTAAGGATTCCTTCTTGCATACGCGCTCCTCCAGATGCGGAGAAAATAATGATAGGGAGACGATGATCCATAGCGTATTCAATCGCTCTTGTAATCTTTTCTCCGACAACGGAACCCATGCTCCCCATTCTGAAGTTTGAATCCATAATAGCCAAAGCCGTTTCATATCCCTCTATTTTCCCTTTTCCCGTGACCACCGCTTCATTAAGACCCGACTTTTCCTTATCTTTCTCTAATTTCTCCAGATAATTTGGAAAATCGAGTGGGTTCTTTGAGACTAAGTCTTGATCGAAAGGAATGAATGATTCTGGATCAAGAAGCATCTCAATTCTTTCAAAAGCACTCACGGGATAATGATAACCACATGATTGGCAAACATATAAATATTTTTGAAGCTCTTTGGCATACATGATTTTTTTACAACTTGGGCATTTCTTCATAATGCCTTCAGGTACGCCAATTTTTGATTTCGTGGAGGGAACGGTTGCGTACTTTTTCTTTTTTATAAAAAAGTCCTTTAACAAATAGATACACCCTCTAATCTTTTAAATAATCGTTTTTTCTGTCATATGCCTTATAATAAACATTGCTATTCTCTATTTTGCAGGACTTTGTCAAGAGATCATTCAATTCGCTTGTCCTGTAAAAACAGAACAAAGTTAAAGAGATGGATCTGCTTAATGATTCCGCCCTTTTATTTTTATCTGTGTAGGAGGTGTACATACGAATAAAGCCTAAAAAGAGAAAACAATGAATAGGCATAACATGACCATAACATAAATAGAAAGAAAATAATCTATAAATATGAAAACAACCTTTACTAAACTACACTATTATATCAGAAGATAAAATTTAAATAAAAGGCTTATATGGATTTAATAATTACATTTTTATGACCAATGATGTTTTTTAGCTTATTTAAGGTTGACTTTTCGATATTTAGACGGTATTGATCAGGCAGTTGAACTGTTTTTCCTGATCGACCATAGTGAATAATAACAGGATGAGTGCCAGGATGCAATTGTAATACGTCATGTAAGTGCTTTAATATTGAATTATTTTCGTGTTCCTCATCAATTCTTATAAATACACTTGCTAGACGTGATTGAATATAGCGTTCTAACTCCATCATTTGCTTCACAATGAGTTTTTTCTCATTTTGATCGATTTCTAGTAGTCCTTTAACTATAAGGAGTTGTCCCTTTTGAATGAATCGGGTATTTTCCTCATGAACATTCGGAAAACAAACCGCTTCTATCTGACCTGTTTCATCGCTTAATGTTAAAAAAGACATCATTTGTCCTTTTTTTGTTCGTACGTGTTTGCATTTTTCGATTAATACAGCTAAAACGAACGTTGTTCCATTAGCCTGATTTTTGACCCATTCAAGCGTTCTCATTTGTTTCGATAATTGCCACCGATAAGGCTCGATCGGATGGGCCGAGACAAATATCCCTAAGGCCTCTTTTTCATATTCAATTCTCTCATGTTTGGAAAGAGGAGGAACTTCTATATACTCCGGTTCCACTTCTTCCATTTCAAATGATACTTGATCGACATTTGTATGGGTGTATTTTTCTGAATAGTGCAGGGCATTCTCAAGTGTAGCTAATAGAATGGCTCGATCAATACCAAATTCATCCATTGCTCCAGCAAATATAAGAGATTCAATGGCTTTTCGATTGACTCTTTTTAATGAGACACGCCTGCAAAAGTCAAATAAGTTTTTGAAAGGTCCTTTTTTTCTACTCATGAGGATATCTTGGACCACTTTGTTCCCCACGCCTTTGACTATTCCTAAACCTATGCGAATACCTTCTTCTGTCCATGTAAAGTAAGCACCACTATGATTAATAGAAGGTGGAAAGAACGCGATCCCTTTTCGTTTTGCTTCATTTATCGCATTAAGACATTTATCTTGATCATGATGCACACTAGATAGGTGAGACGTTATAAATGCTTTTGGATAATGGACTTTTAAATAAGCCATTCGATAAGCTATCAGACTATAAGCAACAGCATGACTGCGATTAAATCCATAGTCGGCAAATCGTACAATAAGGTCATAAACGGACTCTGAAATTTCTTTTGTATAACCGTTCTTTTGACAGCCCAAGATAAAAGATTCTTTCTGTTCATCTAGGATGTGTCTTTTCTTCTTTGAAACGGCTCTTCTCAAAATATCAGCTTGTCCTAATGAATACCCTGCCATGACATGCGCGATGCTCATAATTTGCTCTTGATAAACAATCACGCCGTAGGTCATTTTTAAAATTGGTGCCAAATCAGGATGAGGATATTGGACCGCTCTTTTCCCATGCTTACAATCAATGTACACTTGGGTACTGTTCATTGGGCCTGGTCTGTATAATGCATTAACGGCGACAATATCTTCAAAAGTATTAGGAAGAAGTCGTTTTAATACAGCTCGCATACCATCAGATTCAAGTTGAAATACGCCCGTTGTATCTCCTTCTGAAAGCATTTTAAACGTTTCACTATCATCCATAGGGATCGTTGAAAGATCAATCGTTTGACCTGTATGATCTTTAATCAAAGTCAATACATCTTGTATCAAAGTTAAATTCCGGAGCCCTAGAAAATCGATTTTTAACAAACCAAGTTCTTCAAGATTCTCCATTGGAAATTGGGTTATCATCACATCATCATGCCCTGGCTGAACCGGCACCAGTGTTTTTAATGGTTTTTCGCTTATAACCACTCCAGCGGCATGAATAGATGAATGTCTTGGAACCCCTTCAACCTTTTGGGATAAAGACAAAAGATTCTCTATCTCTTTGGATTGTTTAATAAGTTGCCTAAGCCCTGAGGATTCCTCAATGGCTTTTTGAAGAGTTATGCCTGGTCTTGATGGGATACATTTAGCTACTTTGTTCATGGTCATGCCATCAATATCTAGGACTTTGCCGACATCACGTATGGCTGCTTTGGCAGCAAGGGTACCGAATGTGATAATTTGTGCAACATGGTCCGAGCCATATTTTTGACTAACATAAGAGATCATCTTATCCCGTTCTCTATCTGGAAAATCGATATCTATATCTGGCATCGTCACGCGTTCAGGATTGAGAAATCGTTCAAAAAGAAGTTGATATTCAATTGGATCAACATCAGTAATATGTAACAAATAGGCAACTAAGGATCCTGCAGCAGATCCTCTACCCGGCCCTGGCTCTATTCCATTTTTTCTGGCATAAGCAAGTAAATCCCAGACAATTAAAAAGTAATCATCAAAGCCCATATCATGAATAATAGCGAGTTCTTTTTCCAATCGTGCATGAATGGCATCCGTTAAACGGCTATACCTTTCCTTCAGTCCACGCATACATAGTTTTCTTAATAAGGAGGCCGCATCAAATGCACTTTCGGTTTTATATTTAGGCAGCTGAAGCGTATCAAAGTCAAACTTTACTTGACATTGAAAAGCAATCTTCTCTGTTCGGTCTACGGCCTCTGGGCAATGTGCGAAAATCTCTTTCATCTCTTCTTGAGATTTGAAGTAATATTCGGTTGATTTATGTTTTTTTACGAAGTTTTGAATTTTACTCCCTGTTCGTATACATGTCAAACAGTCATAAGCCTTTGCATCCTCTTTATCAAGATAATGAACATCATTTGTCGCAACAAGCGGAATATGATGTGATTTACTATAATTAACGCAGTCCAACATAAGTTCTCTTTCGAAAGCTTCACCGTGGTTTTGAACTTCAAGGTAAAAATCATTTTGAAAGGTTTGATGAAGCCATGTTGCAGCTTCCATCGCCTCTTCTTTTCTTCCCTGAATTAAATGTGAACCAATCATGCCCCTCGCTCCAGAAGATAGAGCTATTAATCCGTCAGAATAAGTCTCTAGTTCAGAGCGACTTAGGCGTTTAACTGATTTTTGCTGAATAATTGAACTAATTTCAACTAAGTTTCGATACCCTTGTTGATTTTTAGCCAATAGCACGATGGAATAGTCTTCAGGCCAGTCTTCTCTTCTTTTTGTTACGTCATGTTCAACTTCCATATAGACTTCTAATCCTATAACAGGATGAATGTCATTTTCAAGGCATGCTTTATAGAACGGAATGGTGCCATATAGGGTTTGTTTATCCGTTATAGCTAGAGCCTTATAACCCATTGTTTTTGCTCGTTCAACCAACGTCCTAATACGGCATGTACTATCTAACAAACTATATTCACTGTGAACATGCAGATGTACAAAACTCATTTTATATCCTCCTTTCCTTATTTCTCCCGCCTTAACGGCAAGTAGAGACCCCCACCTCAAGATTCTGAGTAGTCAAAGAAGATAGGTGGGAGATCAACTGCCCGTAAAGGTCCGATTGGTTCAGCTAACCATCAGTGGGGGATGAAGAAAACCCCCTCTGATGGAAGCTTCACTTTATATAAGCATCGATTCCTTAATATATTCTGTAAATCTATCATACCTCAGAGGTCTCGTCCATATGATGTAACTATGGCATTCTGTCTCTAAAACGCAGTCATGTTTAAGGAGTTGAAGGGTATGGACTTTCGGATGTTTGCAACGACAGCCATTATGAATTTCTTTATTGCTTTTGGAGTTATTATTGGCGGCTGCATTATTGGAGGAATTGGTGCTTTTTTTGTCAGTAGTCCCGCTTTCTCTGAAATGAACCGACTGGCATCTAACATGAAAATTTGGGCTGTTGTTACAGCTATCGGTGGCACTTTTGATACAATCGAGAATCTTGAGAAAGGTTTCTTAGATGGCTCTCCTATCGAAGTGGTTAAACATTTGTTATTAATTGCTTCAGCTATGACCGGCGCCCATACGGCAAGCATTATCATTCATTGGATTACACAGGAATAAACTCATGAGACTACCACCCTACTATCGCATGCCCAGTTGGCAAAGATTTTTAGCGGGAATTATCATAGGAACGATAATTGGTTTTTCTTTCTTTATTCTCCTTTTTGGAATGGCGCAAGAGAGGCAAATACAAAAGATCAAAGAACAAGAGACAAAGATTAAAACACTTCAAGCGCATAAAAAAACGCTATTAGAAGAACAAGACCAGAAGAATGAACTACTTGAAAAGAAAATCACCATTCAAGATATTAAAGTCAACATAGAGAAATCAAAAATTGGAAAAATTTTACGTTATGATTTAGAAGATCAAATGACGAGAGACTTACGTTCATTAATTAATAATGACATTGAGTCCGTTGCCGTAAATAAAGATCTTATCTATAACATCATTGAAAAAAGAACGTATACAACCGACCGTATGGATTATCAATTTAAAATCCAAACTCTAATCATTTTTTCAACTCTTGAAGTCAATGTAAGAATTGTTCACATCGATGAAAAAGAACGTTAATTTAACAAGTTATTTAAATCTCGCATTAATGAATCAGCCTCTTCCCAAGAATAAACCGTTGCGCCAGATGCCAGAGGATGCCCTCCACCATGGTATTTTCCCGCAATCGTATTGATTTTGGGTCCTTTTGAACGAATGCGAGCTCGGATTTGATCTTCTTCTTGAACGAACACAACCCAAACCTTCAGATTTTCCACATCAGAGAAGGCACTCACTAACTGTGAAGCTTCTTGTGAATTCACTTGAAATGAATCAAGTACTTCACGTGTTAATCGAATGGATCCGAGTCCTAACTCGTTTAGATCAAAATGTTGGAGCACATAACCTTTTAAATGCATAACAGCTAAGCTCGATTTATATAACGATTCGTAGAGACTTTGCCGACTAAAAGGCTTCGCCACTAATTGGGATACAATGTGAAACGTTTCTGGCGTTGCATTTGGAAAAAGAAAACGTCCTGTATCACCAATGATTCCAGCATATAGTAGTCTAGCTGCTTCCGCTGACAAGGTGAGTTCAGGTTTTTTCAAATAGATACTCGCAATCATTTCACTCACTGAACTTGCCGTTGTATCCACCCATTGAATATCTCCATATTGATCAACGACAGGATGGTGATCTATTTTAATTAACTTCTGTCCGAGGTGATATCGGTTATCACTTACTCGATCTTGATTGGCTGTATCACAAACAATGACAAGTGCATTTTGATAAATGCTGTCATCAATGATGTCCATACGGTTTAAAAACATTAATGATGGAACTTCCTCGCCTACAACATAAACCTTCTTCCCAGGATAATTATCTTTAATTAATAACTGAAGTCCACCTTGTGAGCCAAGCGCATCTGGGTCAGGTCTAATATGACGGTGAATAATAATGGTTTCATACTCTTTTATGCAAGCTAAAATATCTTCGATCATGCGTTATCTCCTTGTCTATCTAAATGTAGTGATCCTTCTATCTCAGACTATCTCAGAAAATCAATCATTTACATTGCATTGATGATTACTGTAAGCTGATATTTATATAAAAAACCTTTTTTAGGAATGCGGGATAAATTGGACACTGAGCATCGCTTTACCACATAGTGTATCATGGACAAACACGTCTATATCGATTTTACTGTTTCGTCGCGTTAGATCTAAGATGTTCGGTTTAATATGTATCTTTTGATCAATTTGAATGGGTTTAAATAAGTAAAGAGAGACATTCTCAATCGCAAGTTCTCCTTTTCGATGACGCGACATTTCTCTTCGGCCTACTATCGTAACAATCGATGTTAGGGTACCATAAGATAGATTACCAAATAGATCCGTCATTTGAGGGGTCACAACACATTCATACAGAGATTGATGTGAATCACTTTCAATAATTTGTGATGCGATATTGTCCTCTATTGTTTCACCAACTTGTGGTTGACGTTGGGCGATTTGTGTGGCCTTTAGAACATCTTGCTGAGTGATAATGCCAAGAAGGCGTTTGTTAGCATCAACAATGGGTAAACATTTGATATCTTCCCATATCATCATATGTGCTGCGGAAGTAATCGTCATCGATGGGCTAGCTGTGATAGGTTGTTTGTTCATAATATCTTTAATCTGGCTATTTTCATCATGATCTAATCCATCACTCGTCGTTATGATACCCACTACTTTTCGATCATGATTGACGACAGGATAACGTTGGTGTGATGTTTCATGATTTAAGATGATCCAGTCTTTAACTTTATCCGTTTCATAAAGAAAGGCCGTTTGGGTCAAAGGAGTTAAAATATCTTCAACATGCATGATTTCTTTTTTTATGAGCCGATCATCTATTGCTCGATTAATCATCGTTGCAACCGTAAAAGTATCATACGATGTCGATATAATAGGTAAGTTTAATTCATTAGCCATTTTTTTAATTTCTTGTGAGGTATCGAACCCCCCTGTAATAAGCATCGAGGCGCCGTTATTTAATGCATGTTGATGAACATTTTCGCGATTTCCTATGATTAAAAGATCACCTGCTTCAACATATCGAAGCATCGCATCTAACTGCATAGCACCGATGATAAAACGATTAAGTGTCCTTAATAGGCCTCCCTCGCCACCTAAAACAGTGCCGTCTACAATATTGACAACTTCTGAATAAGTTAGCACGTCGAATGTACGTTTTTCTTTATTATCTATTCTAACAGTGCCAACACGTTCAATCGTACTTACATATCCTTGGTGCTCAGCTTCTTTAATGGCACGATAAGCGGTACCCTCACTAACATGTAATTGGGTTGCAATTTGACGGACTGAAATTTTTTCTCCACTTTTTAAATTGATAATGTATTGAATAATTCGTTCTTGCTTTGTCGGCATTGTTTCACCACCATTCTCTATACAATGGTTATTATAGATTAGTTAGGGAATAAGACGTTCTTGTCAAACACGATGTACTGTAAGATTATACAATAAGTTACCACTCATGTTGATTATTTCGGGGTCACACTATAATTTATCCGTACCCATTCTATTATACAATGTGCGCGTTCAAAAAGGTGACAAATTAGCAGCAAGAAGATCCTCTATATGATTAACTAACTTACGCCCTTTCAGAAGCTGATTCATCTCATGACCAAAGCTATTTCATAAACATTGAATCCTAGGTATATTATAACAAGTCAAACGAGCTTTCCATACACATCATATTTCATCTATGTTAAAGTTAATCTATGTTCAACTATCTGACCAAAGTGTTACTACTGTAGCATAATCGATTACATAGTTTAATCATGGTTTTGATTAAGACTTTTATTCAAAAGATGTTGATTGATTCCTTAACAGTGTCAAAAGCTCGGCGTATTCCTAATTAAGGAACACGCAAGACACACTTCCTTAAAAACCTACATCTTCTTAAAAGCAACCGATTTAAAAACTTTTTCCATTAAAATGTCATTAGGAGGGGATTCAATGAATACACGTTTGGTGAAAATTCAAGAATGGCTCAAATCCAATCATGCTGCATTTACGTTTATCTCTGATCCGACAAATGTGTTCTATCTAACAAACTTCAAATGTGATCCACATGAACGATTTCTTGGTTTATTTGTATTTCCAGATAATGCGCCATTTCTCGTTTGCCCTGAACTTGAAGTCATAAGAGCGTCTGAATCAGGTTTTGAATATGACATTATTGGCTACCAAGATCATGAAGACCCGTGGATTTTTGTAAAAAAACAGTTGGAAGATAAGCGTAAGACAAGTGAGACAGTTGCTATCGAAACGTCCACTCTACCATATCAAAAAGCATTAAAACTAAAAGAATATCATGGTTCCTGCACATTTATATCCATTGAACCTATAATCAATACCTTAAGAAATAGGAAAGACGCTAGAGAGTTAGAAGCCCTGAAAAAGGCCGGAGAGATGGCTGACTATGCTGTAAAAGTAGGTATTAATGCCATTAAAAAAGGAAGAACCGAGCAAGCGATCGTAGCTGAAATTGAATACGAACTGACAAAAAGAGGCTACTCAGAGATGTCGTTTGACACGATGGTTTTAACTGGAGAAAAAACAGCCCTTCCGCATGGTATCCCGGGGACACGTCAAATTAAAGAAGGTGATTTTGTCCTTTTTGACTTAGGTGTCATTGTCGATGGCTATTGTTCAGATATCACACGGACAGTTGCTTATAAACATGCCTCAGATGCACAGATTGATATTTACAATACCGTTCTTAAGGCAGAAAAAGCAGCCATAGAAGCTTGTAATATCGACTTCCGTATTGGAGATCTTGATAAAATCGCCCGGCAAATCATCTCAGATAAAGGTTATGGGGATTATTTCACTCATCGACTGGGACACGGATTAGGCTTAGGGGCACACGAAGCTCCTTCAATGAGTATGAATAACGACAATAAATTAACAAAGGGCATGGTCTTTACCATTGAACCGGGCATTTATATTCCGAATATCGGCGGCGTTCGCATTGAAGATGACATTTATATTAGTGAAGACGGTCCTTTATCTTTAACAAGTTTTCCAAAAGAGTTCATTATCGTCCCCTAATGTTTAACTGAAAATGACGAACCCCTAAATCGGAAAAAGATTTAGGGGTTCGTTTTTAATTTATATTTCAAATTCAGCACAAAGACCTATTATATTTAATGTTACCGCACCATTAAATAATATGACTAGGGCTTGATTCTAAAAGTTCTTTTGCCTCTTTATACTCTAAACCATGCGCTTCAGCAACAGCTTTAAATGTGACATACCCATCTAGTGTGTTAATCCCTTTAAGCAACGCTTCATCTTCTAAGCACGCTTTTACATAGCCTTTATTCGCAATTTGAATGGCATACGGCACTGTACAGTTTGTTAAACCAAGAGTAGACGTCCTAGGAACTGCACCTGGCATGTTAGCAACAGCATAATGAACAACACCATGTTTGACATAAGTTGGATCATCATGAGTCGTGATTCGGTCCGTTGTTTCAAAAATTCCGCCTTGATCAATCGCAACATCAATAATGACTGAACCATTTTTCATTGATTTTATCATGTCTTCTGTAACAAGTTTAGGGGCTTTAGCACCAGGAATAAGTACAGCACCTACAACAAGATCAGCCTCAGAAACCGCTTCTGCTAGGTTATAAGGGTTAGAGATAAGTGTATTAATACTATGACCAAAAATATCATCCAATTGACGTAAACGTTCTGGATTCAAGTCTAAAATGGTCACATCAGCACCTAGACCTATAGCAACTTTTGCTGCATTCGTTCCCACATGACCACCACCAACAATAACCACTTTCCCTCTACTTACACCAGGTATACCACCAAGTAAGATACCTTTACCACCATGTGGTTGCTCAAGGAATTGCGCACCAAGTTGAGTGGCCATTCTTCCAGCAACTTCACTCATTGGCACTAATAATGGAAGGACTCCATTTGACAATTGAACGGTTTCGTATGCAATACCAACCACCTTGTTATCGGTCAAGGCTTTTGTTAATGCTGGTTCTGGAGCCAAGTGTAAATAAGTGAATAAAATAAGACCTTCATGGAAATATCCATATTCCTCAGGTAGTGGTTCTTTTACCTTCATCACCATATCAACAGACCAAGCTTCTTCTGCTGTAACAATTTTTGCACCAGCCACAGTATATTGATCATCCAAAAAACCTGATCCTACTCCCGCTGATTTTTCAACAAAAACTCGATGTCCTGCATGGACTAAGTTTGCGACACCCGCCGGTGTGATGGCAACACGGTTTTCGTTGTTTTTAATCTCCTTTGGAATACCTACAAGCATGACTAAATTCCTCCCCAAAAATGATTTTCAGTCGTTCAAAAAGGCATAGAACTAATGCTGCAGTGAAGGGTCCATTGAATGAATGAATGAGTTGACAAGGCATTCTTCCCTGGCGGACCTTTAATTTTCTGTAACAAAGTGAAGGACCTTTTCGAACTCGTACATATAATAATAGTATCTTATGAAAACGTTGATAGGTTGTGCGGAAACATTCTTATCATCCTATGTTATGTCTTCTCACACTAATCTATATGTCTATTATATAGTATTAAAATCATCTGAAAAGATCTAATATTTATGTAAGCGCTTGTATTTTTGCTTTTTTACAAATTTGTCATATTTAAAAAACTCAAAATCCTTCATCGGGAACTTTACGTTTTTCTATGTAACAGAAACGTATTAATGAAGTCATTTTCGTCTCATTCTTTTGTGTGCTATCGAGCTGTTCATAAAGCTTAATTTATTTTTTTGCCTATCTTTTATTAAAAAAAAATGATCCAACACAATGTTTGGATCATTTCTTCTTAACTATCGACTTTTTCAGAAATTCGGATTGTATCTCTGGCAATCATTACTTCCTCATTTGTTGGAATGACCAGAACCTTCACTTTTGACTCTGGTGTACTGATGATTGTTTCTCCAGAAACCTTTCGATTACGTTCATTGTCTAAAACAACACCCATCCATTTTAGACCGTCAGTCACATTTTCCCTAATGTGGTAACTATTTTCGCCGATGCCTGCCGTAAAAATAATCGCATCTACACCTTGCATTTTTGCAACATATGATCCAATATATTTTTGAATTCTCTCAACAAATATGGAAAGTGCAAGTTTAGCGCGTTCATGTCCTTTGACCATCTCGGATTCAATATCCCTTAAATCACTCGAAAATCCCGATAATCCAAGTAATCCACTTTTCTTATTTAAAACATTAACAACCTCATTCGCATTTTGACCTGTTTTTTCCATTATGTATGGAATTAATGCAGGATCAATATCGCCAGATCGTGTACCCATCGTCAATCCCGCAAGCGGTGTAAATCCCATTGAAGTATCAAATGACTTCCCATCTTTGATGGCTGTAATACTGGCTCCGTTTCCAAGATGACAAGAGATAAGCTTCAAGTCTTCTAATGGCCGATTTAACATCTCTGCCGCTTTGATTGATACATATTGATGTGATGTCCCATGAAATCCATATTTTCGAATACTATAATTTTCGTAATATTCATAAGGAAGACTATAGAGATACGATTCTTTAGGCATCGATTGATGAAAAGCCGTATCAAATACAACGACAGAAGGGACATGTGGTAAAATTTTCTGAAAGGCTCGAATACCAACCAAGTTTGCTGGATTATGTAATGGCGCAAGTTCTGACAAATCTTCAATTTTCTTTAGAACATCTTCAGTCACTAAAGCCGAATCATCAAAAGCCTCTCCACCATGAACAACACGATGCCCAATGCCACTTATTTCCGTTAATGTTTGCACGACTCCTCGATCAATCAGATAATCTAAGAGGATATGTACAGCATCACTATGATCGAAAATAGACGTTGTTTCTTCCCATTTTTCTCCTTTATATGTCATAGAAAAAGTGGATTGAGGGAGACCTATTCGTTCAAAAGATCCCTTTGCAATGACCTGTTCTTTAGGCATATCAAGAAGTTGAAACTTTAATGATGAGCTTCCAGCATTAATGGCAATAATTTTAGCCACGCTCTAACACCCCTTCACTTATCACCTGTTTAGTTATGGATAAAAATAAAGCGTCCGTAAACCCTTCTTTTATTTTATAGCGGCAATAATATAAAGACAATTTTTATTTATAAATTTAAATCAGATACGCCCCAATAAAAAGTACTTATACGTGTACCTTCCATAACTTACTATACATAGACTTGATATCTTGATTAGAGCAATAAGACCCCCACCTTTAGCTTAAAAAATTTAATAAGTGAAGGTGGGGGAATACTTTCGAAAAGTTAAATTACCATGGATCATGATCAATAGGGACGAACCGGCTCAATCGATGAAGTTTCACTTTATTTTAACATAGCTTTAGATCAAGATAAATGCGTATCAAACCAATGATTAATTTTTGCTATCATGTCAGCCATTTGTTCTGTTTTTGAAAATGAAGGTAACTGAACAAGCAGCATCTCCTTAGGCGGCTCGATCGAAGCATCTAATTTCTGCATAATTAATATGCTTTTTTCATACTTTGGATCACCAAACAATTCACTTGGTAATTGTAATAGACCTAAAATAACAGCATGTTTTTTAATAAATTGGTGAAAAACATGGTCTTTGTCTTGCACGAATAAATCATTTGGAACCATATAAACGAGATACCCAGCTGGTTTTGTATACTTTAGTCCTTGCTCAATAAACATATAATGACTAAATGATTTCCCATTTATATTTCCCAATTCGTATGTTTGACTCAAATTGGCATCAGGATATATACCTACTGGCACATCACAAATCGTCACATCAACCGGATCAATATATAGTGGTTTTAGTGCATCTTGATGGTAGAATTGAATGTCTTTTTGTTGAAGATTCGCATTTATATGGGCTAACTTAACCAATAGATCATCAATTTCTATACCGCTAGCTTTTAAGCTGTCTAAATGCAGTTGATTCATGACACCCGTTAATAAATTTCCTGTTCCCACTGCGGGATCTAAGATGGAAACAGAAGATGTTGAAATCAATTTAGATACCAAATAGCCTAGAAAAAGCACTAAACTATCCGGTGTCATTTGATGGATGGTCTGTGTTCCTGATCTCATTCCTTTTAAAGTGGCAAGCTGATAAGCTCTACGGCTATCTTCTGCAGTCATTCCTTCTTGAAAATAGGCCTCATATAATGGCAAAAGTTTGTCCGTTAGCTGTTCTTGTTTCACCGTATCTTCAATTATATTTTCTCCAGTTAAACAAAGGGCCTCAAGAAACGTCACATTTTCGCTTTCTTCAATAAGTAATGATGATTCATTTAATATCGTAAATAAATGATTAACAATCGACTTTTGCAAAAAAAATGTCCTCCGATCAAACTTTACAATGCTTTTAGAGACTTGTGATTCTAAAGTGAAGTAAGGTTCAAGTTCTCTATCTGGACTCTATCCAAATAAAAACCCAACCTTATTTTGCTTCTTTTGCAGCTTGAAGTGCAGCATCGTAATTGGGATGATTGGTTACTTCGCTAACGTATTCAGCGTAAACAATTTGATTTGAACTATCAACCACAAATACAGCACGAGCCAGTAATCGAAGTTCCTTCATCACTAATCCATAAGCGTGGCCAAAAGAGAGATCACGATGATCTGATAATGTAATGGCATGTTCAAGCCCTGCTGCACCACACCAACGTTTTTGGGCAAACGGTAAATCGACACTAATCGTTAGAACGCTTGCACCATTTATTTTACCGACTTCTTCATTAAATCGACGTGTTTGAGCATCACATACACCGGTGTCTAAAGAAGGAACACTACTAATAATTCGAACACCTGAATAGTCTTCTAGTTTTTTTTCATTTAAATCGTTGTCTAAAACAGTAAAAGAAGGGGCTTTATCTCCAACAGTAAGTTCTTTTCCTTCTAAAGTAACGGGATTTCCGCCAAATGTAATTTTTGCCATCTTTAAAAACACTCCTTATTTTAGATTAATTTAAATGTCTATAACATCCTATGTACCTGTGTTGACTAAAAACTACCTTATATCTATCATATCTTTCTTAGTATTAGATGGCAAATCAATTGATTTGCCATAAAAAATTTAAAACAGTTAACCAAATCGGTTAACTGTAATAATCATTTTGAGTTGGATCCATTTTCTTAGGTTTCATGTTTGGACGTGTTTGCGGCATTTGATTCCCAGATCCTGATCCTTTGTTCTTGCTACTCTCTAGAATTTTTTGGATTTTATCAACCGTTTGAGGTGCCAATTCCAGCAACTTTTCGTAAAGATGCGTATTATTATCTAAATGAATCGTTTTGACCCCTTGCGTACCAACAATCAAGAAAGCAATTGGTGTAACGGATACACCGCCGCCGCTTCCACCGCCAAAAGGTAAGCTCGATTTTTCTCCTTCGGAAGAACTGGAGTTATTTGATTCTTTACCAAAATCACTACCTCCAGCAGCAAAACCAAATCCAACCTTTGACACGGTTAAAATGATGCTTCCGTCAGGTGTTTGAATTGGTTCACCGATAATCGTATTGACGTCAATCATGTCTTTTAAATTTTCCATGGCTGTTTTCATTAATCCTTGAATAGGGTGTTCTGTCACGACGAAATCCGCCTCCCTTTCCTATACTTTGACAACTTATAGGCTGTCACAATAGCTTTTCCTAGCTTAAATGAAAATATGCACATCACTTCGCTTGAAAATGTGTTTTTCGTATAGTCTGGTGAAATATGTAATGAAGGCGGATAATTGAGCAACTGTTTGGCATAGTGACTTATCATCCCTTTTATCGTCCATGCTAAACCACAGCATGTAGCTGTAATCGCTGCATCTCCAAATCCTAAATTTGTATTCCAGGTTAACTTATTGATATGTATGGTTTTTTCTAACAACTTGTATTGAGGTGACTTTTTAATATGCGGTATAGACAGTTCCTGCTTTGACAGAAAATCCTCTAAATGAGATAGATCAAATGACGGTTCTAAACTCGCCATTAAAGAATCAAGTAGGTTTTCAAAAGTTGAAATATGTCGTTCAAAGTAAAACAATCTTTTATGTAATAGGGTGATATGAAAATGAACGCCTATTCCCTTTGGGCTTAAATAGGCTTTTAATTCAGCTTTAACAGTCCAAAAAAGCAGCAACACGATCAAAAGAACGAAGATTCCTATTAAAAACAGACCCAAGTAAAGGAAGTATACCACAATCACATCAACCGTCCTTCGCCTCAACAGTATAACCTGAAAAGTTTAAAAATAAACGGGGAAATCATGTGTGATTTCCCCGTTTACTTATTAATTTTCTTCGCGTCTAGCAAATTGACTTTTTTCATGATGACGTTTCTCGAGGACTTGTAAGATACGATCAAGCCCGACACCTTGCTCTCTAAGCATTACGAATACATGGTAAAATAAATCGGCTGTTTCCCATTCAAGTTCGCTAATATCTCGATTTTTTGCCGCTATAATGACTTCAGACGCTTCTTCTCCAACTTTTTTTAGGATTTTATCGATCCCTTTTTCAAAAAGATAGGTCGTATAGGCGCCTTCAGGACGTTCTACTTCCCTTTTCGCAATCACACGTTCAAGTTCTTCTAAAACGGCAAATCGGTTATGAGATGCTTCTTCAGTTTCATTTTTAATGCCTGAGAAACAACTATATTCCCCCGTGTGACAAGCGGGACCACTTGGATTGACTCTGACTAGTAATGCATCCTTGTCGCAATCAAACGTTATATCCACTATATCTTGTGTATTGCCACTTGTTTCTCCCTTATGCCAGAGTTCTTGGCGTGATCGACTAAAAAACCAAGTCTGTTTTGTCTCTAAACTTTTTTGCAGTGAGGTTTTATTCATATAAGCAAGCGTTAATACTTCTTTACTTTGAGCATCTTGTATAATAGCAGGAATTAATCCGTTTTCGTCATATTTAAGTTTTTCTATATCCATCTGACATGAACCCCTTTTTGTTTGCAGTAAGATTTAACCTTTCCTACTGTTGTTTCTTTATAGTGGAACATTGATGCAGCTAAAGCGGCATCAGCCTGTGCCTTAGTAAAGACTTGATAAAAATCATCTAATGATCCAGCACCACCTGACGCAATGACTGGTACAGACACGGCCCTACTTACTTTTTGTGTTAAATCGAGTTGAAACCCTTTTTTCTCGCCATCTGAATCCATACTTGTTAGTAAAATTTCCCCGGCACCTAACCGAACAACCTCTTTAGCCCATTCAATCGCATCAAGGGATGTTTTTTCATGACCACCATGCGTATAAACAACATAACGATTGTTTTCAGGATCATATTTTGCATCGATCGCACATACGATGCACTGACTTCCAAAAAAGTCTGCCCCTTCTTTAATGAGCTGAGGATTAAGGACCGCTGATGTATTTAAAGAAATTTTGTCGGCTCCTGCTCGTAAAATACGTTTGATATCTTCAAGAGATTTGATCCCTCCACCTACTGTAAAAGGGATATGTAACGTAGAGGCGACTTTTTTGACAATGTCAACCATCGTATCCCTACCTTCACGTGAGGCGGAAATATCTAGAAATACGAGCTCGTCTGCCCCTTCATCATTATAATGCTTTGCGAGTTCGACAGGATCCCCAGCATCGACTAAATTTAAAAATTGAATTCCCTTTACAACTCGTCCCTCTTTGACGTCCAAGCAAGGAATAATTCGTTTAGTTAGCAACGTGCTCCACCACCTTTAGTGCTTCAGATAAATCGATCGCATTCGTGTATAAGGCTTTACCAATAATCGCTCCGGAGATGCCTTGTTCTGATTTAGCCGCCAATGTTTCTACATCTTGAATGGAAGACACGCCACCAGATGCTATGACTTGGCACCCGCTCTCCTTTGCAAGTGTTTCAATTTCATCGACGTTAGGGCCTTTCATTGCTCCATCACGTGAAATATCCGTATAAATGATTCTCTTTGCACCCGATTTGACTAATTCTTTAGCCAAATCCACAGCTTTAATAGTGGAAACTTCAAGCCAGCCTTCTACAGCCACTCTCCCCTGTTTGGCATCTATTCCGATCGTTATATTTTCCGGATATTTTTTCAGTGCTTCTTTAACAAAATCAGGGTCCGAAATCGCACTGCTACCTAGAATCACTTGTTTGACGCCGTGCGAAAGATACGCTTCCACTGTTTGTAGATCCCGGATACCCCCGCCTACTTCAACGGATAGAGGGACTTCTTTTGTGATAGCATAAATCCAGTCATGATTGACGGGCTTTCCTGACTTTGCACCATCAAGATCGACGAGGTGAATCCAAGAAGCTCCCGCTTTATAGAACGATTGGGCCATTGTGACAGGCGAATCAGAATAAACGGTTTCTTGATTAAAATCGCCTTGAAAGAGACGAACACATTTTCCATTTTTTAAATCAATCGCAGGTAGAATAGTAAAAACCATGTTATATCCTCTCTTCTAAGCGTTGGTTTGTTTTTGCAGAGCAGCGTATTCTATGAAATTCTTTAAAATACTTAAGCCGCATTCACTGCTTTTTTCGGGGTGGAATTGCGTTCCGAAAACATTTTGTCCATCTCCCACGACAGCGGGGACATCAACATCATAATCTGCCGTTGCTATCACAACTTCAGGTTTGTTTGTATGAACATAATATGAGTGCACAAAATAAGCATACTGATCACTTAATCCTTTAACTAAACAGGATTCTGGTTGTTTAATCGAAAGCGTATTCCATCCCATATGCGGAACTTTATATGACTTTCCGGTCTTTGGTGAGAAGCCGCTGAATTTAATAACACGGCCAGGAAGAAGTGAAAGCCCCTTTGTTAAGCCGTGTTCTTCACTTTCTTCAAACAAAAGCTGCATCCCTAAGCAGATGCCAAGTAACGGTTTTTTCTTCGCATAACTTCGAATAAACTCAACGTGTTTTTGATCCTCTAGGCATGTCATGGCATCTTTGAATGCGCCAACGCCAGGTAAAATAAGGGCATCCGTTTCATTGAGTTTAGCCTGGTTATCCGAGATAATAAAAGGTACTCCTAGTCCCTCTAAGGCTGAACTGACACTGAACAAATTTCCCATTCCATAATCTAATATACCAATCATCCTAATGTTCCTTTCGTCGATAATACACCCGTAATTCTGGAATCAACGATCGTTGCCGTATCCAAAGCACGTCCTAGTGCTTTAAACACAGCTTCAATAATATGATGTGTATTTTGACCGTAATGGACAATAACATGAAGGTTCATCCGTGACTCGATTGACAACTTTTCTAAAAATTCGGTCACGAGTTCGGTATCGAACGTGCCTACTTTTTGACTTGGAATATCCCCTTTAAAGATAAAGTGAGGGCGATCACTTAAGTCAATGACGACTTCAGCAAGAGCATCATCCATAGGAACAATGGCATGTCCATAACGTTTGATCCCTGTTTTATCTCCTATAGCTGATTTGATGGCTTGTCCAAGACAAATCCCAACATCTTCTGTTGTGTGGTGATCGTCGACATCTGTATCACCTGTTGCATTAACGGTAAAATCAAATAAACCGTGCTTTGAAAATAATGTTAACATATGATCTAGAAAGGGCACACCCGTTGAAACTTGTGACGTTCCTTGACCATCTAAATCAATGGAAAGAGCGATCTGTGTTTCAAACGTGTTTCGTTGTACTTTTCCTTGTCGTTGCATCAGTCAGTCTCCTCCTTTAATCTATTTTCAACCGCTCTGGCATGTCCCTCAAAACCTTCGTAACGTGCGAATGTAGCAATGTGCTGACTATTATTTAAAATAGCCTCTCTAGAATATTTAATGATGCTCGATTGTTTCACAAAACTTTCAACACTGAGAGGGCTCGAATAGGTTGCTGAGCCATTCGTTGGGATAATATGGTTCGGTCCTGCAAAATAATCACCGATAGGGACGGGGCTATATGGACCAAGAAAAATAGCACCAGCATGTTTAATTTGTTTTACTTTCTCTTCGGCATCCTTTATCACGACTTCTAAATGTTCTGGAGCCATTTGATTAATGACATCAATTCCTTCATCATTATCCTTAACTAAAATAATCTTACCAAACTGTTCAATCGACTGACGTGCAATATTTTGACGCGGAAGATCGGATAACTGCTTTTCTAGTGCTTCTTCAACAGCTTGACCAAATTCTTTAGAAGGTGTAATAAGAGCTGCCATTGCGAGAGGATCATGTTCCGCTTGGGAGAGTAAATCCGAAGCAATCCATTCTGAGTTGGCTGTTTCATCAGCCAAAATAACAATTTCACTAGGACCAGCCAGACTATCGATCGCTACATCTCCAAAAACTTCTTTCTTCGCTAAGGTCACAAAAATGTTACCTGGTCCCACTATTTTATCGACAGGTTTTATTGTTTCAGTTCCATAGGCTAAAGCAGCAATAGCATGAGCACCGCCAACTTGGTAGATTTCATCAATACCAATTTCATTGGCTGCTACGAGAACGCCATCTGATACCATGCCTGTTTTTTGAGGCGGGGAAACTAATACAATTCGTTTTACGCCTGCAACTAGTGCTGGAATGGCTCCCATTAAAACAGATGATGGATAAGCTGCCGTTCCACCTGGCACGTATACACCTGCTGCATCCAGGGGCGTTATTTGCTGACCTAAAACAGTGCCTTCATCATTGGTATATGACCAAGATTCTGGTTTTTGCTTTTCAAAAAAAGTCCGAATATTGCTTGCTGCTTTTTTTATAACGTTGACAACGTCATCAGATACTCTAGAATACGCTTCGTTTATTTGTTCTTTTGTTACTTTTAAATGAGTGAGTTTAACACCATCAAAGCGCTCAGTATAGTCATACAGCGCCTGATCGCCACGTTGTTTAACTTCATTAATAATCTCTTTAACCGTATTTTGTTTCGCTTCATCCACACCAATTTTTCTCGCTTCTAGATAACTTAAATCCCCGTTTTTAATCCATTCCAACGCCAGTCACCTCTACTATCGGTTTTAACTTCTCTATAATGTAGTCAATATTTTTTTTCTTTAATCGATAACTAACCGGGTTAACAATCAATCTTGATGTAATCTCCATTATTTTCGTTAACTCGACCAAGCCATTTTCTCTTAAGGTTTGACCCGTTGAAACAATATCAACAATATAATCAGATAAACCAATGAGAGGAGCAAGCTCAATCGAACCATTTAATGAAATAATGTCCACTTGTTTCCCTTGTTTTTTAAAATACTCTGTCGCGATGGTCGGATATTTTGTTGCTACTTTAGTAACAGAAGATTGCTGCTTCCTATTTGGTAGACCTGCCACCGCCATGCGGCAAGCACTGATCCCTAAATCGAGCATTTCATAAACATTTCGATTACTTTCTAAAATAACATCTTTTCCTGCAATACCAATATCCGCCACACCATACTCTACATAAGTCGCCACATCAACAGGTTTTGCTAATATAAAACGAAAGTTTGAGTTTTCAATGGTTAAGATGAGTTTCCGTGTTGTTTCAAATTCGTTTGGAAGGTCAAAGCCAGCTTCTCTTAATAAATGACAAGCATCATAGAAGATACGGCCTTTGGGCATTGCTATCGTGATGTAATCAGTCATATCGATAATCCTCCTGTCTTTATAAAGGATTTCACTGTTTTAAATTGTTCTTGAAAGGCCCGTTCATCTTGAATACTTTTGGCATTTTGGAGAACGACTCGTAGGCCTTCTTTCCTTTTTTGATTGGCGTATTCTAAAGCTTCCTGAATCGTGTCTAACTCATATACGACAGCCATTTTCTCTGGTTCATCCGGGAAAGCGTCCATTGGAAGTGATTCAATTAATCGATCGAGTCGAATACCAAATCCAGTTGCAGGCGCCGGACGATTAAATTGTTTCAATAGATCATTATATCTTCCCCCGCTGGCTAATGAAAAACCGATTTTACCACCGTATCCTTCAAATACAAATCCAGTATAGTAATCAAGATGTGGAACTAACGTAAGATCAAGATCTATTTTTTCAAGTAGACCATAAGCTTTCAGTAAACGCATGAAGTTATTGACTTCTTGATAGTAATCGCTGCATGGATGATGTTCCATAAATTGAAGGGTTTTATTAATATCCAAACTTCGAGTGTCTATAAATTGATTTAAATCCCTTTTATTTTGTGGAGGAATATCTAACTGAGCCACTACATGACGGAACCCTACATCGTTCTTCATATATAATAGTTCACGTAAGGTGAGAACATGCTCTTCATCAAAAACCATATGGCGGATAAAGGCGTCGACAAAACCAACATGTCCAATCACGATACGTATAGGATCTAAACCAACAATTTCAAATAATTTAACCATTAAAGAAATAACTTCAGCATCTGCTTCAGGTGTGGCATCGCCAATTAATTCTGCACCAACCTGTTCGAATTCACTTGGATGTCCACCTTCGCTTTTTTGAGCACGATAAAGTGCAGATGTATAAGCTAAGCGAAGAGGTAATACAGCCTCTTTCAGCTCGGATCCAACGACTCTTGCAATTGGCGTCGTCATATCTGGTCTTAATACAACGGGTATTCCTTGTCTGTCCATAAATTTAAATAATTGGTGATCATCAATAGCAGAAGCTTTCCCTACTGTTTCTGCGAATTCTAATGCGGGTGTCTTAATAAAATCATATCCCCACTGATTCATTTCTTTATAAAAAAGATCTTTCAACTCATAAGATATACGATGGGCTTGAGGTAATGTATCTCTAAGTCCAAGTGGTTTTTCAAACATATAAGGCTTTGTCATAAAGGTTTCTCCTTACTAACTATCTCAATTACTTTAGTTCGCTAATGTATTAAAATATTATCATTTAACTGGAAGTTTACATCACTACACGAGAATAGTCAATATATATGTCAAATGTTCAAACTTTCAGACAACACTATCTACTTTACCACAGAAATAGATGATACACCTAAAATTAAGTAATCA
>NZ_WNHB01000070.1 GCF_009718825.1 Terrilactibacillus tamarindi | reverse complement strand
CCATCGCTTTGTCAAAGAAAAACGTTTGGAACTTTTGTTTGGTTTTGAAGGAACATCCCTTCAAACTATTATTGGTGGGGGCCTGTAGCTCAGTCGGTTAGAGCGCACGCCTGATAAGCGTGAGGTCGGTAGTTCGAGTCTACTCAGGCCCACCATTTATAAAAAAATAGTTCGGGGCCTTAGCTCAGCTGGGAGAGCGCCTGCTTTGCACGCAGGAGGTCAGCGGTTCGATCCCGCTAGGCTCCACCAATCTTATTA
>NZ_WNHB01000007.1 GCF_009718825.1 Terrilactibacillus tamarindi | reverse complement strand
ATAAACCCTGTACCAAAGTACAGGGTCAACCTTTATTCCTAAACATAACTCCGTATCATGACGGTAATATCATTAATTGGTCTTTTAGAATGGACTCAAGTGAAAATAGAGCTTTTCAGATTCAAAAAATGGCCGTACGATTTTACTATATTGAATTTCTTGTACAGTTTGCTATAATCTCTTTTTCCTTCTAATACATCAAAAACTAAGCTTAATAACTTAGGAAAACGAGAAACAATCTTTTGCATCAATTTCGGATTTTTGTAAAATTTCCGGCCAAACTGATCCAATGTACTGAGTTCGGGCATGATTGTCAGATCAACATCTCTTTGATAGGTTAAGAATGCTTCACTATATCTATCCCTGATCGACTTTATTAAATGGTCAGAAAGTAATTCAGCACTCCACAAAGCATAGTAGATGCCCTCTCCGGCAAATGAATCGACCAGTCCGGCTGCGTCTCCGATTAATGCTGTTCGTTGCGTCATGATTGGCTGCCGGGTACCGCCAGCAGACAAAAAAGATCCCTTCGCGCTCAGCAGATCTCCACTCATTTCCTGATGGTCCAAAAATGAAAGCAAATATTTCGACATCAATTTCTGACTTAACGAGTAAGAACCGATGCCTGCCGATAGAATTCCATTTTTTGGAAATATCCATATATATCCATCGGGTACTCTGGTATAATCAATGATAACCTTGTTTTTATATTTTGCGTTTGTTGCCTGGTCACATCTGAATTCATATTCCAATGCCAGAGCTTTCCTTCGTTCCGACATTAACCCCACCTGTTTCGCAACGATACTGTTTACGCCATCGGCTCCAACCAAATACCGTCCTGAATATTTCTCATCCCTTGTAAATACATCGACCCTTCCACCGTACTCGACCACTCTTTTAACGAAGGAATCCTCTTTCAGTTCTGCACCACAGTCAACGGCATGTTTCGCCAGTAGTTGATCCAATTCGTCTCTCATAACCATATAAATAAACGGCGTTTTATGTTTAAACCCCTGAATGTCATGATTTCCTTCCACCGTGATAAGTGAAGTGATCTGATCTCGAATAATCGGTGTGATATCAATCGGCATTTTCAGGAGGGCTCTCTTGGTAACCCCGCCTCCACATACTTTATAACGTGGAAAACTTTGCTTCTCTAAAATTAAAACATGAAGTCCTACTTCAGCAAGCTTTGCTGCCAGTGAGCTGCCACCAGGACCTGCTCCGACAATAATTACATCATAAATCTTTGAATCCATTTTGTTTCCAACCTTTTAGCCTTCAATCTTTTAGAGACTGATGCAATTCTCACATCATGAAAATACGTACATTCCTCATAAAAATAGAAAGTCACCCTATGTCCTGCTTGCCATTTGCTAAAAATCATTTCACCACTATTTATTCATATCACTATGATTATGGTCATGCGTGTTTATGCTGTTAGGATTCTGTGTGTTTGAAGGTGGCTGAATGATCGTACTGATTGTCTGGGGTACAGCAGAAAATACAATCACAATCGAAAGAATCGAAGCGATGGCATAAACCCATGCGACCGGGCGTTCATGTCTCCATTTGCGTTTCGCTACGAAAATAAACCGGATCGAAATGACAAGGGAAATGAGTAACAGGATGACTTTTAAAAGGGGAGGCATATTAAATAAAACTGCCCCGATCGACGTTAAACCGACAGAAATCAACAGTATATGCAGCCAGTGATGGGATGTAGCAATAATGGCGAAAAGGACAGAACCTATGGTTTTTAGTAAGGTTTTCCCTCGATTTGACTTTTTATTTGCTGAAACTGATCCAGATTTTCTGTTCCTCATGCCGCTTCTCCTTTTCTTTGTTTCCTAATTTTCTTTGTTACTCTCGATGAGCAGCTTTCATTTGTCTATAGCGTCCGATCATAAAACCGATCGCTAAGATAATCGTTGCCAAAGCCGTCAATTGAGCGACTTTCAGATTAAGTAATGTCCTTAGGCTGTCTCCTCTCCAGAACTCTAAAGTAAATCTCAACGTTGAGTAAAGTATTAACATCTGAAGGAATAGAAACCCTTGGAATGGTTTTCTATATTTAATCAATAGCAAAAAGCCAAAGATGATCAAATCACCGATGGCCTCAAATAAGGGCATCGGCAGGACCGGCGTGCTGCCAAAGATGTTGTAGACAAATGTTCCCGGAGGATAGGAAACAGCCAAGATGGAATTGCTTGGAATACCATAAGCGTCACCGGTAAGAAAATCTGATATGCGACCAATCGCCATTCCGAGTATTAACGCCGGTGCCACGATATCGGCTACCTGCCAAACTGGCAATTTATGCTTCTTAGCGAGCCAGATTCCTACTAAAGTACCGCCGAGAATGCCACCTTGTATTGCCAGTCCCCCCATCCAAACCATAAAAATTTCTGCTGGATGAGCAGCGTAATACGGCCATTTGAAGAGAACAAACCACAATCTTGCTCCAAGAACACCACCCAATACACAATAAATAGCGAATTCCACCATGTAATCCGCTTGAATACCTTGCCTCTTGGCCTCACGATTTATCAACCATAAACCAAAGAGCGTTGCCAGAGCTACCGAAGCACCCAACGTATTAATTGGAATCGGTCCGATTCTAAATAAAACAGGTCCTGGAAACCACATGAACCTTCCTCCCTTTTAATAAAAATAATCACTTTATAAGTTGAATCCTATTGCAAAAATGTGTGGAAACGATGTGGAAACGATAAACTTCGGTTATGATTATAGAAAAATTTTTGGTGATGCATATCAATGAAGAAGGTCATGGAGATTGACCAAAGGAAAAAAAGTCATCTATCTTTTATCATCTTATTTTTCTGTAGTTAATGGCACATAATTGACATCTCTAGCACACTAAAAAAATTTATTCAAATGTACATTTGAATAAAATAAGAAATGATGTATAATATAATCAAATGAATATTTGAATGATAAGGAGGTCGCTATTAGTGGTCGAAAAAGATACATGTGAAATTTATTGCTATGACGAAGAAAAGGTCAATCGCATACAAGGCCTTTTAAAAAATGAAAATGATGGGCTATCTCGCGTTGTTCGATTGTTCAAAGCGCTTGCTGATGAAAATAGGTCAAAAATAGTCTTTGCCTTATGTCAAGATAAGGAGCTATGTGTTTGTGACGTTGCAAACATTATTGGTTCTTCCATAGCAACGGCTTCACATCACCTACGCACTCTCCGTAAGCAAGGTCTTGTAAAATATCGAAAGGACGGAAAAATGGCATTTTATTCGCTTGATGATGAACACATCAAACAATTAATTTCTATTGCAATGACGCACAGAAAAGAGGAGAAAACTCATGTCTGAACAACAAGTCAAGTCATATCGAGTTCAAGGGTTTGACTGCATGGAATGCGCGAACAAGTTTGAAAAAAATGTAAAGCGGTTAGATGGAGTGATTGAAGCTAAAGTGAATTTTGGCGCTTCTAAGATTATGGTTACTGGAAACACAACCATTGAAGCGTTAGAAAAAGCAGGAGCATTTGAAAAATTAAAAGTCAGGGATGAAGCAGAACAAACTGTTGAACATGTACCATTTTGGAAGCAAAAAGAAAATTTTAAAGTCTACATTTCAGCCTTTCTATTGATAATCAGTTGGATTATTGGGACTCAATACGGAGAGCTGAGTCTGATTCCTACCATCGGATTTTTAGCGGCTATTATCATCGGTGGCTACTCGTTATTCATTGAAGGTTTTAAAAATCTGATTCGGCTTGACTTTGATATGGACACTCTTATGACGATTGCTATTATAGGAGCGGCCGCGATAGGTAAATGGGAAGAAGGAGCAACGGTTGTTATTCTCTTTGCGATTAGTGAAGCGTTAGAAAGTTATTCAGCAGATAAAGCGAGACAATCTATTCAATCGTTAATGAAAATTGCACCAAAAGAAACATTGATTCGTCGGAACGGTCAAGAATTGATGGTCCCTGTTGTAGATGTTCAGGTTGGTGACACAATGATTGTGAAACCAGGGCAAAAATTGGCTATGGACGGAGTTGTGACTAATGGAACATCGACTCTAAATCAAGCCGCCATTACTGGCGAGTCAGTACCAGTAACAAAAACCATTAATGACGAAGTCTTTGCTGGGACATTAAATGAAGAAGGTTTGTTGGAGGTCAAAGTTACAAAAAGAGTTGAAGATACAACTCTTTCTAAAATTATTCATTTAGTTGAAGAATCTCAAGCAGAAAAAGCACCTTCTCAGACGTTTGTTGATCGTTTTGCAAAAGTCTATACGCCAGCGATTATTATTTTCGCTGTCCTGTTGTCCGTGATTCCTCCTTTATTCATGGGAGATTCTTGGGGAGATTGGATCTATCGAGGGTTAGCCTTGCTGGTTGTCGGTTGCCCGTGTGCTCTGGTCATTTCTACACCCGTAGCTATTGTCACATCGATAGGAAATGCTGCCAAAAACGGTGTAATTATCAAAGGAGGAGTTCACCTAGAAGAAGCTGGCTCCCTCAAGGTTATTGCCTTTGATAAAACCGGTACATTAACAAGAGGGATTCCAGAGGTTACAGACGTTGTAACTTTTAATAAAAACGAACAAGATATCATAACCTTAACAGCGGCTCTTGAAAAAGGATCTCAGCACCCACTCGCCTCAGCCATTGTTAGGAAGGCTGAGGAAGAAAGGCTGAAATTTAACGATATTGAGATTGAGGACTTTCAATCCATTACTGGTAAAGGTGTCAAGGCTAGAATTAACCAGAACATGTACTATGTGGGAAGCCCGAACCTTTTTGAAGAAACACTTTCTAATGGGATTAAAAAAGCTATTCATAATCAGATTGTAACCCTTCAAAAGCAAGGGAAAACAGTAATGGTTTTTGGAACGGTGATGTTAGGATAGTTTTACGGACACATTTTAGTTAAACTAAGGATTAACGAAAGGGTGTGTCCCGGATGGGCAGCGGAAAAACAAGCAACAAATTCAATAAAGAATTCCGGCAAATGATCGTGGAACTCTACCAGTCAGGCACTCCGGTCAAAGATCTCAGCAGCGAATATGGCGTATCGGAAACAACGATTTATAAATGGATTAAGAAACTGAATCCAATTTCTTTAGAAGACGGGAAATCCTTTACTCCTGAGGATTACCTGAAGCTTCAGAAAGAGATGAGACGCATTCAGGAGGAAAACGAAATATTAAAAAAAGCTATGGCCATATTCGCAAAAAAGTAACGTCCGCTGAGATGAGTGTGTTGATTGATCGCCTGCAAGAAAAACATCCCATAAAAACGGTATGCCAGGTGCTTGACATGCCGCGGAGTACCTATTATCAGGCCAAGAGTGCCGGTGAGTCCAGTCTGGCCCGTGAGAATCGGAAATTGATGCAACGTATTCAGACCCTTTATACAGAAAGTAAACGGCGATATGGAGCTCCTAAGATTCAGAAACGCTTGAGAAAAGAAGGCTTTATGGTCAGCCTCAAACGTGTGCAACAGCTGATGAGACGAGCCAATTTGCGGTCCATTATTGTGAAAAAGTATCGTCCGCAATCGAGCCAGGGACCGGTCGAGAACAGAAAAAATGTACTGGCTCAGGACTTTACAACAACAAAGATCAACCAAAAATGGGTTGCAGATATCACTTATATCCACACGATCAAAGAGGGCTGGTGCTACCTGGCCTCAGTCATGGATCTGTGTACACGAAAGATTATTGGCTATTCCTTTTCTCGGAGCATGACAACAGAGCTAGCCTTAAAGGCTTTAGATAACGCTTGCGTCAACCAAAATCCTGAACCGGGTCTGATCCTGCATACGGACCTTGGGTCCCAGTATACAAGCCATGAATTTGAGAAAGCGATTCAAGAGAAACAAATCGTCCATTCTTTCAGTAAAAAAGGCTGCCCATACGATAACGCGTGCATTGAGTCCTTTCATGCAACATTGAAAAAAGAGGAAATCCATCAGACGACGTATCATGATTTCAATGAAGCAAGACGTGCCCTCTTTCAGTACATTGAAGGCTGGTACAACAGGTCCCGGATCCATAGCTGTCTCGATTACCTGACGCCTCAGGAAGCAGAAGACAAGTTTTTGAAAGTGGCCTGATCATGCTGCACGAGCACCGCTTGACATGGAGAGACGGGCGTTGTAGGCTATCTCGCCAGGCGAAAGAGATTTACCCTTTCGCCCCTTTGCCAAAAAACATCGCCCGTAGAGGCTCCATGTCAAGCGATTCAGATCAAACTCAAAATGACGCAACGAGCTCTCAATCTACCAAACTTTTTTGTGTCCAATATATTGACTTACATCCAAGAGTAATGGAAACTTGCGGCAAGAGTAAAGACAAAGAGGATGAAGACAGTGAAGAAATGATGGCTGCCATTTTAAGTGGTTATAGCATTGGTACACCAGCTACAAGAGCTGAAACAATAAAAAAGCTAAAAGATGTCGGCTATATTGCTACTCAAAATAAAAATTTAATTTGTACAGAACTGGGCAGAAAATTAGTTGAAACATTGCCAGTAAAGGAATTATTTGATTTAGAATTCACTGGTAGATTGGAAAAAACATTGTCTGATATCGAAAAGCAAAAGTTTACAAAGGAAAGTTTCTTGAATTTAATTTTTGATTTTACAACCGATTCTGTAAAAACAATTAAAAATGAAAAAGACATCATAATTAATGAAGTTTCAAATGAAAAGAAAACTATTGAAGTTCTAGGAAAATGTCCTCTTTGTGGGCATGGAATTATTGAGGGACAGAAAGGCTTTGGATGTAGTAACTGGAAAAATGGCTGTAAATTTGTTATTTGGAAGAATGATAAATTTTTAGCTTCGATGAAAAAGAAACCAACAAAAACAATGGTAAAAAGCTTTTTAAAAAACGGAGTCGTTTTGGTTAAAGGACTAACAAGTAAAAAAGGCAATAAGTTTGATGCTTATTTACGATATGAAAAAAATTCTGATAACGAATATTTTAGTTGGAAGATGGAGTTTCTTAAAAAGCAAGAGGTAAAAAAAGGAAGTTGAAATTAACACGATTTATAATAAAAAGAAGAAAGTTGCTCAAGGAATTAAATAACCTGCTTTGAGCAACCTTTTTTATATAATGAATGTTCTTAAGCAACATTTTTACATGCTTCTGCACAATTAAAGCAGGCATCAGCACATTTCTGACAGTGTTCATGATCATGTTTTTTGCATTCATTTCCACATGCTTCACAAATTTTAGCACAAACGGAAGCTAACTCAGAAATAAACGGTGTACCTCTTGAAATCGCCTGTTCTAAATAGTTACACATGTCTGCGCACTCTCTGTCCAACCGTATGCATTCAGCCATCATTTTAATATCATCTTCCTTTAAACACGCACTGTAACAATGATTACATTCCACCATGCATTCATGTAAGGTTTGCAGCAATTCTTGATGTTGTTCATGTGACATAATCAAATCCTCCAAATTATATTATTTTAATTCCGCACATTATAATATTCCCATTATTTCTTCCATTAAAACTAAAACCGACGAACTGCACAAAAACTGCACAGATTCGTAATATATTACTTAAGTTTATTTTATACCGAATGGGGGTATAGTATGGTATAGTATGATGTGATTGAAATAAGGAGATGGAATAAAGTACACAAAATCTTCTCAAACTAAGATGATTAAAGGGGTGAAAACAATGGAAAAGCATGGTAACGGAAAGGGTAAGCAACATCATAGTGGACATGAAAAACAAGAGACACACAATCACAGCAAACATGAACATCACAATGGTAGCGAACATGGGGGACACATGCATCATAATCAACATGAACATGCCCACCATGAACACAGTTCGCATGAAGGACATGAAAACCATAACCACAACAAACATGATCACCACCATCACGGAGGACATGGAGGCGGCCATGCAGGTCACCATGAACATATGATTGAGGACTTTAAAAAGCGATTCTGGGTATCCTTAGTTCTGGCTATACCAATTTCTTATTTGTCGGAAATGATACAAATGCTTTTTGGATATGAAGTTAACTTTACTGGGGACACTTTACTATTATTCTTGCTTTCAACGATAGTCTTTTTCTATGGTGGTAAACCTTTCTTGCAAGGTGCATGGGATGAAGTAAAAGCAAAAACGCCTGGAATGATGATGTTAATTTCTTTAGCTATTGTTACAGCTTATATATATAGTTCATTAACAGCCTTCTTTATTGAAGGTAGTGACTTCTTTTTTGAATTGGCTACATTAATCGTCATTATGTTGCTAGGACATTGGATTGAAATGAAGTCTATCATGGGTGCTTCAAAAGCGTTAGAAGAGTTAATAAAACTTATGCCAAAAGAAGCACATAAAATTAATGCCTCTGGCAACATTGTAGAAGTTTCTGTAGAGGATTTAGTTCCAGGAGACCACATATTAGTTAAATCCGGAGAAAAGATTCCACTAGATGGTGAAATATTTGAAGGGGAATCAACAGTTGATGAATCCATGCTCACTGGAGAATCGGTTCCAGTAGAAAAAGGACCTGGAATGGATGCAATTGGTGGTGCAGTTAATGGCGAAGGTGTATTAAAAATCAAAGTTAATAAGACAGGGAATGATACTTACCTGTCTCAAGTAATTCAATTGGTAAGTGATGCGGAAAAAACGAAATCGAAAGCGCAAGGATTTGCGGATGTTGCAGCAAAATGGCTGTTTTATGTTGCGGTAGTTACAGGAATTGTTACGTTAGCTTATTGGATGACCACAGGTGATTTTGAATTTGCTTTAGAGAGAATGGTTACGGTCTTGATTATTGCTTGTCCACATGCACTAGGTCTAGCAGGTCCATTGGTTACTTCAAGATCTACATCAATTGCTGCAAAAAAAGGATTGTTAATTCGCAATCGGACCCAATTTGAAAGTGCTTGGAAAGTAGATCGTATCGTTTTTGATAAAACTGGTACTTTGACTGAGGGAAACTTCGGTGTGACCGATATTCATCCCAGCAATGGTGTAAGTGAAGAAGAATTGTTAAAATTAGCTTACTCTGTTGAAACGCAATCGGATCATCCAATTGCAAAAGGAATTGTGAAAGAAGGAAAAGAACGAAACATAGAATCCTATAATGTAACAGATTATAAAAATTTAACTGGTAAAGGATTAACTGCCAACGTAAATGGCTCAGAAATCGCAGTTATTAGCCCTGGAGCTATGAGAGCGAATAAGATTTCTTTTGATGAAAAGACATATGAAAAATTAGCACAACAAGGGAAAACAGTTGTTTTTGTACTTAAGGATAATGTATTGCAAGGAATGATAGCCTTAGCAGATATTATCAGAGAATCTTCTTACACAGTAATTAAAGAATTGAATGATCTTGGTATAGAAACAGTAATGATGACTGGAGACAATAGCCGAGTAGCAAATTATGTAGGTGAAAAACTTGGGATTTCAAAAGTGATTGCAGAAGTTTTACCACATGAAAAGTCAAATAATGTGAAGCACTTAAAACAAGGTGGCAAAAAAGTTGCCATGATAGGCGACGGAATTAATGATGCGCCTGCCTTAGCTGAGGCAGATTTAGGTATTGCAATAGGTGCTGGTACGGATGTTGCAATAGAAACAGCTGATGTTGTACTAGTAAATAGTAACCCAGTAGATATCCTAAATATTATTAAGCTGTCTAAAGCAAGTCGTAGAAAAATGGTGCAGAACTTAGGATGGGCTGCTGGGTATAATATTGTTGCTATTCCCCTAGCAGCTGGTGTTTTGTATAGTATAGGCATTGTGATAACTCCTGCAATTGGGGCAGTGGTGATGTCCCTAAGTACCATTATTTGTGCGATCAATGCCCAATTGTTGAAGATTGATTAAGAAAAAAGACAGGATGAAATAGGAGGCCACTGAAAAAGTCCAAATTCTAATTTACGAGGGTTTTCTCGATGAAATCGAGAAAACCCTCGTTTTTATTTTCATGTATAATGGAGGTAACATTTTTTAGTGGTGGTGGTACATATGATTTCTGATCAACAGTCACTTAATCTTAGTCCCTTTATGGCAATATATGATTTGGTGGTACCCAAAGACAATATGCTTCGTCAAATAAATGAACTGGTGGACTTCTCTTTTATTTTAGAAGAACTAAGAGATAAATATTGTTTGGACAACGGTCGAAACGCTGTGCCTCCTATTCGTCTGTTTAAATACCTACTACTCAAGACAATCTTCGATTTGTCTGATGTTGATGTCGTCGAGCGTTCGAAATATGATATGTCTTTCAAATATTTTTTAGAGATGGCACCAGAAGACCCAGTTATTCATTCAAGCACATTAACCAAGTTCCGGAAATTACGCCTAAAGGATACACAGTTACTGGATATGTTAATTCAGAAATCAGTGGAGTTAGCTCTGGAAAAAGATCTTATTGCGAGTAATTCCATTATCGTTGATGCCACCCATACACAAGCACGCTTTAACCAGAAGTCACCTGTTGAATTTCTGAGAGAAAAATCAAAGCTGTTACGTAAAGCTGTTTACCAGGTGGACGAGCATATGAAAGAGAAATTTCCTTCGAAGAACGTTACGGAGGATCTAGTTGATGAGCTCCAATATAATAAACAACTTATTGAAGTGGTGAATCAAGCAGAAGCTGTCTCCCACTATCCTAAGGTAAAAGAAAAGCTTAATTACTTAAAAGAACTGGTGGAAGATCACGAGGAGCACCTGCCTTCTTCCGATGATCCGGATGCCCGAAAAGGGCATAAATCGGCTGATACTTCTTTCTTTGGTTATAAAACACACATTGCCATGAGTGAAGAACGATTGGGAAAGTTCCCCAGCCCTTGCTCGTAAAGATAAGCTTGAAATATATTTAGAACCATGAATCAGCCCTAATCCACTTATCCCCTCATTTTCTAAATGCATAAAATAACTATCCTTCTGCTTTATCTGATTGATTATGTAGTTTAAAAACCTTGTTATTGCATATGCACTGTTACGTTGGCTACTTATAGACTTGCCTTTATTTCTATACATTGTTTTAATAAAATTAGTGATAGGCGAAGGAATGATATTGTTTGTGTTAGGATTTCTCATTCCTATTCCAATTGTTCTTATTGCACTTTCATACTGATGTTAGGATAGTTTTACGGACACATTTTAGTTAAACTAAGGATTAACGAAAGGATGTGTCCCGGATGGGCAGCGGAAAAACAAGCAACAAATTCAATAAAGAATTCCGGCAAATGATCGTGGAACTCTACCAGTCAGGCACTCCGGTCAAAGATCTCAGCAGCGAATATGGCGTATCGGAAACAACGATTTATAAATGGATTAAGAAACTGAATCCAATTTCTTTAGAAGACGGGAAATCCTTTACTCCTGTGGATTACCTGAAGCTTCAGAAAGAGATGAGACGCATTCAGGAGGAAAACGAAATATTAAAAAAAGCTATGGCCATATTCGCAAAAAAGTAACGTCCGCTGAGATGAGTGTGTTGATTGATCGCCTGCAAGAAAAACATCCCATAAAAACGGTATGCCAGGTGCTTGACATGCCGCGGAGTACCTATTATCAGGCCAAGAGTGCCGGTGAGTCCAGTCTGGCCCGTGAGAATCGGAAATTGATGCAACGTATTCAGACCCTTTATACAGAAAGTAAACGGCGATATGGAGCTCCTAAGATTCAGAAACGCTTGAGAAAAGAAGGCTTTATGGTCAGCCTCAAACGTGTGCAACAGCTGATGAGACGAGCCAATTTGCGGTCCATTATTGTGAAAAAGTATCGTCCGCAATCGAGCCAGGGACCGGTCGAGAACAGAAAAAATGTACTGGCTCAGGACTTTACAACAACAAAGATCAACCAAAAATGGGTTGCAGATATCACTTATATCCACACGATCAAAGAGGGCTGGTGCTACCTGGCCTCAGTCATGGATCTGTGTACACGAAAGATTATTGGCTATTCCTTTTCTCGGAGCATGACAACAGAGCTAGCCTTAAAGGCTTTAGATAACGCTTGCGTCAACCAAAATCCTGAACCGGGTCTGATCCTGCATACGGACCTTGGGTCCCAGTATACAAGCCATGAATTTGAGAAAGCGATTCAAGAGAAACAAATCGTCCATTCTTTCAGTAAAAAAGGCTGCCCATACGATAACGCGTGCATTGAGTCCTTTCATGCAACATTGAAAAAAGAGGAAATCCATCAGACGACGTATCATGATTTCAATGAAGCAAGACGTGCCCTCTTTCAGTACATTGAAGGCTGGTACAACAGGTCCCGGATCCATAGCTGTCTCGATTACCTGACGCCTCAGGAAGCAGAAGACAAGTTTTTGAAAGTGGCCTGATCATGCTGCACGAGCACCGCTTGACATGGAGAGACGGGCGTTGTAGGCTATCTCGCCAGGCGAAAGAGATTTACCCTTTCGCCCCTTTGCCAAAAAACATCGCCCGTAGAGGCTCCATGTCAAGCGATTCAGATCAAACTCAAAATGACTGTTTTTGTCAATATGAAATTGAGCCAGAGTGATCACATCAAAAGTGAGCCACTTTATCGTGTGGTACTTCCAATTATGGAATAATATGGGTGTTAGGTGGGGACTGGCCCGGGGAGGGCCAGTTCCCACCTAACACTTGCGCTGACATTATCCCTGTCCTGAGTTTTCTTTTCTTTCCATGCTCTGCCTAAATCGGTAAGATTCGCCGTTAAGTAGATGGATGTGACAGCGATGCGTTAGTCGGTCAAGCAGGGCAGCCGTCATCTTTTCATCGCCAAACAAGCTTGTCCATTCGCTGAATTCAAGATTCGTTGTCAGAATGAGACTGGCACGCTCATACCGACTTGAAAAAAATTGAAATAGGAGTTCTGCTCCGGTTTTGGAGAAAGGAACATAGCCGAGTTCATCCACAATGACTACATCAAATTTGAGCCACCTTTTCTCCATGGCGCTTAGTTTCTGTTCCTCATAGGCCATGAGCAGTTCTTCGACTAATTCGGAGGCCGTTATAAATTTTGCTTTAAACCCGTTTTGAATCATCTCTATTCCCAACCCAATGGCCAGGTGGCTCTTGCCCGTTCCACTGTTACCGAGAAAAATCACATTCTCTTTTTTTCGGACAAACTCACCTTTGGCCAGGGTGAGAAAATGATTTCGGTTCAGACTGGGCATCAAACTGAAATCGTACGTGTCCAGCGTCTTAGAAACAGGAAAACGTGCTTGTTTCAAACGCCTTTGTCGTTGATTTTCTTCTCGACTTTGCGATTCAGCTTCAAGCAATGCCAAAAGATAATCTTCATAACGCAAATTGTGCTCCTCCGCTTCCCGTGCTAGAGAACGATACTGTCTGGCTAGGGTGGGCATCCTGAGTTGCCTGGTCAGATGGTCCAACAGAAGTTCCGTGGTCATTGGTTTTCCTCCTTCACGAGTTGTCTGTATTGATTGATATCGGTCACTTTCACCTTGTAGTTCTCCAGAGCTTCCGGTGCTTGACCAACGGGTCCTGCCACATTACCTGTCATCTTTTGAATGACCTCATGAACCGCTTCATAGGTGAAAATTTGCTTCCGTTCTGCTTCCTGAATGGCTTGGGTTAACAGATTCAGGCCAAGTTCCCGGTGGAGAAGAAGAAGCCTGACAAATTTGCGGTCTCCGGCCGCTCCCTCAGTCTCACGCATTCTACGATGGAAATGCCGGAAGATTTCAGGAATATCTGGATTCTGAAAAGGATGTGCATCTCGGATCGCACGAGGCTTTTTCAGAAGCGCCTCCAGATAATGGTCCAGACGGGTGAATAGTTGATTTCGTCCGTACGAACGGGGATATTCAGTGATCACTTGATTTTGAGCCACAATGATCAGACGATCGACAAACTGTTTAACCCAGACAGCTTGTCCAACATAAGCGCAGGGAACGGAGTATTGGTTGGTCTCTACATGGATGAGAGACAATTGATTGACCTGACAGGATATCAACCGGCAGGCTTCAAATGGTGTTCCCGGAAGGGAATGAAGGGTAAGTTTTTCTTTGGCCCAAACCTGTGCGACCGTTTCATCGGTACGCGGAACGTGAATGCGGGCCGCCTCTTTAAGGCACCAATCCATAAGATAATGATTGAGTTCATCCATGGATTGAACGTCTGGATAAGGGACCAACGCGTTGCGTCGGACATAGCCAACCGTCCCTTCAACCCTTCCCTTTTCATTTCCCCTTCGGGGATTGGCAAAGGTGGCCTTGAACCCATAATGCGCCTGGAGCGCGATAAAGGCTTCTTGTTCTAAGCGATCTCTGCCTTTCAAAACTTTGACCACGGCTGTCTTTAGATTATCAAAAAGGCCTTCGACAGGCACACCACCCAGAAATTCAAAAGCGTGTACAAAGCCGTCCAGAAAAGCCTCCTGTTTTTGATGAGTGTAAGCTCGAACAAATCGAAAACGGCTAGATGAAAGCTGCAGACAAAAAAGAAAGATTCGCTGCGTTTTTCCCTGAAGAATAACATCGGCCTCGCCCCAGTCAAATTGAAATTGAAGGCCGTATCGGAATTCAAGGGGAATGAATACTTCCTGCTGTTTCTGTCTTCGCTTGGCAACAAGCTTACGAATGTTAGAGGACGACCCCTTAAACTGATATTCCTTGACTAACCGTTGATAGATTCTCGCTGCCGTATGTTTTTGTTTCACCCAATGTTTCTGGTCCTCAAGAAGCCACTGGTCTATGATTGGAAGAATGCGTTGAGTTTCCTCCGAGTATTCTTTCTTCCCGTATGAGCGTTGCCGAACGGGAAGGGTTGGGGCTTCTTCCTGTTTCATATACTTACTCACTGTATTCCTTGAAATTCCTAATTTTCTCGCAATCTGACGTTGTGAAAGACCTTCAACCTCCTTTAGAAATTTGATACGATGATAGTGAGCCATATCGATCATCCTTTTTTTCCCTCTCCCTTATGTAGAATTGCTGGTTACTTTTCTATCATAAGGAAGATGGGCTAAGAATTGGAAATCATGTGGCTCATTTTTATGTGAGCGAATTGCTTATCAATGGCTCAATTCTAGATTATCAAAAACAATGACGCAACGAGCTCTCAATCTACCAAACTTTTTTTGTGTCCAATATATTGACTTACATCCACGGACGGAGATATTCTTGCCCTTATCGCTGTGGCTGATAAGCTAAGAGATTCAGCGAAGAATGTTATCCAAAAACTTCATCAGTCCGGTATTGAACAAACTGTAATGTTAACAGGGGACAACAAAAGTACAGCCGAGACAATAGGAAAAGAAGTCGGTGTTTCTGATATTCAAGCAGAATTGCTACCGGAAGAAAAGCTAAATTATATTAAGTCCTATCGTGGGAAGCAAAAGGTTGCAATGGTTGGTGATGGGGTGAACGATGCCCCAGCATTGGCAGAAGCCACTGTGGGTATTGCTATGGGGGGTGCTGGAACAGATACAGCTTTAGAGACAGCCGACATTGCCCTTATGTCTGATGATTTAACAAAATTGCCCTACACAATAAAATTGAGCCGTAAAGCTTTGGCGATTATTAAACAAAACGTCACGTTCTCACTAGCTATTAAAGCTATTTCTATATTGCTTATTTTCCCAGGGTGGCTAACACTATGGATTGCTATTTTAGCTGATGTGGGAGCTACAATAATTGTCACATTGAACAGTTTACGACTCGCGAAAGTTAAAGAGTAAAAATCAAAGACAAAACCTTCGCTTGATTGGCGAAGGTTTTAGTGCTGATTATGGAAGATGGGGGGATGTGTAAGTTAGTACGTTTTGGAACAGCATTGATACACAGATAAGTTTGGTCGATTATGTGAAGCGGTCCGGTTACCATCATTGTTTGTTCAATGTTTTAATGTTTTCTCAAATTAATCACGGAGGAACACAGAGAGTGAGTAATCTACCACACTAAAATTAATGATTAAAAGAATCCATGTATAAATAGTAAAAGGATCATCTGTCAGTTTCTTTTAATTTGTTTCCTTCTTTGTGAAATTAGTTAAATGTATCTTTGGAACGAATCTAGGTACCTTTTTCATATACTCGAGATATTCCTCACCAAACTCTTGAATCATGTTCTGTTCTTCTCTTTTTGCCAGTTTCCTGTACATAATCAGTAAAGTAGGCGCCATAATGAGTGTAATTAACGTTGGCCATTGAATCAGAAAACCGATAATTGCCACTCCGAAACCGGTGTATTGAGGATGGCGAATAAATCGGTAGATCCCATCCGTGACTAATTTTCCTTCCCCTGAATGTATTTTTCTCCAACCAATCCCGATAATAATCAATCCGCCAAAAATAAACACATTGCTTAAAGGGTGAAGAATATCAAATAAAATCGGAGATCCTCCTGCTACTGCCACCCATAGATGACCATTAATATGATTGAACGGATCAAGAACTGGATAATTCTTCCCAAGGATAGATGTCAGGATATAGATGGTCAGGGGATAACCAAACATTTCGCTGAACAAAGCGACCATAAACCCTGTAAATGCCCCCAAAGTTCTCCAGTCCCGTTTTGTCGTCGGTTTAAACACGGAGTAAGCAAACAGTCCGAAGAAAACGATGTTGAATAGGACAGCACCCCATAGACCGTACGCGTATTTTCCATCAGGCATGAGCAAATCTCCTCTTCATAAATAATCTATAAACCAGCTCATTGTTTCTTGTTTTATTTTTTTAGTTTTTCACAATAATCTTTCCTCTGAACATCCCCATCTGGCAGGTAAAGTCATAGGATCCTGTTTTCATGGGAGGGAGATCAACAATAACCTTTTCTCCAGCCGGCAGCGTCGCGCTTTTCTCAAATCCAGGAAAAATAACCATTCCGTCACAGGCTCCTGTCTCTATACGGGTAAACTCAAATCGAACCGGTTTCCCGCTCTGGACAACAATACGGGACGGATTATAGCCGTTTTTAACCAGGATCTTAGCCTCCTGAAAACCGGAAGCATTCGTTTCCGCAAGGCTTCCTCCTTTTTTCGGTCCCCAGAAGTACCAGGCGATCACACCAATTAATAACAGTCCAACAACTGTAACAAACCAATTCATTTGAATCATTCTCCCCTCTTTAATTAAATTTAAGTTTCAATTGTTTCAAACGGTTCGCGTTCAGGACAACAGTTAAAGAACTGAACGCCATGGCTGCTGCGGCAACCAGCGGCGATAACAGGATGCCCGTGAAGGGATAGAGCACACCCAAGGCAATGGGAATACCGATTGCATTGTAAATAAAGGCGCCGAATAAACCTTCGTAGATGTTTTTCATCGTGGCTCGGCTGACTCTAATAGCCCTAACAACCCCCTCCAGGCTCCCGGAAATGAGTGTGATATCACTTGCTTCAATGGCGACATCCGTTCCGGTTCCAATGGCAATACCGACATCGGCCTGTGTGAGTGCCGGTGCATCGTTAATGCCGTCGCCGACCATCGCCACTTTCTTCCCTTCTTCCTGAAGCCTGCGGACATTTTCCGCCTTATGCTGAGGAAGGACCTCCGCCAGGACCTGATCAATGCCCACCTGTTTGGCGATCGCGCGGGCCGTTCGCTCGTTGTCCCCGGTAATCATCACGACTTCCAGGCCCATTGATTTCAATTCATGAATAACGGAAAGCGAGTCCTTCTTGACGATATCGGCAACCGCAACGATGCCACCGGCTTCCCCATTGATCGCCAGGAACATCGGCGTCTTTCCCTGATCGGCCATCGAGGCAGCATAAGAGTTAAAGCCGTCCAGAGGAATCCCTTTTTCCTTCATCAGTTTTAAATTACCGAAATAGATCATTTTTCCATCGACCGTTCCTTCAACTCCATGTCCCGGAATCGCATTGAAGCCCTCACTCTTAACAGGCGTCAACCCTTTCTCCTTAGCCTTTTCCACAATAGCGGATGCCAGCGGATGTTCGGATCCCTGCTCAACCGAAGCGCTGATGAGAAGGAGTTCTTCCTCAGTAAATTTTCCAAGGGGAACGATATCCGTCAGTGAAGGCTTTCCTTCCGTTATCGTGCCGGTTTTATCCATGACGATCGTCCTTAGTTTCTGTGCGATTTGCAGCGCTTCTCCGGAGCGGATTAATATCCCGTTTTCCGCTCCTTTTCCAATACCGGTCGTCAGGGACATCGGTGTTGCCATTCCCAGCGCGCATGGGCAGGCAATAATTAAGGTCGTCACTGCAACAATCAACGCATATACCCATCCCGGCTGCGGCCCGAAATCATACCAGACGATATAGCCGAGTATGGCCGCAATAATGACACCCGGAGTGAAGATTGACGAAATCTGATCGACAACTTTCTGAACGGGAATACGCGATCCCTGGGCCTGCTTCACCATTTCCACAATATTGGCTAATGCCGAGTCCTTTTGTTCTTTGGTTACTTTGAATGTAAAACTTCCTGTTTTATTCAGCGTCCCTCCGAAAACTTCATCGCCTTCATTCTTTTCCACAGGTATAGATTCTCCGGTCAGCATCGACTCATCAATAGCTGAACTTCCTGAGACAACGGTTCCGTCTATGGCGACCTTTTCACCGGGACGGACAATAATTTGATCACCGATATTTATTTCCTCTAACGGTACCTTGACTTCTTTTCCATCCCTGACAACGTTGGCTGTCTGAGGCTGAAGGGCAACCAGTTTATTAATGGCTTCGGATGAACGTCCTTTAGCTTTTACTTCCAGCGCCGATCCAAGAACAACAAGCGCCGTGACAACTGTAGTGACATCATAGTAGACATCAGCCATTTCAGGTCTCGGAAAAATTTGCGGCCAGAACAGGGCGACCAGAGAATAGAGCCACGCCGCCGAAACACCGGTTGCGATCAGCGTGTTCATATTGGCGGAGCGCTGTTTCAAGCCTTCCCAGGTGCCAACGAAGAATTGACCACCGCTTCGGATCACGACGAACAAGGCGAGTATTCCCATGATTAACCTGGCCCACCACAGTTGCTGGCTTCCCATCGGAAGCAGCTCACGTAACCCAGGAAATAAATTAGGGTAAGAAACTAAAATAACAGGAACAGATACAGTAGCTGCCAGCCACCATTTCTTCATTAGCGACCGATATTCTAATTCCTCAGTTGATTCTCCTTGCTGACCTTGTTCTGGCTTGATGTGACCGGTCATCATCCCATGCTCATGATCTTGATGTTCATGCATGTGCTGTATTTTTTCAGCTTCCATTTTCAATTCTCCCCTCCAAAGTATTTAATAAATGAAAATCTAATGCTCAGTTTGTTTTCTATACTGTTGTTTCTTAGTAAGAGATATCCCTTATGCTATACCATCATTCATGGTGTCTATTTTAAGTATTTTATATCCAATGGGACTTCCTCTTGCATAAAGTAATGTTAAATGATAATCATGTAGATTCTGAGTTGAAAACGTGTAGAAACTGTTAATATCTAAAAAAAGGTTAAATTGAGCAATTGACATCTGCCCAATTTAACCTTTTTCATTTATAACCTCATCAAAAATATTGACTTTTCGTTGGGATCACTATGTTTCTCACGAAGCGTCCATCTTAATGTAATTTTCTTAAAGAACTTTTAAAATACATACTATTTTAATACATTTTCTCGCCTTAACGATTATTTCTGGGTTCGATATATTCTCCACGTTCATACAATGCCTTAATTTGTTCGGCTTCCAGTGTTTCAACTTTCAGCAAGGTTTGCGCGATCAGTTCCAGTTTATCACCGTGTTCCACTAGCAATTCCTTACAACGTGCATATTGTCTTTTAATGATTTGCTGCACCTCGGTGTCAATTTCGTAAGCAACCTGGTCACTAATATTTTGTTCATTTTGCATCATTCCAAGAAAGGGCTGACTACCTTTATTTCCAAACTGCAAAGGACCGAGCTTCTCACTCATCCCCCACTCAGTCACCATGCGTCTTGCGATATTTGTAGCCCTCTGAAAATCATTGCTAGCGCCTGTAGATACTTCACCAAATGTGATCTCTTCAGCCACACGACCACCAAGCAAGCCGGTGATCTGTTCCAACAGTTCCGGTTTGGTCATTAGATGGCGATCTTCTTTAGGCAAAGAAATAGTGTACCCACCTGCCTGTCCACGTGGAATAATCGTCACTTTATGCACTTCATCGGCACCATCCAGAGCTAAACCAATGATTGTATGCCCTGATTCATGATAGGCAACAATATTTTGTTCTTTTTTGGAAATGACACGTGATTTCTTTGCGACCCCTGCTATGACACGTTCAACTGCTTCATCAATATCCTCCATATCAATGACGATCTTGTTGGCGCGTGCAGCAACCAGTGCCGCTTCATTTAACAAGTTCTCTAAATCTGCTCCGGAAAATCCTGGTGTCAACTTAGCTACCGTATTCAAATCAATATCTTTCGATAGAGGTTTGTTTCGTGCATGAACTCGAAGTACAGCCTCACGTCCATTCAGATCTGGACGGCCAACTGGAATTTGGCGATCAAAACGGCCTGGTCTCATCAAAGCGGGATCCAGTATATCCGGCCTGTTCGTCGCCGCAATGATAATGATTCCTTCATCGGCCGCAAAACCATCCATTTCAACAAGCAGCTGATTCAAAGTCTGTTCCCGTTCATCGTTTCCTCCGCCCAGACCGGCTCCTCGCTGGCGTCCGACAGCATCAATTTCGTCAATAAAGATAATACAAGGTGAATTTTTTTTTGCCTGTTCAAATAAATCACGAACCCTTGAAGCACCGACACCCACGAACATTTCAACAAAGTCAGAGCCGCTGATTGAAAAGAAGGGAACACCCGCTTCTCCGGCAACCGCACGAGCCAGCAATGTTTTCCCTGTTCCCGGTGGTCCTTCAAGTAAAACCCCTTTTGGTATTCTTGCACCCAAAGCAATAAATTTTCTCGGTTCTTTTAGAAAATCGACAATCTCAACTAATTCCTGCTTTTCTTCATCCGCACCCGCCACATCTTTAAACGTGACTTTATGATTATCCTCTTTATAAAGTTTAGCCTTACTTTTACCAACGCTCATCATTTGGCCGCCACCACGTGTACGATTCATGAGAAAGAAAACCAGCAAGAACATGAGAACAAATGGGATCAGTGAAGTAAGAAATACGACCCAACCAGGTGTACTTGCTTCTGGTTGAATAGTCAAATTGGATTGTTCAGCCAATGAAGTAATTTGATTGATTTCCTTTTCACTTGCCGGGACATAGGCTCTAAATGTCGTATTCTTTTTTCCATTATTCAAGCGGCCTGTTGCTGTATAGACACTCCCATCCGGCTGAAGCGTCAGTTCTCTGACATCCCCTTTGGCAAGATGTTGTTGAAAGGTACTGAAAGACATCGGTTCAACAATGTTGTTTGGACTGGTCAGCCATTTGGTCACGCCTGCAACAACCAGAACGATAAAGACATAAATGATCATATTTCTATAGACGCGTTTCATCCGTCTCCTCCACTCACGCATAAGGAACCCTGTATTTCAAAAGTGAAAGTCACTCTAATTTTCACCGTTCATCATTTAATTATCTGATGGAGATGTGAATTCTTTATGTAAAGCCACATCGGTGGCAACTCTAAGTCACAGCGATAAGAGTATTCCCTTCACTCTTATCTGCAGAGTTCAGCTTAACAACACCTGATTAAAATTCAGTTCTAACGGTTCTTTTGTTAAAAAGATTCCGTTTAGATCCTCTCCGTGTTCTCATTGATTCATTTTCCTTTTCTAAAATGGGACAAACATATTCTTCTCTTATTTTTTGCTTTTGCCAAGCTAAAGTCCCCGGTTGTGCTTTTTCATCTTTTGATTTTGTCAATCTACATTTCACCTCTTTTTACATACTGGTTTTATTATCTGCACTGATTAATGAGATCCTTATTAAATAGAGACGAAAAACCCGATAGAGTTTTCGTCCCTATAAAGAAAAGTCGAATTGAAACTTTTTTCAAGTCAATGATGATGTCCATTACCTTTCTTCATCATAGCCGGCATCATGAACAGATGCATCAACGGGCAAATAAGTACAGCCGCGAGTATGAGCAAACTATTTGATCCTGAAAATCCGCCTGTGAAAAACAGACCAATGATCACAGCTATTGGAATAATGAGGCAGACTGCCATCATAAGGTTATGATTGTGTTGATGAGTTCCATGAGCACTATGATTTTCATTTCCCTGATTTTGATTTTCGTGACCCTGACTGTTATGATCATGATTCCCGCAACAATTCATCAAAAATCCCTCCTCAATCTCGTTATGCTTGTTTACTTTTCAGCTGCTGAAGTTCTTTCCGCAACTGATCATTCTGTTCTTTTAACGCGTCAAATTCATTCTGTTTCTCATGAATATGCTGATGTGTGCTGTGTTGATGGTTTTCAGACTGATGACCTTCATGATTGTGATTTCCGCAACAAGACATAAAAAATTCCTCCTCGTAAACTTTGATTATTAATCCTTGTTTTTAAGCTGTTGAAGCTGTTCCCGCAAAAGATTATTCTGTTCTTTCAGGTCGTTCAATTCATTCGAGCTTTTTTGATGTTCAGAATGATCCGTTTCTGAATGATTTCCCTTCATCATCATAAACATCATCGGGAGCATCATAAGGGGACAAGCGAGTAATAGTAGCCAAGACCAGTCCATTGATTTCTTCCTCCTCTCATTCTTCAATAATGATTATAGGAAAGAAATGTGTGGAATCTGTGTGGAAAACATGTAGAAGGCGAGTAATTGTTGAAAAAATAAAAAAAGATTTACATATTACTCTTTGTTCCTGTAATGGAACCATAAATACAGGCTGCCAAAGAGGATCACAGGGCAGGCGACCCACATGCAGACTTTGAAAAAAATCCTCCCAAATGCAAGAAAACTCTCATGACCAAAAGCATTGGCTGAGAAGAGAAGGCAGGTTAGTCCAACGATAATTAAAAAAAGTGAAAAGAACCAATCAATTTTCTTCATTATTTCATCCCGTCCCTTCTCTGCTTTTTTTCATGAGTAAAGATCAATGTGAAAGTAGTCCCGACGCCCATTTGGCTATCAACTCGAACCGTTCCGTCCTGCATTTCAACGTATTTTTTGACGATAGACAGGCCTAATCCAGTCCCCCCGTATTCACGCGCACGTGATTTCTCCACTCGATAAAATCGTTCAAAGATATAAGGCAACTCTTCTTTAGAAATACCAATGCCTGTGTCTGATACGGAAAGGACAGTTGCTTCTTTCTTCCCGGTCAGTCGTACAAGAACGCTGCCCTTCTCCGTATAACGGATGGCATTCTCAAGTAAATTTAACAGCACCTGTTCCATCCGTTTACGATCTCCTCGAATAAGAGGAACCTGATCTTGTAAATCCAGCTGTAAGCTTAGTCGTTTACTTTCTGCTTTAAGTTTAACTTTCTGAACAGCTGTTTTTATGGTTATCTTCAGATCCATCCATTCCATATTAAGTTTGATCTGTCCTTCCTCCATTTTCGAGAGGTCAAACAGGTCATTAATCAAATGTTCGAGACGAACGGATTCTTGATATATAATGGAAAGGTACTGTTTTTTTTCTTTATCAGAATCAACTAATCCATCTGTCAGAACTTTAGCATAACCCTGAAGATAAGTGACTGGGGTTCGAAGTTCATGTGAAATGTTTGAGAAAAACGCTCGCCGCGTATCTCGATATCTTTGCAAACTTGCAGCCAGATCATTAATGGAGTGCCCGAGCATACCGATTTCATCTCGACTCCCGACCTGAAGTCTTGTATCCCAGTTTCCTTTTGCCATTTTATCGGTCATTTGCTGCATTCGAAGCAGTGGACGAGAAAGCAGTTTACTCATGATAAGAATCATACCTAAAGCGAGAAAAAACGCGCCAAGTCCAGAAAGTACCAACAAATTTCGAAGTCTCTGCAAAGAATCGTCTATTTTTTTCATAGAAGAGACAATATAAATCGCAGACCCAGTCGTTTTCCCTATTTGTATGGGTTTACCTACAACATAAAACCGGTTTCCATGAACATCATGGTTTTGAAAAGCTACAGAATGACCGGATAGCAGGCGCCGGGTATCGCGTGACCGTATAAAAGACAGATTCGGCTGTTTCTCCCCTGGAAGCGTCAAAATCCTTCCTTCATCATTCAACCAGAAGACCTTTACATCTGAAAATTTAGCAAAAGCTCGAATCATTGATTGTGAAGAAGTATCATTGGATTCTGCCATGGTTGCAAAGTGTTCAGCAATTTCCTGTGTATTGTCCTTCATTTGAGCATCATAGAAATTTGTGAACAATCGATCAACAGCAAGACCGGAGGATACGAGAATCACAATCATCAGCACGATAACAGCCGCGCCCAATTTCAACCCGATTCGATTGATACTCATGATTTTCCGACCTCTGCCTCAAATTTATAACCGACTCCCCAGCTTGTCTGAATCGGGTTATAGACTAAACCGGATCTCTTTAATTTCTCTCTGATATTTTTAACGTGGATATCGACAACACGCGCATCCCCCTCGAAATCATAGCCCCATATTTGTTCGATCAACTGTTCACGGGACAGAACACGTCCTTTATTTTTGGCCAGCGTAGCAAAAAGGTCAAATTCTTTATGGGTTAAATCCACCGATTGATCATGAACAAAAACCTGGCGTCCATCTCTATCAATCGTTAGTGCGGGAAAATTCAGCACATCGTTATTTGTTTTTTCAGTAGAGGTCGAGGATGCGCGGCGAATCAGCGCATGAACGCGGGCAATTAATTCCTCTGGATCAAAGGGTTTTGTCAGATAATCATCAGCCCCGAGTTCCAGCCCCTGGACCTTTTCTTTTGTCTCACCTAGAGCCGTTAACATCAGAATAGGAACGGATTGTGTCTTCCGAATCGACTGGCACACCTCCCAACCATCCATATTGGGCATCATCACGTCAAGGATGACCAGATCAAAGGAGTGATTTTTAATTTTCAGCATCGCTTCATTGCCATCCGCTGCCTCAACGGTATCAAAACCTTCTTTAGATAAGTAGATGCGTAGCAAATTGCGCAACTTCCAGTCATCATCCACCATTAAGACTTGTAATTTCTTCATACTCATCACCTTCTCTCATCATACAGCAAATTTTCCAGATTACATATATTAACAAATTGGAATCATGCGTAGCATACATTCTAATTCCTTTTTTAAATCCAGTGATACTTTTTTTAAAAAAACTGGATCTCTTCCTATGGATTGTTTGATTAGAAAACGGACTTATTTTGGTCAAGTCTTTTTTCTTGTGTAAATTCATCTCGGTTAGAACAGATCATTAACTGGGATAAATCGTCGTCACTTTACTCGATTTTTCCGATTGATGTTGCTTGGCTTTCCAACTAAAATACTCATTCATTTTCAGATAGCAGCGACTCGACCACTTCTCATTCTGCTCCATGAGCAGCGAACCCATGATTCGGAGGATTGATTCACGATTGGGAAAGATGCGAATCACCCGTTCGCGACGACGGAATTCTTCGTTGAGGCGCTCCATACCGTTTGTTGTGCGTAGACGGCGACGATAAGGTTCTGGTAGGGTGAGCACGGCGGTCACATCATCAAAAGCAGCTTCGACAAGCTCGGTTACTCGAGGGACCTTTTCTTGATACGTCTCTAGAAACGATTGGAGTAAGGTCTGAGACGTTTGGACATTGGGTGCCTGAAGGATCGCTTTCACCTGCTCGGTGCCCTCGCGCTTGAGGGACTTCGGGAGCCGATCGTGCACGTTGCGTAGAAAATGAGCCTGACACCGTTGCCAAGTGGCTCCCTGAAAGGCTTTTTGGACCGCCTTGACGAGACCGCCATGATCATCACTCACCACGACATCAACGCCTTTCAAGCCACGAGCTTTCAGCCAGTCAAAATAGTTTTTCCAAGCGTCCGTGCTTTCGCTGTCATCGATTTTCAAACCAAGAATGGTTCGATAGCCCAGATCATTGATTCCATAGCTGATCAGGACACCTCGGGAGCGAACGCGCCCATCTTCACGCACTTTGGTATAAACCGCGTCAACAATGAGAAAAGGGTAGTTTCCCTTCAGTGGACGATTGTTCCAGCCCGAGACCATCGGATCCAGATGTCCGCAAAGATCTGAAACGGTCGTTTTCGAAAACTCCGTGCCGCAAAGTTCTTCCGTAATCTGACTCACCTTGCGTGTTGAAACACCGTTGATGACCATTTCCATCAAGGAGAGGACCAGTGCCTGTTCACTGCGCTGATAGCGATTGAAAAGATCCGTTGAGAAATGACCATTACGCAGTCTGGGTACATCCAGTGTGAGCGTTCCTACACGTGTCTTCAATTGACGCGGATAAGAACCATTTCGGTAATCGGTTCGGGCATCGCTGCGTTCATATTTTTCTGCTTTAAGCTGTTCACTGGCCTGAGCTTTTAACACTTGATTTAAGATCGCCTCCAAAAGGGCGTTCATTCCTGATTTTTTCGCATCACCAAGAAATAATTGATGCAGAAGTTGTTCATTTAGAGTAATCTGTACTTGAGCCATCCCTGAGTCTCTCCTTTAGAATTTGGTTTTCGACAACTCTATTCTAACTGAGATGATGGGCTCCGGCTCATTTTCTATGAAAAAAATGAGAGAGAGAAGCGAGGAAGAAGGATCTCGCTGTTTTCCCGGAGGGGGGCCGGCCCCCCTCCGGGAAAACAGAACACCCACTCGTCATTTTTCTCTCATTTAGATCCCCCTTTTTACACAATTATACGGCCTCAACTCTTATTTTTCCACTTTTTTAATAACTTCCTATGACATACACTTAATAAAATCATGCCTATAACAATCCACATCAAAATAAATAAAGCGGCATGTAGAAAAAAGGCTTCCGGGAGGATCGTGATCACAGGATCTGTAACCGGATCGAACAGCCAGTAATTATTTCTAAAAAAAGCCTTGTGAAACAAAGTGAAGGATGCATCAAAGTTTAAAGTGAAAGCAGTTAAAGTAACGATAATGAAGAACAGAAGAATGAAAGACGCTTTTTTCAGAACACTGATCATTCCATGCTTAATACCGCAATACAGGCCAGCCACACTAACTAAACCTGTGATGATAAAGAGCAGCTCAATTGAAGTGAAGATCCTTTTGACATCCCCAAAATGAATTTGTCCGCGAACTGAGTAAGGCAGGGATGGAAGCTTAAAGGATTGAGGCCTTGGATCGAAAAGATATTGAATCATGTAATTATAGTTTTCCACAATTCTAGCTGTGTTGATACCCGCGATCTTGTCAATACCAAGATACCAAATATCGAAATAGTACAGAGGTTTAAAGAGCAGAGCAAGCTCTATTGACAGGAAAATAATAAACAACGCAAGATTGATGGCAAGCAGGGACTGAAATACACTGGATTTTTTGAAATGCATCCGCACACACACCCATATGAAATATTTTGATCTGAACCACATAAGCCTAAAGAAGTGTAAAAATAGTGGATTCGTATTTCTGTCAGGAAAAGGACTAAGCCTCTCTTTTACGGCTTAGTCCTGAACAGAATTTCATAGACGACCATTAAATTGAAAGCGAACCGTAGTTTTGTAATCAATTTATTGACAATCGAATTTATCTGCTTCTTCTCATGATCCTTCCAAAACTTTTGAATTTGACTTTTGGTGGAGAATTATTTTTTGGGATTGAAATTCTTGAATTTTTTGGAAAAACTTTACTCGTTCCTTGACCCGTATCCGATTTCAAGATTTTCCCCGTATTTCTCTCAACCGAATTAATCGCCTGTCCTACATCTTTTGTAACGCTATTCCTTATTCTTGAGAATGTACTTGAAAACGAGTTCGAGTTATTCCCGGAGCTGCTACGCTTAATAATCGAACCGGTTGTCTGCTTCGTTATTGGAGGGATCGTTTTCTTTTCGCTGGCGGTAGGGGGCTGATACTTTACCGTTGGCCGAATTGTATTACCATCCGTATAGCCACGATAATTACCTAGAGCGCCTTTTCCCAATTGATACAATCGATCCAAGAGAACGGCAGACAGATAGCCCTTCAAAAACGACGAACTGTAATTGTTGCGAACAAATTCTTTATTACTTACTTCAATCAGGGTATTATCGGGGTTCTTTTTGTCTCTTTGAAGATCATATAATTCATCAGAATAGACAAGGAACATTTGCTGGTTGTCGTTTCTTGAGATCTGATCCGGCTTCTTTTGGTCGCTTAGTTTCTTGGCTACTTCTGGAACCGACTGTTTGTCAGCCTGATAAATATAAGACTCCTGATTTCCGTTTTTGGATACGGAGGTCAGCGGATAGCCACCGGTAACGGCTGGCTGTCCGGAGCCGGATGCGGAGCATCCGGTTAAAAGGGAAGCCCCGAGTACAATAGCCAATACAATTTTTATGCTGTTTGACAATCGCTTAATCATATTTAACGCTTCCTTTTTTTCATGACTGAATGATCCTGACGTCCATTGGTAGGACATCCTCTCCCTCATACAACATCATCTGGCCAGCCTGCCATTCGATTCGCAGTAGTTTCCAGTTATCTGATTGAAAGTCCCAAAGATAACGTTCACTAGAGGATGCAAAAGGCGTATCACCTGAAGAATGGGCTGCGCCTACCGCTTGATCTTCCATATGATACAATGTCCCTTCCATTTCAATGGTCGTTGGAATCTCATTAATATCTTCCAGACGTCCATCAATCGCTTCATAAAGAGACAGCTCCAGTTTTTCCCTCTTAGCAACCCGTAAATATTTGATCGTACTCCCATCCTTTATCGTAAAAAAAGCTTCCTGGCGTTGCGGGAATAACACTCGACCCGCAACGGTATAACTATTAAGTGAAAGATCAACAATATCACCAATAGATAAAGTGTAAGGAGTTTTTTCTTCAATCGGTGGTTCTGGCTTCTTTACTAAATTGATGATTCGATGAAATAGGGACATTTTTTATCTCCTTTCAACTTGCAAAAATAAAACCGACAGCCGTCTTTTGAAATCCACTCGGCGTGCCGGCTCATTGTTTTGCCTATTGTTCCCCTTTATTTTTTATGCTGTTCGATGAGCTGTGCCAGTTCATCTTCGACCTTCTTGTCCTTCCCCAAATTTTCAAACTCTTCATCGATGGATTTTTCTTTTTTATAGACTTCCCCGCTTGCTTCCGCCTCAGCTTCTAGCTGCAGTGTTTTTTCTTCCATACGTTTCAGTCCGGCCATCGCTGTATTGGAATCAAAGCCAGACATGGTGTCATTAATCTTTTTCTGCGCCTCGGCGGCGTTAACCCGTGCGACCAACGTTTCCCGCTTATCTTTCAGTTCTGCAACTTGTTTTCGCATCTCGTCTAGTTTTTGACGAAGATTTTCTGCCGCGACCTGATTTTGTTCATAACGTTTCTTGTATTCAGTCACTTTTTGTTCAGCGTTTTGTTTATCCTCGATGACTCTTCGTGCCAGATCCATATCACCGGTTTCAACCGCCAGATGTGACTGTTCTTCACGCTTGGCCACAAGAGCTTTTTGTTCCTCGTAAAGAGCCTTGAATTTTTTTTCAAGAGCAATTTGTGCAGCGACTCCCCGTTCAGCTTCTTGTAAGTCCTCCTGCATATCACGCAGGTACTGGTCGGTCATCTTAATCGGATCTTCCGCTTTTTCAATCACAGCATAAATATTTGAAACGGTAAGGTCACGCAGTCTTTTAAATAGTGACATTCAATAAAACCTCCTGATTGTTTTTCATACCGATATCGGACCCCCTTAAAGGGCGACCAACACTTTTTTACCTTATTTACGAGTACATTCGTCATTTGTTGTTTTGTATCAACTCCCCCCTTCTCTACTGCAATAAGATTACACGTTAAATGTGTAGAATCCATGTAAAAGTGATATTTCTCTAAAAAGAGAATTGAACATGATTTTGAAACATCAAAGCTACCCGTTTTTTTACTTTAATTCATTGTCTTGTTTCTTTTATGATATTAAAAAAGTGCCTCTAACCCATTTCGGGCGAGGCACTTCTTAACAATTAATTCTGTCCGACAACATCGTATCCTTGTTCTTCAACTGCTTCCTTCATCTTACTGAACTGAATCCTTGCATCATCATATTCAACTGACGCTTTACCTTTTTCAAGATCCACAGAAACGTCAGATACACCATCTAATCCCTTTAAAGCATTTGTAACCGAGGCTTTACAATGTCCGCAATGCATACCTTTTACATCAAGTGTGGTCTTTGCCATCGTTTCAATCTCCTTTTTTATACTGAAAATTTTTTATTTAAAGATGAATGGACAGATTTAAACGTCAGTGCTGTCCAACAACATCGTATCCTTGTTCTTCGACAGCTTCTTTCATTTTGTCGTATTGTACTTTCGTTTCATCATAGTCGACAGCAGCTTCACCAGTTTTAAGATCAACAGAGACAGCAGATACCCCATCAAGACCCTTCAGTGTTTGAGTCACCAGATTCTTGCAGTGGTCTCCCATCATACCCTTAACATCAAGCTTTGTTTTTGCCATAAGTCGTCAATCTCCTTTTCATCTTTTTTGATGCTCTACAGCTTCTCAGTCAAAAAACCTTTCAATTTCAGACTTTGACCCGTTTCAGACGTAAACTGTTCGTCACGACGGATACGGAACTAAAGGCCATGGCAGCGCCGGCTACCCAAGGCGCAAGCAGGCCGAGTGCGGCCACTGGAATGCCAACCGTATTATAGAACAGTGCCCAGAACAAGTTCTGACGAATGTTCCGCATCGTTTTCCGACTCAAATCAATCGCTTTTGGAATATGAAGCAGATCGCCACCGACCAATGTGATATCAGCTGCCTCAATTGCCACGTCTGTTCCAGTGCCAATTGCCATGCCGATATCTGCTGTAGCCAATGCCGGAGCGTCATTTATTCCATCACCAACCATGGCTACCTTCAGTCCCTTTTCTTGAAGAATTTTCACTTTAGCTGCTTTTTCCTCGGGAAGGACCTCGGAAAACACATGGTCAATGCCTGCCTGTCTGGCAATCGCCTGAGCCGTCCGCTCATTATCGCCCGTAATCATATACACCGAAAGACCACGTGTCTTTAATTCTTCAATGGCTTGCTTCGAAGATTTCTTGATCGTGTCTGCAACGGCAATGATCCCCTGAAGTTTGCCATCGTAGGCAACAAACATTGCCGTTTTCCCTTCAGATTCAAGCTTCTTCATCCGTTCCTCAGTCTCAGAATAAGAAATGTCTCCCTCTTTCATCAGCCGCCGTGTGCCGATTGCTATTTCCTTCCCGGAAACAGTTGCTTTAATACCATAACCGGCAAGAGCTTTGAACTGATCCGGTGATGGGAGATCCGGGCTGCTTTGCTTTCCATAGGTAACAATCGCCTGCGCCAGCGGATGTTCACTGGCTGATTCTGCTGAAGCAGCAAGCGTTAAGAGTTCTTCTTTTGCTGCGCCATTCAGTGCAATAATGTCAGTAACTTCAGGTTTACCATTAGTAATTGTCCCCGTCTTATCGAACAGAATAGCCTGCAGACTTTGGGTTGTTTCGAGATATTCACCTCCTTTAAAAAGAATGCCGTTCTCAGCCCCCTTGCCGGTTCCAACCATGATGGATGTCGGCGTTGCCAAGCCTAAAGCGCAAGGGCAGGCAATCACAAGGACACTAATAGCCGCAATCAGTGCTGGGGCAAACTGACCGGGAGTGACAAACAGAATCCAGACAAGAAATGCCAGCACCGAAATACCGATCACAATCGGGACAAAGATACCCGAGATACTGTCAGCGAGCCGCTGGATCGGTGCTTTTGATCCCTGGGCTTCCTCAACAATCTTGACAATCCCGGCAAGTGCCGTATCTTTCCCTACTTTTTCAGCCTTCATGGTCAGCGTTCCATTTGCATTCACCGTTGCGCCGATTACTTTGTCATCTTTTCCTTTTTCGACAGGGATGGATTCACCAGTAATCATTGATTCGTCAACAGAAGAACGGCCGTTGACAACGATACCATCTACAGGTATTTTTTCTCCAGGTTTGACACGTAACAAATCACCGACAGCAACCTGATCGATCGGTACTTTTCGTTCCTTCCCGTCCTCAATGATTGTCGCCTCTTTGGCCTGCAGTCCCATCAGTTCAGTAATCGCCGCAGTCGTCCGCCTTTTTGCACGTGATTCAAAATATTTACCCAACAGGACAAGCGTAATTAAAATCGCACTCGTTTCAAAATACAGCTCAGGACTGGTGAGTCCGCCAAACTGATAACGGAGTGTCTCGAACGCGCTATAAAAGTAAGCAGCACTCGTACCCAGTGCAACCAGAACATCCATATTGGCACTCTTATTTAATAGAGCCTTTGTACCACTGATATAAAACTGGCCGCCAATGTAGAACTGCACAATACCAGCCAAGATGAGCTGGAACCATGGATTCATCAGCAACTGAGGGATCGGTAGGCCTGTGTTAAAGGGCAAGTGTGCAATCATGGTGTAAAGCAACGGCAGCGAAAGAACAGCGGACAAGACCAGTTTCTGCAGCTTTCTTTTAAGTTCCTTCTCTTTTTCGTCCGTCGCCTGTTCTTGTTTCGGGACAGCCTTGTAACCGAGTTTCTTGACTTGATCATAAATCGCAGTAGGTTCGGTGATCCCGGGCTGAAAGATCACAGTTCCAGACTCAGTCGCTAGATTAACCTGGGCTGATACTACACCTGCCATACGGCTCAATCCCTTTTCAATACGCGCGGCACAAGAGGCACAGGTCATACCAAGAATATCCGTATCCAACCTTTGCGTTCGCACGCCGTAACCCAGCTTTTCAATCTTTTGTACAATGTCCGTGGGTTTTGCTTTTTCCTCATGGATGGTCACCTTCGCTTTTTCCAATGCGAGGTTGACATTCGCTTCGACGCCATCCATCTTATTGAGCGATTTATCAATCCTTGTCGAGCAGGAAGCACAGGTCATCCCTGTAATCCCAATCTGCATTGCCTTTGAACTCATCCATTTCATCCCCTTATATCCGTTCATCCAGAAGTCAATGTGAACCCCCAGAATAAATGATTTGTATTTATTCCAACTAAAGATTCAGGTTAGCAGCTCCTGCCATCTTCTTTCAGCTTTATTATACCCATGGGGGGTATACGTGTCAAATGATAAATTGTGCGATCTGTTATACCTAGTCGTGGGGCTTTTCGTAATTAAATGAAGGCACTGCTTATCCCTTGGTCTCATTTATTCTAATAAACAGATGTGTAGTTTTTGTTAGGATATGAAAAATATCATATCTTTTTTGAAATCATTTGCGAACAAGCACGAATAGAAATGGAAAATCAGAGAAACATCAGGTTTCCTTATTCCCTCAGTTCTAAGGAATGATACGATCTCTGCCTTTTATATTTAACATTTAATAGCTATAGATTTCTTGATCATTACGATCTCTAGATACATTGATTTAAACTTTATTTTTATTGAGTATTTATAAATCTTCACAGTTTCTCCACATTTGTTCGATACACTTGTGGAAACGAGATAAGGAGAGTGTACCCATGAAAAAGTTTCTTTTCGTCGCACTGGCAATTTTCACACTACTCATCATTACTGCGTGCTCTGCGACTACAGAAAATAGCAACAAAACAGCCAACAAGCAGGCTGCGAGCAGCGAATCAGCTGCTTCAGAATCACCCAAAATATTGAGAGGGCCAAATATTACGCTTGTTGCCGAAAAAGGGACACAAAAATTGAGCAACGGCGTTACTGTCCCAGTTTGGACGTTTAACGGATCAGCACCCGGACCGGAAATTCATGTACAAAAAGGCCAGAAAGTGCGTGTCACCTTAAAGAATGAGCTTTCTGCACCCGTTTCGATTCACTGGCACGGTTATCCAGTTCCTAATAAAATGGATGGTATCCCAGGTGTCACACAAAACGCGGTAGCCCCAGGAAAGAGCTTCACTTATGAGTTCGTTGCTGACAAAGCAGGCACTTATTGGTATCACTCTCACCAGGATTCAGTGAATCAGGTGGACCGAGGGTTATATGGAGCCTTCATTGTTGAAGATCCTAAAGAAAAATATGATAAGGATTACACCCTAATGCTGGACGAATGGATGACCGATAAAAATCAGATCAACAGTCAGATTAAAGCGATGACACCTGCGGGTCAAAGCAATAAAAACAACGGAGATTCCGGAATGGGCAGCATGCCCGGCATGGATATGGGCGGTTCAGATCAAGGCAGCTCAAATAGTGGTGGCAGTAGTGGAATGAATATGGATAATATGGACAACAGCAGTTCAGATAGCGGAAACAGCAACGGCATGAATATGCCCGGGAATATGATGGCCGATAATATGAGCATGTACGACTTGTACACGATTAATGGAAAAAGCGGCAGTCTGGTTAAACCTCTGACGGTCAAGAAAGGGGATAATGTTCGGCTGCGTTTCATTAATGCCGGCTACCTCCCGCATAACATTCATATCCATGGTCACAACATTAAAGTAATTGCAACTGATGGTCAACCTATAAACAATCCGCTGGCCGTTAAAAACCAGGTCATTTCCATCGCACCAGGTGAACGATATGATGTAGCCTTTACTGCGGACAATCCGGGAAAATGGTATATCGAAGATCATGGAACAGCAAAGGGTACGAACGGGATGAAGGCCTTAATTGACTATGAAGGTAGCAAGGCTACAACCGATCAACCTAATGCAAGCACACAATTGCCGGCTATAAACTTTGCTGACTACGGGTCTAAAACAAAACCTGAGTTTACGCTGAATCAAAAATACGACGTCACCTATACCATGAACCTTAATGCAGGTATGAACAATAATGGGATGATCTATACGATCAATGGGAAAACCTTCCCAAATACAGATCCGATTAAGGTTAAAACGGGTGATCGCGTGAAGGTCAAGCTGGTCAATCGTGATCATATGAATAACCATCCAATGCATCTCCATGGCCACTTTTTCCAGGTTTTGAGCAAAAATGGCAAACCGGTCAGCGGTTCCCCCATTTACAAAGATACGTTGAATGTAAAACCGGGTGAAACTTATGAGGTTGCCTTCCTGGCCGATAATCCGGGTAACTGGCTGTTTCACTGCCACGATCTGCATCACGCGAACGCAGGGATGATAACCGAGGTCCAGTATACAGATTTCCATTCAAGTTATGTTCCAAGTTCTTCGAGTAACAATAAACCAGAGTAAGTATTCTTAAAATAGAGGCTAAACGATCATGTTACAATAGTCTCAGAGGTGGTGGTAGATATGATGGGATGGAATGGTGGTATGATGAATGGTTTTGGTTTAGGTATGGGTTTTATCGGATGGCTTGTGCAACTATCACTGTTTATTGCCGTGATCTATCTAGTAGTTACCCTAATTAAAAAATTGAATCACCATTCAGACACCAATAAACAAGGGTACGTGATTTTAAAAGAACGATTTGCCCAAGGTGAAATCACAGAGGATGAATACAAAAAAATGAAAAAGATTTTGGATGACTGAACATGTGATAGGTCTTAAATAAGTGTAAGGGGGAAAGTCAATATGACTTTCCCCCTCACTTTATTGCATGAGTAGCTACTAATTCATAGAAAAATTAAAATCTGCAAAATGAGCATCGGTATACCTTGAATAAAAGGAGAGGAAAGAACGAATAATGATCAAAATATAGATGAATTATCGAGATATCAATTCATCTTCAGTCACCCATTTATGGTTTTTTATCACTTTTCCAGTCTTAGTATCGGTATAATTGACCATATAAATATTCGTTTGCTTAGCACTGTCAATTGTTGCTTCTGCGCCCATCATCCCTGGCATATGGCTGGCATTTAGCTTAACCTTTGTCCCCGTTTTGAGAAGTCCTTTGTTGTGAGTCTGTAACTCTTGCTGGATAACCCACTTATGATTTCTAACCACCTTCCCACCATTAGTTGGATGATAAGTAACAGTATACACATTAGTAGTATAAACTCCGGCAACCGTTCCTTTAGCATTCATCATACCGGACATATGATCTGTTTTCAGCGTCACTTTACTCCCCTTTTTAAATTCAGGATTCATTGTTGCCACAAGGCCCTGTGGAACATCGCGATCCGACATAGCGTGCTGATCATGATCTCTATTCATATCATGGCTCATGGAGCTTGAACTGTCATTTGTTCCCTGGTTTGTGCTACACCCAGTTAACGCTACAACAAGAACTAATAAAAAAAAGGATACGCAAAATTTTTTTATTGCCAAAGCTGATCACTCCTGACACAATAAAAATTAATCACATCAGGTAATATACCCTATAAGATGAAAATAAATCGTATGCCCTGTCAGATTTGGGAACTGCGATGTCCCCCCTTCCAGGGCTTGTACTTACGTTATAATAAGGTTATTGAGTTCCTACGGAGGTATGCCAGTTGGCTAGTAAAGAGCAGATAAAATCATTGAGGGATACAAATACATACGAGATGCGGAATCAGTTTATCAATGATGAACGCCTTAAAGCATTTCGTACCATAAAAAAAGCATTACTAAGGTGGTTACTGAAATTGAAAACAGTACCTTTGGCAATGATTTTAAGAGATACTTTAGTCCACCTAATAAAAGAAAAAAAGCCCGAAAGAAAAATGCATTCTCTCGTTTCCCCTCATATTTTTCCTGTCAAGACAAAAAGACAGCCCGAATAAACTCTTCTTTTATAATGCTACGAAGTTGAACCATTAAGACTGTATGAGAATATTTCACCGAGTCCTGAAAAAACCTACTGGCAGCCGGTGGGTTAATATTAGGCACTTATTGAAAAAAGTAATCAAGAAGCTAAACTTCTTTTTTTCATCCAATACTTCTACTGATATTTTTAGCTTTTCTAAGATAAATGGCTTAACTTCTTTGAACTAACCGAAATATTTTTTATTTAACAATCATCCAATTTTTATCTTTTTGCAGAGTCAAATCAAGCTGTGAAATCTGCGTCGCCTTTGTTTGCTGATCGAGATACTTCACGGATACTGAAACCTGCACTTGATTGCCCACTTTCCGATACACCGGATTGATCATCTCTGAAAAGACATAGTCCTTGCCAATCGGTTTCAGCACATTGTCTTTGACATAGTAGGACAGTTCTTCTTTACTTGCAGTAGGATATAGTTTAAAGAACGTTTTTAAAAATACGTTGATTTCTTCTGTCGTACCTCCATTCACCGTACCATCATTTTCTACTGCTTTTGGCTCATAACCTGACTTCACAGGAATCTCGCAAATGGTGGGATTTCTGACGATGACCATGTTTCCGGCTTTATCCATATAGACTCCCACCTCATAAGAGGCATTCACCGCCTTTTTTGTGTGGCCCTCCGTTATCAGCTGATCAACGGAAAAAATGACGGCATACTCGTGTTCATCGATTTGCCTTACCTTCCAGATTTCCACGTCGTTAACTGAAGAAGAGGTAGGAATGTCCCTGCGAATGGTGTCGATGTTTAAATCCTGTAATTCTTTAGTCAGATACCCTTTGAGAGCTTCTGTCCGTTGGTCGATTACATTCTGGTTGTTTTTCCATGAATAATAGACTTTGGCAAAGTTTTTGATGAAATTTTCGATCGGGTTGATATCTATCACTTGTTTTTCAATCACTTTTGTTTCATGAACCGTGTGCCTATTGATGGCGGTAAAATTTTTGTAGATGCCAAAAGCAACACTGCTTATCAGCAGAATCCACAGAAAAATGACCCATTTTCTGTGGATTCCGACTTTCATCACGTGGACCTTTGGGGACTTGAGCTGCTTTTCTTTTTTTCTTATTTTCATAGCTTAAATCTTCCTTTCTATTTGTTTTTGATCCGACCAGCGCTGACTAGGTGTTTCTGCCAGTATGAGGTTGTAAGATCGGCATACCCAATCGGATCACCAGCTTGATACATGCGATTGTTACCGACATAAATACCGACGTGTGTGATATAAGTAGCTGCATTATAGGTATCGTGAAAAAAAACCAAATCTCCCGGTTTCGCTTCCGATAGCGGAAGATGCTGCGTGACGTCATACTGTTCCTGAGCTGTCCGAGGCAGTCTAATGCCCGCTTTTCCAAAGCTCCATTGCGTCAATCCACTACAATCAAAGGACGTGTTGGGATTGTCTCCCCCAAACACATAGCGCCAGCCTTGATATTTCAAGGCTTCGTTCATGATTGCCTGAACGGTGGCATTGTCGAAATGTGCCACGGTCAAATATTGCGAGACCAAAGCGACATAGAACATATTTCCGTAACGGTATCGCCAGCCACTATTTTTCTTCAATGCAATCGGGTTTGTGTAAGAAACTTTTTCCCCATCGGATTTTTCTTTCGCAAAGTTCTCCGCAAGTTCAAAGGTGTATTTTTTACCGTGGCTCGCCACGTAATCGATGAAATTTCCTCCATAGTTGTAAGATTGAATCACGGTATTGATGTCGCCTCCTTTTTTCCTAGAAGACTTTAGTAAAGCCGCAAAATATTTGCACCCTTGCTGAATCGACTTCTCCACAGTAAAGGAATGCTGAGGTTGTCCGGTCGAGGCCATCGACTGCATGACATCTGTGCCACGACCTCCGCTTTCCACCTGCATGATGGCAAGCAAATCACCGACATAGCGTTCGATTTGATATTTCTTGGCATACTTTTCCACCATTGGCTGGTGGGCCAGTACTTCCTGTGACAGATTAGCACCTGCAAGATCGATCCCATTGCTGCTGCCATCTCCATCCTCTTCATTTGAAATGAAAACAGCGACAAAAATTAGTAGGGAAATCAGCATAGCGAAGACGGCACCGAAGATTAGCCAAACGTTTAATCTCATTTTTGGCTTCCTCTCTGCCTACGAGTCACGCGTTGCCTTGTCTGTTGACCCGTTTCTGTCCGATTATGCCTGAGGGTTGCCTCTTGTTTTTTGATCATCGGGGCCAGTTGTCGGCTCTTTTTTGGTGTAAACGGTTGTCGCGTTGCGTTTGGATGAGTCGGTGCGTGCTCTTTCTGCGTCGCAACTGGGCTTCTCCTGTTAAGATCCTGCTTGGTGAGATCTTGGCGTACTGTAGAATCTGGCATCTGGACGACCGGACGATTGAGCTCGGTATTTTTTGCTTGGCTTTTTTTCGCCTGATCCTTGAATGAGTGGATTGAGTTTATCGTCCTTTTGTTTGTCTTCAGCGTGGAATCAGGCATTACAGACCGTGCAGGTGCCGAATGAGGCCTTGCCGTTTTTTGCTTCTTGGCTGGTTTATCTTTTGTTAATTTGGTTTTAGGCCGTTCAACGAAATCCTGTTCGGTTGCCTTTTGTTGACGGGTCCGGTTAAATTCCAGTCGGCGTTGCGCAATCGTCGGACGCTGCTGCATTTGGTTCTTTTCACGGTTCTGTTTTTTGTCCGCGATTTTTTGCACTGTACGACTTTTGGCGTCCTCTGTCTTTTTTGTCATCGTGTCGTGCTTTTCTGTCTTCCCATGAATCAAGACTTGGCGGGTATTCAAAGGTAAAGCCGCTGTTTGCTTCTTTCTTGGATTTGGGTTGTCCGTGCTTCGCTTTATTGTCTCTTTGCCCGCACCCGCTGACCGACCCGTACGAGGCTCAAGCTGGGATTTCTTTGATCCTTGTGTTGGACGTTGGCTGCGGGTTTGCGTCTGTTGGGAAGCTCCGGACCTCGAAGCTTTTGCCCTTGCCCCAGGGCCAGCTGCCGCACCGGTTGCTCCGGCCGTAAAAAAGCGACCCATTTTCCGCTTCCATCGCCGCGTCTCGCGATGTAAGAACCGATAAGGCCGTTGCAGGATTGGGCTTCCCATCTGCTGAGAATCACTCGCCTGCAAGTGGAATAGACCCATAAGGTCACCCAGTTTGGCGTAAATACCCGCAAAAGTCACAATCTGTAAAAAGGCAATCAGGAAAAACGGGAATTCTCCGGATAGGGCGTAAAGCATGGTGGAAATAGAAAAGGCAATCGTGACAATTAGCGTAATGCCTGCCCGTGTCATGATGACATTGAAAAGCTTCATGATGGCCTGTTTGCCCATGCCATTAAAGCCCGGGATCATGGAAAGCAGAAAACTGATGGGCAGGAAGAGGGCATAGATGATGAACAAGATCTGCGAGAAAATCATGATCCCCGAAAGTAGAAACACGAAGATGGAAATCCCGATATTGAATAGAAACAGGAAGAACACCATCCCCAAACGTGGGGTCGTCTTGGTGAGTGTCAGGTTCTTATTGCCTTCTTTTTCAATTTCCTCTTTAACAACCGCTTCCCGGTCTGCGCCGTTGTTTGCGTCCGGATCTGCGGACAGCAGCTTTTCCACCCGTTTCTGTCCGATTTTAGTCATATCAGAATTGCCATACTGTAGAAGCAGCCAGGGCTGCTGCACTTGTATCGAAAACAAGTTATCCCGGATGAGGGCTGCGCTGTCCTGACCATGACTTCCCGAGTGTGGCATCACCATTTTTGTCCCCAGCGACAGACTAGCCTTGCTGATGTCCGCCGAAAATCCATTGATTTTGCCGATATAGTCTGGGGCATAGGCAATAAAGGAAGCGGACAGAAGAAAAACCACCAAAAAGTTCATCACGGCGTGAATCACTTTGGTGGTCTCTCGCTTGATCAGCCCCACATAGGCCACATAGATCCCGAGGATTAAAATAAAAATCAGCAGGAACCCTGGATAAAAGCCAGAACTATGAAAGCCGCTGGGCGAAATACCTGCCAATGTTTGCATGTTTTTTCCAATCGCGTTTGCAGTCTTGGAAACGAAATCTAAGGAATAGGCTTCCTGTACGAGATACCCTGTCGCATTGGACAGGTAGAGGGAGAGCGTCCAGATAAAATTCGTGATGGCGTAGAGTCCATACATGACCTGTTTGCCAATACCATCGGTCCAATTCCACGGCAGCCAGTCCCATGAATTGTCCACATAGAAGTCCAGCTGGTAATTGCCCAGAGGATATTTAGAGTAAACATGTTGCGCACTGACTGTATCATCAACAAGACCGGCCGCATGGGCTGCTGTTCCAAGTAGGACAAAGAAAAGCAGCGATCCAACCGTAACCAGCAAAATGGTGTAGACGATGTGCCAACTCTTTTTCAAATGCATTTAGGTCGCCTCTTTTCTAACCGGAGGGCGGGTATCGAAGGCATGGAGCAGTTCTTCAAAAACCGGATGAATCTGGATCACGCCGACGCGGCCATACAAGTCGGAAATCAAACACTGACCGTTTTCAAGATCACGCAAACGTTTCTGATTGTGCTCATCCTCCTTGTCCACGCCGAAAAATTCGAGCGTCTTCTTAATCTCGTGGATATCCGTTGAACGAAACGCAAACTTCAGGCCGATATTGTTTTTCATCTTTTCATCCAGCAAATCATCTGCGTTCTGCGTGACAAAATAAACACCGGCGTTCATGGCCCGTCCAGCCCGCACCAGCTTATTGGAAAGGGTCTTCCCCTGGGCAACTTGCAGGAAGCTCCAGGCCTCATCCAAGCCTACAATCTTAAACACGCTGCGGTCGGAGTGAATGAAGTCAAGCGCAAAAGTGCTGATGACGATTAAAATGGCTACACTTAAAAGCTCCACCGTGGTGTATTCTTTAAATTCGGTTTCAGCATCGGGAAGCACCAGGTCGGCCACTTGGATGATGTTCAACTGCTTATCCAGACTGATTGACTGAAGGGTAGTGCCATCGGAGAACAATAAGTGTCCCAGATTACTGTCCTTAATACTGTCGATATGATCGGCCATGCTGCTCGCGACCGTAGTGCCTTCCTTGTAGAGCTCGTCAATCACGCATAAAAGACCTCGCCGGTTACTCTGCGTCACCCGACGGATGGCCTTACGAAGCGTTGGGAACTTCTCACCATCTCGACTTGAAATGCCCGTGAGAAAAGTCAGAATGTCGATGGCGAGGCTTTCTCCATCCTTCGTCTGCTTCATAATCACGTAGGGATCGAGCAGACCTTTATTCCGTTCTTCTCTTGTCAGATTAATGATGTTAATTTCCTCGACCATTTCCGGCAGCGTTTCCTTCCACCCACCACGCTCAGATTTGGGGTCGACGATCACTGCCTGTCCGCCGTAGAGGACGGCATAATAGACGAGTAGGTTGTTCGAAAAGGATTTGCCGCCGCCAAGGGAACCGAGAAAAGCGGCCGCAAGGGCGTTAGTGACGGAGCCCTTCACGCCTTGTGCCGCAAGGCTCGGCTTTAAGTAAACGTTGCGCCCGGTGTCAAGATTGTAGCCGATATAGATCCCCTCTGGTTCCCCAAGCATCTGCGCCGCACCAAAGCCTAAACCGGCGAGAAAATCACTGGTTACATACTGGATGTAGTCATTCATATACCGCTTGCTGGCAGGAAGGAACTCACCATGCAGCCCGATCATGTCCCCGAACGGTCGCACGAGTTTAATGCTTAAATCGTCGTAGAAGTCCATGACTTCGTTACACCGACGCTTTAATTCGTCCAAATCCGGGGCTGCTACCCGTATCACATAACTGAGTTTATACATCGCTTCCTTGGTCTGGTCGAGATTCGCTTCCAACTCGTTCACGCTATCTAAGGCGTCCATCACGTCGTTACCTGACTCATTGTTGGACTGCCAAGCATGGTTGTCTAAGTCTTTCAGCTCTTTTTTCTTGTTTCGAACCGTCGTTAAGGCTTTCTTATTCGTGACAATCTCCACATTCATTGACGTGTCAATCGGGAACGTAAATTGTTGTTGTTGATAGTAAAAGATTTCTGAGGAAGGGAAGTCCAGCTCTCGTACAATCGAATTGATCGTGAAATAGGAAACATAAGTCGTCTGGTCTTCCTGCTCGATTTTCAAATATCTCTGGTTTTCCTCGACAAGGCAGCGAGTCGGCTTGATGAGGTCATACCGCTTCACCAGCATTTCCTGCTTCAGTTTCTTTGCCGGTAAATGGTAGGCATATTCCTCATAGGGCGAACCCGTCTTCCCATAAAGATGTTCAATCAGATAGCCAAAGTCATCTTTATCCAGCCTGCGAACTTTGAATCTGCGGGAAATCTTGCTTTCCAGCAGGTGTTCCATTTTCATAAACCGGTTAATCTCTTTCGTACTCATGCTGACGAAATCGCCCATCAGTTTGTGATTGACCTCGTAAAGGAAATCAGAAAAGGTCATCAGAATGGATTCACTGATCACCTTAAGGCTGACTTCCTGTTCGTTTAAAAGCAGTTTGAAGCCAATAAAAAAGCGATAGTCGATTTGGTTTTCACCAATCATTCCGACTAACGCTTCAGTCTGTTCATCAATTTTCCGGCAAGCAATGTCTCTCAATCTTCCAGAGATTTCTTTCTTGCTTCGCTCCTGCGTGGCCCGAATACTTGATTCTGTAGCAATCTGCAAGGCATGAATTTTCCCGTCACGGCTCTGGGCGACCAACTGACGAAAATGCTCATGCACCTGGTATTTTTCTTCTGGACTCAGAAAGGAGTAGTTGTAGGGAATCAGTTCATAATAGGCGAAACATTCCCCGTCGTGATTAAAAACGAGGTTATTTTCGATGTACTTGATCGGATACAGCATAACGTTCCCTCCTCACGGCGGTAATCGCTCCACCGACGGTCTCTTTTTTCAGCTTCACAGACTTTCCAGCATAGGTGACTTTGGGACGGAGCATATAGGAAAATACGGATTTCAGAAAGCCATAGGGCTTTTTCCCATCAAAGGTCTTCTGTGACATGAACCACGTGAAGCCAACCGGAAGACCCACATATTTCAGCAGGACGCCATGAATGAAAGACAACGGTGGCACGTTCGCAAAGAGCACCACCAGCAAGAGCGAGCAGACAAACCAAGCCATTTGCGTAAAAGTGACCGGAAAGGGTAGTTGGAAGTCATTGATGGCGTAGATCACCTTCTCCACGTTCCAGATGCTAGTATAGCTTCTGATTTTTTTCATCTGTCACTATTCCTTTCTGTTTAAGAGACTTTTTAGTTAACTGACGTATTCAAAAACACCGTGGGAAGTGACGAGAAAATTTCCTTCCAACTCCAAATCCCGTCCATAAGCTTCATAGTCAATATAGTTTTGCAAATGAGAAGGGACTTCACCAAGGGTACCTGACTCTTCCAATAGGTAACGGGCCACATTCTCCATATCATCACAATCGGGATAACAGATGATGTCATCCTTATGCTCCACCATTTCTTCAAAACTGCCAAAAAAGGCGTTCTGGATTTCTCTCATTTCCTCCTCAATCGGTGTTCCTTCTAATTCCTTCGCTAGAGAACACAGACGGTTGATTTCCTCAATGGGCGTGTATTCATCAATATCAAAGGGCAATTCGTAATCGTGGATGGCATATTCTTCATATTCATGATTCAATCCGATACGCTCCTTGACCTCCTCAAAGTCAACGGGTGGAGTGAACCATGCACCGACTAATTCGCCCTCATTGTACTTGCCAAGATTGGCTATATAGACTTTCATTTCCATCTATATATCACTTCCTTTTCCTAAAAATAGATACAAAAAAAGCAGTGGTTTTCGACTGCGCAATGGCTACCCATTAAATTTATTTAGATAAAAGTGCATTTCCCTGTCGCACTACCGTTTGACGTACCTGTTTTTTGGCATGCATAAGAAAAGCCCTTATACATGCCAAAAGAACAGGTGTTAAAGTTACGCACCCACGACTCTGTTAAACAGATTCAGTAAGACATCTTTGACACCTGCCGCATTGAAGACTAATCCCACGGCAATCAAAGCAATCACTAGAAAACCAATCAGCTTGGAAAATTCCCGTTTAAAACCGAGATAAAGCCCGATGACCACAATCGCCATCAAGACGAGAGACTGAGCATTATTTAAAAACCAAGTGTATAAATTCCGTCCAAAATTCATGAGCGATTTCTCCTTTTATACATCCAATTTGTGATTAAAATTTCGTTGATGCATTGTTTAAAGATCATTTTTGCCGATGATGATTCGTGACCATCTGTTCGGCAGCATCGGCCTGCTGCTGGACTATTTTTTCGTGGCGTTTCGTGAGCTTGGCATGCCGGATCATGTCATCAATGACGGTAGTATCTTTGATCTGGTCGAGCCAAAGCGCCACTTTTAATGTCGGGGCCACCTGTCGCTGTAACCAGCCTAAGGTCCGGTCAAAAGAATACGGCTCCGGTTGGGTGGTTAATTTCAATTTCTCCCGGTTTTTTCCGATAAACCAGGCCCAGTTTTCGTTCATTTTCCATGTGCTGCGTCGCTTATTTTCCACTTTGTCCACAAAACGCAGGTAACGGTTGATGATGGAAAAAGCCGTACGCTCCGCATCGTGGTAAGCCATCAGGTCAAGGATGGCGTGATCGGCACGTTCGTTTTTCAGGCGGATTTCAAATCGGTTTTTGACTTCGGCTTCGTCGATAGGGATGTCACTCTTTGCATACTGCTCGTAGTCCTTTTCATAAAGGCAGAAATAGATTTCACTTTTTAGAGAACCGATATAGAGCGTGTGCCCCATGGCTTCCTTTTCCTCTCGGCGGATGAGCTCGCCGCTACGGTAACTTTTAAAGCTGCGAAACACAGAAATACATTCTTCATGTCGGCATTTTTCCGTCAGCTGCGGAATATCCAAAATGTCTGCCTTGTCATTGATCGCTAAGTCCAGCCTCTTGAATACACCGCCCTCGCAGATGGCATCCATGAAAAAGTCGGTCCAGCTTCGGTGTTGGGCTAAAAGGAATCCCTCAAACTGGCGGCAGCCTCGTCCTTTCAGTTCCAGCAGCACACCTTTTTGTTCATCAGGAGAGACCATCACAAAAATATCTCCCAAAGCGTAATGTTCCGTGTAGGAATAGAAGCCATAGTCTTCATGAAGCATGTAGTTCATTTTCAAAAGCAGAATGTCTTCAATGACATGCTTCACATCCGTGGTTGGGAATCGTATCCGCACATAGTCAAACAGCATCTCAAGTGGTGCATCGGGATTGAGCCGTTCCAATGCTTTTAGTAACGCCGTTTTGATGTCATCCGATGGGGAAGCCCTGCTGTTTTCAATATCGTTGAGATACTGTCTGGTCATTCCGGCAACAACCGCCAGGCGATTTTGTGAAAGGCCGTATGAAAGCCGCTTTTCCTTCAGATGTTGTACCCATAAATCATTTTCGCTCAATGATTACCCTCCAATCAAAAAGAGGATGTCAACTGAAAGGGGCATAGTTGACATCCTCCAAAAATTCCAGAAACCTAGACAGAATAGGGTGTTTACTGGATTTTGAAACTGTTTTTTATTGTATTTGTGCCCCCCTGTTAGATACGGGGGGCTAAATCGCTGGCGTGGCTGACGCCACACCAGCAGCAGGCTAGTCCGTCCCTTCGGCTTTCGCTTCGCACGCCGCCTGTCCGTCCTGCCTGCTTCTTATCAGTGTTCCAATCTCTTTTATAAAATTGTGTCCTTTAGGGACTAAAGGGGTATAAAACTCTGAGATGACACTTGTCCCTGTATCCACATAACCTCGCCCTTTGATTTGTTTTAGGAAAAAATCCTTTTCCACCTCACCAAACATCATGCTGTAGCCCATTTCCGACATGCGTCCCAAGGCCACACGGAAGTTGAATTGGTCACGAATCCCATCGCCTAAAAATTTAGCGTCTGGACGCTGGCAGGCAAGGATCAGGAAGTACCCGGCCTGTCTCCCAAGCATGACGATCCGTTTCAACTTGGTTAAAACAACAGAACTCTCTTTCCCAAGCATTTCCATGAACGCCACGTATTCATCAAAGATGAGGAAGTGAGCGGGCAATCCCAGATAAGCATAGTTCTCTCCGGTCTTGTAGCCAGTCATCTGTTTCATGGCTTCACTGCGTTCCATCATACTGTCATAAAACTGGTTCAGACAGGCCATCATGTCTTCTTTCTGATGATGGACATTCGGCATGACTTCAGAAAGATCAGCAAGATCCGAATTTTTTGGGTCAAGGACATAAAGCATGGCGTTTGTGCGCGCTAAGGCTTCAATGAGTGAGAAGATGAAGTAGGTTTTTCCTCCGCCTGTTCCCCCAGCAATGAGCATATGAGGTAACTTATCATACTCCCAATAAACAGACTTCATCAGCTTTAAGCGCCCGTCTTTAGCAGTGACTTCTTCAATGGAAATACGATTCGTAATCGTATCATAGAGCAGGGTATATTCTAGATAAGAATCCTTGAGCTCTTTGTCCACCAGTTCACAGTACAAGCCACTTTCCAGCTTCTTTTCCAAGTGCAGGAGCTGATCCTGATATTTACCCAACGTAATTTCTACGTGGATGTGAATCAGTCCATCTTTGAGCCGGTAATACATCTTTGGGAAATGGCGGATTCTCTCCTTTGGCCTGCCGGATGGTAGGTCTTTAAAGAGCCCGTCATGTTGCACCTGTTCGGATTCATACCATTTATTTTCTAGGATCATTTTGGCTAGCTTTTGGCGGTGCACGAGCTGTTTCACTCTATCTCGATGAAAGTGGTAATAAAGGCCGGCCACAAGCATGCTTATTCCTGCAGCTACACTGACACTGAACATGAGATAGGGCGTGATAGCAAACTGCAAGCTGCCTTCATGCAAAAGTCGTACCTTCTTCCAGTCCATTAGCATGAGCCGCTTCCCATGAAAGGCCAGCAACACGAATAGGAAAACAAGAACGAGTGAGGTAGCAGCAAATCGAAAGACAAGATGTTGATCACCCGCTCGAATCCTTTTTCCTTTATAGATGAAATGTTTCATAAATGATCCTTTCCGGAAAATGAAATGGCATTACTTTCCTTTAGTTTGTGGCTGCGGATGGGGGACGGCTTGTTTATTTTTCAGCGCTATGTCCTCGGCCTTGATATACCAGTCCACATCCGCTCCCAAAAATGTGGCAGTCGCTACTGTATCCGCTACCGGGTTGATCAGTTCCACTTCGGCATTATAGTCAAACTCTTTTAACGGGACGGCAGCCGGAATACTGACCTGTATCATGCGTCCTTGTCCACGGGATTTAAGGTCATAAGTCCGTTCTTTAATTTCATCACTAACCGTCCCGTCCTCATTATTCACGCGCACTTCACGGCGGAGTGCGGAGAATTTCAGCGCACCAAATGTCTTGTCCTTATCAATCACAATGCCTTCAGCTAATCTCATTTTTTGCCCTCCTTATGCTTTCACCATATCGTCTGCATGGAGAATATAATTTGTAAAACCACGAGCACCAATTTTATAACCCTCTGCGGTAATTCGAGGATTGATCAATTTCACCTTGTCTTCTACTTCAAAATGCTTTTCACCCGCTTCCGGTGGTAACACCAAAACGATATCGTCCGCTCGCTGGATGTCGGAATACAAATTGTAGCTGCGGGAAAGGATCATCGTGCGACCATTAACCCGGCGCTGTTCTACATTGCCTTCTCCAGCATATTCGAGGTTTCCAAATGTCTTTTCAACGTTTGGAATAATGTGTTTCAGTTCCATAAATCATTTTCCTTTCTGTAAATAATTTTGTTTTGATTAATACGCTGATTCAAGCTTAAATTTTGTCGGGAAAAGAGCGAGATGCTCTGGTGAAAGCACATCCCTTCCAACACCAAAAACTTGAAATAAAAAGGCTGAAATGATTTCTCATCTCAGCACAGGATTGATTAAAATTTGTGACACAGTGATGGTACCTTTCGAAACAGAATGACTTGGCGGAAAAATAAAATAAAAAAGAAGGCATATTCTTCAAAATATACCTTCTGAACCTCGAACTGATACGGTTCTCTGACTCCGGTCCTTGGCGGAATTTTGGCGGAGATCCTTATCAATTTAAGTGTTTTTATCCATTTTACCTTTGCCAAAAATGCTGTTAAATCAACGTTTTGACACCAAACGAGGTATCTACTTTATTCCCACTCAATCGTTGCAGGTGGCTTACTTGTAATGTCATACACGACGCGGTTAACGTGATCGACTTCGTTAACAATGCGAACTGAGACTTTTTCAAGCACTTCCCAAGGGATTCGGGCCCAGTCACTTGTCATACCGTCGATTGAGGTAACGGCACGAATGGCGATACAGTGATCATACGTTCTACCATCGCCCATAACGCCAACACTTCGAATTCCAGGGAGGACGGTGAAGTATTGCCAAATGTCTCGATCAAGACCAGCGTTTTTAATTTCTTCGCGAAGAATGGCATCAGATTCACGGACAATTTCAAGCTTGTCTTCCGTTATTTCGCCAAGCACACGGATTCCAAGGCCGGGGCCTGGGAATGGTTGACGCCAAACGATATCATCTGAAAGACCTAACTCAGAACCGAGTCGGCGAACTTCATCTTTGAATAATGTATTCAACGGTTCAATGAGATCGAAGCTCATGTCTTCTGGTAGACCGCCTACGTTGTGGTGAGATTTAATCGTTTGTGCTGTATCTGTACCACTTTCGACGATATCAGTATAGAGGGTTCCTTGTACCAAGAAGGAAATATCATCTAATTTTTTTGCTTCTTCTTCAAAAAGATAAATAAATTCATTACCAATGATTTTACGTTTTTTCTCTGGATCACTTACACCAGCTAATTTATCTAGGAAACGATCCTTAGCATCGACGCGAATAAAGTTCATGTTAAATTGATTTTGGAAAACATCGACGACTTGATCTGATTCACCTTTACGGAGCAAACCATGGTCAACAAAGACGCAGTATAATTGATCACCAATCGCTTTATGAACAAGTGCTGCAGCAACAGAAGAATCTACGCCTCCACTAAGAGCACATAGAACTTTTTTATCGCCAACACCTTTACGGATCTCTTCAACTTTTTCATCAATAAAATGTTCCATTGTCCATGTCGTTTCTGCTTTACAAACATTAACGATAAAGTTTTTCAACAAGTCATTTCCATGTTCACTATGTCTTACTTCTGGATGATATTGCACGCCATAAAGGCCTTTAGCTTTATTACTCATCGCAGCAACTGGACAAGATGAACTGCTTGCATCGACGACGAAATCTTCAGGCGGAGCAATCACTAAGTCTCCATGACTCATCCACACCGTTTGGTCGGTCGGTTGGTTCTCATATAGTTCACTGCCTGGATTTACACTGATGGAAGCTTTTCCATATTCACGATGTGAGGCTCTTTCAACTTTCGCACCATAATGCACACTCATTAATTGCATGCCATAACAAATACCTAAAATTGGAATGCCGAGTTCAAAAATTTCTGGATCACATTTTGGTGAACCTTCACCATAAACACTGTTAGGACCACCAGAAAAAATAATGCCTTTTGGATTTTTTTTGCGGATTTCTTCAGCTGTTAGTGTGTTTGGCAATAGTTCACTGTAAACACCCAAGTCACGGATCCGCCTAGCAATAAGTTGATTGTATTGGCCACCGAAATCCATAACAATAATCGAATCTTGATGATTTTCCATTGATACACCCCATCTAATATACTTTTATCTCATCTACTTTAATGCCAATCCTATAGTAAATCCCTTAGAAGCTTTGACAGAGTAGATTTTTTCTTGCTCTTCTAAAAAAAGGACCTTCATATGTCAATGCCGCCTTAACGGCGAGTAAAGACCCCCACCTCAATTTTCTGAGTTTTTTAGGAAGGTAGGCGGTGGATCAACTGCCCGTAAAGGTCCGATTGGTTCAGGCTTTCCATCAGTGGGGGATGACGCAGGCTAAAAACGCGACGTCCTGTCGCAACGCCTGCACTAGCACATCCTGTGCGTCGAAAAATCCCCACTGATGGAAGTTTCACTTTATGAAATCTCATGAAAAGAACTAGAGTCTACAAAAGAAGTAAACCACTAGTCCTTTTAATGCCCAACACTACTTTCCTTGCTAAAACAATCTCATGAAATCATTCTAACAAGTTCGACATCGTTCATCAAGCATCCCATTTCTTTATTATATTTTCGCAACATTCGATCATTATTTTAATTTGTTCGTTAGTAAATGAATCTCTATTTCCATAAATCATTTGCTCATAATATTTTGTTAAAGTCGTCATATCGGAACGATTTAATTTTTCGTCAACCTTCTCTGCATATTCACGCAAGGTCAGATTGACATTATTTACAAGTCCCTTCGTATCTAACCATCTTTTAAGAAGCGTGTAGGTCTCATTTAAATAAAAGTCTTCTTGTCTTAGACTCTTGTTCAGCCGATTCAAGAATATCCATGATAGCCATTTTTTACGAGTGAACCAAGTAACAGCCGCAATGATAACAACACTTAGTATACTTACTAGCAACCATGTTTTTGTAGATATTGAGTGATGCCGTTTATCCTCTTTTATCGTCTCATTTTTTGGTTCTTGCTGCTGTTTTTGCGTTTCTGTTCGTTGCTGTTTTTGTCCGTTTTGTTTTTGCTTTGGTTGTTGCTGTTGTTCATGGTTATTATTTTTTGATGTAGCCTCTGAACGGGATGGGTTTGTGGTTTTCCCATCATTTTTAAATTCGGCTACACTTGAAAACGATTTGGTCGGCTCGAATGGAACCCAACCGCTTCCTGGAAAATAGACCTCTACCCATGAATGAGCATCCGCATTTCTTATTTCATACATTTGATTTCCTTGTTTTGACGTGCCTTGATACGTCCCGGTTGAAAAACCCTTCACCCATCTTGCTGGAACGCCCATGGTTCGAAGCATCACAACCATTGACGTAGAAAAATTATCACAATAGCCAATCTTTGATTGAAATAAAAATTGATCGACGTAATCTTGATTTTTTTTCGGAAATGGGATATCGTCTGACCGATACTCAAAGCGTCCTGATGTCAGGTAATTGACGATCGCATTAGCCTGATCATAGCGATTTGTGGCTTTAGCCGTAATTTTTGCCGCTAAATCTCTCACTCGGTTTGGCAATTCACTGGGTAATTGAGTGTATTCTGATCGTATATCTGCCGGGTCTTGACTTAAATCCTTTACACTTTTCAATTTTGTAATCGAAAAAATAGGATGAGTCACATCCATCTTATAACTTTTTACTGAATCCATATTATTCGTCGTTAATTTCCCACTTTCAAGATTGACACTCATTGGTCGATTCTGGATAAAAAGATGGGTTAGCTGATCTGAATAAGGTAGAAAGTCATGACTATTACTTACAAATCGAACGGAAATTTCCTGTTTGGCTAAGGTCGCTCCCTTTTCATATAGCTTTAATGTATCGAATTGATCATAAGGTTTCTGTAAGGCGGTAAATCGATTTTTCGTATTCACCCATCCTTTTCCTGTATACCGATCTTTTGATTCAATACGCCAGTATCTTTCGCCTGCAACTTCTGCATGAAACAGAGGCGTCTCATCCATCGTAAACGATCCTCCAAGTCGTGAATCGTCTTCATCGTAGCCAATTCGATGGGGTACCGAAAGAGGCAGACTAGAATGACCTTGCATGACTTGCGATATATATGGAACAGGATCTGGCCATTTTGAATCTGACTTGGGTGCTCTAAAACCGATAAATGTGAGGACGAGCAGGATACATACAATACTCATTAACCATATCTTTTTAAAATGTTTTGTGATGAATCGAACTTGATCATCTTGCATTCGAGCCATTTTTAAACAGCTCATTAAAAGCAATCCAGCTACAATTACAACCACGATAGCGCCAGTAGCTTGATAGTCTGTAAAGGTATCCAAAATCCCTAAGTACACTAATGTAATAAAAAGAAAGAGTAAAAATCGACGTGCTTGGATTAACCAATGGTGCATTAAATAGGTTATCAACCACAATAGAATGAAAAAAACAAAAATACGAAACAGATCTGTAAAACCAGCGTAATTCCGATTGATAAGAAAAATAAAATTTTGATTCAGTTCTTGAAAAAGATAATCAATCCAATCAAAACTTAACAACGGATCTTGATAGAAAAACAAGGCATGAAGACAATAAAAAAGGGCTAGTGCTTTTAAGATGAGACTCAGCCACATGGAAATGCGTAAGTAAGATACTAACAAAGTTCCAGCAATGAAGAAGATGAATACATAGCCTTTATTTAGGTTCATAAGTTCATTAATTGGTCTTGCCCATTCCCATAAGATGAGAAAGGCAAGACAATATAAAGCTATATCAAAAGCATGGCTTTTTTGTTTGTTCATGAGGGTCGGTCACCTGCCTTTATTACCCTATTCGGTAAAGATGAAAAAATGGAGAACCCGCAACATCTAAATGCTTGGACATCTTAACTTCCTTATCCACCATGACAAAGACATGGATTGGATGCGCCTCTGTTGCGGCTTTTTTTAACAATCTGAACTGATGTTCTGAAAAATGGACCATCACATAATAATAAACCGTGCCTTGCTGCCTATCATCAAGTACATATCCATCTGAGTTATCTTGATGGTTTGGACTTAATCTAGCAAGAGTTTGATAGATTATGGACATTTGATAATCACCCGCGGCACGTGGTACTAGTGAAGACATCGAGCCAATCTGTTTTAATTCTAACGTGTAACCGTTTTTCAGCAGAACTTGAGCAAGGGATGCGCAGAAGGACACACTCCTCTCAAATTGATCATCGTGATGAGTTTTAAGATCCATGACAATCGTCGCATGACGCTGCTTTATTGTATCGAATTGTTTTGTTGCCAACTGATTCGTTCTTGCCGTGGTTTTCCAATCCAACCAACTCAGGCGATCACCGGATTGATAGGCTCTGATTCCTGATAAACTTGTTAGATCCTTTTCAACATCATAATAAGTCGGAACCATGCCTTGTTGATCCTTTGTTGGATGAGCAATCGTGTGAATAGCCGGGTAGACAAGAACAATGGTACGCACTGGGATACGGACCTTTTTTTGATAGAATCCAAAGGGATCACCGATAAGCAAGGTCACATATTCGAAGGTATGCTCTCCCCTTTGTATCTGGGGGATAACATATTGAAGGGTCATCTGACGCTTTCCCCAAAAAAGGACCATCATTTTTCCCTGTTGACTTGAATCTATCACCGTTGAAGGTACCTCATCCATGATTGTAAAGATAAAAAGGGGTAGTGGCCATTTTCTTGTTATGGTCAACTCAATCGTTAAAGTTTCCCCTGCTTTTGCTAATTTTGTTGATATAGCTCTCTTAACATGGATGTGACGGAGTGGATATACTTGCAATAAAACAATATATAAGACGATAGGTAAAAAAGAGTAAAAAATAAACCAACTGACAAAGCCACCTTGAAACATGGCATAGATGAAACTTAAAGATAATAAAATCGTGATGTTAAGTAAGCCAAAGTAAGGTGTTTCTCTCACTTTAACAATGATATTCTTGATCATTTGACAGAATCCCTAGCACTAACGGGTATCTTCACTTGTTCGATAATCTCTGTAATGATATCTTCTATCCTTGTTCGTGAGTAAGAGGCTTCAGGATTTAAGACGATGCGATGTCCCATAACATAAGGGGCAATTTTCTTAACATCATCTGGCACGATGAAATCTCGCTGTTCCAATAATGCACAAGCTTGACCTGCTTTTAAAATTCCCAGTGTTCCACGAGGACTAATTCCTAGACGAATAAGAGGATGGTTTCGAGTGGCTGTAACGATTGATACAATATATTTTTTAATACTTTCTGATACATAAATGGTCTCTACTTGCTTTATGAGGTCTTTTAATTGATCCATCGTCATCACAGCTTCAATTTCATTTACTGGTTCTTTTCCAATCATTCGACTTAATATTTCTAATTCATCCTCTGGACTCGGATAGCCGATCGATAATTTCATTAAAAAACGATCCAGTTGAGCTTCTGGTAAGGTATAGGTTCCTTCATACTCAATTGGATTCTGTGTAGCTAGAACAAAGAATGGATCAGGCAAATTTCTAGTTTCTCCATCCACTGTAATATGACCTTCTGCCATTCCTTCGAGTAAAGCAGATTGAGTTTTCGGAGAGGTGCGGTTAATCTCATCAGCTAAAACAATATTTCCCATCAGAGGTCCTGGTCTAAATTCAAATTGGGATTCTTTTTGATTGTATATTGACATCCCCGTGAGATCCGAAGGTAATAGGTCTGGCGTAAACTGAATACGTTTGAATACAGCTCCGACTGACTTGGCTATGGCTCGCACAAGCATTGTCTTACCGACTCCCGGAATATCTTCTAATAAAACATGGCCTCCAGCAAGCAGTGCCATAATCGTTAACTTAATCGTTTCTCTCTTTCCTATCACAACTTTTTCTATGTTATCAATCATTTCTTCTATTAATTGAAAAGTTTCGTCTGATTTCAGTTCTTTCATTTTCTAACCTCTCTTTAGCTGAAAATTCTGACCCCATAAGTATACTAGACTTTCAAAGCAATTACCAATTAAGCGTGTTGTTAGCTTAAAGGTGCAAAATCAATGTTTTGAATCAGAATTAACCGTTTAAAGGCTTTCCGAAATGCCAATAATGGATGGTAAGGTTAAATAATAGAGCAAGTAGGCTTTATTTCGACAGATAAGTAGCTATTGAAAGGATTTATAAAATGGACGCAAAATCTCTAATTATCGAACTTATTGTTGGTTTTATTGCTTTGTTTTTGATGACAAAAATATTAGGTAAAGTCTCACTCGCTCAAATCACTACATTTGATTTTATTTCCTCAATTGTGCTTGGGGAACTCGTTGGAAATGCCATCTACGATAAAAACGTCAAACTCAACTCGATTCTACTTTCTGTTGCAGTATGGGGACTCCTGATCTACATCATAGAATTTTTTACACAGAAATTTCGTGGAACAAGAAGCATCCTGGAAGGTAAACCTTCCATTATTATAAGAAATGGTCATCTGGATCGAGAAGAAATGAAAAAGAATAAACTTGATCTTGATGAACTTCAAAATTTGCTTCGCCAACGAAGTGTATTTTCGATTAGGGAAGTTGCTTATGCTGTGCTCGAAACGGATGGATCTGTCAACGTTCTAAAAAAATCGAAATATGATACAACCAAAAATTCAGATTTCAACGTTCCTCAAAAACCTGTTTATTTCCCTATCACGATCATCAATGATGGAGAAGTTGATTATGGTAATTTAAAGGAAGCCGGCTTTGATGAAAAATGGCTTTTTAACACCTTGCGTAAACATAAAATAGACAACGCCAAACAAGTCTTTTATTTAGAATGGAAAAAAGATGAAGGGGTTTATCTGGAGAAAATGTAAAAATCATTAAAAAGGTTTAGGGCCGATCCAAATTCGCCTAGGGCGATTATATACCCACACTAAGTCACATTTAAGTTATTACACGCGTGCTCTCCCGTGCGCGTTGGCGTTCACATATAGGCAGAGTCTCCTTCTAAATAAAGGAGATTATTTTCGTATTTAGATTTAAATTTCAACTTCTTCTATCCAAATGAATCAATCCATTATATAATGCATAAAGGGGTACATACGCTCTCATTTGTATTGGAGGATTTATTTTATGAACAAACGCAGGACTGTCTATTTAAAAAATCTTATTTTTATCTTAAGCATGGTCATGATCGGACTTCTAGCTGGCTGCAGTAGCCTACTCACAGATACTGATAATCAAAGTGCAGACCGAGTTTCAGCTACTGTTATTAAAGTCGTGGATGGTGACACGATTCATGTTCGAATTAACGGCAAGGATGAAACGGTTCGAATGTTACTTATTGATACACCTGAAACGCATGCTCCTGGTAAGTCTGTTCAAATGTATGGTCCAGAAGCTAGTCAATTCGCCGAAAAGGAACTGCCTGTTGGTAGCCCTATTCAAATTGAAGAAGGAGTTAAAGGCTATAAACGTGATAAATATGACCGTTTACTTGGCTATATTTATTTAAAAAATGGAGACATGTATAATGCCAAAGTTGTAGAAAAAGGGTTTGCACGTGTCGGTTACATTTACCCACCTAATACTAAACATTTGGATATGTTAAAAGAAAAACAAGCTGATGCTGAGAAAGCTCATCTTGGTATTTGGTCAATTCCAGGATACGTGACTTCAAGTGGTTATGATATGACTAAAGTTAAAACCCAAAAAGCTTCAACTTCTACCAACACGTCACCTTCTCAATCAAGTTCTTCCAGATCTTGCAAGATCAAAGGGAACATTAACTCCAGTGGGGCTAAAATCTATCATATACCGGGTGACCCTTCATATAACCAAACAAAACCTGAGCAGCTGTTTTGTTCAGTAAGTGAAGCCAAAAAAGCAGGTTTTAGAGCACCTAAGAGATAAAGATACAATATTTTTAAATGAAGTCTGTTTTCGCAAACAGTGTTGTAAGGCATGGCTTTAGCTTTTTTTTACTGGCTAAAAACGACGGGCAACGTCTTATAGAAAAGAGCCAAAATCAAAAGCAGCAGTCTCTCTCAAATGTGAGACTGTTTTGTTTTATCTTAAATGTGGTACTACATACATAAAGGAATGATTTACATGAAGAAATCTTTGGTATAATATAAAAACATTTATAGACACTAAACCTATAATACATTTTATTTAGGAGGATTTATTGATGAATCGCTTTTTTTTCTTTCTAACAATTATTGGTGTCCCCCTCTCACTGATTGGGAGCTTCATGCATTGGTCACCGATATTAATGTTTGTACTTAATTGTATTACGATTATTGGATTAGCGAGTTATATGGGCCGAGCAACAGAAAGCCTCGCCATTGTTACAGGCCCCTCAATAGGTGGACTGTTAAATGCCACCTTTGGCAATGCCGTAGAGTTAATTATTGCCATCCTTTCCCTTAAAGCAGGTCTTCTCAATGTCGTTATGGCGTCTATTACAGGTTCCATCCTCGGGAACTTACTCCTGGTAGGTGGATTATCCTTCTTTGTCGGTGGGTTAAAATATAAACGACAAAGATTTAGTGTCTTTGAAGCAAGGCATAATGCGGGTCTCCTTATTTTCTCGATTGTTGTATCGTTTGTTTTTCCGGATGTTTTTTCGACTCGATTAGAAGATAACGCGACTCATATTCTTAGCATAGCCATTTCCATCATTATGATTTTAATTTATCTTTTTGCTCTCTTTTTCAGGCTTGTCACTCACCGGGGTGTTTATAAAGGGCAAGATGACGACCATAATCATGTGGAAGAAGATGAAGTTCCTGAATGGAGTGGTGTCAGAGCGATCATCGTTCTTGCCGTTTCTACCCTATTTGTTGCACTCATTAGTGAAAACTTGGTACATACGTTTGAGCCTGTAGCCAAATCATTTGGCTGGTCAGAATTGTTCATCGGGATTATTATCGTTGCAATTGTCGGTAATGCGGCTGAACATGCTTCAGCTATTCTCATGGCTTACAAAAATAAAATGGGCATCGCAGTAGAAATTGCGATTGGTTCATCGTTGCAAGTGGCGATGTTTGTCGCTCCAGTTCTAGTTTTAGTCTCAGTCTTCTTTCCAACCTTTATGCCTTTAACGTTTACGATTCCTGAATTGGTTGCGATGGTCCTCAGTGTCGTCTTAATCATTAGTTTAACAACAGACGGGGATACCAACTGGTTCGAGGGAGCCGTCCTTTTGGCAACTTATATTATTATGGGTATCGGTTTTTACTTGTTATAAGATTTTTCATTAAGACCAGCCGAATTGATGTGCACCCCGAAAGTTAGACCTAAAAATCTAACTTTTGGGGTTCAGTACAAATGGTTGGTCTTTTTTTGATATTAAAAAAGACAAAAACCAATAGTCGGTTTCTGTCTTTCTATTTAATAACTTGCATTGGATTTCCTCCAACAAAGGCACCAGCGGGAACATCTTTATTTACTAATGTACAGGCAGAAATAACCGCATTGTCGCCAATCGTCACTCCGGGAAGGATTGTACTGTTTGCCCCAACCATCACATTGTTTCCAATCTTGATTTCACCTAATCGATATTCATGGATCAAATATTCATGGGCAAGCAAAGTTGTATTATAACCAATGATTGAATTGTTCCCTATCGTAATTAATTCGGGAAACATCGTATCCGGCATGACCATTAAAGCTATGGAGGTATGTTTGCCAATCTTCATTCTTAGAAAAACGCGATAAATCCAATGTTTTAGACGCATGGAAGGCGTATAACGTCCCAATTGGATGAAAAAGAAATTTTTACACACCTTAAAAAAGGAGACCGTTCGATATAATTGCCACAACGAATTTTCCCCGTTTAAAGGATACCGTTTCGTCTGTCTCATTTTTCTCGCTTTTGGATGATGTCAAGAAGCTCACCCATATCATCGACGATATAATCAGGTTCCGCACTTTCTAATGCTGCTCTGCCTTTAATACTCCAACTCACGCCGACACTTACAACACCTGCATTTTGGGCAGCTTGAATATCTGAAATACTATCCCCGACCATCATCGTTTGACTTGGCTCAGCATGCAAAGCCTTCATGGCCAGTTGAATAGGCTCTGGATTCGGTTTTGGAAACTGAACGTCATCGATCGTGACCACTACATCAAAAAAGCGATCCAATTTCATGAGTTTGATTCCTTTAAGAACCATTTTTCTCGTTTTTGTTGAGACAATCCCGCATTTAATCCCTTTGTCTGTTAATTGCTGCAATGTTGTCTCGACATTATCATATTGTTCGACGAGTTCATCATGCATTTCTGCATTATGCGTTCGGTACATCTCTACCATTTCTTGAGCTCTCTTTTCATCCACTCTCTGAAAACTTGTCTCAAGTGGTTCGCCAATAAAAGAAATGATATCGTCTTCTGTATATTTACCTGGGTAGTAGTTCTCAAGTGTATGTTTAAATGATGCGATAATTAAAGGATTTGTATTGATAATAGTTCCATCTAAATCAAATAATACGGTTTTCATTATAACTATCTATTCCTTTCATATTTTATCCCGCCTTAACGGGCAGTAAAGGTCTGATTGGTTCAGCTAACCATCAGTGGGGATGAAGAACCCCCCCACTGATGGAAGTTTCATTTTACGTTAATCTCTATATTTCACTTGGGCATAGCCTTTTTTTCTTCGATAAATCATAAGTGCCAAGGAGACGATAATAAGCACGATGGAGATGACTTGAGCCATGCGAAGATGACTCGTTAACATTAAACTATCCGTGCGAAGCCCTTCGACATAGTAGCGACCAATCGAATACCAAATGACATAACTTAAGAATATTTCACCTCGTCCTAAGTTAACTTTTCGTAAAGCAAGTAAAAGAATGAAACCGAGGAAATCCCAAATGGATTCATATAAAAACGTTGGTATGTAATAAACGCCGTCAATGTACATTTGATTAATGATAAATTTAGGAAGATGTAGATTCTCTAAAAAGTGACGGGTCGTTGGTCCTCCATGTGCTTCTTGATTCATGAAGTTGCCCCAACGTCCGATGGCTTGTCCTAGAATCAAACTCGGCGCCGCTATATCCGCAATTTTCCAAAATGAAAGCCCTTTGACTCTACTAAAAACAATCGTCGTTGCGACAGCACCAATCAGTGCTCCATGAATGGCAATACCGCCATTCCAGATGGCAATAATCTCAGAAGGGTGTTTTGAATAGTATGCCCACTCAAAGATAACATAATAGATGCGCGCACAGATTATAGCAATTGGAGCTGCAAATAAAATAAGATCAACAAAAAGATCTTTTGGCAACCCCCGGCGTTTTCCTTCACGGGAAGCAATAATTAACCCTAATAGAGCACCAAAAGCAATAATAATACCATACCAATAAATATGAAAATTACCAAACTGTATTGCTATCCTATTTAAAGGTTGAATTGTTTCATCCAAATTAACATCTCCTTTTCTTCATATAATTTTTAAATATCCATATCTCTTCGGGTAGTCAACGTTTGATTCAACCGATCTGAGAATTGTTGCGCTGTGTGTATCCCCATATTTTTCAATCTAAAGTTCATCGCTGCCACTTCAACAATAACAGCCAAATTTCTACCTGGGCGAACAGGGAGAACTAACTGTGGAATATTCGTATCAACGAGACTCGTATGCCGTTCTTCAAGACCTACGCGATCATACATTTTCTTAGGATCCCATATTTCAAGATGAATACTGAGAGAGACTTTCTTATAACTTCGAACCGCCCCAGCACCAAATAACGTCATCACATCGATGATCCCTAGTCCACGAATTTCAAGTAGATGTTTGATCAGTTCAGGAGCGCTCCCAACAAGCTCTGTTTCCGACATTTTTCGTATTTCTACCGAATCATCAGCCACTAATCGATGCCCTCTTTTTACGAGTTCAAGTGCCGTTTCACTTTTACCTACACCACTATCTCCTGTTAATAGCACGCCGACCCCATATATATCAACGAGTACACCATGAACAGCCGTCATCGGCGCTAATTTTGCTTCCAAGTAATTAGTAAGTAAACTACTTAATTTGGTCGTTTGTTTATTCGAACTAAGGATTGGCACACCTTTATTATTTGATGAGACAATGAATTCTTCAGGAACCTCAATATTTCTAGAAATAATAATACAGGGTGTTTCAGGCGCACAAAGTTGGTCTGTTCTTTTGAAACGTTCGTTAGAATCTAATTCTAGGAAAAAAGTCAATTCCGTTTTTCCTAGTAACTGAAGTCTTTCCGCTGGATAATACGTAAAATAACCCGCCATTTCAAGTCCTGGTCTTGAAATATCGCTGACTGTAATTTCTCTATTAATCCCTTCAGCCCCGCTAACAAGTTTTAAATCAAACCGTTTGATTAATTCACTAACGCTTACTTTACCCATAATTCGCCCTCCCATGAAAACTTAGGTTTATTTTACCACAAAAGTTTGAACACCCATACGTCTATCTCTTACTCAAACTATGTATAACATACCATTCGCCTGAGAGTTCCTTTAATCTTCTCAAAAAAATGCATAAAGAAAAACTGCGGCTTAACGCTTCCGCAGTGGTTTGACGATAAAATTTGAGATAATTAAATTACAAAATGTCATGATGATGGACGCAAGAATGGCTGTTCCAAAACCATCGATTTGAAAATCAGGCCCCATCAATTCGGATACGATCCATAACGTCATTCCATTAATGACAAAAATAAATAATCCTAAAGTAACAATGGTCACTGGAAGCGTTAATATAATTAATATTGGACGAATGATAATATTCAATATGGATAAGATCACACTTGCTCCAAAGACAGACCAGATACTTGTAAAATGAAACGTATGAATATAACCCGCTATCATCATTAAGACAATAGCATTAACGATAATATTGATTAACCAATTTTTAAACAAAGAATCACTAACTTTCTTCTGATGGAATAATAACTGCTGCGATAATATATAGAAAAATAAAAGCAAAAAAAGCCGTTAAGACGGTTAATGTGGCATACACAATTCGAACGATCGTGGCATCGACATTCAAATAGTCGCTGATTCCGCCTAACACACCAGATACCATTTTATTTTTCTTTGATTTATACAATTTTTTCAAATTATCACCCCTATCTCGAAAAGTCTATGGTGATCACACCTAAATAATTTAAAGATACTATTTAAGAATATATGCAATTTCTTTATTTTATATAACAATATGTCTACTATACCCCTATAAAGAAGAGATAAACAACCCTATAACCGATAAAATCACAGTTTTTATGTATTTTAAACCATATTATGCAAAACTACACGTTAATTAAATCAAAAAATCAACTAAGTTTCAAATGATCCTATGTAAAACTGATAGCAGAATTAAAAGAACTTATGAATGAGCAAACATTTTACTACTTAAAATATATTAAAGGATATGCCGAAACATATCCTTTTTAGTTATTGCACGAAATTTTCTCTAATAGAAACAGGTCTAAATTTACAAAACTCCTAATTAAACCGTCGAGTTTACAACTTACTGAATGGTTTGTTCTTGCTTTTCTAACCTTTCTTCCATTCGTTTCTTATCACGTTCTAGTATCGGTTTAAGATACTTTCCTGTGTAAGATTCTGGATGTGCTGCGACCACTTCCGGAGTCCCTGTCACAACGATGGTTCCACCGCCGTCCCCGCCTTCAGGACCAAGATCGATTAAGTAATCAGCCGCTTTAATAACGTCAAGATTGTGTTCAATTATGAGCACCGAATCACCATTATCCACCAATTGTTGAAGAACTTCAAGTAATCGGGAAATGTCATCCACATGCAAACCCGTCGTTGGTTCATCTAAAATATACAAAGCTCGCCCTTTTGTTCGTTTATAGAGCTGGGAGGCCAGCTTAACCCTTTGGGCTTCTCCACCTGATAAGGTCGTTGCTGGTTGTCCTAATTTTATATAACCAAGTCCAACAGCGTGTAACGGTTCTAATCGTCTTTTAATACGCGGGATATTTTCAAAGAACTCTAAACCTTCTTCAACCGTCATATCCAATACGTCCGCGATCGTTTTACCTTTGTAAGTCACTTCTAATGTCTCACGATTATATCGTTTTCCGTGACAAACTTCACATGGCACATAGACATCCGGCAAGAAGTGCATTTCGATTTTAATAATGCCGTCACCACGACAGGCTTCACAACGACCGCCTTTGACATTAAAGCTAAAGCGTCCTTTTTTATAGCCACGAATTTTAGCTTCGTTGGTTTGAGCATAGACATCACGGATCATATCAAAAACACCCGTATAAGTGGCTGGATTTGAACGTGGCGTACGCCCGATCGGCGCTTGGTCAATATCAATGACTCGGTCCAGTTCTTCCAATCCTTCGATGCTTTTAAATTCACCTGGTTTTTCCTTTCTGCCATGAAGCTTTTGAGCTAAATATTTAAAAAGGATGTCATTGACTAACGTACTTTTACCTGAACCAGACACTCCAGTGACACATGTGAGTAACCCTAGCGGAAAATCAACCGAAACATTCTTTAAGTTATTTTCTTTAGCACCCTTCAATTTCAACTTCCGCTTATCAGGCTGCCTTCGCAATGTAGGTACTGGAATGAATTTTTTACCAGATAAATATTGCCCAGTTAAGGAATTTTCATTAGTCATTATTTCCTCAGGTGTGCCTTGTGCTGTAATGGTCCCTCCATGGGCACCCGCTCCAGGTCCAATGTCAATAATATGATCAGCGGCAAGCATCGTGTCTTCATCATGTTCGACAACGAGAAGTGTATTACCGAGGTTTTTCATATTAACGAGAGTTTGAATCAGACGGTCATTATCCCGCTGATGCAGCCCAATTGACGGCTCATCGAGGATATACAGGACACCCATCAATCTAGAACCTACTTGTGTCGCTAAGCGAATACGTTGGGCTTCGCCTCCTGACAAAGTCCCTGCCGCACGGCCAAGCGTTAAGTAATCCAAGCCGACATCAATCAAAAATCCTACACGTTCCTTAATTTCCCGTAAAACAAGACGGGCAATCGCACGTTCTTTTTCCGATAATTGAAGCGTATCAAAAAAGTGTTGAAACTGACGAATCGGCTGAGCTGTCACTTCACTAATATTATGACCGCCAACTTTTACAGATAAGGCTTCCTTTTTCAAACGCTGTCCTTTACACGTAGGGCAAGCCTTAGACGCCATATAACCTTCCATCTGTTCACGAACGTAATCAGACCCCGTTTCCTTATAGCGACGACTAATATTCGGAATAACGCCTTCAAAGTAAATATCTCTTTTCTTATGCTCGCCAAATTCAGTCACGTATTCAAAGCGAATCCGCTCCGTTTGGCTCCCATTTAAAATAATGTCCATTTGTTCTTTTGATAATTGTTCAACGGGTACAAATTGGTCAATACCAAAGTGGTCGCAAACACATTTCAAGAGCTGAGGGTAATATTGAGAGCTAGTTGGTTCCCACGGAGCAATCGCGTGATCGTGTAACGATTTACTCCAATCCGGGATCACTAGATCTAAATCTACTTCCATACGTGTTCCAAGTCCATCGCAATCCGGACAAGCGCCAAAAGGACTGTTAAAAGAAAACAAGCGAGGTTCAAGTTCTCCAATGGAAAATCCACAGTAGGGACAAGAGTGATGCTCACTAAATAGGAGTTCTTCTCCGCCAATGATATCGACAATCGCACGTCCATCGGCGAGTTTCGTCGCCGCTTCAAGTGAGTCTGCAAGCCTTGAACGAACGCCGTCCTTAACGACAATACGGTCAATAACGACTTCAATATTATGTTTTTTATTTTTTTCAAGGGAAATTTCTTCAGCGACTTCACGTAGTTCTCCATCAACGCGAACGCGCACGTACCCTTTTTTCTTAATGTCTTCAAGGATCTTAACGTGGGCTCCTTTTCGTCCTGAGACAATAGGAGCTAGGACCTGAAGCTTTGTCCGTTCTGGATAAGCCAAGACACGATCAACCATCTGTTCAATTGTCTGAGACGTAATCTCAATGCCATGCTCTGGACAGATGGGATGACCGATCCTTGCAAAAAGCAAGCGTAAATAATCATAAACTTCCGTCACGGTCCCAACTGTCGAACGTGGATTTCGACTCGTCGTTTTTTGATCAATCGAGATCGCCGGTGACAATCCTTCTATCGCGTCCACATCAGGCTTATCCATTTGTCCTAAAAATTGACGAGCATAAGCAGACAACGATTCAACGTAACGCCGTTGTCCTTCAGCATAAATGGTGTCAAAAGCAAGTGAGGATTTCCCTGAACCTGAAAGACCGGTTAGTACAACAAGCTGATCTCTTGGTATGGTTATATCAACATTTTTTAAATTGTTTTCCCGTGCGCCTTTAACAATAATATTTTCTTGTGCCATGCTGCCTCATCCTTCCCCTTTCAGTTCCAGGAGTACATCCCTTAGTTCTGCAGCTTTTTCAAAGTCAAGGGCTTTAGCTGCTTCTTTCATGTCATGTTCAATTTGTTCAATCGTTTTCTTACGCTCCGTTGGTGACAATTTTTTCTGTGGTTTAACAGCTGATTTTTCAGAATAAGTGGCGGTTTCTTCAGCGGCATGTGTCGCACGTATCACATCTGGAATCGCTTTTTGAATCGTCGTTGGTGTAATACCATGTTCTTTGTTATAGGTCTCTTGAATGTGACGACGTCGATTAGTCTCATCAATGGCCACTCGCATAGAATCCGTGATCCGATCAGCATACATAATGACCTGGCCGCTGGCATTTCTGGCTGCCCGCCCGATGGTTTGAATAAGGGAACGCTGCGAACGCAAAAAGCCTTCTTTATCGGCATCCAAAATTGCAACGAGAGAAACCTCTGGAATGTCTAAACCTTCTCTTAATAAGTTAATACCCACTAAAACATCAAATGTACCTATTCGTAAGTCACGAATGATATCAATCCGTTCCAGCGTTTTAATTTCTGAATGCAGATACCGCACTTTGATGCCCATTTCTTCCAAATAGTCCGTCAGATTTTCAGACATTTTTTTGGTCAGCGTGGTGACAAGTACACGTTCATTCCGGGCTGTTCTTATTTGAATTTCTTCTATTAGATCATCTATTTGTCCTTCGATTGGTTTTATCGTAATGGTCGGATCCAGTAATCCTGTTGGTCGTATAATTTGTTCGACAACTTCTGGTGTATGTTCAAGTTCATAAGGCCCCGGTGTCGCTGACACGTAGACAATTTGATGAATATGATCTTCAAATTCTTCAAATTTCAATGGGCGGTTATCTTTTGCCGATGGTAATCGGAACCCATGGTCCACAAGAACATTCTTCCGTGCTTGGTCGCCATTATACATCGCTCGAACTTGCGGTATCGTTACATGTGATTCATCAATGATCATGAGAAAATCTTTTGGAAAGTAATCGAGTAACGTATAAGGTGTCGATCCTGCTTCTCTTAATGTCAGGTGTCTTGAATAATTCTCGATACCTGAGCAAAAGCCCATCTCGTTCATCATCTCTAAATCATACCGAGTTCGTTGTTCAAGACGCTGAGCTTCTAAAAGCTTTCCTTCTTCTTTTAATTTACTGAGTTGTTCGTTTAGTTCTTTTTCAATTCGCTTAATCGCAACTTTCATTTTTTCTTCTCGAGTGACGAAGTGAGAAGCTGGATAAATGGCAACGTGATCGCGTTCACCAACGATCTCACCGGTTAAAGCATCTATTTCTGTAATTCGATCGATCTCATCACCAAAAAATTCGACTCGAATGCAATGTTCATCTCGTGAAGCAGGAAAAATCTCGACGACATCTCCACGCACACGAAACGTTCCTCTTTCAAAACTAATATCATTTCGCATATATTGAATATCCACCAAAGCACGTAACATCTGATCGCGGTCTTTTTCCATTCCTTTTCTTAAGGAAAGAACGAGCGCACGATACTCTTCTGGAGAACCTAGACCGTAAATACATGAAACACTCGCAATGATGATGACGTCATCTCTTTCAAAGAGTGAACTGGTTGCTGAGTGTCTAAGTTTATCTATTTCATCATTGATGCTGGCATCTTTTTCAATGTACGTATCAGATTGGGGGATATAAGCTTCTGGTTGGTAATAATCATAATAACTAACAAAGTATTCTACGGCATTATTAGGGAAAAATTCTTTGAATTCATTATATAACTGAGCAGCAAGGGTTTTATTGTGGGCCATAATGAGTGTTGGTTTATTTACCTGTTGAATTACGTTGGACATGGTAAAGGTTTTACCTGTACCTGTGGCTCCAAGTAATGTTTGATGTTTCTTATTGTGCTTAATTCCGTCCACAATTTTCCGAATGGCATCAGGTTGATCGCCACTCGGTTGATATGAAGAAACGAGTTCAAATCCCATTCTTTTTCCTCCAGTTTTACTTATCTCCTCTAATTATAGCACAGGTGTACGTATAGTAATCAAATTTAACGAACGAACATTCGATGTTTTTATTCCATAAATGATGGATGTTCATTTCTGTTAATGATTTTAGATACAGATGACACCATTTTTTTCATAGCAATTTGACACAAAAAAATGAAAGAAAACCCTGCTAATCCGATTTAGCAAGGTCATTCTTAATTTATGCATTTGTAGGCAATTGTGATTTTTCTTTTTGATCCATATATTGCTTACGTTTGTTTGGTTCCAAGAACAAGAAACCAATTTTATGATCATCGTTTTCATGAATAGCACCTTTGACAAAGCGTGATTCACCTGTTTGATCAATGACCTCTAGTTTACAATAGGCCGAATTCATTTGTAAAGCTTGATAAAAGGCATATTCCGAATGGACGTCTTTTCCGTTGACTCGATAGATAATTTCACCAATTTGAACATCCATTCGATCCGCTAATGAATGTGGTATAACATCAACTACCCGTAAACCATCACTTGGTTCCGTAAAATAATACGAGCCATATCGGTGCAGGAGATGATGAACTAAAATAAGGCCTAATCGACTGATGAAACTTAACAAGCCAGCTATAGCAACAAGGATGGGTAAATGAAAAATATTAGCTAGAATAACCGAGATTGCACAAAGAAGTCCGGTAAGAAAAAGCCACGCACTTGATGATTGAACAGCTTGTCTTGGCAAACGATCCGAAATAAGCTGTTGGTAACCAATCCCGAGAGGAAAAATGAGAAGACCGAAACTTTCACCAGGCACAAATGGCCAAAAGTGGAAAGCCGCATGACTCTGACTCATCGGAATGAAAAACAGAAGCGGAACGATCCACATGTGACTGGCTTCATGCGCTCCAACCTTTTTTCCACGATGACTATTTATTAACCGTGGAGATGTGTTATCATCTCCTCGGATCATCACCAGCAACCACTCAATCGCTAAGCTAAAAAGAAAAAAGACACCAAATTCAGGTAAAGACGTCGTTCGAATATCTTGTATCCACTGATTTAAAAAGAGATAAGGCGTATTTAGATCTGGCAGAATGTAGGCAATCACAATAGCAAGACCGATCCCAATAGACGGTGACAAAAAGCGAAGCTGACCTGTCAACATAATCAGTAAATACGTACAGGATATAAGGACTAACATACCTGGAGTCATACGAATATGCAGTCCTAAAAAGAAAATAGCACTTAAAAGTGCGAGGACGAGACTCGCTTCTATACTTGAAAAAATCGTATTAAACATCCCATAAACTTTTACCCCAAAAGATCTTCTTTCACGCCGGACTCTTTGCACTCCGAAAGCCACAAGACCAATCAATAAAAGATAAAAAATAGGATTAATTAAAAGTGACACAATTCCTTTTATAACTGATATAACGACATCCACTAACATCACTTCCCCGTCTACGATGATAATTTATATGTAAGGCTTATCGTCCATAATCTTTCTATTAACTTCTATTTTACCATAAAAAGTAGAATCTAAGAGGATATATTAAAAGATATCTTAAGATTCAGTAGACTAACATGAATAAAAATATTATAGGAGTCGACATTTTGTCTTTAAAACATTCGAACCAAGGGTAATCTTTGTGCTGAAAATCATCACTAGGATTAAGAGCAAAAAAAGATCAATAAATCCTTAGAGGTTTTATTGATCTTGATCTAAACTATTTAATTTCTTTATCAAGTGTACGTAAAGCGGCTTTCAATTGTTTATCGTGATCTCCACTTGAAATGACTTTTAATACACTCGCTTGCAATGCATCCGCTGTTGCCTGATTAACCGAACCTGTGACAGGTAGATTTTTTGCCTTTTGGAATTGGCGAACAGCATTATCAGTTGATTTGTTATAATATCCATCTTCTCGGCCTGGATCAAAACCAGCACCTATCAACATTTTTTGTAAATTAGTGACATTCGTACCTGTTTGGTCATATGAAATGACGCTACCTTTTTTTATGTTGAGCGGACTTGCAAAGTAGTAATCCGGTTGCTTCACTTTCACGTCTGGTTGGATCCCCTTCTTATGGATCCAATTTCCATCTGGTGTTAACCATTTAAACATGGTTAATTTAACTTCACTTTTATCAGACATCTCGATGCCTTGTTGGACAGTTCCTTTACCAAAAGATTTCATTCCCACAAGAGGATAGCCTCCGCCTTCACTCATTGCACCTGCAAGAATTTCAGAAGCCGAAGCACTTCCTTCATCAATTAGTGTCACAATCGGGTAAGGCTTTTTCTTAGTCAATGAAGATCGGAATTGATCTCTTTTACCCTGTCGATCTTCAACTTGAACAATCGGTTTGTCTTTTGTAATGAACTGGCTAGCAATACTTTCTACAGCTTGAAGATAGCCACCAGGATTTCCTCTTACGTCAATGATTAGGCCTTGAATATTCTTATCTTCCAATGCATTTAACGATTTATTAAATTCTTTATCGGTATTTTCATTGAAAGAAGTAATATTGATGTAACCAATCGGCTTTTGATTATTTTTTATGACTTTAGAATTAACGGTGGTTAGTGGAATCTTACCACGTTTAATGTTGAAGGCGACTGTATTCGTGCTCCCTGAACGTTTAACTTCCAATTTAACGACGGTTCCACTTGGACCTTTAATCTTATTGACGGCTTGATCAAGAGACAATCCACTGGTTGATTTCCCATTAATCGTTAGAATTTGATCATTCGGCCTTAGGCCCGCTTTTTCAGCTGGAGAACCCTTAATCGGTGACACGATCGTAACACGATCTCCAACCATTTGAACCTCAGCGCCGATTCCTTCAAATGAAGAAGATAATGATTCATTGAAACTACTTGCTGTTTTCGCATCCATATAACTCGAGAATGGATCACCCAAGGCTTCGATCATACCTTTAATGGCTCCATCATAAAGTTTGTCGCTACTCACTTTCTTATAGTAGCTTTTTTCAATTAAATCATGGATGACATTGATTTTTTTAGCTTCACTACTCGTCTGTGACGTACTGTCCACGTTTACGACGGCTTGACTATGTTTCATCGTCGTACTCGTAACAAAATAGGATGCCGCAGCTCCGACAACAAGAGCGATAACGACCAGTAACGCAACAATTTTTCCATTAAATTTTTTCATCTAGTTGACACTCCTTGAAGAAACAGCATCGCACCAAATGATGCGATGCCGTTAAGTTCCTTAACTCTATGGTTAGATAATACACTATATGACCCAGTTTGTCCTAATATGTGGATTTAGTGAATATAATTTAATGGATTGACGGAACCATTATGTGGTGGCGGAGTCCAAGGACCAATGTAAAGTTCAAAGTGTAAGTGTGATCCGAATGATTCACCAGTGTTTCCCATTGAGCCAATCACTTGACCTTGAGAAACCGTTTGTCCCGTAGAAACACTATAAGACGTCATATGAGCGTATACGGTTGTATAGGTTTTACCATTAACGCTGTGTGCAATCATCACAACATTTCCGTAACTAGATGAATGGTAGGCATTTGATACAACACCCGAAGCGGCGGCATGAATTGGTGTGCCGATACTATTTGCAATATCTATACCCGGGTGAAACCCTCCATCAAAAGAACGGTGACCAAATCCTGACGAAATATAACCTGCAGCAGGTTTAATAAAGTCTGCATTGACTGAAGGCACAGGATCTGAATGTGAAACGGCTGGAGATTGTGTGTGTGAAATCGATGGTGAAGAAGAGTGGCTAGCTGTTGATTGTTTAGCACTCTTCGCCGCTTCCACAGCTGCTCTTTCTTTTGCTTGACGTTCAGCTTCTGCTTTTTTCTTTGCTTCTTCTTCCTTGACTAAAGCCGCCAACTGATTTTTAATAATACTTTGCTGAGATTGAAGAACTTTTTCCTGCTCTTGTTTATCCATAATATCATCATGAATGTCATTTTCTTCCGCTTTCAATTGAGTGAGAAGTTTTTTCTGATTTTGCTTCTCTTCATCTAGATTAGCTTTTAAAGTTTTTAAGTTTGCTAGATTATCTTCTAGAGACGTTAACTCTTTTTGATAAGCTTGTTTTTTTGATTCTTGTTTCTTTTTATCATTTTGTTGGTCTGTGAGAATTTGCCGATCTTGTTCAGCAATTAAATTTAATGCTAACACACGATCTAAAAAGTTACCAAAACTATTTGAACCCATAATCACTTCAATATAGTTAACAGAACCGCCATTTATGTACATTGAACGAATACGTTTCTTTAAAAACTCATTTCTCTCATTAATGCGCTTTGTAATGACTTTAATTTCGTCTTCTAATTTTTTTATTTTTTGCTTTTCTGCATCAATGTCCTGTTCTTTTCCTTGTATGTTTTTATTTATTGAATCAATCTTCTTTTGCGATTCGTCTAATTTATGTATCAAAGAATTTTGTTTTTTATTATTCTCTGAAAGTTTTTCTTTAGATGAATCTATTTTTTCTTGATTATTGCTTTGCTGGTTTTTAATATTATCGAGTTTATTTTCTAGATTGGCTTTAGATTCTGCAGACGCGATACTCTGTGTGTAACCAACAGTCAGCGAAAGCGCAAGACCTAAAGTTGCTACTTTACGAACATAACGAAATTTCACTCATACTTCCCCTCTCATAATAAAATGAAGAGGCCCATAAGGCCGTCTCCGTTTATTCTTTTTCCACGAATCAGTCATACTCTCAAGAACTTACGAATCGAAGTGACACTTCCCCAAACACCAATTCCTGCACCAATAACAACGAGCAACAGACTTAAATACAAGGCCATAGTTGGATAAGGAATAAGCTTAATAAAGAAAGTCGAATAGGTTCCAGCGTCACTAAATTTTTCATAAACGGCTTTGTAGCCCACATTGACTAAAATGATCGGAATAATAGAACCAATGACACCAATTAACAATCCTTCAAGAAAATATGGCCAACGAACAAAGGCATTTGTCGCCCCTACTAATTTCATAATCTCAATTTCTCTTCTACGAGCAACAATGGTAAGTTTAATCGTATTAGCAATAAGGAATATGGAAGTAAAGAGAAGCCCGATAATCAAGACAATCCCGACATTACGTGAGATTCTGACCGTTTTAAATAGTTTTTCAACGGTTCCTTTACCGTAATTCACTTTATAAACATAGGGTAAAGTTTTAACTTGATTTGCGACTGTTATGGTCTGTTCTGGTTTCTCTGTTTTTAAGATAAAGGCATCAGGTAATGGATTTTCATTTTTAACAGAGCTAAAAGCACTCTGATCATTACCCTCACCTAAACTATTTATTAAGTTCTTTAATCCTTTTTCACGAGATTGATAGGCGATCGATTGAACATGACCAATACTCTTTAAACTTTGTTTTAATTGATCTTGCTGTGCCTGCGTGGCTGTCCGATCGATGTACACTCGAACTTCTACATTACTCTCTATCTCGCCTGCAATCTTATTTAAGTTCATCATGACGGATAAAAACAAACCGACTAATACAAGTGCAACAGCGACTGCACTTATTGAGGCAAATGTCATCCAGCCATTTCGTCCAAGGTTCTTCAAACTTTCACGAGCATGTCTGCCAAGTGTTCTAAGCTTCATATCCGTAATCACCTCTCTGCTCATCACGAACAATCATGCCGCCTTCAATGGCAATAACGCGTCTTTTCATATTGTTCACGATATCTCTGTTGTGAGTTGCCATGACCACTGTCGTTCCATTGTCATTAATTCGATCAAAAATTTCCATAATTGACCATGCACTGTCTGGGTCTAAGTTTCCTGTTGGTTCATCCGCTATAACTACTGATGGGTTATTACAGATTGACCGAGCAATAGAAACACGTTGTTGTTCACCACCAGAAAGTTCTGTAGGCAATGATCTCGCTTTGTGTTTTAATTTCACAAGATCTAAAACTTCCATCACACGTTTTTTAATGACTTTAGGATGTTCTTCTATTACTTCGAGAGCAAAAGCGACATTTTCATAGACTGTGAGTTTAGGTAATAGTTTGTAGTCCTGAAAAACCACACCAATTTTCCTTCTAAGTTTTGGCACTTGACGTTGTTTTATTTTCGCAAGATTCACACCATCAATGAGAATTTCCCCTTTTGTTGGCACAATTTCACGATACATCAGTTTAATAAAAGTGGATTTTCCTGCCCCGCTTGGCCCAACAATATACACAAATTCACCTTTATTAATATGAAGGTCTATACCATTAACGGCCATGACACCATTTTTGTAAGACTTCCATACATTTTTAAAATCTAACATAGGTTCACTTCCTTCGACATTTATGACACAATTTTATTCATCGGGCTATGTACGGCATATTATAACTTCAGAAATTATAGGAATTTTATTTTATCCAACTGGAAGATGACTAGGAGTTATATTCAAGACTTAGTGGTTTTTATATAAATTTTAAATCGACGTTATTCTTATTATAACATCGATAAGCGACAAATTGAGACAGAGATTTATTACATTTTTATTTCATAAAATGGCGTTTTTCGGTTAAAAAAGTGACCGTCAAAAGTAAAAATGACCGTCACTTAATGGAAATTTAATGTAAAAGTACTAAAGCGAAAATTTTCAGTGGGGTTTTTCTTCATTCCGACTGATTGAAAGTCTGAACCAATTAAGCTCATGTGGGTTATATATCGAGATGTTAACCGTGTCTGCGAAACCCTTCTCCAAAGACTTCTGTAGCATTCGACACGATCAGAAAGGCCTTTGGATCGATTCTTTTCACAAGTTGTTTCAAACGAGTTAACTCATTTTGAGATACAACAACCATTAAAACTGGCCGGTCATCGTCAGTATAACCACCGCGGCCCTCCATTTGAGTTACACCACGATCTACTTCTTCGAATATCGCTTGTTTTAACGTATCTTGATGTTCAGAAATAATAAGCGCTAACTTCGAGTTGCTGATACCAAGCTGTACAATATCGATAACTTTACCCGTTAGATACATACTGATAAGAGCATAAAGGGCACTTTCTAAAGATAAGGTAAAAGCAGAACTAACCACAATTAAACCATCAATGAGGACTACACACATACCGAGCTGTAAGCCGGTAAATTTATGAATGATCTGAGCTAACAAATCGGTTCCACCTGTCGATCCCTTACCACGAAAAACAAAGCCAAGACCAAGCCCGACTCCAACGCCACCAAAAATCGCACCAAGGATGGGATTTACCGTTGCTGCGTCTAACCCTGACGTTAAAAAGACCACAAACGGCAAAAAAATCGTTCCAACAATGGTTTTTAATGCAAAGTTCACATATCCGAAACTTTTTCCCAAAATCAACACGCCCGCTATAAAAAGGGGAATATTTAAAGCCCACTGAACATAAGAAGGCTCAAGTCCTAATTTCCAGTATAAAATCGTACTGATTCCACTGACCCCACCTGAGGCAATTTTATTTGGAACTAAAAAAAGATTAAATGCTATAGCGATCAAAGAGGATCCAATAAGGACATAGATAAAATCTATAACAGTGCCCCAGATTGGGTTTCTTAACATTTCACTTCTGTTTCTTGATTTCATGTTCATCAGTGACTCACTTTCTTTTCTTATTTAGATACTGGTCTTGAAGAATTGAGGGACTTCCTTCGTGTATTGAGGCGCTTTCCTCGTGGATTGAGCCGCTTTCCTCGGTTATTGAGGCGCTTCCCTCGTGTATTGAGGTGCTTTCCTCGTGGATTGAGCCGCTTCCTTCGTGTATTGAGCCTCTTTCCTTGGTTATTGAGGTGCTTCCTTTGTGTATTGAGGCGCTTCCTCGGTTATTGAGGCACTTCCTTCGGTAATTGAGGTGCCCCCTCGGTTATTAAGGGACTCAAGGGATCAACTGCGATGATGTTACCTTGAGTACCAAACGCAAAAAAAGTGTACCATGATATGACCATGGTACACATCCTATTTAAATACTTAGTCTCAAGAAAGCATCGATGAAGCCATCTAGATCTCCGTCCATGACACTTTGCGTATTTCCAACTTCAACATTTGTACGATGATCTTTTACCATTGAATATGGGTGGAAGACATAGGAACGAATTTGACTGCCCCAGCCAATTTCTTTTTGTTCGCCTCGAATCGCGTCAAGTTCAGCTTGTTGTTTTTCGAGTTCGAGTTGATAGAGTTTGGCTTTCATCATTTTCATCGCTTGTTCACGGTTCTGAAGTTGTGAACGCTGGTTCTGACACGTAACAACCGTGCCCGTTGGGATATGTGTCATCCGAATCGCAGAGTCTGTTTTATTGACGTGCTGTCCACCAGCTCCACTTGCTCGATACGTATCAACTCGCAAGTCTTCAGGTCTGATTTCAACATCCACATCGTCATCCATTTCAGGTAAGACATCACATGATACAAAGGAGGTATGTCGGCGTCCTGAAGAATCAAATGGTGAAATACGTACGAGACGATGAACCCCTTTTTCAGCCTTCAAGTAACCATAGGCATTGTGGCCTTTAATCATTAACGTCACACTTTTAACACCTGCTTCATCACCCGGTAAATAATCCAGTGTTTCAACTGAGAAGCCTTTTCTTTCAGCCCAACGTGTATACATACGGAGAAGCATGGACGCCCAGTCTTGAGATTCGGTTCCACCGGCACCAGGATGAAGCTCTAATATTGCATTATTTTGATCGTGTGGACCACTTAGTAGTAATGTGGTTTCATAGTTATTAAAAGCTTTGATGACATCTTCAATCGATTCATCAAGTGATGCTTTCAAATCAGCATCGGCTTCTTCTTTAACTAATTCATACGTAACAGCTAAATCTTCATAGTCCGTTTCAAGTTTTTTAAATGCATCAACTTTTTCTTTCAACGCATTTGTTTCATCTATAACTTTTTGTGCACTATTTTGATCATCCCAAAAACCGGGCATGGTCATTTTTTCTTCTAATTCAGCGATCCTGGCCTGTTTACTTTCCAGGTCAAAGAGACCCCCTAAATTCTTGGAGACGAGATTCCATCTCCGTTAATTCATGCTTAATTTCAGGTAATTCCATTATCCGTGCCTACTTTCCATGACAGTTTTTATATTTTTTTCCGCTTCCACAAGGGCATGGGTCATTACGACCAATTTTATTCTTTTTTACAAAAGGAAGCACTTTTTTAGATGTCTCTGGATCTGCATTTGGATCCACTGCTTGGCCCTCAGCTACTTTCTCACGTTCAATATGCTGCTCTTCTTCAATTTCTGCACGCATCAAATAATTGACCACTTCTTCTTCAATTGAAGCGACCATTTCTTCAAACATTTTGAAGCCTTCGAAATTGTACTCTTGGAATGGATCGATTTGACCATAAGCACGAAGGTGAATCCCTTCACGTAGCTGTTCCATGGCATCAATGTGATCCATCCATTTTGTATCAACAGCACGAAGCATGATCACACGTTCGAATTCACGCATACGTTCCGGTGTGAAGCGTTCTTCTTTTTCATCATAGCTTTCGATTGCTTTTGCTTCAAGGAATTCAACCATCTCTTCAGGATCTTTTCCTTGAAGATCTTCTATTGATACCGTTCCTTCATCAAAGAGCTGGGCATTAATATAATCCACAATTGCTTGAAGATCCCATTCTTCAGGAACTTGGTTATTTGGCGTATGAGCATTTACATGGGCTTCGATAATACGATGGATCATCGCTTCGATATCCGGACGAATATTTTCAGATTCTAATACTTCCGCCCGTTGTTTATAAATAATTTCACGTTGTTGACGCATCACATCATCAAATTGAAGCAATTGTTTACGGGCATCGAAGTTATTTCCTTCAACACGTTTTTGAGCGGCTTCAACAGATCGACTGACGAGTTTACTTTCAATCGGTTGATCGTCCGCCATACCGAGTTTTTCCATCATTCCAGCCATACGTTCTGAACCAAAACGACGCATTAACTCATCTTCCAGTGATAAATAGAAACGAGAAACACCCGGGTCCCCTTGACGTCCTGCACGACCTCGAAGCTGATTATCAATCCGGCGAGATTCATGACGTTCTGTACCAATAATAAATAATCCGCCGAGTTCTTTAACTCCCTCGCCAAGTTTAATGTCCGTACCACGACCAGCCATGTTGGTCGCTATCGTTACGGCACCCACCTGACCCGCATTCTCAACAATTTCAGCTTCGCGCGCATGATTTTTCGCATTCAAGACATTATGCGGAATGCCTTTACGTTTTAACATTTTAGAAATCAATTCGGAAGTTTCAACAGCTACCGTACCAACAAGGACTGGTTGACCTCGGTGGTAGGCTTGAACAATTTCTTCCACAACCGCTTTGAATTTTCCGTCCATCGTTTTGTAAATTAAATCAGGACGATCATCACGTACAACAGGACGGTTGGTTGGGATCACAATAACATCCATGTTGTAAATGCTTTGGAATTCTTCTTCTTCAGTTTTCGCTGTACCTGTCATACCTGCCAACTTATGATACATTCTGAAGTAGTTTTGCAGAGTAATTGTTGCGAGTGTCTTACTTTCACGTTGAATTTGAAGTCCTTCTTTAGCTTCAATCGCCTGGTGAAGACCTTCACTGTAACGACGACCAGACATCAAACGACCAGTAAATTGGTCAACGATGACGATCTCGCCATCTTTTACAACATAATCTGTATCCAAGTGCATGATCGCATGTGCTTTTAACGCTTGGTGCACATGGTGATTGATTTGAACATTTCCATAATCATATAGGTTATCAATTTTGAAAAAGTTCTCAGCTTTTGTCATACCTTCTTCAGTCAATTGAACCGATTTCGTTTTTAAGTCAACCGTATAATCTTCTTTCTCAGTTAACAAACGAGCAAATTGATTCGCTTGTGTATAGAGCATCGTTGATTTTTCAGCATTACCAGAAATAATGAGTGGTGTTCTTGCTTCATCAATTAAGATAGAGTCAACTTCATCAATAATGGCAAAGTTCAATGGGCGTTGCACCATTTCTTCTTTATAAAGCACCATATTATCCCGCAAGTAATCGAAACCAAACTCACTATTTGTTCCATACGTGATGTCGGCTGCATAAGCAGCACGTTTTTCTTCTTCATTCATACCTGGAACGTTAAGTCCAACGGATAATCCTAAGAAATTAAAGAGAGCTCCCATTTGTTCAGCATGGGTGGAAGCCAAGTAATCATTGACTGTAATCAAATGAACGCCTTGACCTGCGAGGGCATTTAAATAAAGGGGCATCGTTGCCACGAGGGTTTTACCTTCACCTGTTTTCATCTCGGCAATGTTCCCTTTGTGTAAGGCAATACCACCAATTAGTTGAACGAAAAATGGGGTCATACCAAGAACACGAGTCGAAGCTTCTCGAACAACAGCAAAAGCTTCCACAAGAATGTCATCTAATGTCTCGCCGGCTTCTAATCGTCCTTTAAATTCTTCCGTTTTTTGCTTTAACTCATCATCACTTAGTTTTTTCGTGTCATCAGCTAAAGCATCTATTTGATGAGCTATTTTCTCAATTTTATTTAATTTTTTTAGACCTGTATCACCTAAAACTTTTTTAAGCAATCCTAACATGCTTAATACACCTCATTCTTTGCATATAAAATTAAACATTTTTCAATGGCAATATTTTTCTGTAATTAATTAGGTGTTTCTGTGTGTTACATGTAAATTTGTAAATAAAAATTCCCCATAGTACTAGTGTAACATTATATCATTATATCGCAACGCCCTATTGTGGACAACTTTTGATTCTTATATATGTGTATCTTTTATAAAAAAATTGTTACATACCTTTGTAACACCATGCTGTTACAGCTGTTACAAAACAAATTCTAAACAAAGACAATGTTCGTGCCCGTTGTTTTATTTATGGCGCACTAAAATAACCACCTGAAACTACTCAGGTGGTTATTCCTATATATTCAATTAGATCATTCTGTATCAATTAACCCATACTTCCCATCTTTTCGTTTATAAACCACGCTCGTTTCATTCGTCTCCGCATTGGTAAAAACAAAGAAGTTATGGCCAAGCATGTTCATTTGTAAAATGGCTTCTTCAGCATCCATCGGTTTTAAATTAAACCGTTTATTACGTACAACCTCAAAAGCAGAATCCCTCACTTCTTCTTTAACCGCAACTGTTGTAGCCGTCATAGAATTAAAAGCATTTAACTGGGCATCCTTGCTCAGATTTCTACTTTTGCGATTAACCTTCGTTTTATATTTTTTCGTTTGTCGTTCAAGTTTTGATACAACCGAATCAATAGCGGCATACAGGTCTGTGTTAGATTCCTCTGCTCGGAGTAATAATCCCTGCATCGGAATGGTCACTTCAATGACTTGATCATTATTGTGTACACGCATATTCACTCTGACTTCAGAAACAGGTGGGGAGTCAAAATATCTGTCTAACTTGCTAATCTTTTTCTCTGCATAGTCCTTGAGAGCGGATGTTACCTCGATATTTTCACCACGAATGTTAAAATTCATTTGTAACTCCTCCTTTCGGTTACTTACAATATTCGTTAAACATTGCAAATATCCTTCCTAAAAACAATAAAAAAATTAAATTTTCTAACTATGTAATCAAAGACCTGAATTAATGGTAACTGCTTGACCTTTGATTATGTCTGTATTATAACATCCCATCGAATCGTTGTAAACGTTTTCACGGTTTTAGTTAAATAGAAAGCCTTCTATAGAGAAGACTTTCCATTTATTGAGCAACTTATTGAGCAACAAATGAAATGAACGTCGAGTCAGCTTCCTTTCTCCAGTTTGAGAATGCCTGACTCATTTTCGCTAGTAGCTCTGTTGAAAAGATATTCAATTCTACTAGAACATCCGATTCGTATTTTGACACCTTACGATAATAGTGATTAACGCATTTTAAAATAGCTTCATTTTGACTATAGTTTTCAAGAATCAATCGGTGTGACTTATTAATTTGATCCCACCCAGAAATAATGTTCGGTAGCATCTTTACCATGGCATCAGGCTGCTCCATCATCTCTTTAGATAAAATATAGTCAAACGCTTCTTCCATCGTATCTAACAATGCTAAATAATCACGAAAAAAAGTAACAGATTCTTCGGTTATAATCATGTACAATTTTACTCCTTTTTATCTAAAAACATCCCATCCACGGGTGGACCTTGATAAGGATTTCGGTAACGATGGGAAGTTTTTCGTTTCCTTTTGAGCATTATAAGATCATTTCTTATATCATTGCAAATAGACTTTAACCCGGGATCAATCACTTGGTTCAATTCAACAATCTTTTTACCTAGAGCTTTTTGTTCTGTAGAATAAGACGGTGGTAACTTCTTCATCCATTCTCCCCGTTCAGCTAAGAGAGATTGAATTTGCTCTATCGTTTCATCTCGAGCCTCTTTATGATACTCAGAGATTGATTGTTGCAACGCCATCGTTAATTCATAGATTTTTTCAACAGCGTCCATTAAGCAAGTCCTGTTTGTTTTTGAGGTTGTTTTTTGCGTGTGATTTTGATGACTTCACGCCAAGCATCACGGAAATTCGTGACAAGTTCTTCGGCTTCATCTAAAATGGTGGGATCGTTTTTAATATTTGCCTCTATTAATCTACGGTTAATATAATCATATAATGGTAGCATTTCATCGGATATCGGTTGCTTACGATCTAATGTTACTATCAATTCATTAATAATCGTTTGTGCTTTTTGTAGAACTGTATTCTGAGTTGATCTATCTTGATTCTTAATTGCCTCTCGACCCTGCTTGATAAATTTCAAGCAACCTTCATAAAGCATTAAGGTCAGTTCGCCAGGTGATGCTGTCATCACAGAGTTTTGTTGGTATTTTTGGTACGGATTTATTGACATAATTAAACATTTCCTTTCTCGCTTACTGTCCTAGCAAATTAGTCAGACTCATGGATTGCTGGTTAGCATTTTGGATGGCTTGTTCCATGGCCGTAAACTGTTTATAATAGCGATTTTCAATGTCTGTTAAGCGGTCCGTCATGGCGGAGATTTGATCATTTAGATCATCGAAGCTCTTGCCCATTAAAAATGTGGCATTAGTACTGCCTACTGATCCTGCTTTTTGTTGAATTTGTTTAAATGCGTCGTTGATCGATTTATCCAATCGTTGAGCTAAGCCTTGCGACGCATAATCATCTTCTGTTCCTTTATTTGTGAACAATTGCATGACTGCGTCTGGATTCTCTGCAATGGCTTGTTTTAACTTTGTCTCATCAAGTACGAGCTTCCCATGTTCTAAATAATCGGAACTTGTTGTTATCCCAATCGTTGCTAATTGATTATAATCCGAATCTGTAACACTACTTACACTGCTATAGAGATCGGTCCGCATTTGGTTCAATACACCAGACAAAAGACTATCATTACTTAATGTGCCGCTTTTCGCTTTATCCGTCCAAGCTGTTATCTCAGAATCTTTCATTTGCTCTTTTTGAGCATCAGTCAAAGGTGGATAGTCTCTATTTTTTGTCTCGTCAATTTTATCGTTGATTTTTTGGATGGTGTCATTGTATTTATCGACGAAAGATTTAATGTTATCGAAAGTGGCATCTGTGTTATTGGATACACTAATAGTAGCAGATCCTGTGTTTTTCAAATTAAATGTCACATTGCCAAGTGTTACACTATTTGTATGGCTTGAAGTTGATAATCCATTTAGCACAAATTCTGCGTCAATTCCGTCCTGTTCACTTGTTTGATTTAAATTCAATGTATCGGTCAAAAAAGCTCCACTAAATTCTATTTCTGAATGACCGTCTAGAGCGGTCCCCTTATTCATATCACCTGTCGCTGTTCTAGTTATAGATACTTTTTGAGAAACTGAGTCATAAAAAGCACTCACACCTAATTCAGAATTTGATATACTAGAAAGAATACCATCTAATGAGGTACTTGAATCGAAACTAAAGGTTTTAGAAATTTGATTTCCATTATTATCATATGTGTTGATTGTAAAATCTATAGTACCGCTATCTGGTATAGTTGATGAATCTGTCAAATTTCCTTTTTGGTCTTTAAGACTTTTGGTTGAATCAAAATTAGCATCTAATTTAACAATGACTCCATTACTCATATTATGAGCTGAAGTTGCTACGTTCGTAATATCAACTTTATAGGTAGCATTTCCAGCTGTTGTACCTGCTACTGCAGTAACCTTTGAATCATCTGAAGACGTTGCTGTCTTGTTTAAAAATGTCCCCTGCAATTTCATATTAAAATTTGTTGTTTTCAAATCATTAAGCAACGTGTTCATACTACGATAATCGTCACGCTGCCACTCTAAATATTGCAGTTTCTGTTTCATTTTATCAAGAGGCACGGATTGAGCGGTCATCATCTTATTAACCATACCATCAATGTCCATTCCACTCGCAAGGCCACCAATACGCATGGTACTACTCGTAAACATACCTCCTGAAATGCTTGAGCTATCTGCCATCGTCATCACACCTCTTATTTCAACGTATATCTAATGCTTAAACACTTTTATTCACTATTAGACCAAGTTTCTCCGCTATTGAAGCATACATATCTAGAAACTTTTTAGGTGGAATCTCGCGAATGACCTTATGTGTCTTCGTATCCTCTACCTTAACGTAATATTCATTCAGTTTTTCATGTAAAACATAACGAATCTCCGTAAACTGGGGATCAAGCAAGCTATTTGCCTCATCTACGAGTCGAGTCAGATCTTTTTTGTTAAAACTTATTTTGTCTTGTTTCTTTGATTGATTAAGAAGTTCCTCATTCGTCACCTTATCAATCGTGTTGTCCATGCCCTGCTGTAATGTTGGTGACGTGTCCCTTAAATGATTAAGATTCACGTCCATATGTATGGGACCCCCTTAGAGTCAAAAATTATCTAATATTTATATCGGATTATGAATAAGATTGTTTAGAAAGATATTGAAAAGAGTTTTAAAAACTATTATTGTTACTGATTTCGAATACGAAGACCTAAAGATAATTTTTCCATTGTATTTTAACCATCGATACGTGTATGGCTTAATAGTTGAACAAAGGCGTGAATCACTACAAAGTGAGGCATAAAAATAAATTTAAAAAGAGCCTATCACACAATTTAGGCTCTTTACACACCATTTTATTTGAGGACACTCAAAAAGTAACTTCTTGAATAACGATTGTTTCTAGTTCTTTACCAAAGTCGTTCTTTTTTCGATTAAATGCTCTTTCAAAGACTTTAGGATCTTTAATTATTTTCTCTTTATCAAAAACAAATAAGAAAAGGTGATCGGCTTTATAGTGAAATGAATCTGCACCTAATTCTTCTGTTATTTTACGTTCAGTCATACTTGGTCTTGTACACTTAACCTCGATTACTATCCCATATTCCTCCAATATAATATCGTACCTTACCGAATTATAACCAACATCATCAAATACCTCTAATCTTGTATATGGAAATATTGGTTTGATTAAAGAATACAATATTCGTTGAACATCATATTCGTTCCCGATTCTAATTTTATCTAAATCATCTTTTTTAATTTTACCGTTTCCGTGAACATCATTCTGATACATAGCCTTTATATGTACATAAAAGTTTAGCAAAATTCTTCTAATAATGATAATAGCCAAAGTTCTATCTATAGAATCACCATTTATTTCTGAAAGATAAATTCCTGACTCAATATTAGATTTTAGATTCTCCAAAAAAACCATTGCTTTTTTAAAGGCATTGTTGACTTTATTACTAGTGTCTGTTTCAGAAAATTTATTGACAAATACATTTGTCTCACGTAAAAAATCTTTGCCTATTGACTTTTCAGAAAACATTTGGTCCAATGTATTTCTTACATCACTTTTCCAATCCTCAAATATACTAAGATTCCCTTTGTTCTGCTCGTATAGCTTTATAACCTTTTCTAAGTCATTAATTTTTTTATTTATTTCCTGTATGGCTATTTTAGGGGATTTATTTAGGTTCGTTATAGACATATACACGGCCCCTTCCACTCTATTGAATATCTATTTAATTAGCTCTCCATCTTAAATAAAATAGAAATAATGGATCTAGAATATAGATTTGATTATCCTTCCATTCAAAAACTTGGTAAATGGATTCACTTGATAACATAATATCATGAATTTTTTGAAGAGCATCTCTAATTTTTTTTCTATCTATTCTTTCCTGTGATATCAGTGTTAATTGATCTACTCTTTGTTTTATTTCCTCTAAAGAGATACTTATTATAGGAGGATCCTGAGCTATTGCTTTTAGTAAAAGACTATAAATATCTACTTTCTCCCCATTTGTATTTGCCAACTCGTATCTTTTTCTTTTTTGTCCCCGTGTGTATGGACCTGCTTCTAATTTTTTAACAACTTCTTTATATGGTAGATTTATAGTTGTGAAACGATAACTTTCTTCTAGTTTTTCCTGATCTTTTAATTCCTTTATATTTTCATCCTCGTCAATATTTATAATGAGAGATAAATTTAAACAGATCGATTGCATTAATTGTGGAGAGGTAAGACTTTCCATCGCCATCTTTGAAGCAAAACCATTATTTATTTGGACTCCTAGTTTTTCAAAACCAATAACTGCGATTTCCTTTAGTTCACTTTCTTTCCACGGTTCTATATTTATTAAATTTAATCTGCCACTCAAATCCGGATTTTTTCTTATCGCATCATCAGCTCTATGAGGGAGTGCTATAACTACAGCTTTAAACTCCCTTCTAATAGCATCTTTTAATTGATAAGCTATGTCTAACTGCAATTCTTCTGGAGCATAATGAAAATCATCCAAAACTAAAACTAGATTATTCTCTTTAAAGTATTGAATGATCTTATCCTTACTTGATATATATTCTTCTCTATTAATAACTGATCTATCTTCTGGAGTATAATCATTTCCTCTAACCTTAATCATTTCTGAGTATTCACCTTTAATCGACAGGCCAACTTTTTTAGCAATGATTTCCCAAAAATCCAAACCATGTTTTAAATCACTACCTGTTAAAGAAACCGCATTATCAATACCAATAACTTTCTCACATAAAACGGTTTTTCCCGTTTTTGATGGACCTATTATAGATGTTAAATATCCGGGAGTATTGAGGGCCTGTTTTAAACGCAACTCATATGTAAAACCAAAATCCGATGACTTCCTATAAACATACGTATATTTTGGAAATGTGCCCGGTTTAAAAACTTCATTTGAACGGAGTTTTACCAAAGTCTTCCCCTCCTTATATACCTTAATGTTTATATTTTAACCTAAATACCCCTATTTTTAAACCTAAAACATACCTTTACATACCTTTTCACACCTTTTTATGCCTTTAACTTAGCTTTAGTTAAAAAAGGAGGTTATATTGATTTGACTTTAATGGAGGACGAATAGCAAAACGATAATATGGTGCATTATAAACACCCCACTCCTTGGAGCCACTATTTTATCATATATTCGCTTAATTTGAATTGTATAAATAAGGGTTATCCTGAAAACTCTATTCCTACATCATACCGCTGCTCTATTTTGCCCTCTTCTATAAATGATAGAAAGACTGGTGCTACTAGAACGGCGCGAGATGATATCTTTATCAACTCAGAGTTATTGCAAAACCATGTAAACTCCGAAAAATCAGCAATCATTTTATACCTCTTGTTTTTATATTAAGCATCAAACAGACAAAAAGAAAGGGACCCCAGCAAAACTTGAGTCCCTGCCATACAATCTGATATTAACAAAAAAGTTGTAAAACCCCTTGTGGTTGTTGATTCGCTTGCTTTGCCACTGTACCTATAGGTAGCAGAATAGACTATATCTTTATCCTAGTAATCTCCGAATCTATTCGACAAAATTCGGGTGGTGACAGGCACGGCAAACATTAAAACATTCAACCTACGCTTTTCTATTGACGGCCAAAAACGTCTGATTCTTTATGATCGCCCTTCCATTCTATATTTTTTATTTTTGGTTAGACCTCACCTATGCGACGGCATGAAAAGAAAAGACATTCTACTTGCAACTAAAGATTTACAAGAATATCCTCTTCGACATCGAACAACATTAAAATTACCTCAAGAAATCAAGCTCACTAAACCATCAAGTCACCTTAGAATCTTACTTCAGAAATTAAATTTTATTAACCTTAAATTAGATGACAAACTGTATTTTGAAGAATTTTTTCATAACCATATTGATCTAGTACGTAACGATTCTATAAAAAACAAGGGTTATCAAATTAATTTAAAACAACATGATCTGAAAATTCTAGATGAATTTCATCAGAAAACTGGATATTTTAAAAGCCATGGTATTTGGTTTGCTTATCTATATTCTCAAAATAAACATACAAATGTTTTAAAGGCCATGGAATAAAACCCCATGACCTTTTTGATATTTGATTAACGAAGAAGTTGAAGAATTTCTTCTTGTTGGTGGTTGGCTTGCTTTGCTGCTGTACCTTTCAGTTACAGTTACAGAATAGACCATATCTTCATCCTAGTAATCTCCAAATCTATTGGACAAAATTCGGGTGGGGACTGTAGCTACAAACAACAGATAATTTCACATAATTGTAAGTTAACAAAGAGTTAGATATCAAACCAATAGTGATTTATATTATTGATTTTTTTTCTATAGAGAATCTTTTCATTTAAATTTTTGTTCTTCCCTTTATTTTCCAAGGAGGAATTACTCAACAATGAGTTAATTGAATTATCCGAATACGGTTTTCCAGTGGCGTCATTAATGATGTTATATTCAAAAATCCACTGTTTAAAATCTTTAAGTGAAAATAGATGTTTTAATTGTCCATTTTCACACGCCATTTTTGTTTTGTCTATTAATCGTAAGGGTCTACTATAAAGGTGTTTTTCATTCTCCGGCAAAGCATTAACTATTGCAGAAAGAACGAATGCATTAATAGACATTTTCTGTTGCTTACTTATTGACATTATTTTTTCATATAAATTATATGGTATGCGCAGTAAAACCTTTTTTTCTTTCATCGCAATCCTCCTTTTTGATTCAGGTGTAAATATATCATACAACCTGAATAAAAGCAATATGGACCTATTCAATTAAATAAGTCCGTTCAGAAAAACATATTAACGAAGAAGTGTAAAACTCCTTGTGGTTGTTGGTTCATTTACTTTACGATTATTCCTTTCAGTCACAGAATAGACTATATCTTCATCCTAGTAAAATTCGGGTGGTGACTAGTCACCTTCTGCATCCTCCATAATAGAAAAAGGACTCCCCTCCGATGAGAGAAGCTACAGTTTTGAGGAACATCATTAACAAACCTTAATGTTTATGATATATACTTATTTTTCTTCGTAAAATTATTTCTGTTTCTAAATCAAATTTTCTACTTTTCCATAGTTTACAAACAACATTTTTGACTCTGAACTGATACTACTATCTTGTATTCCTTGTAGTAATTTCTTTGCCAAAGTTTCATTATTACCACCAAATGGATAAAATTGATACAAACCAGATAGTACAAATAATCTAACACCAAGTCTATTGCCAAATTCCTCTGTAAAAGCTGCGTCCTGATACAAAAAGTTTCTTGACAGATTTGAAATATCATCCGTACTTATTCCCTTTTCATCAAAGAATTTATCCCATATGTATTTAGCCCGCACAAAATCATCTACTATTTGTTTGTCACCGTTAATTAATTTGGAAATTATTTCACCATACACAATAAATCACTCCTCAATACATTCTTAATAACTATCCGCCCGTAGAACGGGCGGTTTTGATTGCACTTTACCAACGAAGTCCATAAAGTAACCTCTAAATTGACCGCCAACCGTTTAACTTCCAACCTATTTTTTAAATGGATCTACATATTCTCGCTTGTTCATTTTGTCTCGCAAACGATCCACTGATTCTTGTTCTCAAATATATTTGGCCACTGTTTTTCGTTTAATCCCACTGTACTTACATAGTAACCTTTTGCTCAAAATATACGATTCCCATGGTTATATTTCAAGTTTCCATGTCGATCATGTATCATCTGAGAGCTTTTCCCTTTTAAGTATCCCATGAAGTATGAGACAGACATTTTGGATGGTATTCTGACCAACATGTGTATGTGATCAGGCATGGCATGTGCTTATATTATTTCTACATCTTCCATCTCACATAGCCTTCTTAATATCGATCCAATGTCTTTTCTCAGTTTCCCATAGATCAGCTTTCTTCTATATTTTGGGATGAATGCAATTAAAAATAAGACCCTAGGAATAATCCTAGGGTCCCCAATTTGGTTAATAATATTAACGAAGAAGTTGTAAAACTCCTTGTGGTTGTTGGTTTGCTTGAGCCAACATTGCTTGTGCTGCTTGAGAAAGAATAGAGTTCTTAGTTTGTGCCATCATTTCTTTCGCCATCGTGCGAACATTTGCTTTCACAAATGACCAGACTATATCTTCACCCTCTAGCAATCTAGTAGGGGTCGGGCACTTCGGATTCACAATGCTGATGACCATTGCTTCGCCTATGGATTTCATCATCTTAAGCTTAGCTTTTAGATGGTCTATCCTAGTCGTTGAACCTTCTCCACTCTTTCGAGACAGGAGCTTGGTTGCTGATTGCCCAATCTTTTCTTTTTTCAAACCATCACGCTTGTCGTTTCCAACTACGTTGTGGCAAGAAAAGCTCTAAGGGGTTTCCAGCAATTCACCCGATAATGATCTCTAGCCGTTACCAGCTAGGACGACTGTGCTTGTCACTGCTTAAGCAGCTAAAGCATAATCTACGTCACGGACACGAGATTCAGCAGCAGTTAAGTTTTCGCTAGAAGTGTTCAAGTTGTTGATAGTATGTTCTAAACGGTTTTGAGTAGCACCAAGATTTGAACGTTCTGCTGAAACTTTTGCGATTGCTTCATCAATAACTTTGATTGCTACGTTAGCTTGACCTTGGTTACCTACTTTAAGGTCTTTTATCCCTAGAGCTGAAGAACCCATGTCTTTAATTGCTAAGTTGATGTTTTGACCAGTGTTAGCACCGATTTGGAATGTAGATGAACCGTCAGCATGATCTTCAGTAGCCTGAGTAACTTCAGAGAAACTAGATAATGCATTAGATGCCCCAGTCCTTACATTACCACTTGCATCTTTAACAGTAACTGTAAAACCATGAATAGCCCCTGCTTCGCCAGTTGCAGATGCAGTAACTTCAATAGCCCCTCCATTTACTGTTGCGGCTCCAAAGTCACCTGCTGATGTAATATCAGCGATGGTATCATCACCTGCTAAATTAACAGTAGTTGTTGTACCGTTTTTAACATATGACACCTCAACTGTATCACTTGCTTGGATACCTAAACTATTACCATCTTTATCTGTTAAAGTGTTTAAAGCTTCTGTACTTGCGGCAATTGCAACTCCACTTGCCCCTTTAAGTGAAGTGTTTGAAATTTTATTAGCACCTGCAGTTGTAGTTTTATCCATTGAACCATCTAGTAGATTCTTTGTGTTGAACTGAGTTGTCCCAGCAATACGATCAATTTCTTTACCCAATTGATCCATTTCATCTTGAATGTTTTTACGATCTTCTGCCGTGTTCGTATCATTAGCCGCTTGAGTTGCTAATTCACGTTGACGTTGAAGAATTGAGTGAGTTTCATTTAAAGCACCTTCAGCTGTTTGAATTAAAGAAATACCATCTTGCGAGTTTGCAGAGGCTTGGTCTAATCCACGAATTTGACCACGCATTTTTTCAGAGATTGCTAAACCTGCAGCGTCATCTCCAGCACGGTTAATACGAAGACCTGAAGATAATTTCTCCATTGATTTAGATTGTGCACCAGATGCACTATTCAACTGACGATAAGTGTTCAATGCCGCAATGTTATGATTAATTCTCATTTTGTTGTTTCCTCCTTGAGTATTATAATCGCACGTCCTTGTGCTATTTTCGTACAAGAGAGGGCGGCCGTCCCTGCTACTTGCTACATTTTATATATCGTCAAGGATTTCATGAAGTTTAGTCTTTTTTTATCGTTTTTATCATTTTTATTAGATCATTTGGGAAATTCATTTGTGTAGCTAAACTATTTTCTTCCTGAATCGCCTCGTATACTTCTTTTCGATAAATATCTACGTCTTTCGGAGCTTCAATGCCAAGTTTAATTTGATCTCCGTCGATAGCAACGATCTTAATTTCTATATGATCCCCTATTTTAATTGCTTCACCGAGTTTACGTGTGAGAACCAGCATTATTTCACTCCTCCTGCTTTAAGAGGCTCTAAGCGCTGCTTTGTGCTGTATTTTGTATCGTTAATAATATATTGTTTACCCAATTGTTCCCTTTGATTAATGATGATCGGGGCTTTTAAATTAACGGTCGAATCTTTAAATGGGTCATGAATATGAACAATGACGAAGACGCCGGCATCTTTTGCGTCTTTTATTTCTAATTGCTCAACCAATGGATTCGGTAAGTCAATTTCATAGTCTCTATAGTAGAAGAAGGGAGAAGTTAAAACAAAGGCAATGTTAGCATGCTGAATGGATTGCAAAACAAAAAAGGCTTCGCCAAAGGGCTGAAGAATAAATGCTTTTTCTTCTAAAAATCCTGGAATGCCTTGAGGAAATGATATAATTTCGTTTTCGTCAATCGTTTGTTCACCAAAATATTTCGTTTCTATTTTCATTGTTTTTTATCCTTTCTCATCAACGTATAAGCCTTTGGCTTCAAATGAAAGTGACGGGTATTGCTCCATGAAGATTTGTACTAAGCCTGGTTCTGATGTGAATCTCGGCGGATTGAGCTCAACATCGATTTTCGGAGCATGGGTTTTCCAATCAATCTTTAGTTTGCCTGCATCACCACTTATTTTGACTGCTTCAGAAGAAGGAACATGTCCAGTGTCATAGTGATGGTCTTGCGTACCATGTCTTATGGCTTGTTCAGCAATGGGATTCCCGCCTCGTTCAATATGCATTAATTCATCACCTTCAGATGCTCGTCTTGCTATTCCTTCAAAGATCGCTTGGCGTCCAGCTTGTGCTGCTTCTGTTATTCTTACACGGGCAGATTTCAAATCAAGATTATGCCAAGCCTCCGTCTGATCTATCAGTACCCTTGCTGGTTCCCGTTGAATGTTCATAACAGCTTTTGGCTGCTGAATTGATTGCACAGCTTTTTTTTGTTCTATTTCTAACGTTGCATCATGTCGCCTTATACCAATCCGTCCGTAAACTTGATGCATCTCTAAACGAGGCGTCGTCTTCATGACTTTTTCACTCCTCAATTTAACCACATTGTGTAAAGAACTAAGGTTGAAAGTTTCTTTATTTATAGCCAATCTCTAACCAACATCTGTGTTGTAAAAAAGCCCCATCCAATGGGACTTTTAATAGTTTATTTGATAAAATCAGCCAGTGTTGGCTGCATCATTTTAGCTCCAACTGATAAAGCTGCATTATAAACGGATTGTTGTGTTGTTAGATTAACCACTGTCGATTCGAAGTCAGCATCTTCATTTGACGACATGATCTTTTCAGTGTCTTCTTTTTGAACGGCCAAACGATTTTGGATTAAATCCATACGATTCATTTTTGCTCCTAGGTCTGCTTGTGCTGCAGATACATGACTTAGATGGTCATCGATCTTTGATAGAAAATCACTTATCTGATCGCCTGTCGTATTTCCATCTGATAGAGCATTTTCTAGATCATCCATGTCATCGAAGAGCCCTTGATTAAAAACGCTCTGTGGATCAACATTAATCTGAATTTTAACGCCGTGATTAACATCAATAGTGACTGGCGCATTGTTCATTCCATTATTAACCGTTATTTTTCCTGATGAATCTATACTAATAGGGGCCACACTTGAATTGTTCCCGTTAAAAATATAACGCTCTCCAATTTGCGAATTCCCAATTGTGACAAGCTGCTGTTTCATTTGATCAATTTCTTGTTTAATACTGTTACGATCGTCTGCACTATTTGTGCCATTGCTCGCTTGAACGGTTAACTCTCGAATACGATTAAGAACGTCATCCGTTTGAGACAATGCACTATCCGAGCTATCGAGCCACTTATAGCCATCCGTCACATTTCGCTGATATTGTTCAACTGCTGAAGCGTCTTCTCTATATCCTATACCAAGCGCCGCGACAACCGGATCTTGGGAAGGTCGTGTGATTTTCTTTCCACTGGCTAATTGCTGTTGATAGTCGGCCATTTTTCCATAGCCTTTGCTGAGCTGAGTCAAAATATTACCACTCAACATGCCCTGTGTAATTCTCATGCTCTATTACACTCCCATTCTATTGATCAAGGTATCAAGCATCTCATCCAGCGTCGTCATCACACGAGCAGCAGCACTGTAAGAGTGTTGATACTGAATTAAATTGACCATTTCTTCGTCGATAGAGACGCCGCTGACCGATTGACGGTTGTTGCTCGCAGTTTGCATGAGTGAAGCGGTATTGCTCGTCATACGATTCGCTTGTTGTGCATTGACACCCATATCACCGATCGTCCCTTGAAGGTAACTTATAAGCGTCGTTTCTTGACCTTTTCCTTCAAAGTCATATTTTTCCGTTTTTAGAACATCCGATAACTTTTGAGCAATAGAGTTATCATCCGATGCTCCACCAGTAGCACCCGCTGAAATGTTCGCTTTTGTTAAGTTATCATTTACTTTGAAATTCGCTGCGGATGACGTATCACTGAAGAAATCACCGATGGAGGCATTATATCCTGCACTGCCTTTGTAAACAGAGTTAAACGCATCACCGAACGTTTTCGCCATATGGTCTAAATTCGTTAACATATCCGGATAATCCTTAGAATAACTATCAACCAATCCTTGAAGTTTTCCGTTCATTTGATCTCCAGGAAGTGTTTGACCATTAAGTGAAACCGTGACCGTTGGATTTGACGTAGTTCCACCGTAAGTTGTCGAGATTTCGTGATACGTCATATTGCTTCCATCAACGAGTGTTGCAGACGGAGTAAAACTTTGTCCGCTTTTATTTGTTATCTCAATTGTATATTTTCCTTCTGCAACTGGAGAAGCGTTTCCTCCACTTTCCACTCTCGTCACTTTTACATTGACTAGTTGTGATAGCTGATCTACTAAATTATCTCGTTGATCATATAAATCGTTCGCAACGAGGCTATTGGGTTCAAGCTTACCGATTTCCTTGTTGATGTCATTAATTTGGCTGGCAATGGAATTAATTGTATCTCTTGAGACATCTATTTGTTCTTTTAAATTGCCTTGAATATCAGTTAACGAATGGGATAAATAATTAAATGTATCGGCTACTGTTTTTCCGTTTTGAAGAACCACGGATTTTGCTCCATCATTGCTTGGATTTGAGGCCAAGTCTTGTAATGAATTCCAAAAGTTATTTAACACGGTTGAAAGTCCGGTGTCACTTGGCTCATTCATAACGTCTTCCATTTGGCTTAATGCATCGCTTTTAGCACTCCAATAGCCGTTACTATTGGCTTGGGCTCGATATTGATCATCCGCAAAGCTATCTCGGATGCGCTGTACGGTTGTTGCATCAACGCCTGTTCCAATTTGGCCTGGAATATTCGGGGCATTAGCTCCAGGTGATGGAAATGCATTCGATTCGGTTAAATTCACACGCTGACGTGAATAACCTTCTGTGTTGGCATTCGATATATTATTTCCAGTTGTTGAGATGGCGAGCTGCTGAGCGGATAGTGCCCTGCGCATCATGTCTAAACTTGCAAAGCTTGAAATCATGGGGTACCTCCTGGTTAAGCTCTAGAATCAATACGAGATAGGGCTGATTGATAAGCCGACCGCCTGTTGGGTTTGTTATAGTTTGAGAACTTTGGCTTTTTCTGCAGTAAATTTAAATTCAATCGGATCCACTGTAACGAATGCCTTAGCATCTCTTGATTTAAATCATTGGCTTGTTTTAAATTAAATACACTCTCAGCGAGTCTTAGATGCAATGCATCCCACATCGCTTTATCTTGTTCATTCATAGATACCTCGATAATCCACTCACTAAATGTGACCCGCTCCTTCATGTTAAGTTCTATTGCTGATTGTTTGATCAACTGTTCTCGATGACTTTCTAAACGGGCTAAAGATTCAATCAATGGTTTTTCCTGAATAACCAGTTCATTTACAGCATGATGATCTCCCACTTTTATCGCCTCAAGTTTAGTTACAGCTAAAGCGTATAATTGATCATGAACATCAATTAAAGATTCAATCACTGCTTTGACTACTCTTGTCTGCATGTCGGGCTCGCCTCCTCATTCTAAAACTTCTAAATGGTCCTGCTCTTATTTACTTTTCCAATAAGAAAGCATTTTTTTTGCGACTTCATCTGTATTAATCGAATACGTTCCATTTTCAATTTTTTCTTTAATGGTATTAACTTTAGTTATCCGTTCTGTTTCTAAACGTTTGATCCCTTGCAACTTCTTCGCTTCATCGGAAATATTCACTTGGTCACTTTTCACCTGTGATGGTTGCTTGGTTTTTTCAACTTTTTTTGTTGATTGCGAATAATGTTGGTATGGATTAATGGGATTCGAATGGTACCCATTGATTTTCAATTTTTTCACCTCGTCCTTAATGAATCCTTAAGATAGTTTAATGACTTCTTTTTGATTTTCTATATAGACCTTCATCTGTTATTTTTCAGTACTTAGTCATATGAATACGTTGCAGTTATTTTCACTGTCTATCTATAGTATCGGATACTATCCTAACGATGTTTAACCTTTTTCTATAAGCCATTATATCTATTTATCATGATAAACTTAAGTTTTTTCTTATAATGCGTGTTCAAAAAGGTGACAAATTAGAAGCAAGAAGATCAAGGCGGCGCTGTTTTGAGGACCGGAATGTAGATTTTTGCTACATGAGGACCGGAAAAACAAGCCAACGCCGAGATTCGCAGCTTATCATTTGGTGACTTTTTGAACAACCTCTTATATGAGTCTTTTTTACCGTTCATATGGTTACTTCTTCGTATAATACGTCCGACTGTTTTTCTGTACCTCTTGTTGTTTTTTCTCCTGCTCAGTGAACGTTCGTAATTCAGTCTGTATTTTCTTTTGGCAGCTCGTGCATAGTTGACCTGATTGAATCATCGTTCCACATGATTTACATGGATATTTTAAACCAGGAAATTCAGCTGGTGTTAATCGACCTTCTCTAATCCAGTCATAAATTAATTTTTCTTCCACTTCTGTTGCTTCATGAATTTCTGGAACTGAGGCCATTCGATTGTCTCGATCACGAATAAAATCATACACTAAATCAAATAATTGTTCATGTTCCCTTCGACATGATGGGCACACATTTGTTGTCGTTCTAACGAATAATTTCCCGCAATAGTTACAATTTGCTAATTCAGCCATTTCTGTTCTCTCCTCTTTATTTATGTAAATTTAAGAAAATAGACCTAAAATTTTAAAGTGAAACTTCAATCAGTGGGGTTTTCTTCATTCCCCGCCTAGGAGGGCTCATTTACCCTCATGACCTTGAGGTAGGAGTCTTACTGCCGTTAAATCATGTCAATCATGTGTCACCTCGTTCTAAGTGATTGACTTCTGGTAGATGACCTAGGAAAATGAAGTTGTCCTGAGTTTCATTTTTTTGTAAGAAAGGAGCCTTTTCATCATTGAGAGTTCTACGGAAATATTGGCTACCCCTATTTCTTATTTTTGATTTACTTTTTGCTATATATGCCTTTCGTTTATATATAACGGATTCATTGAATGACGGATCTTCCGTATTTTCCATCATAAATAACAAGTTGAAAGCGACAGTGACCACTATATCGGATGTAGCTTCCACGGAAGTGAGTAAATTAACCGATAATAAAATAAAACTTGATGCGCCTCAAATTCAGCAAAAACCTGAATTGCCACGCGGTTGTGAAGTCACCTCTCTCGCCATGATGCTTCAATACGCTGGTATTAAGGCCGATAAGATGACGCTAGCATCACAGATCAAAAAAATCCCTTATCAAAGCAATGGACTGTATGGAAATCCGAACGATGGGTTTGTTGGTGATATGTACCGAATGAATCAACCAGGCTACGGTGTCTATCATAAACCACTTGCTCATCTCGGAAACCGATACCTTTCTAATGGTATTATCGACCTAACCGGTCAATCTTTTGAGTCTGTTCTCGATCAATTACGAAAAAAAATACCTGTCGTCGTGATTACGAATGCCTCTTTTAAACCATTACCTAAAAGTGCCTTTGCCACTTGGAACACAGCGTCTGGTCGCGTTAAAATCACCTTTCATGAACATGCGGTCTTAGTCACTGGTTTTGATGACGAGAACATTTATTTTAATAATCCTTTAGGGAAAAAGAATGAATCTACGGATCGAGAGACATTTATCAAAGCGTGGGAACAAATGGGACATCAAGCCATTAGTTATCAAAAATAAATTTCAAAACAGAGCATAACATGTTGCTCTGTTTTTTCATCCCGCCTGAACGGCTAGTAAAGACCCACCCCTCAAGGTCGTGAGTGTAGACGAGCATCCTAGGTGGGGGTAACTGCTCGCCTAAACCCCTCATTGATTGAAGTTTCACTTCATCCATGACAAAGGGTTAAGGAGATGACTTGCTTAGGTTTTGCCACTTTCAGTGCGGCCGCAGCGAGTCGAAGTGTCGTTCCTGTCGTATAGATATCATCGATTAATAAAATATATTTATCACGAATGGCATCTGTATAATCACTATCCAAACGATATGGATTTTGAAAGGTATTTAATCGTTCCGCTCGTCCTTTTTTACTTTGTTTTCCCCCATCCTCTCTCCGTTGTAATGCTGGGATCACCGGTTGTTGAAGAAGTTCTGCTAATACGACAGACTGATTGTACCCTCGTTCTTTTAGACGTTCTTGACTAAGAGGTAATGGAACGATCACGTAAGGATATTCTTTAAACTGCCAACCCATCTGATATAAAAATAAGTATCTTGCTTTTTCAAACCACGTTAAGGGTGATTCTTTGATCACTCGTTTATACAACCATAGAACAAGCGGCTTAAAACCTACTGCCAGTAACACGTCGCCTCTAAACTTAAAGGTTGACATGATTTCTTTCATAAAATCATTGTAACTATAAAGGGCATAGTTTTTTTCCAACAAACCATGTAAAGGACCTTCCTCCCACTTCATGCAATCCAAACACGTCCCGTCTTTAATATAAATGGCATCCAATTTTGTTAAATCTCGCCCGCAAAGACGGCACGATTGATGAGCCGGAATTTGTTCTAGCTTAGCGACGCATTGTGGACAATAGCCGACTTGGTTAGAAACAGACAATAAATGTCGGAAATCAAGCGGATGGGCATAAATCGATTGGCACCATATACATAAACTCATTAATTAGAACCCCCCTTCTCTATTCATCGACTTAATATGGTTGATCGCCTTCATCATTTCAAGCGTTTTTCCATAATGAAAAAAGACAACTTCGCCCTTCGGATCTTCAAGCGATCGTCCGGCTCTTCCTGCCATCTGAACAAGAGCTGCCTCATCAAAAATGGCATCCTCTGAACCAAAGATAGCCACCCTGCTTCGGGACACGGTAACGCCTCGTTCTAGGATCGTTGTTGTGACTAAAACCTGCGTCGCACCTTGTCGAAAACGGGTAATTTTATCGTGCCGATTTGGATCCTCCGCGTGTACATGATCTATCGATACATCAATTTGTTCTTTTAAGGCATGAAATAGATGTTTGAGAATGGTAACGGACGGAACAAAAATAAAAATGGGGCAGTTAAATTGCGAGGTTTTCATCAGCCATTTCATAAACAAGGATGGTAGTCGGGATTTTTTTAATCTTCTTTTCCAATTTCCAATCCAAATGCATTTTGGAACAGGCAAAGGGTGACCATGAAACCTCACGGGGATTCGAGTCCCTTGTAATTGATTCTTTAGAAAGGGCGTCTTCAAATCAGCTGGCGGGGTAGCCGACAAATAAGCCTTAGAGCTTTTTAATCGGCAAGCTTGATTAACCGCAAAGTGCAGCATCGCATCATGATGAAACGGGAAAGCATCAATTTCATCAATGATGATGTGGTCAAAGTAACGATAAAAGCGAAGAAGCTGATGTGTGGTTGTCAGCACTAGTGAGGCGGAATCTTGTGTATCTTGGCTTCCTGAATAGTGAGCACTCATTCTAACTTGAGGAAAGGCTTTTTTTAATCTTGGATAAAGCTCGCGAACAACATCGGTTCTTGGAGTGGCTATGGCAATAATCCGACCATCTTGGAGAAGTTTTTCAATCGCAGGAAATAAAAGCTCCGTTTTACCCGCACCGCAAACAGCCCATATGAGGTAATTTTCACGACGCATCAGCGCTTTAGCTAGTCCATCTGACGCCTCGATTTGTCTGGAAGAAAGCTGTCCTGTCCATTTACAAATGGGCATCGTATACTCTAGAAACTTAGGAGGCGGGCCCACCCAAGTGACCAGTTTTGAACAGGATTTGACGACGCCCATGTTTAGGCATTTGCGGCAATAGGTACATTCTTGATGACATTTTTCACATGGGTAAGAATGAAAGAGTCTTTGATCCGTATTACCGCACCGACAACACCGATGGATTGTCTGTTTTCCCCATGGTCTTTTTATCTCACATTGAACAATGCCTTGTTCCATTTCTATTAAGCCATTTTGATGTAGCTGATCGAGTTCCTGAATCGAAAAAGGAATTTCATCTAACAATAATCTTTTACCAAATAATAGGTTTTGAATCTCATTCGTCAATAATGAAAGCCACCTTTCTAAAAAAAAATCGTAGATAATGGAAAAAAGGATAAGTCACCTGAGGGATTAGGGGTGTTAATAAAATAAAAAGGGGGAATCCTACCCTATACAAGTGGCTCCTTGGTGTAGTGCCTATACACCAAGGATCGTACGAGGATGATTCATCTCATACCGTTTGTATACGGAATTAATTAAGTCTTTAACTAGTTCGATATGAATCTTCGTTGTGACTAACTGACTTTGACCCAACCTTTTTTAATGGCTTGTACAACCGCTTGGGTACGGTCATCAACATTCATTTTTTGTAAAATGTTACTCACATGATTTTTCACGGTTTTCTCACTGATATAAAGAGCTTCGCCAATTAAGCGATTACTTTTCCCATCTGTCATTAATTGCAAGACTTCGCATTCTCTTCGAGTGAGGATATGTAGAGGTTTTTGATATTCAATGTCTCGAAAACCCGATGCTTCCCGTTGATACCCATTTTCCGCTAATCGACGGAATTCTTTGACGAGGTTGTGAGTGACTTTTGGATGAATGTAAGCTCCGCCATCTGCAACGACTTTAACAGCCTCAATTAATGAATCAGCATCCATTTCTTTAAGTAGATAACCGAGTGCCCCGCATTTCAAAACGTGTGTGACATAGGTTTCATCGTCATGAATCGATAAGATTAAAATTTTGACATCCGGATATTTTTTGACTAACGTACGAGTCGCTTCAACACCATTCATTTCTGGCATGTTAATATCCATCAGGATAACATCTGGATTTGATCCTTCTATAATAGCTTCAACAACACTGCCGTTGTCTCCTTCAGCAACGACTTCGAAGTCGGATTCCATTTCTAATATACGCTTGACCCCTTCTCGAAATAGTCGGTGGTCGTCAATTAGCGCGATTTTTGTCTTTTTTGGGTGCGTATTGGTCAATGCTCTTCCTCCTCTATAATGGGGATATTAATTATGATACTTGTTCCAACTTTTGGCTCTGAATTTAGTGTCCATTTGCCTTTTAATAATTCGACGCGTTCTTTCATTCCCATGAGCCCAAACTTACTCGTATGGCTCTGCTCAGGATCAAACCCTTTTCCATTATCTTTGATCAATAAAACAATTTGTTTCTCTTTAAATTCAACAATAACTTTAATAAATGATGCTTCGGCATGTTTACACGCATTTTGAACCCCTTCTTGACATAACCGAAATAAAGCTACTTCCATATTCGAAGATACGCGATGTTCATGACCTATACAATTAAAATGAACTTTTAGACCTTTAAATTGATTTTCGACTTGACTCAAGTATTTTTTTAGCGTTGGGATGAGTCCCAGATCATCTAGCGTCATTGGTCTCAAATCATATATGATGCGTCTGACTTCAGCTAAGGCTGAACGTACCATTTCACGATAGGTTAACAACTCTTTGGCGGATGCTTCAGGTCCTTGATTACGATGAACACGTTCGACGATATCCGAACCAATTAGGACTCGTGCCAAAATTTGTGCAGGTCCGTCATGGATTTCTCTCGACAGTCTCTTACGTTCTTCTTCCTGCGCTTCAATAATTTTCAACCCGAATGCTTGTTTTTCCTTCGCACTCTCAATCATTTCTCCCATTTTTTGCAAATCACCGGTTAAGTAATTTAAGACCACGGAGACTTGTCCAACTAACTTATCAGCTTTATCCACTGTTGCTTTTAACTTCGTAATCCGTCTTTCAATATCATTTCGCCTGATTTTTAATTGACGTTCCATTTCTTGGACGATGGATAGTTCCACTTGGATGCTGTTTGCTCGTTCGTAAGCTGCTCTAATATCTGCTTCTTGATAAGTATTAAAATGACTACTCACTTTAGCCAGGTGACCTCTTGCTAATCTCGCATCTCTTTCAAGAGTATCATAACGATCAATGACGTCATGGACTTGATGTTTAATGACCTCTAATTCCTTAACGAGAGCGTCGTGTTCTTCACGAGACTGTTCACCAATTTCAAATATTTGAGTTTTGCTATCTTCAACAGCGTAAACCATTTTATCAATGATTTGATCGAGATGTTCCGCATCTAATGGTAGAGATGCCTCATGGTTTCGTGACATAAACATTCCCCTAACATTACTTTAATCTAGCAAGAGATATAAGGACTAGAACCTTTTTACCTAACTGTGCATAGGTCTAACTCTCTATTTTAAACGATTCATTGATCAGTCAGAATCATATGAAAAAAATGACCGCAGCAATGAGCACTATTTGACTTATTTTTCTATAAGAGCATCAAATATTAAAAAAAATACAAACAACACTACTTCTATTTTAAACGAAAAAAGGCATTACGTTTATTACAAATTCACTACAGGTATATAACTTGATCATACCATCACAAGACACTCATCGTCTATCTATGATAATCTATAGTATATATGACATATTTTTATCATCTTATGGAGGATATCATGGTCGAAGTTAGACAGTATAAAACCATAAAAGAAGAAGCCATTCATGAAATTGACATACAAAAATCTCGTTTCATCTCTCATATCTTTCCTGTAGCGTCAGAAGACGAAGCAAAAGCGTGTATTGAGAGAATTCGAAAAGAACATTGGAAAGCCACACATAATTGCTTTGCTTATACCATAGGAGAAAACCAAGCGATTCAAAAAGCAAGTGATGATGGAGAGCCGACAGGGACTGCAGGTGTTCCTATTCTAGAAGTCTTAAAAAAACAACGCCTTGAAGATACACTCGTGATTGTCACACGTTACTTCGGAGGAATTAAACTTGGAGCTGGCGGACTCATACGAGCTTACTCGAATTCAACAAGCGAAGGTTTAAAAGTGGCAAACGTGATTGAACGAATACCATCACAAACCATCAGAATTCAAATCTCTTACCCACTGCTTGGCTCTATCGAAAATGCCCTTAGACAGTCCTCTTATATAGTAAAAGACATGCATTATACTGAAAATGTTTTGATTGATGTTTATGTCAAACTTGTAGAGGTAGATTTATTTAAAAAATGGATAACAGACATTACAAATGCCCAATGCCAATTAGAAACCATAGAGACAGGTTATTTAGACAAAATTATTGAAAATTAGACAGTTTACATGCGTAATTTGTATTGTTCAATCGAAAAATATTAGGTAAAATGGTATGTATGATATTTTTTGTCACTGGCTATGTTTAAGACTATCGATTATCAAACTAACTTAGCTTTGGTAAAACAATCATACAAAAGCAAATCAACGTTAAAAGATAAAGAAAACTGGCCGATTTGGCTGAATGGATGGTCACCACTGTTTAAGTGGCCAATTTTTTATACTTCCTTATTAGTATAGACAAAGGAGAACGAAGATGGGTAGGATTGAACAAAAAAAGAATATGAAAAAAAGAAAGCGAAAGAGACTTATTGTTTCTATTCTTGTGATCTTTTTACTTTTAATTGGTAGTGGTGTTGCCTACGCAACCGTTCTTTACCAAAAGTTCCATAATGTCGCTAATACAGCCCATACCAATCTCGCGCGAGGTGACAAATCGGATCTGCGTGATGTCGAAGTAGATCCAATGAATGATAATATCTCTATTTTATTTATCGGTGTTGATAAACGAAAAAATGAACCTAGTCGCTCAGATGCCATGATACTTGCCACGTTTAACCATTCTAGTGATTCAGTTAAATTAGTCAGTATCCCAAGAGACTCGAAGGTTCAAATTTATCCAACCACACCAAAAGATTATGGTGTAACAAAAATCACTCATGCCCATATGTATGGTGATTTAAATGATGATAAAGGGGCCGATTATACAATCGCGACCGTAGAGCATTTATTTAACATTCCAGTCGATTATTATGTTCAAGTTGATTTTAAAGCCTTTACTAAAATCGTCAATGCCTTAGACGGTGTCAAAGTGGATGTTCCGGTCAAACTGGTCACGCAAGATAGTAAAGACAAGAAAAATGCCATTGTGTTAAATCCAGGTAAACAAACTTTAAATGGTGAACAAGCTCTCGCCTTTGTTCGGAATAGAAAATCTGCCGGCGCCGGTGGGGACTTTGGCCGTGGACAACGACAAATGGCACTAATCAAAGCGATCTTGCATAAAAGTGCGAACATCTCCTCTATTACAAAATATGGCGATGTCATTGATTCGTTAAATGGACATTTTCAAACGAATTTAACATTTAGCCAAATGCTCGGTCTTCATAATTACGCTGGCTCTCTTTCAAATGTCGATATGCTGCAATTAAAAGGAACAGATGATATGTCAACAGGACGATATTACTTTGACCTTGATCAAAATTATCTAGAACAAATCAAAAGTGAATTGAGAGACCACCTAGAATTAAATCATTAATTAAAAACAAATTGAATCCCCGTATAGAGAATACAAATTCCTATACGGGGATTTTTGTATTTAAACATGGAACTTTCTAGGCTCTTGTATCCCATTGTTTTATTAGACAACGAGAGAATCACCATACTTACGCCAAAAACAAAAGAGTTGAATCCCCTCTTTAATAGAGAGCATTCAACTCGGGATTGTACATAAATAAGGCTCATTCCAGAAAAGATGATTTCTAAGGAATGAGCCTCATTTATTGTCTGATTATTTTGCTTTAGATGAACCAACTAACCTTTTATAAAACTTCAGCATCGGTTTATAGTTAACGTTGACTAAACCTACAAGTTCAACAACAAGTTCGATGATGAACATAACGAACGTAATAATAAGGAACGATCCCCATAACGTGGAGAGTGATAATACGATGGCAGCAAGAGCAAATAAGGCACTCATACCATAGATCAACAAGACTGTCTCACGGTGAGAAAAGCCAAATCGTAAGAGACAATGATGCAAATGTGATTTATCAGGAGCCGAGAGTGGTTTTCGATTCACTACTCGTCTAATAATCGCAAACAAGGTATCTGAAATAGGAACAGCCAAAATAACAACAGGAACAACGAGTGAAAATAACGTGACATTTTTAAATCCTAGAAGGGATAAAATCGAAATAATGTAACCGAGAAAATAAGCCCCTGTATCACCCATGAATATTTTAGCTGGATTAAAATTATAAGGAAGAAAGCCTAATGTACTACCTATTAAGATGGCGCTCACCATAAAGACAAAGATTTGACCTTGAGCAATGGCAAGACCCGCAATCGTTAATAACACAATCGTCGAAACCCCTGCAGCTAATCCATCCAATCCATCTATTAAGTTAATGGCATTGGTTATACCAATGATCCACAGTATGGTTAAAGGAATACTAAACCAGTGTAGATATAAAACTCCATTAAAAGGTAAATTAATAAATTCCACTTGAATCCCGCCAACAACGATAACAATGGCGGAAATAATTTGTGCCACCAGTTTCACTCTTGCAGACAATGTGAATATATCATCTAATATACCTGTCATCACCATAATGAAACTTCCAATAATAATGGGCAATGTATAACTACTTTCTGGTCTCAGAATTAGCATCCCGAGAATAAATGCAAGGTAGATGGCTAAGCCACCTAATCGAGGCATTTTCACTTTATGGACTTTTCTATTGTTTGGTTCATCCGTTGCCCCAATTTTGATGGCAATTTGTTTTACAAGCGGTGTTAAACTTAATGATGCTAAAAAGCAAATAAATAATGTCAAATAAACCATCTTGCCACCCCTGCCTAAGTTCATACTCGATATAATCATATTTCTAATTTAAAGAACGAATAAATAAACGAGAAATACGGCCGCTATACTAACGGAACTTAGAATAGTTTTTTTTTGTATGTGTAAAATTACGTATTGTTTGTGTAAATAATTGTTAAAGCTTATTTAGTACGAATATCATTATAGCACAGCTTATAAAAATAGCTATTCACTATGAAAAAAATTTGTTAATTTATGTACAAGTTTGTCTAATAGCTTGTTCAATTATTAAAAACGCGCCAATTTCCGATTAACTTGTTCATGCGTAAAGCATACTCTACTTTCTCAATATTACCTTAACATTCTTTTTACAGTCAAAATTTAACACTTTATTTTATTTTTTCTAGGAGATTGTAACTAGTTGTTTTCGAAAACAACCTATTTTTAACTTAGCTATCTAAACTTGGTCCTCTCATTTATTCGCAGTTCTATCTGAGTTTACGTCTAATTTGGTGTAAATCCTTATTTTTCTAATATATCTTTACTTATATTCCTCTCTAACTGTTTAACTTATGCATGTTTCATCTAATTTGTCACCTTTTTAAATACGCACTCTAAGGAAATCTGAGTAATAAACGGAATCATGTACGTACGCGTCGATATGATTGTAAAGAAACAAATTATGGTAGAATAAACAGGGATGGTTATTTCATTAAAAAGGAGAGGAAATCGCATGAACTCTGTATTCTTCAAAAACAATCGAGAAAAGTTGTACCAAGGACTTGCCGATCCATCGCTTACCGTTCTATTCGCTGGGGAAGCACCTCAAAAGTCCGCTGATGAAACATATCCTTTCGTTCCAAATCGCCATTTTTATTATTTAACAGGACTTTCTGAACCAAAGGTCATCGTGGTAGCCACAAAAGTAAACGGGGTAGTTACTGAGACCCTTTTTATCGAAAAAGCAGATCCCTTTATGGCTAAATGGGTTGGAGAAACGATAAAACCTGAAGAAGCTAAACGAGTATCCGGAATCTCGACTATTCGAACACTTGATACATTCGATAACTTTCTCAAACGCGAACTTTCATCTAAACCATACACCGAGTTATATCTTGATTTAGAAAATGCTTCATGGGAAAGTTTGGCACGTCCAAGCCATCAATTTGCTCAAAAAATTCTCAAACAGTTCCCATATATCACTATTCATGATATTTACCATACTGTTAGCCAAATGCGTCTCATCAAATCTCCTGAAGAAATTGAAAATATACGTCAAGCTGGAAAAATAACTGTAGACGGGATTAAGCATCTCATGAGTCATGCCAAGCCCGGTATGAAGGAATATGAATTAGAAGCTTATTTCAATTTTGTTTTAAAATCTCATGGTGTCACCGACTTTGCGTTTCCAACCATATGTGCCAGCGGACAAAATGGAACGGTACTTCATTATGCCGATAATCATTCCACCGTTGAAGATGGCAGTCTCGTTCTTCTAGACCTTGGAGCCCAATACCATTATTACAGTAGCGATATTAGTTTCACTTTTCCTGTAAACGGAAAATTCTCTGAACGTCAAAAAGTCATTTACAATATTGTCCTTAAAGCGCTCAATGAATCAACAAAGATCATTAAACCGGGACTCTCATTTACCGAGTTTAATAATTTCGGTAGAGACCTACTTGCCAAGGAATGTCAGAAAATTGGATTGATTGATGACCTAGAAGATATAACGAAGTACTACTTCCATAGCTTGGGCCACTCATTAGGTTTAGATACACATGATGTGGGGGATTATCGCCGAAGTGATTATCAATTTGAACCAGGTTTTGTAGTAACGGTTGAACCTGGATTGTATATTGAAGAAGAAGGCATCGGGATACGGCTTGAGGATGATGTTCTTGTTACAGAAGACGGTTACGAAATCCTAACACCTGGTCTTCCGAGAACGGTTGAAGAAATTGAAACCTTCATGGCTAAATCATCAAGCCAAGTTCACTAAGTAAGATTACTAGTAGGCAAAAACAACAATGTTTGCGAAAACATACTTATATAAAATAACAATCCCCATCTCGAGTTAAGTTTAACTTAGAGATAGGGATTTTCAAATTGTAGCTATCCACTACAAGATTCAATCTTCACTTGTAAAATAGTTGGTCAAATAGGTTGTCCATACTTTTTTCCCTTGATCATTTGGTGTGTGGCCATCTTTTGTTGTTAACTTGCTTCTAGCTTTTGCCTTTTTAGGCCACTCGGTTAAATAATCAAGATAAGTTATTCCTTGATCTTTTGCATAGGTTTTCACATTGTCAATTCGATCATTCAGATAGTCAAATTTCGCAGAATAGTTAGGCGGCTGTACAAGGAATATCAACTGACTATATTTCTCTTTAAAATTTTCATTGACAAGACTCATAACGGCTTCGGTATCTTCAGTACTCACTTTGTGATCATCGTTATAAATGAGCGGTGTGTAGATAACCACATCAGGCTGGTCGTTTTTTTTCAGTGAAAGCAATGAATCCAATTGTTTATTATAAAAGTCTAGAGACGATGATTGGCCCACATTCTCCTCATTCACTTTAAATAAATCAAAACCATAAGATTTATTTAATTGCGTTTGCAATTGTTCAGCGACTCCGGTTCCATCACTTCCAACGATCATCATAATTTGTACCTCTTTATTTTCTGATGCCGCATCACGAATTTTATTTTTTAACGGTTCAGGTAATCGAGCTGTTAACTGATCGATTTTAGACTGTTCTTGCAGCTTTCTTTTTGCCTCTTGCTGAGCGGTTTTGTCTTGGTGCGTTTTATTCGCCACTTTTGCATCTGCATACGTTTTTGATAATTTATGATTCCAAAACATATTCCCGCCTATGATCGTCAAAACAAAGATAAAAATAACTAAAACAAGTGCCACTTTCTTCACTAAGTCACCACATCCTAAATTAACATCATTCTTCTTTATTGTATCAAAACTTTTTAGATTTGACTTTAAAAAAATGTAAGTTATTTTTCTTGGCGTAAAATCGTAATATTAACACGACGATTCATGGCCTGATGGGCTTTTGTATCATTCTTGACGATGGGCTGGTATTCCCCGTATCCCACGAAATTCATTCGATCGGGTTTCAACTTGTCCTCTTTGATTAAGAAAAACATGACTTGTTGAGCTCTAGCTCCCGATAAATCCCAATTGGAAGGATACTTTGAATGGCCGGATATTGGATTATTATCCGTATGGCCTTCGATACTCACATTATTGGGTAATTTTTCAAGCATTCCACCAATTTTCTTTAAAACCGGCTTCGCTTCATTTTTTATCTCTGCATCACCTAGATCAAACAGAATCTTCTCTCGAAAAGTAAGCTGAACGCCTCGTTCTAAGTTAGTCAACGTTACAGCAGGGCTAAGATCGTTTTCTTTTATGTAGTTATCTAATTGAACATAAAGTTTATCAAGCTTCTTCTTGTCTTCATCCCTCTGTTTGGTAACAACGGGTTTCTTCTTAAACGGGATATCAGGCATATCTGTCGACTGTGATTCAGGATAGCCTGTATTTTGCATAATGGCATCACCTTGAAATGCGGTTTTCAATGAGTTTACGAGAGCGTTAAATTTTTTTGCCTCAACTGAACTCATGGAATAAAGCATAATGAAAAATACAAGGAGCAAGGTAATCAAATCTGAATAAGTAATAAGCCAACGTTCATTGCTTCCGCCTTCTTCTTCACTTCTTCTTCTTCTTTTTCTTCTACTCATGTTACATTTCTCCAGCTTCAGTTGCATCACTTAATCGACGTTTTTCCTTACTATCAAGAAAAGAGGTCAGCTTGTTTTTCAATAATGTCGTGTTTTCACCATTCACAATCGATAGTAATCCTTCAATTTGAATTTCTTTTATTAAAACTTCCTGTGCAAGTCTACCTTTAATTTTTGCAAATATCGGCAAATAGATGAGGTTGGCACTTCCAACACCATACAAGGTTGCAATAAAGGCAACCGCGATCGATGGTCCTAAAGTATCCGGTTTCTCTAAACTTCCAAGAACGTGAACAAGTCCCATAACCGTCCCGATGATCCCCATCGTCGGTGCAAATCCACCAGCTGATTCAAAAACACGACCAACAGATAAAACACTTTGTTCACGAAGTTCAATATCTCGATTGAGAATATCTTCAATTGAATCAGCATCTACACCATCTACAATTAATTGAATGCCCGACCGTAAGAACTCATCATCACCCAATTCCTCCACTTTACTTTCTAATGCTAAAAGTCCTTCTCTTCTAGATAAATTAGCTAATTCGACAATTTTTTGAATCATCTCTTCAGGCTTATTCGGTTCTTTAAAAAAGGCATATTTAAGCACACGTGGAGCTTCCTTAAGAACCGAACTAGGAAAACTGATAATAATGGCCCCTATCGTTCCACCAAATACAATGAGAGCTGCCGTTCCCTCAATTAAAGCCCCAAGAACTCCTCCTTCTAATACAAACCCAACAATTAAAGACGCTATTCCAACGATGAGTCCGATGATCGTTGTCAAATCCATTTCTGACCACCCCTTAAACCTTTCACTATCACAATCGATTAATGAATAAAATCTATTATGTTAATCCAATCACCACATCTTAACACTTAAACTAGCATGTTTTCACAATTTAATTCAAGCCAATAAGGTCCCCTATCAAACTATAAGTGGACTTATATTATATATCGGTTCATTTTTTATTTTTTAAAGTTTTCATATGTATTTCCCTAACTTAGCTAGGTTAACTCTTAACAAAAACGTTCCTTCATTCCAACATTTTTGAAAAAAAATGTTTACCACCTAAACTAACAGATATTTAATTAAAAGATCTCTTTCTCCCACTATTTTTCTTTTTAAATTTTAAGAAAACAACTTAACAATTCCATTTCTTAACCGATAAAAAATATATGTAATTCTTATCACCTTAATATTAATAAGAAACCAACGATTTTTTACCCCTCCATCATGTTGTGTCACGAGATTATTTGAATAAATTAAGGTAGAAAAATACGAGGAGAAAAATCCTTATGTCGCAGATACAAACTAGCCAACTAATCGAAGGGATGTTCCTTTCTAAAGATGTTTTTATCAACTCAACGGTCCTTTTCAAAGCAGGTACTCTGGTGACTAGTGCGATTATAGAAGAACTAAATCAACTAGGAATAGAAACTGTAACCATAGACAAAGAAAGACCCATTTTAAAATATGAAGGTTTACATCATAGATCTACGACAGATGCAAGAGGTTTCGCCCTATCAGAAGAATTCTCGCAACATTTTTCCCTGATCGCCAATGAATTACGATATGGCCGTGCTTTAAATGCTGAAAATACCTATCAATGGATTAAATCGTTATACATCTATTTACTATCTGACCCGACTGTTGCCCAGCTCGTACGGGATCTGAAACAGTGGAATTTCTACACCTTTAATCATTCATTAGATGTGTTTGTCCTAGGTGCTTTGTTAGCTAAAAAAAGTAATATGAAAAACGTTGAAACCTTTGCATTAGGTTGTTTACTTCATGATATTGGAAAAATGTATACCCCGCGTACATTATTGGATAAGAAAGGCAAGTTAACGGAGCATGAATATGGGATAATTAAACATCATCCCGTTGATGGTGCAAACATGCTTGAAAAACTTGATTTCCCACAGACCGTTGTCAAATTAGCTCGTTCTCATCATGAACGTCTTGACCAATCCGGTTATCCTTATCATGCCTCTGCATCCGAATTAGATAAAGATGTTCGAATCATCATGATTATTGATGTCTACTCAGCATTAACTTTAAATCGTTCCTATCGTAAACCCGTCCCGGCAACACAAGCGTTAGAAATCATTCTTAAAGATAGTGACAAACAATACGATGTTAATCAATGTTATGATCTTATTAATTTATTACGTCTTTATCCACAGATGACCGAAGTCATTTTGTCAGACGGCAGACAAGGAACCATCACCTACGACAATGGTTCATCAGAAATGCTGCCGATTGTAAAATTAAAAGACAACAATAAAATTATTCAACTTCCACGAAATCTATCGACGACCATCTCATCAGTTATTGGTTGGAAAAAGAGTTTCGTAAAGGAAAAAGGAAAGCAAAATTGGTTTGATTTTATTTTCTCTTTAATCAATAATACCAGGATGGAAACACTTCGGCTTTTTGATATTCTATCTGATAGTAAACGTGTTGAAGATATCTATAGTGATATTATTGAAAGAGCCATGAACGAAATACAGCATGCAGTGGACAAAAACCAGATCTTAAAAGCGGATCAATTGGTTGCCATGTATTCTTTGATTCATCTTCTTGATATTAAAATGGTTGATTTTATTGGAACCATAAGGCAAGAAAATGCGGTTATTGTTGCCAATATCGAGGGATTAAATAACCGATTGCCTCTTCGGATGGTTAATGACTTAATTGAGATTAATGGTATGAAAACAAAGTATTTGGGAGAAGTCGATCAACTAGAAGATATTATTCAATTAATGAAAGTTAAAAACTTGCATACCCTTGCGCTTTCATTAACTAAAGAAGAAAGTATTTTACCAATGAAACAACATGTTATGAAGTTAATAAAATTTGATCCACATATTCGAATTCTTGTTCATGGACAGAAATCTAAGTATCTTAGAGAAACCTTTAGTCATCTGAAAAATGTCGTTTTAACAGAAAACATACCTGGATTCATTTGTGTGCTAAATAATAATACACTTTTTAACAATGTAGACCAGTATAAAAAGACGGGTTCATCTTCTCGCCACCATTAAAGCGCAACCATCACAAAATCAAGGCGTCTAATTTGCTGTCGCCTTGATTTTCTCATCTCAATTATTAATCTGTTTATTTTAAATGCGAGAACAACCTCTATAAGAATAAAAGACAACCAATAAACAGCATCATCGTCAACCCAAAACGTTTAACATGCTTCATACTCACATTACCCTTTAACCTCTGCAGCAAGTCACCTCACCCCTATACAACTTCTGAAGCCAGTTTAAAGATTAGATACGCACCGACTCGAAGCTTGATTGAAGGCTGATTACCTTAAGTAAATGCAGTTAAACTCAACTAAGAGTTTGATAAAGAAGAAAGATGTTTAATGACACAATTAGGGTGACAATAACCCAAGAAGCAACGACCGTAATACGTCTGTTTCTTAACTGTCCCATTACTTTTTGATTACTTGTAAAAATAATCAGTGGAATTAAGGCGAAGGCAATCCCAAATGATAGGATGACCTGACTTACAACTAGAGCCGATGTAGCATTAACCCCCGAAATGATGATGGCAAGTGGTGGAATCATCGTGATAAAGCGCCTTAAATAGATTGGAATTCTTTTTCTGATGTAACCCTGCATAATAATATCCCCTGATAATGTCCCAACAGAAGAACTTGATAACCCAGATGATAATAACCCGACACCAAAAAGAATAGCTGCAAAAGGACCAATAGCTTTACCAAATTCACTGTATGCGACTTCTAAGTCCTGTACAACGATACCTTGACCATGGAATAACGCACTTGAGACAACAAGCATACATCCATTAATCGTCCCCGCAATAATCATTGCAATCAATATATCGATGAATTCAAATTTAAAAATCTTTTTCTTCTCCAATTCATTCCGTCCAACAATGCGATTTTGGGTTAATCCTGAATGTAAGTAGATAGCATGAGGCATGACTGTTGCACCTAGAATACCTGCTGCTAAAAGAATACTGTCAACACCTTCAAACTTAGGAGTCACCATTCCTTGAAATAGTGGAGCAAGTTCCGGTTTTGCCATAAAAACTTGCAAACCAAAAGCAATCACAACGACAAAGACCATGGCGGCTATCATAATTTCTAAAGGACGAAAGCCTCTACGTTGCAATTCTAAAATTAAAAAGGACATCGCTGCGGTTATCAAGGCAGATGGTACCATCGGAATACCAAAAACAAGATACAGACCAAGAGCCGCACCAATAAATTCAGCTAAATCGGTTGCCATAATCATCAATTCACCTTGTATCCATAGCCCTACCGACGTCCACTTTGGTACATGTTCACGCGTTATTTCACATAAATTTTTTCCCGTTGCAATGCCGAGCTTTGCAGAGAGAGATTGAATGAGGATAGCCATAAGATTGGAAAGGACAATAACCCATAAAAGCATATAGCCAAATTGTGACCCTGATTGAATATTGGTTGCAAAGTTACCTGGATCAATATAAGCTACTGATGCAATAAAAGCTGGGCCGATAAACGGTAATAGCTGACTTAATCCTTTTCGTTTGCCAATCGCTAATTCAAATGATATCGAATGATTTTTATCTTTTTTATTAGAAGCAGATGAGGAAATATCTTCGCCAGACTGAGTCATTGATGCACCGCTCGATCCTTTATCCATGTGTAAATTTCCTCCTTATTAGCTTAAAGACCTTTTTTTGCTCTAGTGCAAAACTAGTGGTTAACATCAACATACGCTAATACTACCTTTTTTGCAACTCTTTTTCTTATATTTTATATATATAATCTTAAAAAAATCAATTTAATCATCTTAGTGTTAATATCTCCTATTTAAATGTTTATATAGGCGTAATTTGTTTGATGTCTTCCTTTTAGAGATTGTTATTCAAATAAAAAAAGCCAACACTTGATCTGTCAGCTTTTTCACCTTACGTCAGTTTTTATGGAAGAAAAATCAAAATCTTACCTCTCCCTTTTTCGGCAATCGCACAGCCATTAACGTAAATAAACAAAACATACACAAATAGCCATATAACGGGTATAAAAAGGTTATTAATGAACCATACCCTATTTGACTTATCGCACAAGTTAATATTAAAAATACGACAATTATTTTTCTATATTCCATACCACTTAAACTTTGAATTTGTCTTGACATGCCAAAGATGTTTCCTATAAATGTCGTGAAAATCTCTCCATAAATAATCGTAACATATAGGAAATGGATGATCGGGCCAAAGTGTTTCACGACTTCAGCTATAGGTATCTCGAACAACAAAACTTGTGGGTGATTTAACAATACAATATGTGACACAAATAGCATCAAGGTAAACCCTATTCCCCCGATGGCTCCACCATAAAATAATACTTTTTCATTGTTTATTTCTTGACCAAGAGGGACCAAAACGGTTAAGGCTGTAATTAAATTGAACGAAACGTAGGATAACGCATGAATGACCCAATGATAATGAAAGGGTTTATTAATGTTCCATATTGTCGCGGGATCAATTTGACCCTGCATCATGAAGTAAAGACCAATGGCTAGAGAAAACGTAATCATGATTGGAACAATGAAAGAGTTGATCAACATGACACCCTTTGCGCCTTTTAACAATAAAATGAAACAAAGAAGAATAGCAAGGGCAATCCCAAAATGTCTTGATAGTCCCCATTGCTCTTGAAAAACAGCGCCGCTTCCAGCCAGCATAACACCTGTCACGCCAAACACGATAAAAAATATTAACGCCTGTATGATTAAACCTATTTTTATTCCAAATATGTATTCTGTTAACTCGTTAAATGACGTTGCTTTGATTCGACCTGCTAAAACTAACATTTTTGTTCCAATCCAAGTAAAAATAACACCACTAACTAGAATCCCAATACTTCCTAAAGATCCGAACTGTGTGAAAAACTGAATAATTTCTTTTCCAGATGCAAAACCCGCTCCAACAATGGTACCGATATAGGTTGCAGCCACTTGAAAAGTCAATCTAATATTACGCATATCGACACCTCTTTAATTTGTCCCAATTCCATACCATTATATAGACAAGTTGCCTGAAATATGCTTGTTAATAATGAAAACTTGCCGATTGCAGGGCCTATAAGGCGAGACAGAGGCTTCGTTGCACGTATAGTTTATATCTTAAAATGTAAATAGAAGTGCCTCAAAATGAGACACTTCTAATCTTTCTTGCTTGATTCAATTCATCGAAACTTAGTATACGTAAGCTGTTCCGATAATGACCAATAGAATAAACAAGACAACGATAAGAGCAAAACCTGAACCAAATCCTGCTACAGATTCTCCCATCAATGCCACCACCTTTTCTTATAGCTTAGTATATACTATGTCATATGCGGATAAGGGTTATTGAAAAATGGAAATTTGGGCCTTGGCCCCTCGTTATTTAAAATAAAATCTTTGGCATGTACAACCGAAATTTATCCCCTCGCTAATCTCGGCTATTGCTTTTACATCCCTTGAGGAAGAGGGCTTCTTTCGGGGAACAGTAAAATCTAATATGTTATACTAATAATTGGTAACACTGATATACATATGATTGGGGGATTATATATGAAAAATTTTCAAAATATTTTAGAAAAATATGCCGAAGTCGCTGTAAAGATAGGCATCAATCTACAAAAGAACCAAACGCTCGTTATTGATGCTCCGATACCGGCACTTGATTTCGTCCATCTTGTGACGAAAAAAGCCTATGAGCTAGGGGCAAAAAATGTCATTGTTAATTGGATGGATGAAACCACCAAACGATTGAATTTCGAACATGCTTCCGAAGAAGCTCTACTTGAATTTCCTGAATGGTTAAAAGTAAAATACGATGAACTTATCAAACAAAATACGGCGATCTTGACAATATACAGTCCAAACCCTGACTTATTACAAGGGATTGATCCAAATCGACTTTCAACGGCCATGAAAACACAGACAGAAGGCTTGAAACATTTACTTAATGCTAAAAAGTCGGCCACAATCAGCTGGTCTATTGTATCTGTGCCTACAAAGGAATGGGCAGCCAAAGTCTTTCCTAATCTTTCAAAAAGTGATAGTGTGGAGGAACTTTGGAAACAAATCTTCCATACCACTCGTATGACTTCTGAGAATCCTGTTAGTGAATGGCAATCTCATATTGATCGATTCATTGAAAAATTAACCTTTTTAAATGAAAACAAATTTAAAACGTTGCACTATTATGGTTCTGGAACCGATCTAACGATTGATTTGGCAAAGGATCATATCTGGTCTGGTGCAGGTATGACTAATCAAGAAGGGACTTACTTTGTCCCAAACATACCAACTGAAGAGGTCTTTACAATGCCCGCTAGAAATGGGGTCAATGGGACTGTAACCAGTACAAAACCATTAAACTATAACGGAAACTTAATAAACCATTTTTCACTAACTTTTAAAGACGGCCGAATTATCGATTATAAAGCAGAGGAAGGCTATGAAATTTTAAAAGGCCTAGTTGAAACGGATGAAGGTTCTCACTACTTAGGTGAAGTGGCTTTAGTCCCTCATCATTCACCGATTTCAGATACAAACCTTATTTTCTATAACACTTTATTTGATGAGAATGCTTCATGCCACCTTGCTATTGGTTTCGCCTATCCATTCAATATCGAAAATGGAACGAAATTGACTGAAGAAGAACTTGCAGAACACGGGGCTAACTTAAGTCTTGTTCATGAAGACTTCATGGTGGGTTCGGCAGATCTTAACATTGATGGTATAAAATCAAATGGTGAAAAAGTAGCCATTTTTCGTAATGGTAACTGGGCATTTTAAGCACCTCAAAAAAACCCGCTCTGACAAAATGTCAAAGCGGGTTTTTCTAATGCTGACTTTCTCTTACTCTTCTTTTTCTTTCACTTCTATATGACTCTCTTCCAATTTAAAGTGTGTCAGCATGTCATTTAAGAGACTGGCATGCTCATCTAAATCCGTTGCTAACTTATTTAGAACTTCCATTGAAGACGTTTGTTCTTCAACAGATGCAGCTATTTCTTCTGTTGCAGCAGCTGTTTCCTGACCGATCACGGTTATACTATGAATATTGTTTTTAATTTTTTGATTGTCTTTCAGCATTTGTTCCATAGATTGGGCAATCTTATCAATAAGGATGGAACTACTCTGCGAATAGTCACTAATTCGATGAAACACTTTTTCGGATTGACTGACAACACGGAATTGTTGTTCAAGAACTTTACTAGTACTTCCTGCGAGTTTAACCGTACGATTTGTGTCACCTTGAATATCCCCTATGATTGAAGAGATTTCTTTTAAAGCCTCATTCGTTTGTTCAGAAAGCTTTTTCACTTCATCTGCTACGACAGCAAATCCTTTTCCATGCTCACCGGCTCTGGCGGCTTCTATGGCAGCATTTAAAGCAAGTAAATTTGTTTGGCCGGCGATTTCAGCCACTGTATTGACAATCTTACTTACATTCTTAGATCGTTTGCTTAAATGAGTAATGGCTTCGATGATATCTGCCGTAATACTCGTCGTATCTTCTGACTGTTTTCGTAAACTTTGAGCGGCTAAATTCCCCTGTTCACTGACCTCTGTGATTTCCTGGGCGCCTTGCTTAAATACATTCACTTGTTCACTCATATTTTCTAGTTCATCCGCAAATTCATCTGTCGCTTTAAGATTACGATCCATTAATTCAGATTGATTATTCGCTCCTACGGATATTTCCCCCATCGTCGTCGCAATTTCATTTGAAGAAGCCGTATTTTCTTCAGCACTTGCAACAAGCGTCTGTGAAGCTTCCTGAACATTTGATGAAATAAGCTTAATATTCTCGATCATTGATTTGTTTTGAGTAATCATTCGATTTACACTTAATCCTAGTTGTCCAATTTCATCGTTTTGGAAGAAGTTAACATGATTTGTCAAATCACCTTTTTCAAGGCTCTCTATAGCGCCTTTTAAAGTATTTATTCGTTTTTCAATTTTTTGTGTGATGAAAATGGCTATACCAACCGCCAACAAAATAACAATGGCTAAAGCAATGAGAATGGTTGGTAAAATTCCTTGAGCTTTTTGGGTAAATTCACTCTTATTGACTTGTCCTACAATCGTCCAATTTGTCGTATGATTTTTAACAAATGTGGTGATGTGATCGACACCCTGATCTGTTTCAGTATAAAGACCATCTTGCCCCATTTTTTTCATTCGGTTTAGATCAAATTGTTTGGATGCAGACTTTCCGAGAAGTTTATGATTTTGTGCTGCAAGAAACGTGCCCTGTTTATCTAGCAAGTAGACCTGCCCCGTCTCACCAAACTTAACATGATTAATTTGATTAATTAATGTGCTAAGTGAAATATCAACCGCAAAGACGCCTTTTAATTGATTCCCTTTGTACACGGCATGGGCCACCGTCACTAACAATTGTCCATCGGTGGCATTTTTATACGGCTGAGTCCAAATGGTCTTTTCCTTATTTGCTAAGGCCTCTTTATACCACGGCCGCGTTCTAGCATCATAATCCTTAGAAAGATCTTGCCTTGGATAGATCGACATCTTTCCTTGTTTTGATTCACCAAAATAAATATTCATCACGTTCTTGTTTGTCAGACCAATATTCTCAAACTGGCGATCATATAGCGTTTTTTCACCATTTTTCAATTCTTGGCTATTCGCTACAACATTAACGAGATTCTCTGTATCGTCAACAAACGCATCAAAATTATCGTTTACGGCTTTTAACTGACTACTCACTGACTGTGATAATTCATCTTCAACTAAACGGGCACTATAAAAATAACCGATGAGAGATAATGCAACTCCTGATATCACAATGATTGAGATAAACGGAATTAACAGTTGTGTTCTTAACTTGGTGATTCTTTTTTTCTTTTCTTTAGGTTCTTTTTTTGTTTTAGACTCCAAAATTCCCATCCCCTTTTTTTCTAAAGCATGCTATCTCTATAAGTGAAACTTCCATCAGTGGGGGTTTTCTTCATCCCCACTGATGGTTAGCTGAACCAATCGGACCTTTACGGGCAGTTGATCCCCACCTATCTTTTTTGAATACTCGGAATCTTGAGGTTGGGTCTTTACTTGCCGTTAAAGTGGGGTAAAAAGATTCGATATAACCAGTAAAAAAGTCTTATGCACATAGTTATTATCGGTTAGAATGAGGGTTTTTTAATATCTAAATATAAAAAGGTTAACTAAATACAAATTCTGCCTCATTTAGATAAAACAGAATTGACGCTAAACAGAAAAACTGCCTCCCATTTGTCATTAATGTCTAACAACTAGGATGCAGTTTAAACAATTGACTGATAGAAGGCAGAAGCTACATCTTCTTTCGTCATCTACTTTATTTTCATTTTTTTATCGTTCGAGGTTTACTTACATTTTTATTAGAAGAAAATAGAACAAGAATGATGCAGCGAAAAATGAGGGCCAAAACGAGGCCAATCACCATACCTGCTAAATCAAACGTTATAACGTCAATCAGATGTCCAGTTCTTCCAGGAATAAAGCGTTGATGAAATTCATCGATACACGCATATAAAAATGGGAAAAGAAGGCCGAAAAAAATAGCGATTCGACGCATCAAGCGTGTCGTTAAAAGCAAATTAACAAATAAAAAAGTGAGAACAGCGTATTCCGTCACGTGGCTCATCTTTCGAATCACAAATTCGACGAAAGCATAAGGATCCTGTGTCGTTACGAGTGTTCCATCGTACCAAAAAGAAACATGGGGAAGTGTATTGGCGTTCCAGTCAAAATGAGACCGTAAAAAGGGCTGAATATTTTGCTGTTGATAAGGTGTGTTAGATGCCTGAAAAATAGCGACAATGAGGATTAAAATTAATATTAACCAAAAATAAAACCCAAAATGACGACGCATAAGAAATCTCCAATCCGAAAAATTTATTCTTATCTAGGGGTGCATTCTTGTTCTATGTAAGAGTTTAATTAACTATTAAATACTTTGATTTAAACTAAACTATGAGACTCTGAAGTTATACCTGTTATTATAACCTAGGTTCATTGAAAAGTAAGACTATTTTTTTCTTACTTTTCAGTTTTTCATTTGAGAATGAACCGTGTGCATATGTCTGAATTGAATATTTAGTTTAGCCGATTGACATCGTTTGAATTGAATCAAAAACTAAGGGAATCAGGAGTTGGTGCGATCCTGATTCCCTTGTTATTTTCCGTTCAATATTGTTTTTGATTTTCCATTTATAGAGTCAACAATAGATTCATTTATTCGCTCGACTAGCCAATTCGGCAATTTGGTCATTGACATGATTATCAACGAGACCGCCATGATAGCAAATAACTTTTTGTATATCCCAAGTTGTCAATTTTTTTAACGACGTCATGGCCATATCCATATCAGGGGTCACCGCTTCTCTTGGTCCTTCAAGCTGCCCATGGTTAGCAATCAGCGCATCTCCTGCGATAAGGACTCTATCCCTGTGACAATATAAGCTAATGTGTCCCGGTGTATGTCCAGGGGTATGAATGACTGTCATACCACCACACTGAGGTAAATAATCACCATCCGTTAATACGTGATCCACTTTTCCCTTAGGCGGTAGGGCTTCAAGTTTTTTCTTAGCCTCCGCTTGGACCTCGGGAGAAAATCCACTTATTCGATCAAGTAATGCCTCTTCATTAAATTTTATTAAAGGACATTCTCCTTCAATGTAAGGTTTATCTAATGGATGGGCGTATACAGAGAGAGATTCATCCAAATCATGGACAAGTTCAGACAAGCTTCCGATATGGTCGATATCTTGATGTGTTAAAATAATCGCTTTAACTTTGTCTAATGAAATTCCTGTTTCTTCTATGGCATGTTCAATGAAATGACTTGATTCTGGTGTTCCTGTATCTACCAGAATAGCATCTTGATCATCCCAAATAAGGGTTGGAAAAATCGGACTTGAATTTCCAAATAAATTCATCTTCACATCGATGGTTTCAATACCTTTTGTAATCCTCATATCCGTTTGGCTCAAGACCTGAGCCACACCTCCCTGATCTTTTTTTATAAGATCCACTCACTGTACGTTCATCCATCCAAATCGTCGTTATCTCGTTTTTATATTATATCGTACATTTAGTTTCGCTTCTAATTATAAGATCGCTCATTTCCATTTAGAACATGAAATAATACCAAAAACCACAGCTTCCTTAAACCGTGGTCTCCGTATTTAACCTAAGTTGTTAAACGGCATAGGATACAATGAGTTCAGCTTGACCGTTTAATGAAAATGAATCAACACTTGCCGGAATAATAAAGTGATCCCCTTTATTAATTTGGAATTTTTGACCGTCTATTGTCATATCACCAGATCCAGCAATGACACTTGCCAATAAAAACGGCCAACCTTTCTCAATCGTTTTTGACTGTCCACGAATATCCCATTTTGAAACGGAAAAATATTTTTCATGGCATAATTCTGTAAAAACAGCTTGATCTTCTTGTTTAACGTGATACGTGAGTGTCGGGTCTTCATGTGGATAATGGGTTACATCAATGGATTGTTGAATATGAAGTTCTCGCTTATTTCCATGAACATCTTTACGATCATAATCATATACACGATAAGTGATGTCCGAGCTTTGCTGAGATTCGAGAATAAGTATGCCTCCACCTATGGCATGGATCGTTCCACTTGGCACATAAAAGAAATCACCTGGTTTGACTTTAACTTTTCGAAGTAAGTTATTCCACTGGCCTTTATCCACCATCTCTTGAAATTCTTCTGGTGAATGGGCTTCGTGACCAAAGACGATCTCCGCGCCTTCCTCGCAATCTATAATATACCAGCATTCGGTTTTCCCAAAAGGTTGATGTTCTTTTTCTTGAGCATAATGATCATCTGGATGAACTTGAACGGATAGGTCCGTCTTGGCATCTAATATCTTTGTTAACAAAGGAAAGTCTTTACTTTTATAATGATCAAAGAGTTCAGGGTTTTCTTTCCATACAGTTTCTAGTGTTTTCCCTTTATGAACCCCATTCTTAATAATAGATGGGCCATGAGATAGAGCTGAAATCCCCCAACATTCTCCCGTCGTTTCTGTTGGAATATCATAGCCAAATAACTCTCTTAAACGGGTACCGCCCCAAATACGATCCTGAAAAACAGGAGTCAGAAAAAGTGGTTCTAAAAGCATGTTATATATCCTCCTTCTATTAAATTGAATATGTATTTTTAATTCCCAAGTAGAGTATATCATGAACTCCTTAAGGCGGGATATGACCAAAAATCTACAACCAATTAAGTGGTGATAAATTCTTTAGGATGAAAGCCTATTTTATAAAACAAAAAGATCTACCAGAGCGTTTTTCTCTGATAGACTTCATATGTTATATAGTTGCACAAAATTTAATAATTTCATGGTCATTCATTTAGTCTTGGACTAAGATCTCATTTAATATTTTATCGTCATGTAAGAATTTCTTCGCTGCTTCTTGATAAGGAGGGTGATGTAAATACGTATAACGAGTTGGTTTAATGCTTGGTGCTTGATCAATGGCTTTCTCAAAATCAGATCGCTTCATGCCCAATGTCTTTGCGTAATTAAAGAAGCCCGTTTCCGTTAAGACGCGAGAGACTCGTTCAAAACGATGATTTTGTACTTTACTCATAATATAAGTAGCGATGCCAACTTGAATTCCATGAAGTTGAGGTTTCTCCGCTAGTTTATCTAAAGCGTGTGAAATCAAATGCTCACTGCCGCTTGATGGGGCACTGCTCCCTGCAATCTCCATTGCAATACCGCTCATAATAAGTGAATCCACTAATTCTTTTAAAAAGAAATCATCTCTAACATTTTCAAAAGTTGTTCTAGCAAAACTGTTGACCGCTTTTTTTGATAACATGAGAGCACAGGCATCGACCTGTCCTTTTTCATGTTGTTCTTCATATTCCCAATCGTACAGAGCTGTTATTTTTGACATTAAATCACCAACACCAGAATGAATAAACATTTCAGGAGCCCCTTTTATCACATCGGTGTCAACGATAATACCATAAGGCATCTTTGCACTTACAGAGACACGTTTCCCTCCTATTGTTAAAGAAGCATTCGAACTCGCGAACCCATCATTTGATGTTGAGGTGGGAATACTAATAAAAGGTACTTTTCTAAGTAATGCCATATATTTCGATGCATCTAATGCCTTGCCTCCACCTATGCCAACAATGGCTTGCGTTTGATTAGGAAGCGAAAAAGCTTGATTTACAATATGATTCATATCAATATCCGTAACTTCTTGTTGATGAAGAACGTCAATATGAACTTTATTCAGGGAGTCTAATGCTTGAGAGCCAAATAATTCCGTTAATCCTTCACCCAAAAAAATGACAATACTTGAGAAACCACTTTTTTGAAGTAAGGGTCCAATGTCGTTAAGCGTTCCTTTTCCTACTTCAAGAATCGTTGGAATTGAAATTTGATGTTCAGACATTTTCATTCTTAAAGACCCCTTCTTCAATAAAGTAATGATGAATGTCTTTATAATTTTTAATCGGAATAAATGGATGTTTTTCATCCTCAAGCAGTGATATTAATTTACCTTTAGCAAATGTCACATCAGCAGTTAATGCTGCCTTTAAATCTGGTGCCGTATCGCCAGCAAAATACACTTTTTCATAACCTTTAGACGCTAAGTCTTTCGTGACTTTGGCTTTATCAATCCCATACATTTCAGAATAGTGTGGGTGGTCTTTTTTTACAGTTAATTGAATGCCGTTGTCTTGAAAACGACCTTCATTCGAATAAACGTCGACACCCTTTATACCTAAGTGTTCAAATAATCGTTTAATATAATAATCTGATCCTGCACTAATAACCACGAAATCGCCACCAGCGTCTTTAACCTTTTCAATGAATGTTTTGGCATATGGATCGAACGGGATATTTATGATATCTTCCATAATTTCTTCTTCACTCCGTCCAATCGATTGAAACAGGTGACTTAAAAAATCAATATCTGTTTGTTGTTTACTATCCCAAGCTTTGTAAAGCTCTTCTTTTTTATCTTGAAAATAACTGTCTATCATAATATGAAAAAAGTCTTTGTCCGTCAGTGTACCGTCAAAATCTGAAATAAAAAGAAATGGTTTTTTTGTCATATAAAACCCTTCCTGTTTCGTATCTGTTATAATACAGTTTCATTTATTATACCAAGCATAAAAAAGTTGTCATTAGTGTGTAAGCGGATTCTATATGGCAAATTTTCGAACAAACACCGTGATGATCACGGCACTCTATCTATAATTTTAACTATAATCAATTTTTTGGATAGTAAAAAAAAGAGGTCACAATACTGTCGTATTATGTCACCTCTTCCTATTTTTATTCCAATTTAAAACCTTGAGAGGCAAGATAATCTCTCATATAAATACGGTTTTTCTTTGATAAATAAGCACTCATACTTTCTGTCCAAGTCGTATCTTTTTGATTCGTTAATCTGTTTTGATAATAATCTTTTATCATCTCATCATATTCATCAAGTAACTGTGAATAGTTAACTTGATCATAAGCATTTTGATGAAGAACGGCTCGTTTTGGTAAACGTGGTTTGACTCGCTGTTCTTCATCAGGTATTCCGACTGTTAATCCAACAAGAGGAAAAACATACTCTGGTATTTTCAATAAATCACTGATTTTTTCGATATTATTTCGAACACTTCCGATATAGCATGTGCCATAGCCTAATGATTCGGAAGCTAGAGTCAGATTTTGAGCAAATAGTGAAGCATCTACCGTCGCAACAAGAAAATTTTCAGTTGTTTCTGTATGTATCGTCACATCGTGTTTTTTACCAGCAAGAGCTAAACGATGATAATCAGCACATATGACAAAAAAAACAGCTGCATCCTTGACATGATCGTTGTACGTCAGTTGAGCACATTCTGCCTTAATGTCTGGATCTGTTACAGCAATAACCGAATAAGCTTGGACAAAGTTTGAGCTAGCGGCGTGCTGTGCTGCTTCAACAAGTTGTTCAATGGTTTCTTGCGGAATAGGTTCAGATTTATATTTTCGTACCGAGACATGATTTCTCATTGTTTGTAGAACATCATTCATTTCTAAGGACCTCCTCTAAGTAACTTTATTATATGGAACAAGAAATGTTGTTATCAAGACAACTACCCACATTCTTTCGGAAAAAAACCAATCAAAAAATGAAATCATTAATATAGCAAAATACGTAACCTTTCTAAACAAAAAAAAACAGATGTAGCTTAAGTAGCTAATCTGTCATCTACAAATAGTTATATATAATCGATTAAATTCACGCTGCCATTTGCCACTTCATCTACTTTGTTCATCGTTTTATCCATACGATCCATTGGATTATTTTTAAAATCAGCATAAGCAAGCGACAAACCGTCAAATAAATCAATGGTTGGTTCGTATAGTCCATGGGCTAAGGCTTTTTCATTTGATAATAAATAGGAAACGGGCCTAAAAGGAAAATAATGCCGTGTTTTTATTTTGTCCGGTAACAGAGCTTCATCTACAAGAACAACTTTGGCCTTTTTACCAACAACTAATTCAGCGGTTTCAATCCATGTTTTCCAATTCACTGGTGTTTTATAAGTGACATTGTAGGCTTTTCCAACAGAAAAAGTATGGTTAATCACGCTTGCCATCATTTTAACAGCATCCGTAATATAAATGAATTGAACCTGACAGTCGCCCACTGGAACGGGTATTGGTTTGCCTTGTTCGATTCTATCAAACAAATAGGCTTCACGATATAAATTGTTACCTTCTCCATAAATGTAAGAAGGTCTAAATATTGTAATCGGCAATTCTTTTACCGCATATGAAAAGACATAGTCCTCAGCTACTTTTTTATCCAGACCATAAACGCCCCAGTTTGGATTGACGCCACGAGAGCCTTCTTCATCAATCCAGCTTTCGGAATGATGGTAGACGCTTCCAGAGCTGCAGAAAACATATCGCTTAAGATCTGACTTTGGTAAAACATCAATTAATATTTCAATATCTTTTTTCGTATAAGCTGAGACATCAAACACATAATCATAAGATCGACCTTTTAAGACTTGTTCGAGTTGATCTTTATTATGCCTATCGGCGATTAAATGTGTTCGAAAACCAGCATAATCTATGGGATGTTGACCTCTCGTTAAAATATCAACTTTATAATTTTCCTTGATTAAGTACTTTGCAAGAGCCTTACTTACAAACTGACTACCACCTAAGACTAATATACTCGTCATTTCATCTACGCCCCTTTAGCAAACACTTAGAGTGAAATATATAATTGCATACTTCCTATTATACGAAATTTAGACAAGAAAAACTATGATTAACTCCCTTGACTTCTTTAAGGTGATTTGCATGTGTTCTCATCTAATGAAGATATACATAATTAAATTTAAATTGAATAATTAAGACGATATGTGACAAACTAGTAAAAGAATGATCAAAGCTGACAAAAGCTAAATTTATTTAGTATGCCTAAATCGTGTTACGGTGTAAATTAGTGATTCTACTCTACTAAAATGGAGGAATGAACATGGTTAAACATACCATTTTCAGTTTTTTTATATGTTGTGTACTTCTACTCTCTGTCACTTCGATTTCTGATGCACAAACGGATTTAAAATCAGCCAATACACTAGAAGATTTCACAACCTCTTTGCTCTATCCTGCAATAGAAAATGCTGTTAAGCACCAATACGGTAAAAAGAATATCTCGATTTCCGATGTTTCATTAATTCGGACAAACAATCTAGATCCTGATCGTAATACGGCATTTGTTTGCACCGTTAGCCTACATACATCTCTAGCTGGACGCAGACCACCTTTTGCCGTTGATACCATAAAGTTTAAAGTCAATAAGGGAGTTATTCGGGTTCTCGAATATAAACATAAAATGATCCCAGCTACATTGTAAACGAAAAAGACTAGGCTATTAGACTAATTATTAAAAATTTGTTAAATGTTTATGTCATTTTGCATAAATATTTAAAAAATTCATAGACATTTATTGAACTGCGTTTTATTCTTATATTAATCATTCATTATTTTTAGTCCAATAAATTATGGATGTTAATACTCAGATAAGAGGGATTGATGTCATTGAATCGAAGAAAAGGATTCAATTTTGCTCTACTTATTTTGTTAATATACGGTATTGTTAATACTGTCTACAGAAAAATTATTCATCACGAACTTGACTATTGGTGGGTTCTTGTATCAATCATTATTTTAATTGGTTTTCTTCCGTTTGAAAAATTACTTAGTAAACGAAAAACTCATATATTTAAAAGTTAGAAAGATGAATTTAGATTTCCACTTACATGCTGATAGCGAAAAAAATATCAAATTAAAATGGTTGCTGAATGATATATTCAGCAACCATTTTTATGGACTTCCACTTAGATATTGATTATTTCACTTTTACTGTCTTGTATGCTTCGCCTGCAAGAATTAACGCTCCAGTAATACCTGCATTATCACCTAGTCCAGGTGGAACAATGTAGTCATCAATGTGTTCAGCAACCTGAGGAAAGGCGACGTACCCATTAAGTAGATCCTTTACCTTTTCTCTAATGAGCGGGAATAATCTTTCTTGCTTCATGACACCGCCACCCATAATGATCCGTTTAGGAGCAAGAACGAGAATGTACTGCATGAGTGCTTGAGCCAAGTAATCTGCTTCGATTTCCCAAGCTAGTGCATGATCTGTTAAGAGATGACCTTTTTTACCCCATCTCGCTTCAATCGCTGGTCCCGCTGCAAGTCCTTCTAGGCAATCCTTGTGAAATGGACAATGACCTTCATAGTGATCTTCTGGATGCCTTCTTACAAGAATATGCCCCATTTCAGGATGGGAAAATCCTTGAACAAGTTGATGATTACTTATAGCACCCGCACCAATTCCTGTTCCTACCGTAATATAAAGACAGCCGTCAAGGCCTTTCGCCGCACCGTATGTTAATTCACCCAGAGCTGCACCATTCACATCTGTTGTGAATCCCACTGGTATATTAAGTTCTTTTTCAAAGTGACTGATGAAAGGATAGTCCTTCCAACCTGGTTTAGGTGTTGACGTGATGTTTCCATAAGTTGGACTGTCCTTATCAACATCAACTGGACCAAATGATGCAATTCCTAATGCATCCACTTGATGCGTTTTGAAGAATTCAATCACAGCGGGTATCGTTTTATCGGGATGATCTGTGTCTACCTTCATTCTTTCAAATACTTCACCTTCGCCATTACCAACAGCACAAACAAATTTTGTTCCGCCTGCCTCAATCGCTCCTAATTTCAATGTATTCACCTCTATTATATATTTCCCTTTGTATAGTTTAATCATTAAACTAATAAAATATGATTCCGCTTTCAATTTATATCACTCTATTATAATATCAAAAAAAGCCAACAAAAAGCTAGATGTTTTTAAAAGAATGTAAATTTTTATTATGAGTAACAGGTTGGATATCCATCCATTTATACCAATCCCTTAATTCACAATCATTTGTGTTTCAATCGACTTAAGATTAGCTATTTCCCGAGAAATAGTGACTTTTTCCAACAACACTCACACGATATCTTGTCGACTTGATATACATATCTAATTAAAAACACCTTCGATAAGTTCTTATTTTAATGCGCGTTCAAAAAGGCGACAAATTAGAAGCAAAAGGCTAAGAGCGGCGCTGTTCCTGAGGACTAACCCTTCACAGGATGTGGTGGCTTCTGGCGCCAGCCACAGGACGTGAGCGGCTTTAGTTGAAGATCCTCTTGGACAACGCCCGAGATCTCGTAGCTTATTAATTGGTAACTTTAAGATTAACCCAATCTACCTTGTCTAATTGTATTAATCATCATTTCAGCATTTGGATAATCAAGTGATTGATACTGCTTGACTACTTTTTCAATATCGTAAGGAACTTTAATAATACGTCCGCTTATATTTCCATCCGTCATATCTAATAAACCATAAGATGCCTTGGCGACACCATCAAACGGCAAACCAACACTACCAGTATTCATAACCAAATTCCCTTTGATAAAACGAATGAAGGCTGTATGTATATGGGCATAAACATACACGTTTTCAGAGCCTTCTAGATGAAAACGATCATAAAGCACATCATCCTTTGAATCAGAAGGAACCACTTCGAACAAACTTTCAGGGGTAGCATGGAACAGGTTAATCATCGAATCATCCACTTGAAGCTGATGTCCTGTCGGCAAATGACTTAAATAATTCAAATCATCTTCATCAAGCTTTGATGCTCCCCACTCTTGCTCTTTCTTCATGATTGATAACATGTGATCAGGTACCTCACCTTGTTTTACCCCACGAACGATCCATTCATCTGCATTCCCTTTAATGACGACCGTATCTAGAGAACGCACCCGTTCTAAAGCCCGTTTTGGCTCTGGCCCGCGGAAACAGAGATCTCCTAATACGAAAATCTGATCAACGTGCTGTTTTTTAACATCTTCCAAAACCGCGTCTAGTGCAACAGCGTTACCATGAATATCTGATATGAGTGCTATTCTCAAAACAACTGAACCTCCTAAAAAGTAAATTATTGTTAACCATAACCATTTATATCAGTTTAGCATATCATACATTATTTAAGCAGCAAAAAACCTAACGACAAACCTTAACGCATATAAAAAAGCCCCTCCAAAACAAGGGACTAAGTCAAAAGAAAATTATTGTTTTACTTCAATTTTATTTTGTAAAAACTTCATTACAAAGTCATCATAGTCAAACTGTTCAGTAAGAATACGATCAATAACCTCTCTAACCGCACCCTCTCCACCTGAGCGTTTTGTTATATAATGCACATTTCGTTTGACCATGTCTACCGCATCTTTTGGAGCACAAGCTAATCCAACCTGTTTAAGGATTAACAAATCATTAATATCATCACCAATAAAACAAACTTCCTCATGACTGATATTTAATTCGTTTAATAAGTTTTCAAAAACTTGAATCTTGTCACTAATCCCTTCATATAAATAATCAATACTTAACTCTTTTGCTCTACGTCTCACAGCATCTGATTTTCTACCCGTAATAATCGCAAATTGAATACCTGCATGTCTTGCCAGTGTAATTCCCATGCCATCTTGACTGTGAAACGCTTTGAGTTCGGTATGATTGGTTCCTATGATTAACTTACCATCTGTTAAAACGCCATCGACATCCAAAACAATTAGTTTAATTTTCGAACTCATCATCCGTTACAACCCTAATCTCGTTAAATCTTGGATGTGTAAAAGAGCAATCGGTTTGTTATCCTTTTGAACAACCGGTAGAACGTCAAAATTATGATCTTCCATAATTCGGAGTGCTTCTGTCGCTAGCTGGTTAGTATGAATCACTATCGGATTTTTGCTATAAATATCCGTTATTTTTTTATCTAAAACTTGGTTGCCCTTCGTCAGTTCACGCCTGATATCTCCATCTGTTAAGATACCGCAAACTCGACCCTCTTTATCTACAACCGTTACAGCACCCAGTCCTGATTCAGTCATCTTAAATAACACATCTTTGACGTCGTCATCAGCGTTAGCTGTCGGATTGACTTTTTTCCTTTTTGCAATATGGTTAACCGTCAATAAAAGTCGTCTACCTAAAGACCCACCAGGATGAAAAAGAGCAAAGTTCTCCGGCTTGAAATCTCTTGCCTTAAGCAGAGCAACGGCAAGAGCATCGCCTAAGGCAAGAGTGACTGTCGTTGTTGAAGTTGGGGCTAATCCAAGAGGACAAGCCTCTTCAATATCACCAATATCGATAACAAAATCTGAGCGTCTTGCAAGAGTCGATGTTTTGGACCCGACAATACTGATAATTTTTGCCCCAATCCGTCTAACAGATGGCAATATTTTCATAATTTCTTCTGTTTCACCACTATTGGAAATCGCCATAACGATATCATCTTTGGTTATTTTTCCTAAATCACCATGAAGGGCTTCTCCAGGATGAAGAAAAAAAGATGATGTTCCAGTACTTGCAAAAGTGGCCGCTATTTTTCTCCCAATTAAACCTGATTTCCCCATACCTGTAATGATTATCTTCTCATCACAATTCAGAATCATGTTGATAATGTCGTTAATGCTAGAATCTAACCGATCTTTTAACTTTAGAATTTCCCTTGCCTCAGTTTCCAAAGCTTCCTTAATGCTTCCCAAATAGCTTGTATTCGTTTCCATATTTGTCAGCATTACTAGCACCTCCATTAATGATTATTCACAATCTGAATATCTCTCACTAACTGGTCAATGTCTTTAATTGGTTTAAGTGTTTCTTCTAAATCAGATAATTTAACCATATTGGGTCCATCAGACCATGCTTGATCAGGATCAGGGTGGACTTCCATAAACACTGAATCTATCCCAACTGCTGCTGCTGCTCTAGATAAGTAGGGAACAAATTCTCTCTTTCCACCCGTTGATGATCCGTTTCCCCCAGGAATTTGGACACTATGTGTGGCGTCAAATACAACAGGATAGCCAAGTTCCCGCATCGTAGGCAATGATCGCATATCAACGACCAAATTATTATAGCCAAAAGAGGATCCACGTTCGGTCAATAATATCCTTTCATTTCCGGATTCTTCAAGCTTATTTATCACATTCTTCATATCCCATGGTGCCAGGAATTGCCCTTTTTTCACGTTAATAATCTTTTCTGTTTTTGCTGCTTCAACAAGCAGATCTGTTTGTCTACATAAAAAAGCAGGAATCTGCAAAATATCTAATACCTCACCAGCTACTTTTGCCTGATTAGGCTCATGAATATCTGATGTTACAGGTATATCCAATGTTTCCTTCACTTTTCTTAAGATACGCAACCCTTCGTCAATTCCCGGTCCACGTTTTGAATAAATAGAAGAACGATTGGCTTTATCATAAGAAGCTTTAAACACAAAGGGAATATTAAGTTTTGACGTAACGTCCTGAATGGCAGCTGCCGTTTGTAATACCATATCTTCACTTTCAATCACACATGGACCTGCTATTAAAACAAAAGGATGATTTCCACCGAATACGATATTTTCATTTAATTTTACTGTTTTCCCCATATTAACACCTCTGATGTTTGAATTTTTAGATATTTAAATTTAAAGTTAATTTTTCCTACTCCTCCTTTTCCCAAAATTCATCGCACCCTAATTTTTTTCTATCTGTAACCCAAAGAAAACGTTTAGCTATCCGTTTAGTACATAATATGCTTCATTTTATCGCTACATACATGAATTAAACTTCGGGCTTATAGCCTTTATACCCGTTAATTAATTAAATAAACCTATATTTATTGCATTTTTTATATTTTTCCGCAATTAAAGACAAAAAGAGCACGCACGATAGCTTTTGAGAATCAAAAATAAAAAAGACAGTTCATCTAGGAACTGCCGAAAAGTGACTGCCATTTAATTTACTATTTCAGTCTCATTGAACACAACCCCACGTTCAGTTTGAGATAAAGGTGAATGTATGAAACCTCCGAACAAAACGATTGCTGTAGACAATAGAAAAACAAAGGTGATCAATTTACCACTTTTCATTAAATGACCTCCCCTATGATTTTCCGTTTAATCTCAATGGCTTTACGATAATAATGTGTTGACTTCTCATAGTGTTGAAGATTAAAGTAATAATCCCCTATCCATACCAAGTACTCTTCTAAGTCGACCCATAACTTTTGTTCTTCAAAATAAGCTAATCCTTTTTCAAATACGACTTCAACTTCTCCAATATTTGCTCGTCCAAATAAGTGATGGATAAGATCTAATTTTACCAGATACTCTTTATCATTTATTTCAGTTGCTAGTCTTCTCCCTTTTACAAACCATTCTTCTGTATCAACGGCTGCTATTTTATGTTTTTCTCTAACAATCGTGAACAGTGTTTTTACCTGAAATCGCTTATTAAAGTGACAAAATTTTAAGGCAACTAAAAAATGATGAATGGCTTCTTCAATCTCACTCTGCTCCGAAAAAAACAACCCTAAATTATAATGAATGGCATATTGAAATCTTAAGTCTGTTATTTTAAGAGAATCCTGCTCCGCCTGATCAAAATAATTTCTCGCTTCAGGAAAATTTTGCATGTCAACATAATTTAGAGCTAATAGAAGTTTACAATACGCCCTATTTTTTAAATAGTCGTCTTTGTCTTGATAAATCATTAGAGCCGTTTTTGCATGACGAATGGAAATAAGATTTTGTTTCATTTGATAATACATAGATCCAACTTCATAATGAAACTCTGCTAACTCCATCTCATCTGAAATATTAGAAACGAATTCTTCTGCTTTTTTATAATAAGAAAGTGCCGTTTCATAGTCTTTGACACTGCGTGCATATATTCCTGAAAAAAAGTTAAAGTAATACATCAATAAATCCGTCATGTCTTCTTTAAATGGCTGCACTTCGGACAGTACTGTTTTTGCGTTTTCATATTGACCTAGGAGGAGTTTATGTCTGAATTCTAGAAGTGAATGATAGATTAATAAAGATTGATCTTCTTCCATATCTACGATCATTTGTTCAATTTTCGATTTGACTTTTTTAGCCTCTGGCAAATGATTCTTTCGTATCGCACTGTACCAAGTATTCAGTAAATGAGCAATGTCCGATGAACGTATGATATTTTGATTCATCCTTAAATATCTCCTCCCTTTTTATTTTTTATTATACAGCTTAAATTATCCATTATATACAATTTTCTTTCATCTCTTACTATTTTATCCCGCCTTAACGGCAAGTAAAGACCCCCACCTCAAGATTCTGAGTAGTCAAAGAAGATAGGTGGGGGATCAACTGCCCGTAAAGGTCCGATTGGCTCAGCTAACCATTAGTGGGGGATTGAAGAAAACCCCCACTAATGGAAGTTTCACTTTATTAAAAAATTTGTTATTTTAACAAATTAGTCAATTTTAATCCATTCAGGAACTCGGTTTGAAAAGACCGTAATATGATCAAACCCACAATCTTTGGCTATTTGGATCGCTTCTTCAAAACCTGCTCCAACATCTTGCACCTTATGCGAATCTGAACCTATTGTAAGGATTTCACCGCCGAGTTCCCTATAACGCCGCACGATATCTAAAGACGGAAGCGTTTCTCCGACACCTCCACGAAGTCCAGAGGTATTAATTTCTATACCGATATGTCTTTCAACCGCTTTCGTTAATATTTTTTCAATTATACTCGCATGATCTTCATAGCGGTAATAACCTAAAATAGGATGAGCATAGCGTTTCATTAAGTCAAGATGAGCAATAACATCAATATCTGCATAACTGACTAATTCAAAAACTTCGCTAAAATAATGGGAATAAGCCGTTTCTGGTTCCCTTTTAATCACTTCACGAAGTTTATAGTTATCAATATTGTGGACCGAGCCTAAGATAAAATCGAAATGTTTGCCAGCTAATTCTTTTTTATATTGATCTCTAAGTAAGTGGGGCTCACAAAGCTCAATTCCTTTTTTTATAGAAAGCTCGTCGCCATATTGTTTTTGACAAGCGGCTATTTCACTAAAATAACGTTCAAAATTCATATGACCATATGTTGAAGCTTTTGGGTTCACTGAGAAATGTTCCGTAAAACAAACCTCATGTATTCCTCTTTCTATGGCTTGTTCACAAACTTCTTTCATAATGGCCTTTGAGTCAAAAGAATTATTGGTATGATGATGATAATCATAAACAAGCATCATATTAACCTCCAATCGATTTGTTGAGTCAGGAAGATGCTGTCTAATGTTATTCCGGACCTGATATTATAAATCTATTATAACAAGTTCAATCTCATGTTGAATACATCTCTGTTATTTTCTCCCATGAAATTTTTACAATATGAAGAAAGCCTATCCAACCTACGGATATAAAGGCAAAAGAAAAGACGTCTAGTTCTGTAATTTGACTAGACGTTTAAAGCGTTCATTAAGAAACGTAATTTAAACCTTCAAGCTGTTGCTTAATTTCGAATAAATCCTCTGCTGATAACAACCATTCTTGTGATTGTAATTCTTTCCTAATAAAGAGATTTAAGTCTTTTGGTCCGATACATACTTGTGGCCAATCTCTTTCTGAATAATTATGAATGCGATTGTCATCCTTTGGTGAGTCAAAATATAAAACAGATACAACTCGACTAGAATCCAAATTGAAAAGGGATCGTTTTAATTCATTTGCTAAATCACAAAGTTCCCTTCCGATATTCATTTGAAGTTCAATATTCAATGTATTTTTAAAGCCACCTGAAACGTCACTGCCTTTTTTTCTAGATAGGATGAACGTATGCTCACCACCCTTTAACGCCTCTTCATGGAAGATATCAAACAAAAAGTCAAGAGGATGGGATTGCTCCCTTGTTAAACCATGATAGACTCTTCCTTCCCAGTATTTTGATTCAATTATATAAATACCGGTAGGCAATAATAAAACATGACTTAATTGCTTTATTTTATTTTCACCGTCCATCGTATAATAAGGCAAAAAGACATTACCGATGATCAACATATCTTCTTCTTGAATAAGTTGTTCATTTATGCACAATTTCTTAATATCTTTTAAGATTCGAAACGTAGCGGCATCCTTTGGACATTTTAAACTTCGTTGTAGAAAGTTAATGTAATCCTTTTGTTTACTTAATTTTTTTTCATAGTTTTCTTGAATGCCAACAACGGTCATACTATGATCCTCAAGTAATTCTTGCATGGTCTTTTCTGATTCTTGTTCTAGCCGGCTTCTCTCTTCTTCAAGAGATAAAGCGACTTCTTTCTTACTTTGCTCTATTAAATGATAAGCCTCATTTTTAATTTTCTTTTGTTTGCTGAGCAAATAGAAACAAATAACGACAAGACTTACCAGCATGATGATTAATATAAAAACCAAAAGATATCCATCCTTTCATAATGAACACCTCTATCATACCAAATTTTGATCTAAACATTTGCATTGACGAAGGTTTTTGATAGATTACTAATTTTTCATTGATTGATGATGATGGACTCTTTGGGGGTTGCCATGGATACAATGGTCAATCCGATTCAGATCATTTAACGAATTGTATAAAGAAATAAACACAAATAAAGATCAAGATCCACAATGGAAGGCTAAACAAACAGGCAAATAGGAAACCTTTGAAAAAGGATGGTTTATTTTCATCGAACATATGAACAGCTCCTACTCTTCTTAGTAAGAGCATTATTCCCATATTAGATAGATAATAGTACTGCTTTTTTATTTAAATCTAGAAATCTACTGAGATAGTCCTACGCTGATTACCCATGAAGAAAACCCCGCCTCGAATTAAATTTTAGGTAGGGTTTTAAAGAGAACTTGCCGACTGTGGGGCCTGTTTATGCTTTCTTAAAGTGTAAAAAAAGAACGATCAAGCACGATGGTTCATCCATTTCTCTTCTATTCTGAATAACTTCCAAATGGCGACGGATACGAGCCAAGATCCAAGAAGAATAATCACCAACCCATAACCAAGATAACCTAAATCTAATCCGCCAAGCCAATTCCAAAACGCTCCCTCTAAATGAAAGGTCTCTTTAGATACTTGAGCTAATTCCACAAAACCAATTAAGAAAGCAGCTGCAACAGAAACGGCTGTGACGGTGATATTGTAATACACTTTTCGAACAGGGGTATGGAACGCCCATTTATAGGCATGTGTCATAAAAATACCATCAGCCGTATCCATGATATTCATCCCTGCGGCAAATAAGAGAGGTAGCGAAAGAATACCAATAAAAGGCATTGCACTCTTGGCAGCTCCTGCGGATAATGCGAGCAAGGCAACTTCACTCGCTGTATCAAATCCGAGTCCAAATAGAAACCCTAATGGATAAACATGCCAACTACGAGAGACAAAGGAAAACAAAGGTCTAAATAGACGGGACATGAACCCTCGTTGGTCTAATAATTTTTCAAGTGCTAAGTGATCATATGGATCATGTTTCATACGTATAAAGAGTTTTCTTAAATCTACCAATATCATGAGATTTATCATACCGATGATAACAAGAAAGATTCCGGAGACCGCTATGCCAATCGTACCACCAATATGCTCAAACATCGGCATATGTTTTTGTGCCCATCGAACAGATAAACCAAGCGCTAATGTCATAAGAAAAACAACCGATGAATGGCCGAGTGAAAAGAAAAAACCAACACCTGACGCATCCTGTTTTTGTTGAACCAACTTTCTCACCGTATTATCAATCGTTGCGATATGATCTGCATCAAAAGCATGTCTCAGTCCTAATGTGTAAGCAACGATACCTAAACCTAAAATGGCTGGGTATTCTGATGCGGACATGATTAAAAGGGTGATACCAACAATATGTACGATAATTGATGCCACACCAAAACCTAACCATTGAAATCTATGTTGTTCTTTCTTCACTCCATCTCCTCCAAACATCACTTTTTATAACTACTCATGAGTCTGAACTGCATAACCAATTTGAATTGATCGCCATCTTATTTTGCTCGTGTTTAAATTTGATTAGTGGTTTATGCTGTTAGGTTAATATTTTCGTAGCTCTGGAACGACTCGTCCAAATCGTCTCTTAAAAAACGTCGAACACCCTTTAAATACATCTTCCAACTGCTTTGTATTCGTGGCTAAAATTCGTATTAGAATACCTGAAACGTCTAATCTAGAAAAACCAATTTGACACTCATCGTAATCTCTTAATAGATGCTGAGATAACTCCTCTAAATATAAATCAATCGATGGGTCAATGATCATAAGTGAACCAAAATGGGTGTATCCTTCAAGAAAACCCATACCTTTGATTTTTTGGGTTTGTGGCATAAAACGCAAATGATCCAAGACAACCAGTTTGCCATCCACATAGATGTCTGATTTCAAATGGACAAGTGTGTAAGGAAATAGTTTGGCCTCTTCAGACCATCCTGGAGTCATGGTTTCTGCATAAAACAACGATGCGCTTGATGACATATCAATGGTGGTTTTTTGTTCGTATCTTGCATCTTGATAAGCGATCAATGGATCTGGCCAATATTCGAATACACTCCCGCTCTCAAGATGAAATCGATTTTCTTGGTAGATAGGACTTTGCACGGTCTTATACACTTTTGTAGCTGATTGCGTTGTTAATAGTAGTTCAGCATCTTCTTGTAGATGAACGGAGATCAAATAACGATCCCCGTCGACATAGCCCCCGCCAGGATTTAATATGTAATAACACGCTTGTCCACTATCATCCAGATAGAGTGGACGCATGACTTTAAAAGCGCCTTGAAAAAAAACCGATTCAGCTATTGTTTTATTCGTCTTATTTTTCATGTTTAATTGGAGTTCGCCTGTCCATCGGTTCATGAATGGTCGTCCTTCCTCATCTTAGATGTCTTCGCTCATTCCTTGTAATAAAGCATTTTGTTCAATCCACTGAATCACTTCATCCAGACCAGATTCATCTTGTAAATTTGTAAAAACAAATGGTTTTTGGCCTCGAAACGTTTCGGTATCTCGTTTCATGACATCTAAATTGGCATGAACAAAGGGAGCGAGATCCGTTTTATTGATGACAAATAAATCTGACTTAATCATCCCTTGACCACCTTTTCGAGGAATTTTCTCCCCTTGGGCAACGTCGATAATATAAATCGAGAAGTCAACCAGTTCTGGACTAAACGTTGCGGCTAAGTTATCTCCGCCACTTTCAACAAAGATCAATTCAATATCCGGATGACGTTCTTTCAATTCATCAATCGCTTCGACATTCATGGAGATATCTTCTCGTATAGCCGTATGCGGACACCCACCTGTTTCAACACCAATGATACGACTGGAAGGCAATACACCATTTTTCATTAAGAATTCCGCATCTTCTTTCGTATAGATATCATTCGTTACAACAGCCATACTTAATTTATCCTGCAAATGACGAGTTAATTTCTCAACAAGCATGGTTTTCCCAGCTCCTACTGGACCGCCAACGCCAATTTTAATTGGTTCCATCCTCTTCACCTTTCCTTCTGTCTATTTTAATATCCAAAATGTTAACTCATAAAAATTCGGACAGCCAAATGTTCATGCCGCATTTGGGCGACTTCTAGACCTGGAGGTGTTGCCCCAAGATCATCGATGGACAGTGTCTTGATTCGGTCTGTTAGTTTTTCAATCCGACTTTTCATGTCATGTAAGAGTGTTTGGCCAGCTGTTTGGCCGATTGGAATGCCTCTAACCGCATTCTGAATAAGACCAGATATGGTGCTATATAAATAGGCAACAACCGTCTCTGTCTCCGATAGATGAAGCTCATAAGCGATCATCGCAAAGACAAGCGCTGGATGTGCCTTGATGTGATCTGTTTTAATTTTTTGTTTGTACACTTCAAGCGTGGAGTTGGGATAGAGATCCTGACCAAGCTTAAGTAATCGCATGCCGACTTTTCGGTTTGCTTCCCTTGATTCCCTTGATAAAGATTGTGCATCTAATCTAACGGCAATTTCCCAAAAGTCCGTCAAGTTTCCTTCGTTTAAAGCTTGAAACCCCAGATAACAGCCGAGCCCATCCGAAAAGCACATCTGTTCCTCAGCATAAACCATAAGCCATTCTTTCATGGTTTGTTTGTCATGGACCTTCCCATCTTGAATATACGTTTCAAGTCCGTAAGAATGACTAAATTGACCCACTGGTAAATTTGAATCACAAAGTTGAAAAAGAGAAAGTAATTGTAAATTATCCATGGGTATGTCCGATATGTTTGAAGGCTTGTTTTAATTTTTTTTGTCTTTTTTCAAACGGAATACCTAATTTCTCAAGTAGTTCTTCCACAAGATAATCATATTGAACGTACATCTCGGCCCCTTCAAATTGGGCAGGTAGATGCCGGTTTCCTAGCTGATGAGCAATCGTTCCCATCTCTTCCATATCCCGAGGTAAAATGGCAATGATTTCATCAGGTAAAACATCGACAATAATCATGTTGTGATCATCTTGAAACAGAATATCGCCAACATGAAGTTCCGAATACTGCGGCAAACGAATGCCGATTTCTCTTCCGTGATCCGACTTGACCCGTTGCACGCGTTTCAACAGATCACTACTTTCGAGATACACCTTTTCAATATGCTTTCCCTTTTTTTCATCTATTGACCAGTCTTCAATATTCCCAACCACTTTTTCAATAATCATGCTGTCGTTTTTCCTCCCTGTTTGCCGAAAATTAATATGATTCAACAAATATGCTATTGTTATATTTTTACTTATTTAGCAGACATAGATTGTTTCTTAGAATGCAAGTTCAAAAAGGTGACAATTTAGAAGCAAGAAGATCAAGGCGGCGTAGTTTTGAGGACCGGCCTTCCACAGGATGTGGTGGCTTCAACGCCAGCCACAGGACGTGAGCAATTTTAGTTGAAGATCCTCTTGGCCAACGCCGAGATTCGTAGCTATCATTTGGTGACTTTTTGAACATCATCTTTAAATACGTGTTCAAAAAGGTGACAAATTAGAAGCAAGAAGGTCAAGGCGGCGCCGTTTTGAGGACCGGAATGTAGGTACTTTCTACATGAGGACCGTAAAAACAAGCCAACGCCGAGATTCGTAGCTTATCATTTGTTGACTTTTTGAACTTCCTCTTTAAATACGTGTTCAAAAAGGTGACAAATTAGAAGCAAGAAGATCAAGGCGGCGTAGTTTTGAGGACCGGAATGTAGGTACTTTCTACATGAGGACCGTAAAAACAAGCCAACGCCGAGATTCGCAGCTTATCATTTGTTGACTTTTTGAACATCCTCTTAGAACAAGAAATACCTTTGCGCCATCGGAAGAACATCCACAGGATCACATGTAATATGCTCACCATCCACCGTCACCTTATAGGTTTGCGGATCCACTTCAATCTTTGGCGTCTTATCATTAAATTTCATATCTTTCTTCGTTAAGTTCCGGATGCCTTTCACCGGTTTGACTTGTTTTTGTAAGCCTAGTGTTTCTTTTATTTGATGTTCATAAGCATAGGTGGATACAAATGTAAGGCACGTTTGTGGCAAGGCTTTTCCGAAAGCACCAAACATAGATCGATATAAAACAGGCTGTGGTGTCGGAATCGATGCATTGGCATCTCCCATCACACTATAAGAAACCATGCCGCCTTTGATAATCATATCTGGTTTTGCTCCGAAAAACATCGGATCCCATAAAACAAGGTCTGCCACTTTACCCACTTCTACAGAACCAACATAGTCAGAGATACCATGAGCAATGGCAGGATTAATGGTATATTTTGATATGTAACGTTTGACTCGGTAGTTATCCCCTACTCCTGTATCTTCTGGGAGTTTACCCCGTTGTTTTTTCATTTTATCCGCCGTTTGCCAAGTACGAAGAATAATCTCACCAATCCGGCCCATTGCCTGAGAGTCTGAACTTGTCATACTAAAGACACCCATATCTTGAAGAACATCTTCAGCCGCTATGGTCTCAGGACGAATACGAGAATCCGCAAATGCAAGATCTTCTGGAACACTAGGATTAAGATGGTGACACACCATCAACATATCAAGATGCTCCTCAATTGTATTTACTGTATACGGCAACGTCGGATTAGTTGAAGAAGGCAAGACATTTGGAAAGCTTGATATTTTTATAATATCGGGTGAGTGACCGCCCCCCGCACCTTCTGTATGGTACGTATGGATCACACGATCTTTGAAGGCTTCGACCGTATGTTCAACAAAACCGCCTTCATTAAGCGTATCGGTGTGTATGGCGACCTGCACATCATACTCATCGGCGACATTTAGTGAATGATCAATAGCCGCATAAGTAGCCCCCCAGTCTTCATGAACTTTAAGTCCAATGGCGCCAGCTTTAACTTGTTCCGCAAGCGGTTCATCGCTTGAGGCATGTCCCTTTCCGAGAAAACCTAAATTAATCGGCAGGCCTTCTGCTGCTTCTAGCATACGATGAATATTCCATTCACCAGGCGTAATCGTTGTGGCTTTGGTTCCTTCAGCAGGTCCTGTTCCCCCGCCAATCATCGTGGTAATACCAGACATAATGGCTGTTTCGACTTGATGAGGATTAATAAAATGAACGTGCGTATCAAGACCGCCAGCCGTTAATATTTTCTTCTCTCCAGCAATGACCTCTGTAGAAGCTCCAATGACGATATCAACGCCTTCCATCACAAGAGGATTCCCAGCTTTTCCGATTTGACTAATTTTACCATCCCGTATCGCAACATCCGCTTTGTAAATCCCTGTGTAGTCAACAATAATGGCATTGGTAATCACAACGTCTGGAACATTATCCGCCCTTACAGCCAGTGGATGTTGTCCCATGCCGTCACGAATAACCTTACCTCCACCAAAAACAACTTCATCACCATAGCGGGTATAATCCTTTTCAATCTCAATAAAAAGGTCTGTATCGGCTAAGCGGATCGCATCGCCTGTTGTTGGACCGTACAAATCTGCATATTGTTTTCTCGTCATTTTAAAAGACATTAGGGTTTCACCTCACCGTTCGTCTTATTGTTCAATCCATAGACTTTTCTTTCTCCACTAAGAGCTACCAGCGGTACTTCTTTTTCATCGCCTGGTTCAAAACGGACCGCAAGTCCAGCTGGAATATCTAACCGGAAGCCGAGGGTTTCTTCTCTATTAAATTCTAAAGCCGTATTGACTTCATAAAAATGATAATGTGAACCGACTTGAACAGGGCGGTCTCCCCGATTAACCACTTTTATTGCCTTTGTTTCTCGGTCTTTATTGCAAATGATCTCTTCATCACATAGAATGTACTCTCCAGGTATCATCTTTTACCCTTCCTTTATCTCATTTTATCCCGCCTTAACGGCAAGTAAAGACCCCACTGATGGAAGTTTCACTTTATAGGATTATGAACAGTGACTAATTTCGTGCCATCCGGAAAAGTAGCTTCGACTTGGACATCGTGGATCATTTCACTGACGCCTTCCATAACATCCTCTTTTGTCAAAATTTGTGTCCCGTACGCCATTAGCTCAACGACACTTTTTCCGTCTCTTGCTCCTTCAATGATTTCATATGTAATGATGGCAATGGCTTCTGGATAATTCAATTTCAAACCTCTAGCCTGTCTACGTCTTGCTAAATCAGCTGCAACGACAATTAAAAGCTTCTCTTGTTCTCTAGCCAATAATCGCATAATATGTTCTCCTTTCAGGAACTCCCGACCATTTACTTTAATTCATTCATGATTTAAATCTTCTAAAACCAACCATTCTAGTAAATCCTTTTTTTTATAAAAACAAACATTCATTAGTTATAGAATATTCTAACATAAATTGATTTATTGAAAAATAAATAATTGGGTTGATTAACCCAATAAATTCTAGTCGTTATGGTTACAATTTTTAACATTGTAAAATTTTTAAAAAAAGCAACCTCCATTCTTGTTTCATGGTACTATATCATTATAATGAAAATTTTGTCGTTTAGTGTTTGAAATATACTGAAAGGGACTATCCAATGCTTAAAAAAATATTTGTGACATTAGGTATTATCGTAGGACTAGCTATTGTAGCTGGTGGTGCAGGTGTTTGGTACATGTATCATTCGGTCAAAACCACGGCAAATAAAATATACGATTCTACAGAAACGAAAACTCAAAGTGATTCAAAAGAACTACAAAACCAAAAACCTTTCTCCATCCTTTTACTCGGTGTAGATCAACGTAAAGGCGATCCCGGACGCTCAGATACCATGATTGCTTTAACTTTGAATCCGACTAAGAAATCCATGTTAATGGTCTCCATCCCACGTGATTCGAAAGCTGAAATTGTCGGTCACGGCTCTATTAGTAAAATTAATAGTGCCTATGCTTATGGCGGTTCTAAAATGGCTCTCGATACCTTTAATAAATTTTTGGGAGTCAACTTTGATCACTACATCCGCATAAACATGGAAGGTTTAGCTGACCTTGTAGATGCAGTGGGCGGCGTTACCGTTCATAATGATATCAGCTGGCACGATGAAGGGTATTATAAAAAAGGCTATTACTATCAAAAAGGTGATATTACGCTAGATACCGGTGCTAAAGCACTTGGATATGTAAGAATGAGACATTTAGACAATCGAGGCGACTTTGGGCGAAACCAACGCCAACGCGATGTGATCATGGCTGTGATCAATAAGGCCGCAAGCTTTTCATCATTTTCCAAATATCAAGATATTCTAAAAGCAGTTCAAAGCAATATCAAAACAAACTTAACCTTTGAAGATATGAAAAATATGGCCCAAAATTACCGTGACTGCCGGCAAAATGTCACAAATTATGAAGTCAAGGGGAACGATGACTGGGAAAAAACTGCAAGTGGCCAGAGAATTTATTACCTTAGTGTGCCTGAAGATGAGAAACAACGTGCACGTGACATGATTTCAGAACAACAACAATAGTATTTGGATAACACCGATCTTCCATCCAGCTTGGGAGATACGGTGTTTTTTATACTAAACTTGCAACCTATCTTTAGGATGGCTATAATCATTTAAGTATGTAGCAGAGTTCGAAACCCTCCTCTGCTTTACTAAAAAAACTATGGGAGAGATTTTATGAACCAACAAGAAACAATCATCGATGTGCCTTATCGCCTGATTATTTTGGCGATGCTATTTGTTACTTGCCTTATCACTGCCAATTTATGTGCAGTCAAACTTTTTTCAGTAGGGTCAATTTCTATGACTTCCCCTATTATTTTTTACCCATTAACCTTTATCATTCTTGATAGTATGACAGAAATTTGGGGAAAGCATGTGGCGCAACGTATCATTTGGATTGGTTTTTTGGCCAATGTCGTCTTTATTGGATTAATCCAAATCGTTCTTCACTTACCGGCTGCACCATTTTGGCACGGCCAACAGGCAATGGAAACGGTACTTGGTTCTCTTCCAAGAACAGTTTTCGCTTCATTAGTCGCTTATTTATGCTCCCAAACTCTTGATGTCACCCTTTTTTCTAAACTAAAACAACGCACTCAAGGACGAATGCTCTGGTTAAGAAGTATTGCAAGCACCGCCTCAAGCCAGCTTATTGATTCGATCATGTTCATGTTTATTGCTTTTATCGGTGTTATGCCTATAACGAGCATACTTACAGCGATGAGCTCTGAATATATTCTTAAATTTAGTTATTCTATTATTGGGGCCCCTCTCATTTATTTAGTTGTCTATTATGCAAAACGTAAACAAGGAGGAAATAAAGCATGTCAGAACGAAGCGAGCAAAATGATGAATTAACGTTACTTGGAAATAAAAAAACCGTCTATAGCTTTGATTATGATCCAAGCGTTTTGGAATCCTTTCAAAACATGAATACACACCGTGACTACTTTGTAAAATTCAATTTTCCAGAGTTTACGAGTTTATGCCCCATCACGAGCCAACCTGATTTTGCCACACTTTACATTAGCTATGTGCCAGATGAAAAAATGGTTGAAAGTAAAAGTTTGAAACTATATCTATTTAGTTTTCGAAACCATGGCGATTTTCATGAAGATTGCATGAATAAAATTGCCGATGATCTGATAAAACTCATGGATCCAAAGTATCTTGAAGTCTGGGGTAAATTCACGCCAAGAGGTGGAATCAGTATTGATCCCTATGTGAACTACGGAAAACCAGGTACAAAATGGGAAAAGGTCGCGTTTGATAGACTCGCCAACCACGATTTATATCCTGAAAAAATTGATAACCGTTAACAAAGCAGGAGCTATACATGCAGCTCCTGCTTTTAATATTTAGCGATATGTATGGTAAACTTTATATAAAAACACGAGGTCAAAATGATGAATCGATTTTTGAAGGCTGCCCTAGTTACAGCTGGTGCCACGATTGCAGCAGGCTATTACTTTACGAATAAGATCATGTATATAAAGAAGAAAACAGATCAGTTTATCGTTGATCGAGAAATGCATACTTATGAGCATTTTAATTTAAAAGAATATCAATCAATGCCAAAGGAACCCTTTTCTCTTAGATCGCCTTATGGTTACCTTATAAAAGGCCACTATATTCCCGGAAAATCCACTCAGAAAATCATGATATTTTGCCATGGCGTCACGGTTAATCAGTTTAATTCCGTTAAATACGCTAACCTTTTTTTGAAAAGAGGTTTCAGTGTCATTATTTATGATCATCGAAGACATGGACAATCTGGTGGTAAAACGACCAGCTATGGTTATTATGAGAAATATGATCTAGAAACTTTGGTCAATTGGGTTAAAGAACGGTTTGGCAACGACATTATTCTGGGCATTCATGGAGAATCTATGGGGGCATCTACCATGCTTCAATATGCAGGAATGATTGAGGATGGAGCTGACTTTTATATTGCTGATTGTCCTTTTTCAGATTTCTATCAACAATTGCATCATGTTTTAAACACAGATTACCATCTGCCAAGATGGCCTTTATTACCAATGGCCAAATTACTTATTCGGATTCGTGACCGCTATCGGATACAAGATGTCTCACCCATTCGCTATATTAAAAATGTGCATCATCCCGTTTTATTTATCCATAGTAAACAAGATGATTATATTTTAAATGAAATGACTGTGGCTCTATATGAGGCAAAACCAGACAACAAGCAACTATTCTTGGCTGAGCTGGGTGCTCATGCTTGCTCATATTCTGACAACAAAAAAGAATATGAAGCGGCTATTGATAAATTTCTTGCCGCTTATCACTTTAATTAATACTAAAAAACAAGCATGATCATATTTCGATCGTGCTTGTTTTTTCCTATTATCTACACCATGGATGCCATGGAAAATAGGCACACCAAGGTGGTCTGGGACTCCCGCCCGGTCCGCCTTGACCCGGAAGACTTGGCGGCGTAGGTCCTAAATAGGTCAAACCAAATAAATCTGTATTATGTTCTTGGTGGAATACCCATTGTCTTTGTGCAGGAATATAGACATTCATGTTTACCATACCCGTAGCTGGATTAAAACCTAACAATTGAATCGTCATCATTTGACCAAAGCTTGCAAGCCTTGTTCTGTAATAATGACCGGTTCGACCCAAATTTATTTCTTGTTGAATGGTTGCCTGTGGAATTAACGAGGGTGAAACTCGAACATCTTGATCATCATAATCATAATAATTCTCTTGTCCGTTAGAGAATTGATCTTGGTATCCTGGAAAAGTATAGCTAAATTCATTTTGGTCAAAGCCGTTATAGCTCATCTAAGTGCACCTACCCATCTATTTTTTATTACAATATTCAATTTGCCTAAAGATGAATAGGTTTTAGCCCATGTATATAACCTAATCCTTACTTTTTAAAACAACCGTCAATTCTAGTTATCTTATACATCTTACTTTTCTTTTTTATCCTCTAACTCATCATTATTTAAACTCGCCGTATATTCTAACGATGACATTAATGAACCAATCACCTGAACCCAGCTACCTGAAAATTCTAGTATATCCGTTATATCCATATTTAAGTTTTGAATGGGTGCTTTTAATTCTTCGATTCCCGCTATTGCTTGTAAAGAGTTTCCTATTGCCTGTAATAAACACCCCACCCTGTCGTGTGGTGTTTTCTCATTTACAACAGAATGTGAAAAACAAACTAGGGTCCCAAGCGTTTGTAACCAATTTCCTGTAATAAACTTCCTAAGATCTTCTCTGTGGTTTATAGGAAGTAAAATGCCATAAATTATAGTTAAATTACCTACAGATTGAAGTTCTAAACCCAATCTATATTTAAAATCTTCTTCTTCAGCACTAAGTCCATTTCCAGTTGCTTGAAGTACATTTCCCCATAATGAACAATTATTTCTGAAACTTAGACTAAAAGGAAGGGCTTTAGTTATGCCCAATGCATTTAGAATGGTACCCAGTGTCTCTAACCAGGTACCTGTTAGAGTTTTTAATTCCATTTCCATTAGAAAATCAGCCCATTCGTATTATATCTTTATAATATATTCAAAATAGCAGGGAAGGTTATATAAACCCCAACTTGTTGTTGATTTTTTAGAAAGTAATATGAATTCTATACATAGGGTTCTGCAGCGCAAATAACCCCTATTGAACGACTCAGATTATTGTTATCTAAACCTTTGTGAGGTATCATCTTTTTTAGACAGCCCGATCATTGTAATTGAATATTCTTAGGGATATCTTATAGACTTCTAATTGATATGGGTATGATAGGTATACTTACTCAATTTATTTTAACTTACTCAAAAATTTTCTTATAAGGTGGACTTCCATGTTAGAATTAAAAAATATTTCCTTCCAGCCAAACGACGCTCCTATTTTATCCCATCTTAATTTGACGATTAACGAAGGAGAAACAGTCTCAATTATTGGTCCTTCTGGGAGTGGTAAGAGTACTCTACTACGATTGATGGCTGATTTGATCTCGCCTACAGATGGGCAATGCTTTCTGAATGGTAAAAATTACATAAGTTATAAACCTGAGCAACTACGTCAAACCGTTAGTTATTGTCCTCAAACACCTACACTTTTTGGCGAAACAATATTTGATAATGTCAGCTTTCCAGCAAAAATCAGAAAAGAAAAATGTGATATAAAGCGCGCTAACTATCTACTCACTGCGTTTAATTTAAGTCAATATGACTTAAATACAAATGTTAGTCGTTTTTCCGGCGGTGAAAAACAACGTCTAGCCATCATCCGTCAACTTATGTATGTCCCTAAATTTCTTTTATTAGACGAAGCGACCTCTGCATTAGATCAGAAGAACCAACAGTTAGTTGAGCAAGAAATATTTAAATATCATCAAGAAAAAGGGTTAGGTATAATTTGGATAACTCACGATATTAAGCAAAGTACCCGCTTATTTTCCCGCAGGTTAACAATTGAACAGGGGAAGATTTCAAATGAGGAAGTGATCAAATGAGTATGACCTCCCTGATCCTCGCATCGAGTTTACTTATCATTCCAATCATTGTTTCATATAAACAGCAACTCGATTTAACAAAGGATATGATCATTTCTGTCCTTCGAGCGATCATTCAACTTCTTATTGTTGGTTACATATTAACGTTCGTTTTTGAAGCCAAACAACCATTAATTATCTTAATGTTAGTTTTTATTATATTGATAAACGCTGCCTTAAATACAAGAAAAAGAGTGCCTAACGTTGTTAACCATGGCTTTTGGATATCTCTATTTGCCCTTGTCATTAGTACAAGCATAACGATGACCATTCTAATTCTTACAGGGGCCCTTCAATTTAAAGTTAATGAGATCATCCCTGTATCAGGAATGGTGATTAGCAATGCCATGGTTGCGATAAATATTGGTTACACCAACTTAGAAAAGGCTTTTACTCAACAACGAATGGAAATAGAAGCAAAATTGTCTCTTGGAGCCTTACCTCACTTAGCTTCGAAAACCCAAATCCAAGATACAATGAAAATGGCCGTGATCCCAACCATCGATTCAGCAAAAACGCTTGGAATTGTGGCCCTACCAGGAATGATGAGCGGACTCATCATAGCAGGAACGCCGCCTCTCCAAGCTATCCGCTTTCAAATTATGGTAACGTTTATGTTGTTATCTGCAACCATGATAGCAACCATGATCGCCATATTTATCAGTTATAAGCAGTTTTATAATAAAAGACACCAGTTAAAGATTTGAATATGGTTAGTCTCCCGAAAAATAATTTAACCCTCACTCTAGGTTCATGACGAGTGAGGGTTTTCCTACGATTACCATACTATCTATTTCACTTAATCCATATAATGATAAAGCTTTAAAATTATATTGCTCTTTTCGCCTATTCATCACCTAAAATTGCCACTGGGCTAAATGACTCATAATGAATACGCTCCTTAGGAACTCCCCATTCTTGTAAGGCTTTAATTATAGCGTCCATAAAAGGAATGGAACCACATAAATAAAAGTTAGCATTTTGGGTTGCAACGTTCAATTTTAAGAAGTTTAAATCAATATGCCCTTCTTTATCAAAGTCTTTAGAGGCTTTGTCCTCTTCAGTCGGTGAGTTATAACAAACCAATGATGTTACATTGCCATTATCTGTAGCTAATTGTTTGACATCCTCCCGAAAAGCATGGGTTTTACTATTTCGAGTTGAGTGAATAAACGTTATACTCTGTTTGACTTGTTCCTTAACAAGAGATTGTAACATACAGAATAAAGGCGTTATTCCAATACCTCCACTTATTAAAACCACAGGCAAGTCATCATGTTGAAGTACAAAGTCTCCCGCAGGAGCAGAAAATGGAAGTAGATCGCCAGTTTGAATCGTTCTATGTAAATAGTTTGATACAATTCCTTCCGGTGAAGTATCGTGCTCATCTTCTCGTTTTACACTGATACGATAATAGTCTTTGCCTGGTGCTTCTGAAAGACTGTAATGGCGGATGTGGGTATATTTCTCTCCAGGTACATTTACTTTTACGGTGAGGTACTGTCCAGCTTTATTAGTAGCGATGGCTTTTTCATCTTCAGGCTTTAGATAAAAGGACGTCACCTCATCACTTTCTTTGACTTTTTTATCCACAATAAAGTTTCGATAACCTTCCCATCCTCCTGGTTGACTTTCTGTTTCTTCGTAAAGCTTTTTTTCAAGTTCGATAAAAGCATCCGCAATATAGCCATATGCTTTTCCCCACGCTTCAATAATTTCGTCTGTTGCTGTATCACCAAGAACGTCCTTTACCGCTTGAAGTAAAGTTTCTCCGACTACAGGATATTGATCTGCTGTAATACCGATAGCTCGGTGTTTTTGAGCAATCCTTTCAATTACAGGCTTTATCGCATCAAGATTGGTGATATGCTCTCCAGCCGCATAAACGGCATATCCCAATGCTTCTTGCTGGAGACCTCTTTTTTGATTCGTTTGATTAAAGACGTTGTATAAATTAGGGGCTTTTTCAAACAAAAGCTTATAAAATCTTTTCCCGATTTCTTTACTATGTTCCTTTAAGACGGGAGCGGTAGCCTGAACTATTTCTATCGTTTTTTCATCCAGCATATAAAACAATCCCTTTCTTCAAATAGATTTACAAGTATTAACACAAAGGCATAAAAGCTTTTTTATTATTCCACATTCTGTTTGTTTTACTCTTAGTAAGTGGTATTTTTGCCTCTTTAGATTCCATATCAAAAACAACCCCTCATTAGGAATTTTCTTTTTGTTGAACGATTGTAAAATTTATGCCAAATAAGATTTAATCAACGAATGAATAAATCCATTGCCACAATACATACTAATTTTGATTCATCATTTTAACTATGGGAGGAATCATCGTGCAAAATCAACAAAACCAAACATCTCAAAATACGCAAACATATCAAGTACCGCCTAATTTAAATCATGGTGGTCATGAATTGTTTGATGTACACGAAGTTTTATCTGGATCCATTAACACGTTAAACACATATATGTTAATGCGTGAATTTGTCAAAGATCCTGAATTACGTGATATTCTTGATCGTCAATACCAATTTATTCAAGATGAATATAACTTAACATGTGAATGTTTTAAAACAGGGCAACATCCTTCTAAGAGAACAGAGCCCTATATGATGAAACAAAATAATGATTTCATCTATGGAATGACGCCAACTTCTCCAAAAAAACCAATGCAAAGCACTTCTGAGATTTCTGATCAATTTATCTCAGGTACCATGCTTTCTTGTTGTAAACAAGGGGCTTCAGCAAGAACTATGGCAGCAACTGAATCAACAAATCCAGTTGTTCGTCGAGTATTAGCTGCTTCAATAGCAAACTGCATTGAAATGGCTTATGAAATTTCTCTCTACCAAAATAAACACAAATATTACCAAGTACCACAACTCGCTCAAGAGGATATGCAACAAATTCTTAACTCATATGCCCCTGCGCAAACATCTCCTATGCAAAATAATAATATGACTCACTAAAAAACGGTTTTTAAGATACTCTCCTCAAATCA
>NZ_WNHB01000069.1 GCF_009718825.1 Terrilactibacillus tamarindi | reverse complement strand
TATAAAAAAAGCAGCCAATCTAAGTTGACTGCTTTCTCTTTTTGCCTAACGACGTCTAACTTCCGCGTTCGGGCTGCGGCTTCCGATAGTCGGAGCATCTCTTCGTCACCGGCGCTCACTCCTGAGTACCCCGCGTACGCTCCGCTCCTCATTCCCTTGTTTCCTCGATCTGCTTGCCTATCGTTTTATTGAGCCTCTTTCTGATTTATTGAGCCTCTTTCTGATTTATTGAGCCTCTTTCTGATTTATTGAGCCTCTTTCAGTCAAGTCCATTTTTT
>NZ_WNHB01000068.1 GCF_009718825.1 Terrilactibacillus tamarindi | reverse complement strand
GATGCCATTTCAAGCGTCTTTCCAAAAGCGAGATACCAAACGTGTCTCGTACACGTAGCACGCAATATTTCACATAAAGTGCGCGTAGGAGATCGTCAGGAGATCTGCGATGATTTTAAAACGATTCATCAAGCAGAGGACGCTGAATCAGGTCAAGCAGCCCTAGATGCCTTCTGTGAAAAATGGAAAAAGACGTATAGTAAAGTCGTCAAATCCTTGCGTGAAAATGATTATTTACTGACATTTTACAGCTTTCCAAAGGACATTTGGCGAAGCATCTACTCTACAAA
>NZ_WNHB01000067.1 GCF_009718825.1 Terrilactibacillus tamarindi | reverse complement strand
TTTAATCGAGTCATTCAACAAGAAGATCAAGAAATATACCAAGCGCAAGGAACAATTTCCAAATGATGAGTCGTTGGAACGTTTCTTAGTTTCCCAGTTTGAAGACTATAACCAACGCTTTGCGACACGCTGCCATATTGGCTTTAATAAAGCTCGTGCAGAAATTGAAAAAATGTTTGAAGAGCTAGAATCATAGGCCACATGCCGATGCGAATGATTTACTTGGCAGGGCTAGCCCTGCCAAGTAAATCAAAAACAATCCATCGAACAAGAACAATTAGAATATAAGTGACAATTTATCAGAAAAGGTTGATAACTTATTTACACAAAATTATTGACACTGCCA
>NZ_WNHB01000066.1 GCF_009718825.1 Terrilactibacillus tamarindi | reverse complement strand
CTTAATCGAGTCATTCAACAAGAAGATCAAAAAATATACGAAGCGCAAGGAACAATTTCCAAATGATGAGTCGTTAGAACGTTTCTTAGTTTCCCAGTTTGAAGACTATAACCAACGCTTTGCGACACGCTGCCATATTGGCTTTAATAAAGCTCGTGCAGAAATTGAAAAAATGTTTGAAGAGCTAGAATCACAGGCCACACGCCGTTGCGATATTTGATTTATTTGGCAGGGCTAGCCCTGCCAAATAAATCAAAAACAATCCATCGAACAAGAACAATTAGAATATAAGTGACAATTTATCAGAAAAGGTTGATAACTTATTTACACAAAATTATTGACACTGCCAAA
>NZ_WNHB01000065.1 GCF_009718825.1 Terrilactibacillus tamarindi | reverse complement strand
GGAAACAAGAGAATGAGGAGCGGAGCGTACGGTGTACTCAGGGCACCGGAATGAGTGCCGGTGACGAAGAGATGCGCCGACTAGCGGAAGCCGCAGCCCGAACGCGGAAGTTAAGCTCAAGCGCCGATGGTAATCGGGGGCTGTCCCCCAGCGCGTGTAGGACGCCGCTAGGCAAAAAGAGAGACAGTCAACTTAGGTTGGCTGCTTTTTGCGTTAATGAATGAGTTAGTTGGTTTTTTTTACAAATCCAACTTCCGATTAGAACCTTATATACTATAGATCGCAAGAAAGAGAAAGGAATGGTGAGATAAAAATAAATTTTTTTAAGAAAAATAGAAATCTGGGTACAACGTATAATTTG
>NZ_WNHB01000064.1 GCF_009718825.1 Terrilactibacillus tamarindi | reverse complement strand
TCAATATAAAAAATAATAATGGGGCCTTAGCTCAGCTGGGAGAGCGCCTGCTTTGCACGCAGGAGGTCAGCGGTTCGATCCCGCTAGGCTCCACCAATTATAAAACTTATTTTGTTAATTTGCTTGACATTAGGCAACAATAGTTATATACTATTAAAGTCGCTTAAATAGTTAGCGATTAATAAAGAGATTGTTCCTTGAAAACTAAACAAAAGCCAAGCGTAATATCAAACGGGTAACACCGATTGATTTCTTTGAAAAAAAGAGCGATGGATCAAATGAAACGATTTAATTATTTTTTTTGTTTATTATAAATGAACTAAAGCAGGTTAAGGAACTTTGACTAACGTCGAAGCTCACA
>NZ_WNHB01000063.1 GCF_009718825.1 Terrilactibacillus tamarindi | reverse complement strand
AAAATAATAAAAAAGTAAAACTGGCAGATGGGGCCTTTATACATTCAGACCAGGGCTTTCACTATACAAATCCAACCTATCAAAAAATGGTTAAAAAATATGGTCTAGGACAATCCATGTCTCGAAGGGGAAATTGTTGGGATAACGCTCCACAGGAATCATTTTTTGGACACTTTAAAGATGAGGCATATATCAAATCCTGCCAAACGCTTGAGGAACTTAAAAAGGAAATTAAACAATATATGACCTACTACAACAACTATAGATATCAATGGAATTTAAAGAAGATGACCCCTGTTCAATACAGAAACCATCTTCAAAATTTAGCATAGGTCTTTTTTTAAAATGTCCTTGACAAAGGGTACACTTCA
>NZ_WNHB01000062.1 GCF_009718825.1 Terrilactibacillus tamarindi | reverse complement strand
GCTTTCCTTAATAAATATGCGGGTGTAGTTTAGTGGTAAAACAAGAGCCTTCCAAGCTCTGGTCGTGGGTTCGATTCCCATCACCCGCTCCATTAAATGATAGTTTGTTAGATGGGCCTGTAGCTCAGCCGGTTAGAGCGCACGCCTGATAAGCGTGAGGTCGGTGGTTCGAGTCCACTCAGGCCCACCATCTAAATTATTAAGAGATTGTTCTTTGAAAACTAAACAAAAGCCAAGCGTAATATCAAACGGGTAACACCGATTGATTTCTTTGAAAAAAAGAGTGATGGATCAAATGAAACGATTTAATTATTTTTTGTTCATTATAAATGAACTAAAGCAGGTTAAGGAACTTCGACTAGCTTCGCAACGTCCTGTTGCAACGTCGAAGTTTGCACATCCTGTGCATCATCGGAGAGTTTGATCCTGGC
>NZ_WNHB01000061.1 GCF_009718825.1 Terrilactibacillus tamarindi | reverse complement strand
TCTTTCTGATTTATTGAGCCTCTTTCTGATTTATTGAGCCTCTTTCTGATTTATTGAGCCTCTCGATTCTCGTGTACGTTGTACACTTCGAATCTCGCCCAAATTATACGCTTTATCCAGATTTCTGTTTTTCTTAAAAAAAATTTATTTTTATCTCACCATTCCTTTCTCTTTCTTGCGATCTATAGTATGTAAGGTTCTAATCGAAGTTTGATTTGTACAACCAACAGACTCATTGATCAACGCAAAAAAGCAGCCAACCTAAGTCGACTGCTCTCTTTTTGCCTAGCTGCGTCCTACACGCGCATGGGGGACAGCCCCCAATTACCATCGGCGCTCGAGCTTAACTTCCGCGTTCGGCTGTGGCTTCCACTAGTCGGCGCATCTCTTCGTCACCGGCGCTCATTCCGGTGCCCTGAACACGTATGCTCCGCCCCTCTTTTGATGACGTAGAACCTGTCCGTCCTTACATTAATAAACAACGC
>NZ_WNHB01000060.1 GCF_009718825.1 Terrilactibacillus tamarindi | reverse complement strand
CCACTTTCGGATTTATTGCGCCACTTTCGGATTTATTGCGCCACTTTCGGATTTATTGCGCCACGATTCTCGTGTACGTTGTACACTTCGAATCTCGCCCAAATTATACGTTGTACCCAGATTTCTATTTTTCTTAAAAAATTTATTTTTATCTCACCATTCTTTTCTCTTTCTTGCGATCTATAGTATATAAGGTTCTAATCGAAGTTGGATTTGTAAAAAAAACCAACTAACTCATTCATCAACGCAAAAAGCAGCCAACCTAAGTTGACTGTCTCTCTTTTTGCCTAGTGGCGTCCTACACGCGCATGGGGGACAGCCCCCGATTACCATCGGCGCTTGAGCTTAACTTCCGCGTTCGGGCTGCGGCTTCCGCTAGTCGGCGCATATCTTCGTCACCGGCACTCATCCCGAGCCCTGAGTACACCGTACGCTCCGCTCCTCATTCTTGCCTATCGAAACCCTCGCTGAGATAACCTCCCCGTCTTCCA
>NZ_WNHB01000006.1 GCF_009718825.1 Terrilactibacillus tamarindi | reverse complement strand
GTCATCCTCAAAAAGAAAGAGCTGAACAAGTTGGTTTTGCTAGATTAATCACGGATTATGCAACATTTGCTTATCTTGCAGATGTATTTATTTTACCTGATTACAGAGGATTGGGCCTAAGTAAACAACTTATGGAGCAGGTCGTGAATTATCCTGGTATCAAAAATATACGTAGAATGGTATTGGCCACCCGTGATGCACATGGCTTATATCGTAAATATGGTTTTAAAGAGGTGGATCCGGAGAGATTTATGGAAAAAAGTAAGCCAAATATTTATGATAAAATTCGAAAATACTAATCTATTTATGGTAAAGAAAAACATCATTCTCCATTATTTGCTAGAATAGAAATAGATAAAGAAAAATTGGGATGGGGAGGCTATTTTGTGCATTTTAGAAAGTTAATGATTGTTGTTGGATTAATTCTTATTTTTCCTATTTTTAATGGGAGTCTACCTTTACAGAATAAGGCTCATGCAGCTACCAAGCTACTCGCCCATGGGACAAGTAGCTTAACAGTTCGAAGTACACCGAATGGAAAGTATGTTGGTAAGTTAGCTAAAAATGAGCCCTTTTATATTTATGGAAATAAGGGATCTTGGTATAAGATCAAGTTTAATAAGAAAGATGCGTATATATATAACACCCATGTGTCCAAAAGCAAGCCGCCTTTGTGGTATAAAGGCTATGCTGGAACAAAGATGAATCTTTACGATATTAGTACAGGAAAGTTAATCGGTACATTTCCAAAAAATGAACCTTTGAACGTCTATGCTAAGCAAGGAAACTGGCTTTCAATCGCTTATAAAACGGGTTATGCTCATGTGAGTTATAAAAGTGTGAAAAAAGGAACACCAAAAGTATGGTATACAGGTTACGCAGCTGATAAATTGTATGCTCGTGACTCATTTAACGATAAAGTGATCGGTACTCAAACATTAGCGTCAAAAGTAAAAGTTTATGCACAGCAAGGAAATTGGTTAACAATCGGGTATAAAGGGAAATATGCTCATACGTATCATACGCACGTCTCTCGGTATGTCAAAAGAGGTATCGATATTGGTCAAACTCAGCACAGATTAAATAGTCCAATTAATTTTAAAAAAGTGAAGGATGCGGGTTTTTGTTTTGTTGTCGTAAAAGCAACAGGTGGACTTAAAGACTATAATTTTTACTTACCTACTGATGTACAACTGGCTAACAATGTAGGACTTAAAACAAGTGTTTATCATATGTTTAATGCCACATCTAAAGGTAAGGCCATTGCCGAAGCCAACAGTTTTGCTGAAAAAACAAAAAGTGTGAGATTTACTGGATATGTCTTTATCGATGTTGAGTATGAAAACTTATTGAAGCAGACAAATAAAGAGAACTTAACCGCCTATGTAAATGCCTTTTACACACGATTAGCGCAATTAGGATATAACAAGATAGGCCTTTATACGAGTAAATCAATCTATGAAAACAAATTGAACGCTGCTAAGTTAAATAAGGGCATGTTACTGTGGCTTGCTCGATATAAAAATGATACACTTGGCCGGTCAGCTAACATGTGGCAATATACGAATACAGGACGTGTACCTGGAATCTATGGAGATGTTGATTTAAATGTTGCTTACACGAGTAAAATTGGTGGATAACCCATTAATTCAAATTAATAATTGTATTCAAAAGACACCTGAACGGATTCAGGTGTCTTTTTACAATATAATTTGGTAAAAGTGAACATCTTGGTAAGCACCATATTTATGACCGACACCTTTAAACATCCAATAAAATTAAAGCCGAATTTTTTATGTAATTGGGTACTTCCTGAAATGACTTTATTGAGCCACTATACAACCATATGATTAAAGGAATTTAGGTCAAAGAAGGACTCCCTTTTACAACAAAGAAAGTCCTGTTTCCAAAAAGATTAATCAAACATATCCCCAAGCATATCCATAACGGATTTTTTCTTTTTTCGTCTTGGGTTTTTTTTATAGTCATGACCATGCTTATATGATTTGGAGTAATGGCGATCATCATCGTCGTCATCATCATCATCATCATCACGATAATTTTTATAGGGTTTACTATTGTATTCATAATCGTCATATCGCTGATTATCAACATAAGAACCTTCAACGTCACTGACTTGTTTAAGGAGCTTGTCTAATTCGCCTCGATCCAGCCAGACACCTTTACAATTAGGGCAGACATCCACGAGAACATGGTTCTTATTGACTTCTTTCATCCGTACGTCATCACATATTGGACAGTAGATAAGAATCACTCCATTCTTTAATTTAGATAGTTTATATACGTTCAAAGTTATAAAACGGTTTCATTATATTTAACTAATGAAGATAAAAATTCGAGTGATAACTTATTTAATGATATTCTAACATTCGCTTTACAGCACCTTTACATCGTTTTGTTAAACTATATGTATAATAAAGTGGAGGTGGATTAAATGATCGATGCTCGTGGTACTTTTGAGGAACTTTCCGAAACGGATATCGTCCAAAAAAAATCATCCCAAGCTAAACAATTGGAAATCATGAACATCAAACTCCGTAAGAAATTATTTATTACCAATGTGGTTCTTGGCATCACCATTACACTTCTCGTCCACTTATGGCTTCAATAGATGCACATCCTCAAAAATGTTAATCCAACAAAATAGAGACAATCTGTAACCGTACGTATGTAGGGTTTTTATTTTTGGTCAAATTTACAAAGTAAAGAATCTAAAATCCCCTGTTTTGGAAATAGACAACGAATGTTATACTATTCACATTGAAAATAAAGTTAGGGAGTTAGTTGCTTATGCGTTTAATTTCAAGTGCCGTTTTATTTATTTTGTTTCTGGCTATTTTTTCAGGATGTTCATTTGGTATCATTCAGTCGTCTCAACCTTCTGAAAAAGCAGTCAAAAAAGTTCAAAAAGAGAATACCCATTCAAACCAAAAATCCGAATCCCAAACTGAAGATACACCAAGCGTTAAAGTGGCATCACAAAAAAATGAGGATGGATTACCTGTTGTTGCTAATCCTGATAGTGTTTCAGTGCTTGTTAATAAACAATATGCCCTGCCAGATAATTATGCGCCTAAAGATTTAGTGTATCCGAATGTTCCGTTTCTATTTCAAAATAAAATAGAGAAAAGACAATTGCGTAAACCAGCTGCTAGAGCACTTGAAAAATTGTTTGCAGGGGCAAAAAAGGATGGCATTAATTTGGCGGGAGTCTCCGGTTACCGCTCACACGTCACACAAACCGTTTTATTTAATAACTATGCAAAAAAAGATGGGAAAGAAAAGGCATTGATGTACTGTGCCTTGCCTGGCACGAGTGAACACGAGACAGGGCTTTCCATTGATGTCTCGGGAAGTGATGGTAAATATGCAGCGACCACCGCTTTTAACCACACAAAAGAAGCAGAATGGCTCAGTAAACATGCGAGTGACTATGGTTTCATTGTTCGTTATCCTGAAGGTAAAGAAAAAATAACGGGTTACGAATTTGAAGCGTGGCATATTCGATATGTTGGTGTAGCTATCTCAAAAGAGTTGGCTAAACATGGTTGGACCCTTGAGGAATATTACCATACCGTGCCAGTATCAAAATAACGGACATCTTCATAATAGAATCATTACCAAAAATTCTCGATCATACTTCCATAAACGAAGGGTAATCTATCTAATGTTCACATGGTGTGAACCAAATAAGATGGCGGTGGTGGTTGTGTTGAATAGAGGAATAGGCTGGTTACCTATTATGGCAAGTATCGGTATTGGCGCTGTTGCTTATAGAATGATGAAGCCAAACAACAAAATGGGTCAAGCTGTAAAAGGTCGTATTAATAAAATGGTGGAACAAAAAGAATTGTTTCCAAATAGCTAATCTAATAAAAAAACGGAACCCTCTTCGGGTTCCGTTTTTTTAAATAAAGGCATTCATTATTTATATCATAAAAAAAAGAAGCTCCTTATAGTTCTTAAATCATGAAATTCTATCTAAATGCATAGGCATGTACTAGGCCTGCCTTTAGGAGGAATAAAGAATGAATGATGATCGGCGCAGAATTATTATATATAATTCCATTGGGCTATTTATTATGTGCATAAATATTATTGTTTTTTTTACGTTTGTCTACATTCTTCTTGATGTTTTTGATTTGGGAATTATTATTGATCATCATGATGCTTATTCTAAAATGCCATTGTGGGCGGACCATGCCTCACGAACGCTTTATTTTAGTGCGATTACCTTGCTTTCGGTGGGCTACGGGGATATCTCGCCATTTGGATTGTCTAGAGGGGTTGCGACAATAGAAGCGATTATCGGGTATATTTTACCTGCCGTCATCACTGTTCAATATATTAGCCTATTTCCTTTTAAAAATAAAAAGTGATTAATCCAATAAAAAATCAGTGGAAATATAACGTAAAATTCGGAATATAAAAGCTTTTAAAGAATGGCTTTACAAGTTGGGACAAACTATATATAATAAGAAAAGTCGATTGGGGAATTAAACGGCCCGTTGGTCAAGCGGTTAAGACACCGCCCTTTCACGGCGGTAACACGGGTTCGAATCCCGTACGGGTCACCAATTATATATGGAGGATTAGCTCAGCTGGGAGAGCATCTGCCTTACAAGCAGAGGGTCGGCGGTTCGAGCCCGTCATCCTCCACCATATGCCGGTCTAGCTCAATTGGTAGAGCAACTGACTTGTAATCAGTAGGTTGGGGGTTCAAGTCCTCTGGCCGGCACCACCACTTTTTATTAGTGGAGGGATAGCGAAGTGGCTAAACGCGGCGGACTGTAAATCCGCTCTCTACGAGTTCGAAGGTTCGAATCCTTCTCCCTCCACCACTTAATTATATATGAGCCATTAGCTCAGTTGGTAGAGCATCTGACTTTTAATCAGAGGGTCGGAGGTTCGAATCCTCCATGGCTCATTTTTTACTTACAAGTGCCTTGGAATGTGGGTGCTATGGAATGACAGACACGTTAAACTTAGGGTTAAGTCTTCATCAACGGATGCGTTAGATTCAAGTCCCTTTACCGTATCACATTTTGATAGGTGCGGAAGTAGTTCAGTGGTAGAACATCACCTTGCCAAGGTGGGGGTCGCGGGTTCGAATCCCGTCTTCCGCTCCAAAATTACATATATAGTATGGGGCCTTAGCTCAGCTGGGAGAGCGCCTGCTTTGCACGCAGGAGGTCAGCGGTTCGATCCCGCTAGGCTCCACCATACATATGAAAAGCCCAAACGTAGACACCAGGTGTTTGCGTTTTTTATTTTGGTTAAATTAATCGTAAATTCTCATCCCCCTTAAGTATAAAGGGTTGAAAAAATGAATGGCAGATGATCGTCATTTATACTGATGAACGGAAAGTATTGACCCCGCCTTAAGGTAGTAAATGAGCATTCCTATGTGGGGGATTCGGCCCACATGAGCCCGATTGTCTCAGGCTATCAATCAGTGGGAGATGAAGAAAACCCCCGACGATTGAAGCGTTACTTTATAAAAGGCTATATCGTAATTTTAGAGGAATGAATCGGTTAAGAATCCTAAAATTGTTTCATTTTTCCCCTTTTATATTAAAAAATTTGATAAAATTATTTTGAAACCTTTTAATAGAGGCATCCGTATACAATATTGTTTCAAAAGAGAGGAACCGATGGAAGAAGATATTAATCGACTTATAAAGAAAATTAAAAAGGGAGACCATTTGGCATTTGCTGAAGTCGTGGATATGTATAAGAATGGTGTATACAACATCTGTTTACGTATGGTAGGAAATAGGCAAGAGGCTGAAGACTTATCCCAAGAAGCCTTTATTCGGGCTTACACTAAAATAGACAAGTATGATGTTGAACGCAAATTTTCAACATGGCTCTATCGCATTGCCACAAACCTCTCTATCGACTATTTACGAAAAAAGAAACCAAACGTTTACCTAGATGCTGATTTGCCCGGTACAGAAGACTTTACATTAAAATCTCAACTAGCAGATGGTGAGCCACTGCCAGAGGAATCGATTGTTAATAGTGAAACTCAAGCACTCATTCAACAAGAGATTAATCAACTTCCTCTAAAATATCGTTCAGCCATCGTTCTAAAATATATTCAAGACATGAATTTAAAAGAGATTAGTGAAATATTAAACATACCTGTGGGAACAGTTAAAACGAGAATACATCGTGGACGAGAAGCACTACGAAAACGTTTGCGTCATGTCAATAAGGGGTGAACATCATTTGGCTTGTTCAAAAATTATCATTCAGCTTATGCATAAGGTCTTGGATGGAGAAGCAACAACCAATGAAGAAGATAAACTGATGAAGCATATTGAGACATGTGAAAGTTGCCGCAAACATTATGAAGAGTTACAAACTTCAACTTCATTGCTAGCCCAATTGCCACATCCGAACCCATCCCTAGGATTTACGGATTCGGTGGGGATGCGTCTTCCTTCAAAACATAAACCATTGGTAGGTGGATGGTTTACCAGGCATCCTATCATTGTGGCTGCTGCCATATTTATGATCTTTATGTCAGGGTATGTTTATTCAACTTGGAATGATAACTCATTTCAAGCGACTGTAGACGGGAAGGGACATATTGCCTATCATGGAAATACGGTCATTGTACCCAAGGATGAAGTGATTAACGGAGATCTTATTGTACAAAATGGCAAAGTGAAAATTGAGGGAAAGGTTAAGGGCGACGTCGTTCTTATCAATAGTCAATCTCTGCAAGCTTCGGCAGGACACGTGACGGGTGATATTGAGAGAATTAACAAACTGGTTTCTTGGGTTTGGTATCATATCAAGCATTTCTTTCAGATTATATTTTAGGTAAAGTAAAACTTCGATCAGTGGTGGGGGCTTTCTCCCCCGTTGAAAGCTGGAATCAATCGAGCACAGTTACCTAGAAACGGTTTGATAACAGAGAATTTATTTGTTCAATATGAATATTGAAGAATTAAATACGTAAAATAAGGGAATATGGGTATAAGCTAAATGGGTTACTCTGAAAGGGTAACTCATTTTTAAGTCATGACCGACATAGTATAATATTAGTCTTTCGAATAATGCTATATAGGTGGTTTTACATAATGGGGAAAAAGGTTTAATTACCATGGTATAAATAAAGTTATATTCAGTATTATGATATAATGGATAGACGAGTTATATGAAACCCCAATTATCCTATTTGCTGCTTTTTAAGAACTCATAAGCAGTTCAAAAAAGTGCCAAATGATAAGCAGCGAATCTCGGATGTTCATAATGATCGATTATCATGATTGATTCATAATGAACATATCCGAAGAGCATGGAAGTCTCCGCATAAGTGGAAACCAGTTCATCGACTGGCGCCATCCCAATCTTCTTGCTCCTCATTCGGCTACTTTCACTTTACATTAGAGAACTAACAGTTTTGAATTTTCGATAGCCTACTTGCATTATGAAAGATATACAAGTAATGAATTTGGAGGACGACAGCCATGTTTTCATGGGCGCATTTTAATATACTTAACTATTTAACTGACATCATTGATATTTTAGTTGTGACTTATGTTGTCTATAAACTGATTATGGTCATACGTGGAACCAAAGCTGTTCAATTAGCAAAGGGGATACTTGTTATCATTGTTGTCTGGTTCTTGAGCAGTTTCTTTGGTCTTAGAACTTTAGAATGGATCACAAACAAAGCCATTACATGGGGATTACTTGCTATTATTATTATTTTCCAACCAGAATTACGCCGCGCACTTGAACAACTTGGCCGTGGGAGATTTTTTTCACGTGGGATCGTTGCTGAGGAAGAAAAGCATCATCATGCGATTGACGGCATTGTTAAAGCCTCATCCTATATGGCGAAGCGTCGTATAGGTGCGCTGATGTCCATTGAAAGAAAAACAGGCTTAAATGATTATATCGAGACAGGCATTCCTTTAAATGCGCATTTAACATCGCAATTATTAATTAATGTTTTTATTCCAAATACGCCGCTTCATGATGGTGCCGTTATCATAAGGGAAGATGAATTGATAGCCGCCGCATGTTATTTACCTCTGTCAGAAAGCCCTTTTATTTCGAAAGAACTAGGGACAAGACACCGCGCCGCTATGGGTGTTAGTGAAGTGACAGATAGTGTAACGGTTGTGGTATCTGAGGAAACTGGAGGAATATCTGTAACAAAAAATGGCGAACTATTTAGAGACATTACGGAAGATCGTCTGAGAGAATTGCTCACACAAGAATTAAGTTTTGGAGTTAATAGTAGTTCCTCACTATGGAATTGGAGAGGTAAGCATAATGGATAAATTATTACGCAGTCCGTGGTTTGTAAGGGCCATTTCGTTATTTACTGCCATCCTATTGTATGCCTTTGTATCATCAACAGAGCAGTCATCTAATGGAAGTCAGGCTAATTTATTAGCAGATAACCAGCAATCCACATCGATGACGGAAAAACTCGATGTAAAATACGATTCCAATCGGTACGTGGTCACAGGTGCTCCGGATTCTGTCAAGCTTGAAATAAAAGGTCCCAGTGATAAAATTTTAAAATCAAAATTACTTAATTCAAAATCAGCTTCAATTAATTTAACAGGCAAAAAAGCGGGAACTTATAACGTTAAAGTGGAGACAGATGGGTTCCCTTCAGGTCTGAAAGTGACCTCTGTACCTGATTCAATAACCGTCACCTTGCAGAAAAAAGTAACCAAATCAATGCCTGCAAGTGTCGATATTCTTAATAAAAACGATGTGGCCAAAGGCTATGACATTGGTGATCCCGTGATTACACCGGATTCTGTTGATGTCACAGGTGGCGAGGACATGATCAATTCCATAGCCTTTATCAAAGGTGTTGTTAGCGTAGAAAATCTAAAACAAACGGTTAACAAAAGTGTGACACTAAATGCCTATGATGCAAATGGCAATCAATTGAATGTGGCGATAGATCCAGCGACCGTCAACGTTCAAATACCTATATTTAGTGTTTCTAAAAGTTTACCTATTAAATTGACAGAACAAGGTCATCCAAAAAGTGGTTACCAAATTGATGGAATGGATCCTGATGTTAATAAAGTCACGATTTTTGCAGATAAAAGTATATTGGATAAGATAGACACCATTACGCCAATAGAAGTCCCTGTTGATGGATTAACGTCAGACAAAACAGTTAAAGTCGATGTTCCTCTACCTGATGGAGCCGAAAGTGTAAGTCCACAAACCATCAGTGTGGATGTTCAAGTTTCAAAAACAGCGGATGATAGTAAAAAGAATTCGAGTAGTACAGAGACAGATTCAAACTCAAAGCCAGACTCAGATTCAAAGGATAAGACCACGTCAACGACAGAAAGTGATTTAAAGTCAGAAAGTGATTTAAATACGAAAGAGTTTGATGCGGTGCCCGTGCAACTAAGTGGAGTCAACTCTGATCAGACAGTGACATTTGAAAAACCTAATAATAAGAAAATAGCTGTAACGGTTACAGGTAAGGAAGACGATTTAAATAAATTAAGTTCATCGGATATTACCGCAAGTATTGATGTTAGTGAGTTAGATAATGGCATTCACGAAGTTCCGATACAATTAACGATGCCAAAAGGATTTGAAGGAAGCGCATCACCAAAATATGCGACCGTCAAGATATCTGATCGTTCGTCTGATACGTCAACGTGATATAGATAGATCATTTTCACATGGATATTTAGGAACATGATATGAAGGAGAGATTGATAATGGTAAAGTATTTTGGAACAGATGGGGTAAGAGGAATAGCGAACAGTGAACTTACCCCTGAGCTTGCCTTTAAATTAGGTCGCTATGGTGGATATATTCTAACAAAAGAAACAGAGCATCCCAAAGTGTTAGTCGGACGTGACACACGTATATCTGGTTATATGCTTGAAGGGGCGTTAGTATCCGGGTTGCTTTCCATCGGAGTGGAGGTCATGCGTCTCGGTGTCATTTCTACACCAGGAGTGGCTTATTTAACAAAGGCGATGGATGCTGATGCCGGTGTCATGATATCGGCTTCACATAATCCTGTTGCCGACAATGGCATTAAATTTTTTGGTAGCGATGGGTTTAAATTAACCGATGAAGAAGAGCATGAAATTGAGACTTTAGTAGATAAAGAAGTCGATGACCTTCCTCGTCCTACCGGAGCTGATTTAGGTACGGTAACAGATTATTTTGAAGGCGGTCAAAAGTACCTTCAATTCTTGAAACAAACGATTCAGGAAGATGACTTTGAGGGCCTTACCATCGCATTGGATTGTGCAAATGGATCTACTTCATCACTTGCTCCGCACCTTTTTGCTGATTTAAATGCAGATATTGTCACGATTGGGGCAGCCCCAAATGGAACAAATATTAATGATGGTGTCGGATCTACACATCCAGAAGGATTAAGTGATTTTGTTAAAGAAAAAGATGCGGATATTGGCTTGGCCTTTGATGGCGATGGAGACCGACTTATTGCCGTGGACGAAGCGGGAAACATCATCGATGGGGATCAAATTATGTTTATTTGTGCCAAATATTTAAAATCACAAGGACAGCTGAATAAAAATACACTTGTGACGACCGTCATGAGTAATATCGGCCTCTATAAAGCTCTTGAGGCAGAAAATATTGAATCAAAACAAACGGCGGTTGGTGATCGTTATGTGATGGAGGAAATGCGTGCAGGCGACTATTCACTTGGTGGGGAGCAATCTGGGCATATTATCTTTCTCGATCATATTACAACAGGTGATGGGATGCTCACAGCCTTGCAAATTGTTAGCATTATGAAAGCCACAGGTAAGAAATTATCTGAACTCGCTTCAATGAAAACTTACCCACAAAAGTTAGTCAATGTACAAGTGAAAGATAAATATCATGTGACGGAAAACGATAAAGTTGCTCATGTCATAAAAGACGTAGAAGAAGAAATGTCAGGGCAAGGACGCATCCTTGTTCGTCCATCTGGAACGGAGCCGTTAGTTCGAATTATGGCTGAAGCACCGAATGAGGAAGACTGCGCTCGCTATGTTGATAAAATTGTGGCCGTTGTTGAAGAGGAACTAGGGATTAAAACAAACTGAATCGATCCATATGACTATGTTATATTAAAATATATGCGTGCAGGTAACGAAACATGCCTTAAGCGCATATATTTTATATTAAGAACAGTCAATAAATGCGTTTAAATAATAAAAATGAATACAAAAAATGTTATATAGCTCATTTTTTATGCCTTTTCAAAACGAATTGTATCGAAAAGGGATAAAGGATGATTTAGAATAGGTCATTTAGGGAAAAAGAAAATAATTGACAAGAATAGCCCCTTTCGAATAGAATTTATCTTGAGTCTAGAATGGAAAGGTAGGGTCGACAAGTTCATATTAAGCGCCAGAACTGTTTCAGATCGGAAAGGAAACAGTTGACGAGGAAGAGGTTTATCGAGCGTTCGGCGGATACCTCTCGGGATACTCACACCCGATAGTCTTATACAAACCAGAAGGGCGACCTTTTGTACAAAGGTAAGACGTGAGATTGATACGAGGATTCAAAAAGGAGAACAATAAGATCAAGTGGATCAATTGTTGACTTTTATTGAATGGCCTTAAAAAACTAAAACAAGTGGGGTAAGAGAATTGCCCCCGGTGGTTTTCTTACCCTACAAGGGGGAAATCCATATGTGCGGAATCGTCGGTTATATTGGAAATAAAGAGGCTAAGCCAATTTTGTTAGAAGGTTTGCGTAAGCTTGAGTACCGCGGGTATGACTCAGCAGGTATTGCGCTTGCCAATGCAGATGGTGTCCATGTCTATAAAGAAAAAGGACGTATTGCGGCTTTAGCTGACCGGATAGATCAAGAAACGTTTGCTACGATGGGTATTGGGCATACTCGTTGGGCAACACATGGTAAACCAAATAGAGAAAATGCGCATCCACATCAAAGTGCATCTGGTCGTTTCTCACTTGTACACAATGGTGTTATTGATAACTACGAAGCGCTCAGAAATGAGTATCTCGCCAATGTGACATTGATAAGTGAAACGGATACTGAAGTGATTGTTCAAATGATTGAACAATTTGTCTATGATGGCATGATGGTCGAGGAAGCCCTTCGCCGCACCCTAAGTCTTGTACATGGATCATATGCCATTGCACTTATTGACAGTAAGGATGCAGAAACCATCTATGTTGGTAAAAACAAGAGTCCTTTGTTAGTGGGGCAAGGTGATGGGTTTAATGTCGTTGCAAGTGACGCTTTGGCCATGCTACAAGTGACGAACCAGTTTTTTGAAATTATGGATGAAGAAATTGTTGTTGTAAAAAAAGAATCCATTACGATCAAAAACTTGCAAGGTGACGTTCAAGTTAGAGCGCCTTTCACAGCAGAACTTGATGCTAGCGACATCGAAAAAGGGACCTACCCACATTATATGTTAAAGGAAATTGATGAACAGCCGGCCGTTATGCGGAACATCATCACAGCTTATCAAGGTGATAGTGGAAAAATCGAACTTGATCAGGACATTCGTGAAGCCGTGAAAAATGCTGATCGATTATATATCATTGCTTGTGGCACAAGTTTTCATGCTGGTCTAGTAGGTAAACAACTGCTTGAGGGAATCGCAAAAGTACCAACGGAAGTTCATATTGCGAGTGAATTCTCATACAATATGCCGCTTCTTTCTGAAAAACCACTTTTCATCTTTATTTCACAAAGTGGTGAAACAGCGGATAGCCGTTCGGTTCTTGTTCAAGTGAAAAAGTTAGGCTACCCAACGATTACGTTGACCAATGTCCAAGGATCGACGCTTTCTCGTGAAGCCGATCATACGCTTCTCTTACATGCAGGTCCTGAAATTGCTGTAGCTTCAACAAAAGCCTACACGGCGCAAATTGCCGTTCTGACGCTACTCGCTGTTGATGTTGCAACAACAAAAGACCTTCATCATGACTTTGATGTCATTCATGAATTAAGTCTCGTAGCCCAAGCAATGGAAGTACTCGTCGATCAAAAAGAGTTAATGGAGCACCTAGCTCATAACTACTTTGAAACCGTACGTAATGCCTTCTATATTGGACGTGGTATCGACTACTATGTATGTATGGAAGCGGCTCTCAAACTTAAAGAAATCTCGTACATCCAAGCAGAAGGCTTCGCCGGCGGAGAACTTAAACATGGTACGATTGCTTTGATCGAAGAAGGAACGCCAGTCATTGCTATAGCTACCCAAAGCCATGTCAATGGTAGCATACGATCAAATCTTAAAGAAGTAGCTGCCCGAGGTGCGAACACATGCATCATCAGCATGGAAAGCACCGCTGAAGACGACGACCAAATCATATTACCAGAGGTACACGAATACCTCACACCACTTGTTGCCGCAGTACCTGTGCAATTGCTTGCCTACTATGCAGCATTGCAAAGAGACTGCGATGTAGATAAACCAAGAAACCTTGCGAAGTCGGTTACGGTTGAGTGAGGGGAAGATTAACGGATTAAATGATCTAGATTTGAAATAAAGTTGTACCGTTTTGAAAAAAGATGTATCTTTTTAAATGAAGTTATACCGTTTCACTCCTTTGGATATGATTATCTAAAGGGGTGTTTTTATGTCGAAAAGAAAAAGAACATGGGTAATTTTGCCCAACACCCGAAAAAGGAAATTAACCGAGAAAGTAATCAGTGTCAAAACATATACAATTATACTTTGTTTTTGTTATAGCAAAAAGAAGTTTTACCCAAGGCAAATAAACTGTTCCCTTGGTTAAATAAGTTGTTCCCTAAAACGAGTGAAAATTGGAGGATAGCCTCCAGTTTTCCTCGTTTTTTTGTGTCCAGAAGCGGAGAAAAAGCCAGTAAAAAGCATGAGAAAGGCATGAATAAAGGCAGGAGGAAACGTCTGATAAAGCCCGATAAATCAACGATTTCAAGATAAAAACCAGAGGAAAAGAGAGAAAAAGGGCAGGAGAAAAAGCAGGAAAAACCCTTAGCCCTGACCCATTTTTATCCCTGTTCCTACGGAACAACTTATTTTCCTAAAAAATCAGGATTCTGACAAAAAATAGGAGAAAAAAGGAGCGAACGGGGGAACAACTCATTTGCCTACAGAAAATGGGAAAATCGGAGAAAGGCAGGAATGACAAGGGTTTGAGAGAAGGGGGGAGAATACACTTTAATTTTGCGACTACATAGAAGGCAGGGATTTTTTGAAATGAAATCTAACGTGATTCTGAACTAAGTAGGAAAAGAGGGTAAAGGGAGGAAATAGCAAAAGATTGGAATTTTGATGAACTTCTATAGTTCTGTGCTATGCTAATTATAAAATCTTAATTTGGAGAGGTTTTATGGGGGAGCAAATTATTTATGACATGACTACACTTCAAGATACAATTGGCTCAATGAGCAAATTATTGGGTGTGGATGAACGACAAATAACGAAATACTGTGCAAGTCATAAGGATGATTATGATATAGAGGGTTTTTTAAGTTTGTTAGGATTAAGTGAACATTCTCTGTTGGATTTTGAGATTTATATAACTTCATTGCACGTAACTACGGATAAGGATAATTGTTCATCCTTAAAGAAGTTTGGACTTTTAAATTTGCAACAAGCCATCATAAAGGATACGCCATTAAGGGCTTATTTAAGGAATTACGGAGTTCGCATTGAAATTGAAAAGAAACAAATTCAATATCAAGATAAGCTCTTTGATATAAGCAAAGATTATAATGGCATAAGTGAACCGATTGATTGGATTATCTACAAATTGTATAAGGACTTCCAACTAAATTCATTCTTTTATTCTGACAATGTGCTTAAATATGGCGGAGGGATTAGAAGGAGACCTGAGTTTCTATATAATTTGGCTGAATTTTTAAGAGTGCCAAATATAGAATATGACTGGATGAATGATATATCTTGTTATGTCATAAAATATAAGGCAACACTCTCACAATTCGCTGATTGGAATTTTGATATTGATAAGAATGAAATCAATTATTTGGATGAAAGTGAAATTAATATAAGGAAAATAAAATGGCTTATAAATCAATCATTAAGAAGAATAAACAATGACCTTTTTTACAATAGTATAGACGATTGTTATTCTTATTTGAAAAATGATGCTTATGTACGAGTTTCTGATATTTTGAGAATTTATACTGAAAATGAGTATTTGGAAGAATACCGAATCAACGAGTGAAAAGCATTTTTAAGAATAGACAATATTAAGTTGAGATAGACACTTTGCCCAGCAGTGGTAAGGTGTCTTTTTGTGTCAACATGCCGAACTATGTGCAACTCCTTTTCTATCAGTTATAAATCAAACTTTCCTATCTATAATATAAGGTTAAGAAAAACAAGGGTTTCTATTTAGAAAACCTATAAAAACAGGATGCTCTAATCAAATGATTAGACAAATTGAATAGAAGGAGAATTGAATATGGGTAAAAATTTGAAAGACAGAGCGGTAAGTAATAATTTAGGGGCTACGCTCAAATACTGGCGTGAGAAAAAAGGTTTGAGTCTACAGGAACTTTTTGAGCGTACAGGAGTATCCAACAGCTACATCTCACGTTTAGAGCGTGGAGATAGGAAAGCTCCTTCCATTCCTATTTTATCTACAATCGCAGATGGTCTGGGTATTCCACTTTCACTACTAATAGACGTGTCAACTGCTGAAATTACGTTGGATGAAACCCCCTTATTAGTAGAGCTAATTCTGTACAATGATTGCAAGAGGGATGCTGACCACATTTTAAGTAAGGGAGAGAAGGAATCTTTAATCCAAATCATCGAGTTTATATTTGAAATGAGCTGGGATGAAGATAGTAAAATTAAGCAGTTATTTGACCTTTCAGAACTGATTGATGACTTTAAAGAGGTAAGTAAATAGAATTCGGAATAAGGGGACTCTCTTGGGTCTCCTATTTTTAATAGAAGGGAATGTGGATAATATGAGCTTCAATGGAAGTGAAAAGGAATTCATGATGACGCTTTTTTTAGGATATCAAAAGAAAATTCTTGAAAAGGAACTTGGTCTTAAATTGGAAGATGTACAGTTCGAGAAACATTATCCAGGTATGAAGATTGATTTATACGCAAGTGACTATCAATTAGGTGTAGAGATATTTGTAGAAAATCTGTTACTTAAGAGCAATAAGACGCATCAGAGAAAAATATTAAATATCATTGATATGATTGGGAATGGAGTTATCGTTTATATTGCTTCTGCCTTTCACGATAAACACGTAAAGGAGCTACAAGATGCAGTCAAGAAGTCTGGAAAACCGATTACTCTTTACTTTGCAGAGTTAAATCCTGAAATATTTGCACCTCTACAAAGATTAAACCATATGCACAAGCTAAAAGTTTACGAAAATCTAAATTTGTTATATATAGAGAATCCTATTCGGCTTTTAAGAAAGGAGAGTATTATTCAACCAATTGTTGCTAAAAGATTGAAACAACCACAAGATGAAAATATTAGCGAATTGGAATTAATAAGGAAAAGGGATAACGAATTTCTACTAAAGGCACTGAGAAGTCGTATTGAATACTTCCTGCCTTTTCATCGAGAGAAGGCACACTTACAGAAATTACGTATTATCAGTTTCGGAGCAGGTCGTAGTGATTGTAATTATTATGTATCGTTGAGTGATAGAAGAAATATCGCTTTTGTAGAGTTAAGATTTAGTGATAACAATAGAAAAATTTACGATTCTATCAAGGAAAAAGAAAATGTTATTCAAGGGAGATTTGATGGAACAGTTCAATTTAAGGATAACTGCATTTCAGTGACGATTAAGCCTTCAGAAAGTATTGAGAAGACAGTTGAAAAATTGGTGGATATTTTTGAGAAAATGATTATTGCTTTCTCGAACTACACTTATTATTTCTATCAGGACAAAAAGGAGATGTGGCAATATCACGAGCAAGGGATATAAAAAAATTGTTAAGGCATTGGGTAATCCAGTGCTTTTTTATATACCCTTAAATTTTTTGATAAATTCCCTGCCAAATTCCCTTGTATTCAACTTAATGCGGTCTTTTGGTTCATATTCAACCCCAAAAGAAAACTCTTCATTTAATCTTTTAAGCTCCCTGTACATGTTTTTCACAAGTGTTTCATTCCCATCGGCTACCTGATAAATGACAAGTTTAGGAAGAGCGTTTCCGTCATTAAAAAGGTAAATTCGATATAATCCATTTACAGATTTGACCTCGATTGTTTCCAGCAACTTGTTCATGCAATAACCCCCGAAAAAACTCCATTAATACCCATATTATATCATGTGTTATCTAATTCTTTCCTCAATTTTTTAGTTTCTAATAGCGTTTGTTACATAAATATATCTGAACATTTACGAAAGAAGTACGAAACAATTTCATAACAGTTCTTATTTCATAACACTTATACCATAACATTTTGGAGGAATTGCAGAAAAAGTATGAAAATGTTCATACCTTTTCTTATCGGGAGGGATTTTTCGGTTTGCCCAAAAATATTATTTTAGTAATTTGTGATGTTATCCGTTCCACAAAACAGGGATACAACAATGTCGGGTGTTATTAAACCATGGCTTTAGAATTGATTACGGTTACAACCATCTATAATATAAGACCAATAACTGAAAGAGAGGGATTCGTAGCATGGACTTAAAGCTAAAAAACAAAGACGTTTTAATTGAAGGCATAGCTCTCCCAATGCCTTTTCAAATCAGTTTAAAAAAGAGAGGAAAGACGGTTGTAAATCATCGCTATGTAGAGGATGTAAAAGAACTCCAAGTGCTTTGTCCTTCATGCAATCAATGGCATCTTGCGTATAAACTTGATAACGATGGGTGGGAAGATATTAACCAAACTTATAAGCTATGTAATAAAGGTAAAACGAATGAGTATTTTGACACCTATTGCCTTCAATGCTATAAAACACAGAACAAAGTGAAAGATGATTCCAGAATAGAAAATAGAGTGGCAGAAAGCAATGAAAAGGATGCTAAATCAAGGGAAGAAGGGCAGTATCTTCCTTGGAGCGAGAAGGCAGGAGGGGTTCAGCAAACGATATTCCTCGCACCAGATTTGGACATGTATTTAAAGCTATACGGTGTCTATCATAGCAAGAAGAAAAACGAACTATTGAACGATATCATTGCAGAATTCAAATCAAAGAACCCTATCAACCTTTAAAAATATCATAAAAGCACCTTTCCAATTTTTGTCCAAAGAACAAAAAACTAATAGTTTCCGTATCAAATTTTACACCAAAACCCTATCATATCCAAAAACAGGAAGGAGGAGAGAACTTTGAAACGAAAAAATGGGGAGCTTCATTACAAGATTAAAGAGGTTGCATTTCTAATCAATCTTTCCCCTGAAAGTTTGTTCAACTATGTAAAGATTGACCGCCAGATGAAAGAGAACGGAGAGGATGGCTTTTTACCCAATCCAACGAAGATAAACAATGTTCAGCATTTTAAGCAATCTGAGGTGAAAGAGATTCGAGCTGGAATTGCCAAGTTAAAAAAGGGAGATTTGAAGCAATATCGAAAAGAAACCACTTATCAAAAGTTAAAGCAGGAAAACGAGAGCCTAAAGAAAAAATTGGCTCAATTAGAAGGGGGAGAGAAAAGGTGAGAATCATTGAAGGGCAAAAATACCTTACCACAGGTGATTTAGGGGTATATGTAAATCGTAGTCCAGCCACAATTGCTCAATGGTGCAAGTATAGCGACAGGTTGGCTGAGAGTGGAAAGGAACGATTGATTCCAGAGCCACTTGTAATTAACGGTCAGCGATTGTTTACAACGGAACAGGCATTATCGGTTAAGGAATTTGCCGAATCAAAAAAATATGGCTTACTTGCTGAATTTAATCGAAAACGTCTTGGCAAACGTGGAAAAGAAATCGAAAAGAGGGTAAAGGCAAGGAAACAAGAGCAGGAGAGAAGACAGGAGGAAAAGAAAGAGAAGGAATTGGAAATGGCTCTGTCTAAGGTTAATCGGAGAGCGGTTGATTATACAAAAAGATTTCAGCATATTAAAAAGAACTTGTAGCAATGATACAGGTTCTTTTGTGATTTTTGCTTGAATAATAGAAGAATTGAGACGAAAATAGGAAAGTGAATTTTTAAGGCGGAAAGGGCAGTTAAACCTTGATACATAAGGGTTTATAGACCTTCATAACTTTCGGAAAACATAAACCTATATACAGCAAAGAAAAAAAGAAAAACTGATTTGAAATGTCGTACTCCTTTATCTAAAGTAGGAATAAAGTTTTTTAGGACTTTACTGTTTTATACATTTTTTCGGCTTTACAGCCTTCTATTCAATTGCATCAATTTTCTCTTGAAAAGTCAAAGTTAATTATAAAAAATCAAGGGCAACTTTTAATCAAAATCTGTTAGAGAGACAAGACACATATATGAAAATTGTCGTAGTTCCCTTTCCATGAATTGATTATATCTGTTGGGATTGCTTCTATTGCAAATAAATCTAAGATGTTTCGACACAATAATAAATAAAAGCCTATACAGGCGATATAATGGATATTACTCATTGACTCCCTACAAACAGCAGTTTTTATCCATAAGTCCCCAGATTACCTATAGAACCATTCTAAGACGTTATAGAACCACTCTAAGCTATTTCTTGATTAAAGCAAAAGATATAATCAAATAGAATTTATTTACGATAAACAAGCAACATGACATCGCTATATTAGATATTTTAAGGAAGGAGTTGAGCCAATTTGTACACTGTAGAAACCATTTTAAACAGAGTTAACGGTACAGGCTATGGAATCAATCCAGCTTACACCCAAGCAATGTTAAAGTATTCGGTAACGGAAAAGGAAAAAATAAAGTTGGACCTTTTCAAATATGCGAATATTGATTTTACAAACAATCGTCATGTAATCGGATTTATTAATAACAGTCTATTAAGAAGAGAAGCTATTCAAGGAAAAACGATATCCAATAAAATCTTGGAAGAACTATTTGAAGAAACAAATAATCCGTTTTTTCAAACACTAATTGCTTTTAGAAAATGTCATGATAGATATAAGAAGGTAGCCTCTCTTATCAAAGCTGTCATTGATTCGGAATTTAACAAAGATAATGATGACAATGTTACCGCATTTTTAAATAGAGAACAATTTGAGGCAGTTTGGATTAGTCCAGAAGCTAAATTAAATTCGATAGGCGGTATCAGTCTCTCCAACCCTTCTTTACCATTTTCCACAGAGGATATTAAGAACATTTTTGTTAGCGACTACATTGCAATTCCTTGTAAAGATATGGATGGAGTTCTGTACATTCTAAATAAGTACGGAGACCTTCTGAATGAGGAGAATTATATTGTAATTGGAACTACCCTTTACTCTGATATAAGGTACAGTGAGTGGAACGGTATCCCATTTCCACCATCAGACGAGGAAGAAATAAAGCATATGGAAGATTTACGTAGGGAAATTGGAATAGATTATTACGGAGATAAGATAGAGGAAGAGCATAAGTAGGGGGAAAAGAGAGGAAAAGCAGGAAGAAAACATATTTGCCAAACAAGTTAATTATGAAAGCATGTAGCAGAAAAATAGAACGCTATGTGTGCAAGAATAAAAGAAAGGAACAACTAAGGGACTGCTTAAGTTGGTCTTTTTTTGTTGGCTTAATCATGCTACCTATTTTTGAATCAGTCACCTAATCACTATAATACAGTGACACTAAATTTAATAAGGGGCCATGGCTACGCTAAAGTCATTTACATGCGATTTGAGCAAGATAAAAGAGAATTATGAGGGTGAAGTCGAGTTTGTAAATTAAAGAGAAAGAGGATAATAATAACGGAAGCCCCTGGGGAGGGGCTTCTATTGCTTTCTTAGAACATTTCTCTTTGCATGTATCGAGCTATTCTACAATGCTTAAACAATAGTAATAATACACATTATTTGAAACAGGTCATTTGGAAAACAGCCTACAATTGCTTAGTATTTCATCTGTACTAAGTAAAGTAGCTTCTCTTATCCCTATATTATTCTCTTTCATAAAGGATTGAACTGCTTGGTATCCTACCGCATAACCTGCAAATGGTGATAAGCCAACAGGTTGATAACCTTGTTCTTTTGCGATGGTATCACCAAACATATAACTGCTGACTTCAGCAAATCCTTTAATATCTAATGAATCCTTTATTACCTCGATTGAGTATTCTAAGTCCTCATTATCGAAAGAAGTAACCCAAGGTCCCAAAACGTCTTCTCCATAAAGTTCTTTTGCAAATGACTCTGCTAAACCCTCTATAATTAAGTAATCACCAACGGTAACGTTCCCATGGTCCCACTCAAAATAAGAAAATCGGATATTATGATGAAATTCATGTGCAATTACCGCAGGAAATCTTGGGATATTATAAGGATTAGGGTAAATAGACACTTGAATAAACCCTGGAATTCCTCCAAAACCGCAATAACCCTTTTGTAATTCCAACTTTTTTGGGTCAGCAATATATAAACCAAATTTCAACTCATTAGCATTAATATTCATATTATTCTCTTGAATAAAATTTAAACAATTACTTAAAGCATTATAAGCTGTTTGAAGGGTTTGATTTTCTTTTAAATTTTCTAACGCTATTTTTCCAGTTTCGGTTTCCATTACATTCAGATAACCAAGCATTTGTGTAGCCATTACTACATCATATCCATTAGGTTGCTTAGCAACTAAGGGGACACTAATTGTATTCCACATTTCTTCAAATTGTTTCATCATTGAGTAACGAAAGTAATTTTCTCTTTCTTCCTCTACCATAGAGAACAATTTGTCATATTGTTCTATTGTATTTTCAATTCTTAATTTCATTGTAACCACCTCTAATATTTTGATATTATCCCTAAGACATAGTAGCAACGCCCAAGAATTTAGATAAACCTTCACTTTTTTATTAGTATTTTATTCTCAATTGCTACTGTAAGGTATTACGCAACGTAAAGGTCAATAGGAATTTTTTTTACTTGAAATACACAAGTCTCTTAAACAGTCTCGATTCAAATGAAATGTAGGTAATCCAGCAAATTTTTAGAATTGATAAATAAGAAACTTTGGAAGAGAAGTATTATGGGTAAATGAATGAAATCGTGTCATATAATGACCTGAAATATTACAGTAAATTGGTCAGTTCAAAGAGAGGAGAAGAAAAAAACCAGAATTTATGGGCTGGTATAGAAAAGAAATGCTCATTAAGCTAAATGGGGAGCTGTATAGGATTACGTTAAAGCCATTTACAGGCGATTTGAGCAAGGTAAAAGAGAAATACGAGTGAAGTGTCGATTTATGTAAATGAAAGAGAAATAGGATAGTAACAGAGGCCCTGTGGAGGGCTTCTATTTCCTTTTTGTTGCATTATCAATGGCGTTTACCGAGCCTTTAACCATGCTTTTGTATCGGCTTGTGTACAGCTCCAACACCTTCAAAATAACTTCTTCTTTTGCTACATAAATGTCATAAGACTTGAGTTGTATAATTTCATCTATTTCCTGTTCTAACTCTTCTGAAAGAATTATCTCCACCTTTTTCATGCTCTGCATCCTTTCCCAATGTAAAATGATTACTCCTGCTGTGTAAAACTATTAGATTATAGATTGGAAGTGGGTATCCTATTACAAAGCCAATAGATTTTGAAAACAATCAACATTTAGGAAAGACGTTGGCAGAACTTATTTCCTTTGATTAAATGGATTTCACATCTTTTTTTTCAGCCATACTTGAATTAGGTAGAAGGCTTCTTTCACACGTTCTGTGTAATTGAAGGGATGATAATAAATGAAAATAGTAAAACGCATGTTGATATCAATAGTTATTATCGTTGCAATATTTATGGGTGGAAAATATGTGTTGGACTTATTATTTGGTAGTATGTGTAGAAATGAAATAATTCAAGGAGTTCCATCGCCAGATGGTGAAATAGTCGCTTATTTATTCAGTCGAGATTGCGGAGCGACTACGAGTGTATCATTCCAATTATCCATTATGGATGAAGGTGACGAACTACCGAATCAATCTGGAAATACGTTTGTGTCAGACGGTAAATTCACAATTGAGTGGGTAAATGAAAAAAATCTGCGGATAAATTATAAGGAGTCATCAAGAACCTTTGAAAAGGATACAAGAGTAAATGGCATTAAGGTAGAATATGTAGGTGAATAAGGCGTTAATCCACTAAGAAAAGGGTTTTTACTTTAAGGCTAAATTTGTAGAGATAATCCTGCAATAATATACTATAAGCCAGTAAAGTTTAGGATGTATAATTGCATGATAATACCTTGAAGGGAGTTTTCATCATGAATATTACATCTTTTTTAATATACTGTTTTATTGTTACGTTTACACCAGGACCTACTAATATCGTCATATTATCCACAGTGCATAATATGGGGACAAAAAAGGCAATGGAATATACGTATGGAGCAACGATTGCTTTTGGTTTATTACTTGTTATTTCTGCTATGTTGAATACGATGCTTATAACGATAATACCTAAAATTTTAATTGTTATGCAGATAATCGGAAGCGTTTATATGTTCTACCTCGCTTTTCAAATTTACAAATCGGATACATCAAAACCAACTGTAAACGAATCTGGCACTTTTATCTCAGGCTTTCTTATGCAGTTTTTAAATCCCAAGGTCGTACTATTTACAATGACTGTAATTCCCAGTTTTGTGATACCCTACTATACCGCAATTCCAGCTTTGACGATAAGTGTTATCGCTGTAACTGTAATTGGATTTTTAGCATTTATTACATGGGTCCTATTCGGTACAATCTTCAAAGAGCTTTTACAAAAACATGATAAGATTGTTAATGTATTAATGGCATTATTTTTAGCTTACTCTGGAATCATGATATGGTTGTAGGAAGCTAAATAAGAGGTGAATTTAATGGATAAATTTATCTATAAAAAGTCGGCAGGGATTACTGCATTATCAGCAAGTATTACTGATTTTTCATATAAAAAGCATTCTCACAAGGAGTATGCAATAGGTGTAACGTTGCGTGGTATTCAACATTACAACTTGGATGGGAGTTTACAATTATCATACCAAAATGGTGTTATGCTTTTTAATCCAGAACAGGCACATGATGGAATGGCACATGACGAAGCAGGACTTGATTATGTGATGCTATATATTGAGCCACAATTGCTTTTAGAGGCTACCCAGAAAAAGGATATAATACGTTTTTCAAACCCAATTGTGTATGATTATAGAATTCAAGAAAAAATATTAAATCTTTCTCATGCAATTCTAAGTGAAAAAGATGAGGCTTTGTGCAACGAATTATTCTTATCCCTAACAGATAGCCTTATTCAAACGAATCTTTCTACAGACAATAAGAAAGATGACATTCTTATTAGAAAAGCAAAGGATATTCTTCATGCCAACTTAGAAACTGTACTTAAACTTGAAGAGATATGTAAGGAGCTTAATTTATCAAAATTTCAGTTTATCCGATTATTCAAGGCTCATACTGGAATTTCACCATATCAATACTTTCTTAACTGCAAGGTAGAACGTGCAAAGCAATTAATAGAAAAAAATAGAGATATTTATACAGCAGTAGCAGAATGTGGTTTTGTTGATTTAACCCATTTAAATAAACACTTTAAAAGCGTATATGGAACAACAGCATTTGAATTTATGTCACATTTAAATTAAGGAGAAGGTGACATAGTAACCAATTATGACTTAAAGAGGGGATAAAGGAATTAAAATAAAGGGGGAATAAAATTGTCTTTAAGAGAAGGCGATATTATTAAATTTGAACGGACTTTCACAATAGAAGATGTTGAAGTGTTTAGGAAGATTTCAAAGGACGAAGCCTCCCATCATACTACGCCTGATGAACAGGGGAGACTTTTCGTACATGGGTTACTAACTGCTACATTACCAACAAAAATAGGAGGCGAACACAACGTACTCGCTCGTACTATGAGTTTGGAGTTTTTAAGACCCGTATTGACTGGTGATACCATAATTTGTGAAGTAGCCATTGACCAATTTGAAAAGCAGGGTAACAGAACATGCATCAAAGCCTCTTTCTTATGTAAAAATCAACACGAGAAAGATGTGCTGATAGGAGATTTTTCAGGAATAATCCTATAGAACCTTCTTATCCTGCGGTACGGATGTCTTCGCATTTTATCACTCGATTAATTAGGCGAAAGAAAGTTTTTATCATAAAAAGAAAGGTGTAGAGTAATCATGGAATTCGATACCAAAATTAAAATTGTTTTAAGGGATGACCTTGAAATGTGGCAAAAATTAAACGTTACAGCTTTCCTTATGAGTGGAATTGCGGGAACTCAAAATATTATTGGACAGCCCTATTTAGATAAGGATAATACTCAATATTTACCCATGTCACAGCAACCAATTATGATTCATTCTTCTACTGGTGAACGTATGAATGAGCTATTACAAAAGGCTCTAACAAAAGAAGTAGTTATTACGATATACACCGAAGAATTGTTTAATACCTATAATGATGAGGATAATCGTGCAATGGTTGGAAAATTCAAAACGCATGAACTAAATCTTGTTGGTATAGGAATACGTGGCAAGAAAAATCATGTAGATAAATTGCTAAAGGGTTTTGATTTGCATAAATAAAGGGGATTATCGGAAATTGTATGTGAATGAGTGTAGTAGCAAGTTATATGGAACATGCGAGTGCTTTTGGAAAGGTAAGTACACTGGCAAGTGAAGTAGCAAAGGGCAGTATGTTAGCAAATGAAGTTGTTAAAAGCGGTCTAATAGCAAGTGAAGTATCTAAAAGTAGTCTAATAAGCAGTTTTTACACAGAGCCATTGTGGTCAAAATTAGGCACGATTAACATTCCACGTCATGATTTTTCTGAATTGACCAGTGCGGTAGCTCGTTTAAGTAATCAGGGAATAGCTTTTTCAAGTGCTTACCAATTTGCTCCCTTATTTAACCATATATCTTCTGCAATCAATAGTTCTTTTGTGGAAAATCTAAGTGAATATATTCATGATACAGATGATGACGTAGAAGAAATAGAAGAACTAAATGAGGAAGATATTCAAGTGAAAATTAAGCGGCCATACTTTTTCGATAGGGCCCTTAAAATCAATATTATCGTTAATGTAACGGATGCCGAAGTTCAAAGTGGAAATTTAAATGAGGAAGAAGTAAGCACTTGGAAAAAGATTCTATTTCCAGTTCTGACGGTTCTTGGTCAACTATTTCTTGCTTGGGCAATGAGTGACACGCCACTACATGAAACAAATGTCTATAAGAGTGTTCGGAGCATCATCGATTACGTTGAAACATTGAATATAGATTTTGATGACCTGGAACAGCCCGATTCAGAAGCTCAATAATCAAAATTGAAGGTATTGGGGCTTTAGCTGTCTATTTCAATTTTGAAAATGAGACGGATGAAGCCTTAAGCCTTTCTAATTTATAAATCTCCTTGAATCAGCTTATTCTCTGAATGGGAATAGCATAATCATAATAACTACACCTTTTTTGTTTCTTAATCAATAAAACCCAACAGCACCACTTTATCTCCTTCCGAATAAAAATCGCTTATATCAATTTTGCTCCATTAATTAAGAAGTATATGGATATTATAGATAGAAAGAGCTTCACAATTGAATGAGTAAGATAAAACGGTATCTTCATTCCGCAAAGGAAAGTAAGAACTCATAATAAATATCAAGTTAATAATAAATTAGAAATTTATTGACTCGGTACAGAAGTTCTTTAAAGGGCTTCTTGTCTCTTATTCATTTTCTCCTCTTGTATATTTGGTTCTAAGCACATACTCTTTTCGTATTATTCGAGGCAGTTTATCATCATGTGGTTTACTTTTTATTCTTTCAACATTGGCTTTTCTCCTTGTTTTTTTGGACATTGATTGGCTTTGTTTTTTACAGATAGAACTCAACAAAATCGGATTAAATTCCTTTAACAAAATGAAAGAAGCCCCATAAGGAGCTTCTGCTAATATCTTATAGCATTTTTTCTTGTAATTATCGAATTCTTTTCTAACGAGGACCGAAAAATCTATCTCCATTTAAATGTATCATGTGGTCTGGATTATCTGCTACCCAAATCTCTGTTTCCCATGCAATTTGGTCAATAAATTTCTTGAATCCATTTTTAGCTGACATATCTAAGAATGTTGTAACATAAACAATTCCGCAATCACAATCATTTAACATAGCTTGGATTTCATTGATTCTCTTCATTGAAATGGGTCCTACAGAAGTGACAGCTTCAACAAAATACAGCCAATTCTTCTCTTCTACGTATAGAACCACATCAGGTAGCTTATCGTGGTCTGTAATGAGAACCCCCAATGATTGCAATTTCTCTCGATTTTTAATCAGGTCTTTCTTCTTTGTATCTCCTACATATAAGACTTCTGCACCTGGGGCAAAGCGTGGTGCAAACTCTTCGATAATGGCTTTTTGAAGCTGGTTATGTTTCCCTGGGCTGAAATGAAGCTCTTGACCATTTGCAACAACAGGAATCATCGCCATTTCCCGAACCTGTGTATATTGTTCAACAAGGGTTTCGTGGTTCTCTAACCATTCCCCTAACTTTTCTTCCCACTCTTCTGTACCGTATGCTTGAATCACTTCTAAGGTTTCATCGGCTAAACGATAGGAATACTTCGGGCTATTAGTAGCCCTTTCGTCATCGTCATCATTGGAAACAGCAATCGCACCGTCTACAAACTGATGGATAGATTCTTTTCTGATTGTTTCTCGGCTATTAGGCTTGTACACTTTATCATAATGTTGAGCCATGAAGTTCATCATATCTACAATTCGTAAGGAATTAATTGAAGCATCAACCCAACTATCCTCTTCTTTTACTCCTGCCAATGCTAATAATACATAGCCACTTCTATCGTTATATTGCTGTTTTGGCATACCTAATTGTTTTAATATGTCTTTTGCATCTTCCAGCTTTCCCATTTCTAAAACTCCCTTTTTATCCTACATTTCGTTCTTGCTTTGAGTTTTGGACTATAAACATCTCTTCAATAATCGTATCACAAGTTTCTGTTGTAATAGAGTTTGTTTCTAATAACCTTTTACCCATTCTTATTATATCGTCTAAGGAAGGGAGGGGAATCGCATTGAATTCCGTAGCGTTGACCTGTGTACTGCCATTCAAGATTCTATAGTAAATATCAATGTAGGAACTATTAAATAGAACAAATAATCCGTACATTTCCTCTTTTGTTATTTCTCCTTTTAGCTTCGTGATATAGTTCAAATGGTTTTCTACTCCGACTTTCTCATTTATAAATTCATCTGCGAAATAGAGGGAACATTGAACCCTTCTTCGCTCTTCTTTGCTTGTAAATCGCTTGACCAATAAATAATTTCTGCTTGGTAATAAGACACTTTTACTATCTTCTGTATCGACTATATATTGTGGATTCTTGGATACAGAAACAGGGAAAGTAATTCTGTTATTTTCAAAGTGATTCGCCCATAGAAGAGGAACGGTATTTTCTTCTGACTCTTCTTTTATCAGGTCTAAGGCTCGAAAATCTACAACAGGACCAGTTTTTAATTTATACCCCAACTCAATCAAGTTATAATCCCATGAGTTCACTATCGTAAGCAATTCTACTTCTTCTACTGATGAAGGAATTAACATAAATAAGTTTTCTGAACTCATATCTACAACAGTGCCATAAGGCACTTCATGGACAAAGCTCTCTCCAGTGTACATATCTTGACTGGCTGAAATAAGAATACTATCAGTTGCTTGTGTGGTTTTAACTGCTCTTAATATAATCGCTTCTTGGAGTACCTTGTCTCCGTCAAACACATCTAATCGTGAATGAAAAAGGTGAATGTTGGTCAATCGAACAGTATTCAAAAAATACTCTCTAAATTTACGAAAATAAAGACCGCTTGTAAAACTACGTGGAGTAATAAAAATCAATTCTCCGTTTGGCTTCAACAATTTTGCGGCCATTGCCATGAATAGAAAATAAATATTCGGTTGCCCATGAACGACACTATCCATTACAACTGATTCAGGTTCAGATTTGGCAATTTTCTTATAAGGGGGATTGCTAATAATTACATCGTATAGTTCGCCCTTTGACTTCTCTTCCCTATCATTCCAAAAGTCGTCATGACTTAGAATAAAATTCTCTTCAAAGACGGTATAGGAGACTATCTTTCCGTTTTGTTCCAATGTAGTACGAACCAATTCCATATTCTCTCTTAGGAGAGAAAGTACATTTTCATCGTTTTCGTATAAGTCGATGTGTACGTGTGTAATGGTGTCATGTTCCAAAAACCTTTCACATAATCCTGCTGTTAGAATTCCTGTTCCTGCCCCTGTATCTAAAATTCGGATAGTTGATTGATTGCATTCCATTAAACTTGCCATATAATTTGCAATGGAAGGTGGAGTAAAGAATTGCCCGATTTTTTTTCGGATGCTTTTTCCTACTCTTTTTCCATATTCAATAGTCGTATCGTAAATCTGATTAACTAACATAATTACACCTCAAAATAAATCATAATGTATCATCTATTCTAACACAGAAGAAAAACACGCAGTAATTAAAATATGTGTGTCCTGATTATACATAAAAAGGAGAATGGTGATGCTATCATTATTGTAATAAGTTAGTAAGACACTATAAAACCATTCGTCTATAGGCAATGATGAAATATGTAGGTAAATTTATATTATAGAAACAATAAATCAAAGAAGGAGGAATTTTGATATGAAATCATTTACTGAAAATGAAAAGAACCTGAGCAATATGGAGAACGGTGAAAAAGATAAAATAAATCGAATGAGAATCGAGCAAATGGCTTCTGCCTACAATCACCAAGAAAGAGTAGCACATGTTGATAAAACAGTTGTACAATTTAATGCTATGTTTGCAAGATTGAAAGCCTCCAAAAATGGTGAGAAGTAATGAAACAAGGAGATTCAAATAAATTAAAACCAAGAATAGTAGATAGTAAGATAAAGAAAGAGCAGTTTAGGAAACAGCAAAGGATTGATAGGCTAAAAGGTAAAATGGAAGCTGAAGGTGCAACTGGAAAAGAAATTAGAGATGCTGTTTTCATGTTAAAACAAAAAGAAGATAAAAAGATAGAAAGTGGGACTCAAACCCACTATATAAAACCTGGAAAAAAAGAAAAAGTCCTTTTGCGAGAAGGACTCTTACAAAATAAAAATTATGAAATTTTAACCACTACCAGTAGTATAACAGAGCATCCTATAAGTATTCCAGCAAGGATTTCCAAGCACAGAGAATTTATGGATTACATGCAAACAATAGATTTTCGCTTATATTTTAAAGGATTTCAGAAATGGAATATCAATGAAACAAGAGCATGTGTATTTATTGAAGGAAATCAAGCGTGGATTAAGCAGGATGGTAAAGGTGTTTACAGGTATTACTCTAAAGATGCAGTAAAGCATACCGTTCATGGATTGAATATCTTTGACTTGATTGAAATACGTGAAGGAGCTGAAATTGGCTCGATATATAGTATTAATAATGCCAGAAGAAGATTGGCTTCCGATTTAGGTATCGTTTATTCAGAGAGACAGTGGGAAATCTTGCGAGAGAAAAAGTATGAAAAAAATATGGATATCATTAAACGTGCAGATATTGAGATACAAAGAGATTTCCCGAATTTGTTTGGTTTCATCAAAAGTTATTTGCCCTTGCTGGAGCATCTCAACGATTGGGGAGTTAAGCATATCTTGGAAAAGGAGCACAGCTTTAAAGGTGAAAGTATCTTTTTTCAGTCCACCACGCATATGGAAAAGATGGTAGGTAAAGACCAAACGATATGTAGCCGAGCGGTCAATATGTTTGCAGTATTAGGATTAATAAAGAAGATTCGGGAAGAAAATGTACCAAGTAGCCTCTTGGGTGTTGCACAAGCAATAAGAGGAAAGAGAAACGAGTTTAAATTGGTCAATTTCTATACTGTTCCTGCTCTTAATCATCAAGTTCTATCGGAAGCAGAAGAACGTGTAAAGCGATTAAATGAAAATGGTATTACAAGTATGTTCCGTATTTCCAAGAAGAAAATTGAACAGTGCTTTGGTGAGGGATTTGCTAAAAAGGTATATGTAAATCCTACGTCTATTCGTGAACAATTATTAGAGAAATCCATAATTGAACATCTGTATTATGATGTTGAACCTGCTGATTGATTGGCAGGTTTTTTGTGTTGGAGGAAAGGGGAATCACTATACTTTTGGTGGAATTTTTAACTGACTGCATAAATAAAACTGCTATTATCGTTTTGAAGAAAATCTCAAAGGTTCTAAAAGAACTACATATTTTACTATAGACAAATATCAAGAAGATATTCAAAAGATTTTATGTCTATGTCATTTGACTTCTTTTCGCCTTTAAGGGCTACTATTCGTCTATTTTAACTTAATCTATGATGATTTAGTATAAGCAAAAGACAAAAGAAAACTTTTAATCAAAACAATTTTATAGGAAAAATCGACCAACTGCTCTATTTCATAGAGCTAAAATAGTTTTACCTCAACTGCTATATTGGCAACAGAGACTATCATAGGGGGATTAGCTCTTTAGAAACATATATTACCATTGAACCCTCAGATAGTTTTATTAGTTTGTTTAAATATTTTTGTAGCTCCTACTAATCCACGTATGTAGACATTTATCAGTGTCTTGTTGGATAACAGTCAAGATGGTTTATAAGTTACAGTTTTTGGTTATAATCTCTTGATTCTTAAGGTTTTGGCAACTACGTTAGATGATTTTGATTAAAGGAGTTCTTTTGTTACCAAAAGAACAATATGTAGCATGAATTGATTAACAAATAGCGGAATTCATTCCAACAAAATAGTAATTAAAACATATTTTTATGAGGGTCAGACCATATAGAACACTTATACTATCGTTTTCGCCTTGTATATTTCTTATAATTAACTTATCAGAAAAAGAATAATAGCAGTAATAATAATTGGGATTTATCATTTTAATGAAAGGAGCTGATGGACTATAGAACAAATTAAAATAGCCATCGACCAACTGGAAAGAACGCTATTTCTCCATTCATTACAACCACTGGAGATAGAAGAGCTGGAGCAAATGCAGGAGAAAGTAAAGGAGTTAAAGGAAGCCTTTTTAGAATTGTGTTTTGAAGACAATAGCGTTGTGGAACTGGAAGAAATCCGATTTAAGTTAGCGGAAATTAGTTACAGCACCATTATCGCTGTAAGAGAGCAGTTTCACCTGAATGTAACGGATGATGTTAGAAATCTTGAAAACTTATACAGAACAGCTTAAAAAACAAAAGGAGGAAGATAATAGTGACAAATAAAATGGATGAAATCAGATATAAAAATCCCAAGAAATTAAAGGTGCTTGAAAAATGTATGGAGTTAAACAAAATGATATATCAGCTTGTAAAGAATTTTCCAGCCGATGAAAGATATAATATAGTGTCGCAAATTAAACGCAGTTGTACCAGTATTGGGGCAAATATTACTGAAGGGAATAGCCAAATGTACAAAAATAGGGAATTTAGCTTCTATAGTATTAGTTTGGGTAGCTTAAATGAGACAATATATTGGCTGGATGTCTCTCTTCAGAATAATTTTCTCAGTATGCAAGAATACGAGAGAATTAATAAACTTATAGAAGAGATAATGAAAATGCTGATAACGATGATGAAAAAGCTACAAAGTGAATCGGCATAGGTATAGTATTATAGTTTCTTAAAAGTGATGACTGCAAGTTTCTTATTAGATTAATTGGTAAGACAATAGCTGATAAAAAAGTTATTGACATATAAAAAATATGGGTGTAAATTATCAGCATAGGCAACGTAAATTAATTTGTTGCTTTAAAAGAAATTTTGAAACTAATTCATACATTTATTTTTAAATGTATTATTATCTGACAACGGTAAGAGGCCGTATTTATTTATTGTATTTCATATAGGTTCTTTGGTTATATCCAGAAAGGTTTTTCCCCTATGGATATTCCCACCTATGTGTTCTTACAATGAATAAATATGGTCTTTTTTGCGTTCCTTGAAAAGTAGAAAGTGGAAACTCTTTTGAAATGTCACTGAAAAACTGAAACAAAACGGGTGGTTTTCCATAATTACCACCAATCAAGTTACGAGAGAATTTGGAAGGAATGAACTAAGAGGAATTAAGGATAGAAAAAGTGCTTTTAACCATAAGAAAACTCTTTGTCAATTGCCAAATAAGAAAATGAAGAAGTAAAGGAGAAATAACAGGTGAATAGTTTGCGAGAAATAAAGAATATGATTGATGATACTGTCAGGGATAGGAACTGGAGATATAACCACACAACACTCAATAGAAATTATAGTATTTGTAAATATTCAGGGTTAGTGTTGGTAAAAAACTGTGATTGTACTGGTTGTAATAATCGTAAACGATGGGAATATATCGTGGGTAATATAATCGGAGGTTTAAATCAAATAAGATTTGACTGGCACTTTGTCCCACAGTTTAAACATCATGAGCTAAGAAGTGGAAAAGGTAGAAATGATTTTCTAAGGTTTGACTTCTCAGGATTTAGAGGAATTAGCTTCTTTGAAAAGAACCCTGAATCACTTATGCAAAATTGTGCAATTGAGGTTAATGAAAAAAATCACTTCATTGAAGAGCAAGATAATCTGATATTCAAAATGAAGACATCTGATTTTTTAAAATGGGAATTTTGCTTAAAAAACAAAATTCCGCTCATCTACATAGATATACCATTATTTACAGATTCCCAAGAAATTAATAAGGAAACATTGGAGGATATATGTTCTTTCATTAAAAATAAATTAATTTTTGTTGAGCAATTTTCCAGAACCACTGATTTTAGTAATGTTTATTTGGAAACTATCGATGATTTTTTCATAGAGCATTTTACTAAGTTACCTGGAGATAAAATTGTATTAGATATGGATGATTTTAAGGAAAATAGTCATCTACAATTAGAGGAAACATGTAGTAATCTAACCGAGTATGTGAATAATGGCAACTTTGAGGATTATGTCAGAAACCACTATTTTAGTGGAATACAAAAAATCACTGGCTCTATTAGATGAAATGGATAAAAACAAGTTTAGTTTATTTGGATGGAAAGGAGAGAAAAAGGTATGAGAGTAAAATCGATATTTACTGGCACATTTAAAATAATTTTGGCATTTGATAATGGAGAGTATCGGCTCTTAGATATCAAGCAATTCTTACAAAATGATAATATGGGGAAGTTAGCAGAGATTCGTGATGAAATAGATATGTTCCGAACAGCATTTATTGATGAAAATTCTGGTACGGTCGCTTGAAAAAATGGTGTAGACTTTGACAATGAAATTTTATTTCAATCCAGTACCTACTTAGGCAAAGTTATAGGGCATGGAGCAGAAGGAACGATTGATAGTGTTGAAAGATATGAAGCGGAAAAGGGTTTACGAGATACTGAAGAATATAAAATGGGCTACTGGGAAGGGCATGAAAATGGCTTATTTCAAGCAATAAAAATTATTGTTGCTGGAGCAAATGATGAAGAGAGAAGGCGATTAGCGGTTAGTTTCATGAGCGATTTACCATTTCCGAAAATTATTGAACATTTTCAACTTAGTTTTACTCAAGCAAAAATTCTGGTACAACAAGTGGACTTTGCTGAATATGAGAAAGATGAATTTGATAGTTACATAGAAGGAGATGGTTTTTTTGACCTCGATGCCATGAAGAGAATGTATCAATATAGATTGAAACATGCAAAGAGAGATATCGAAGACACACCTCCCAAAGAAATAATAAGCAGTTCTAAGATTTTATCAATGGACCTGAAAAAGTTGTTGATTGAATATATAAAGGAACAGGGAGAAGGAAGTAAGGATAGAGGTAAAGGAGAGGGAGAATAATGGGGCAATATCTGCAAATGGGAATTTGTTATAGATTGGAAGTTGATAAAAAAAGATTGGATAAGTTAGAGGTTACATTAGAAGGATTGATAGATGAGTTAAATAAACACTTGGATATTACCTTGTACGAAATAAATGAAACTCATGAAGAAGTCATTTTTGAGATTAAAGAAACGGTAGCCTTAGAACAATTGCAGGAATTTATGCAATATCAATATTCGATGTATCCTCAAGAGCAATGGGACACAGATTGTTTTGAATCGGCTTCGGTAGTGATTGCTGAATTATCATCATTAAAAGAGTTAGTTGAACTGGCAGAAGAGGGGAGATTTCCTTGTTTTCAATCCAATATTATTACTGACGAAGTAAAGGTGTCAGCATGGGATTCGTTAAGAGTGGAATTCTCGATGTTGGTGTTCTTTATTGAGGGCAAAATATATATGGAGGGATATGGTGCATTCTTGAAATATATTGAAAATAACATAAGAGAGTCAAGTATGAAATGGAAAATTGCTGGAGCTTTTAAATGTTTTATTGATTGAGGTGTTGAGAATATATCTGGGTAAATGGTGGTGTTTATAATGTTTGATGATGATTTTGATATTGATGATGGTGTCTATGCTGTTCCATCACATTACAAAGTCAAAGTTCGGGCATTGCTGGAGTATTGTAAATCGAAAAATGTCGATGTAGAAGACTTAACGGAAGAGGAGATAAAGCAATTTGTAGTTTATAAGAAAAATCCCCTATTAGAAGATGATTAATCAGGGCTTAGTAATTCTCCTTCAGTTTCCATTATTTTAGATTATAGATATCTTCGCTAAATCTATAATAAAATACAACGACAAAAAAGGAGGCAGAGAAAGTGCTAAATATGTTACGGTCAGTCCATCGAATAAATAGTAATCTTGAAGATGATAAAAAGAGCATGAGAATATTGAAAAGCCATCGGAGAACAATATTTGCCCTTATCATTCTTATTATGGTAATAAATATTAGCGATTATATTACAAAAGAAATGACATTTTTGATGGGTCTGTTTTCTGGTGTGATTGGTGTGATGTGTATTGGAGGTCTGATTATCAATATAAAACTAAGTAAAAGGATTGGAATAAGAATTAAGAAGAACTTGGGTTAGGACAGTCTTAGAAGAACTGCGAGTTAATTATTGCAGTTCTTTTCTTTTTGCCTGTTATTTGAATAGATTTACTTTCATATTTATTGAGGTATGATGACTTAGGAAGGTGAGGGTCAGTTTAAAGAACAAGGGTCCTGTATAAATGAATCCAGATTTATAAAATATAACATATATAAATAGAAGAAACTCGGAATAAAGGGATTTGGTTTCTTATGGATTTGTATGTTGGAATTTTTCAATCAAATTATGCTTGAGTTTTGTTACCCCTTGAGATAAGATGATGACAAAAGAAAAACATCTAAGGGCGGGGGATAAGATTCAGCCCTTTCGACTTTTATAAAAAAATTAGAATAGCCAGTAGCCTTTCCAAAAAAAACCATTTGGATTGACTACTGGCTATTTTTTATACCCAATGACTATATTCAAGGGGGTGATACCGAAAAGGGCTATGCAACTAACTAATAAATTGACCAATTCATTAACATACGACTTAAAGAGCAACTGGACATTGATAGTCCAATATTTTTTCAGTTTTTAAGTCAGACATTATGAATAATAATTGACTACATATAAGTGGGGGAAGAACAAGTTGGATGTTTTTGGATATATAAGGGTTAGTACAAAAACTCAAATGGATGGGTATGGGTTAAAAACGCAGGAATCAGCAATTATAGACTTTTGCCAAAAGAATGGATACGACTTAATTGAAGTATTTCGAGATGAGGGAATCTCTGGAACGATTGCAAACAGAGACGGATTAAATGATTTAATTAGTTCTTTTGGTGAAGTAAAGAAAGTTGTAGTATTAAACACCTCCCGACTTTGGAGAAGTGATACAGTCAAAGTTTTAGTTCACAGAGAATTTCAGAAGCATTCGGCTGACGTTATCAGCATTGAACAGCCTAATTACAGCGGAATTTACACGAAAAATCCAAATGACTTTTTGGTTAATGGGATGATGGAATTGCTCGACCAATATGAGAGAATGAGTATCGCTATGAAGCTCAACAAAGGCCGTAGAACAAAAATTAAAATGGGCGATAAAGCATGTGGGAATGCTCCTCTTGGCTATAAGTGGAATGATAAAGCAATGATTATTGTTGATGAAGAAACAGCGGCCATTATCGAATTGATTTTCAAAAAGTATTTGGAGTTACGCAGTCTTGGGAAACTTAAAAAGTATTTAGACAACTCTGGGGTAAGAAGCAGTAGGGGGAACAGATTTAGCAAACAGGCCTTGGTTGGGATACTAAAGAATGATTTTTATAAAGGTGTTTTAAGACACAGTGATTTGATTATCGAGGGGAATCATAAACCGTTGATAAATAAGGTCGTATTTGGGAAAGTACAAGCTCTAATTAATAGAAACAGAAAAGCTGGTGTAAGAAATGAGAAGTGAGTGGAACGAGGAAAAATTACAAAGGTATATAAAGGAAGGTAGAGGACAGGGAGAATTTGAATCCTATAAAGGATTTATTCGAGTGCAGGACTTCGGCTCGGTTGGCAGAAGCAGTCGTTTAAGAACTTGGCGATGTAATCGGATTGTCCACCTACTGTCGGATATAGAAACACGATTCTTCTACCTAACTGAGTTTGACGATTCAATTTTACAAGTGAAAGAGCATGTGCCTTTATACGATTTTGAAGAAGTAGTTGGGGAGCAAGAAGATATAGATATAAGGAAATTTAAGGATAAACAATCGGGATTTCCCTACATTTTAACCACGACCTTTCTAATTACAGTTAGGGGAAATGACGGAAATACCTATGATGTTGCAAGGAGTGTTAAAGCAAGTCATGAATTGGAAAGAAAGGCAGTGATTGAACGCTTCGAGTTAATAAGACGTTATTTTTGGAAAAAAGGTATTGATTGGGCGTTATTAACCCAAAAGGAGCTTCCAATAGTTAAGGCGAAAAACATCGAGTGGATACATCCAGCGAGGTTTTTAGAGGAAACAACGGATTTTACTAAAGGTGATATTTCGTATATTTCAGGAATTCTTTTGGAATCACTCTATAAAAATAAAAGACCAGTTCGGGAGATAACAAGTTCAGTTGATTCTCAACTAAATCTTGAAGCTGGTTCAGGGTTGTTGTTATTTAAACATTTATTAACAACAAAACAGATAAAAATAGATATGAATAAGAAGATTGAATTAAACCAATCGGCAGAAGTTTTAGAGATAGTTCCGCAAGAAAGGCAGGGTGAAATAAAAATTGCTATTGACCGTTAATACGTTAATCGGTTATACGGGAGATTCGTTAAAGGATACCGTTGAAAGAATATTGTGGATTAGCAGTGATTATACAGTTGCAGTTTTGATTGATATTTATGCTAACAAGAGCACTCCAATATATAAAAATGTAGAAGACATTGTTAATGATATTGAGATTAAAGGTGCAACCGTTATTAAAGATGACCCTTTCCAAATTTTTAGAAATGATAATGAGATTAATGAAAAAGAGAAGGAGATTCGGAATAAAGCATGGGAGATAATAAAAGCCATTGCGGAGAAAGAAAATGAACCAGAAGTTTTTAATGCAAAGAAACGTGCAGAACTTGTTAAAAAGGCAAGTGGAAAATTTGGAGTAAGTAATAAAACAGTCTACAAGTATTTAAGGCGATATTGGCAAAGGGGAAAACACATGAATGCCCTTTTGCCAGATTACAAGAATATAGGGAGGTCTCAGGAAAAACAAGCAACAGGTAAAAAAAGGGGGAGACCAAAAAAATATAAAGATATTGTGGGTGAAGGTGTAAATGTCAATGAAGAAACGAAACGGATATTTAGGATAGCACTTAATAAATTTTACTATACAAAGTCTGGTAACTCCTTAAACACTGCATACCAGTTAATGAGGAAGGAATTTTATGCAGATGGTTACAGGATAGATGGAGGCATTAGGAAGCCAATATTAAAACCATCCAGTGAAGTTCCAACCTTTGGACAGTTTAAATACTTCTTTTATAAGGAGCGAAACTTGAAGAAGGAAATATACTCAAGGCAGGGGTCGAAAGAGTATTTGCAAAATCATAGAGCATTATTGGGTAACTCTACAGTAGAGGCTTATGGACCAGGTTATTACGAAATTGATGCCACCATTGCTGATGTTTACTTAGTCTCCAGATATAACAGAAATTGGATAATCGGAAGGCCCGTCATCTACCTCTGTGTGGACAAGTTTTCCATGATGATTACAGGACTATATGTGGGCTTAGAAGGACCTTCTTGGAATGGGGCTATGAGTGCTCTTGCTAATTCGGCAAGTAATAAAGTGGATTTTTGCAAAGAGTACGATATTGAGATTATAGAGGAGCAATGGCCATCCCGCCATCTTTGCGATACTTTGATAGCTGACCGAGAGTTGCAGGGTAAGATGGTTGAGACACTTGTTAGTTCCTTACATGTTAAAGTACAGAACACAAGTCCCTATAGAGCCGATATGAAACCTTTTGTAGAAAGAAAATTTCAAATTATTAATGAGAAATCCGTACAACCATTTTTACCTGGAACTGTGAAAACAGATTTCCGTAAGAGAGGAAGCCGAGATTATCGTCTTGATAGCGTTCTCGATTTGTTCCAATTTACCCAAGTTATGATTTATTCGATTCTCGAATATAACCAAAGTTGGCTTTCTAATTATAATCGTGAAGAAATGATGATTAGCGATGATATAGAGCCTATTCCAATAAAGTTATGGAATTGGGGAATGAAAAATCGTGCTGGTTTATTGCGTTCTGTTTCAGAAGATACTGTGAAATTGTGTCTGATGCCAACTGCAAATGCTTATATAACTGGTAAAGGAATTAAATTCAAAGGGTTATTTTACACTTCTTCAAATCTTATTAGAGAAGGTAGTTTTGAACGTGTTCGTATAAGTGGTAGTGGAGAAAAGATTCATATATCCTATGACCCAAGAAATTTAAACTTCATATATATAAAGAAGGAAGACGGAAAAGAATTTGAGAAATGCCACCTTCTGGATTACCAAGAAGTTCACATAAACAAGAGTATTGAAGAGTTTGAATACTTACAGGAATATGAAAAGTTACTGAAAAAGCAAAAAGAGGATGAACAGTTACAATCCAAAATTGATTTAATTTCAGAGATAGAAAATATCGTTCAAGAAGCAGAGAAAATGACGAGGGAACAGCAGGATGAAACTGAGAGCAAGACACAAAAACTAAAGGGAATTCGTAAAAATAGGCAAATAGAAAAGATGATTAACAAAGAAAATGAGGCATTTGAACTTGATAAGAAAGTGACGAACGAAAAGGGAGAAGTTCTTTCATTTAATAGAATGAATAATCAAGAACCTGAAGAGGGACCAGAAGAGTTTGAAAATGAAATGGCCCTATTAAGAAAGAAGCAGAAGGAGAGAACGTATGGAAAAACAGAATAAAGTAATAATTCCAAACGGTGGAGAAGCTGTAATGGCAAAATATAGAGACCAGGAAGTGATGGAATACAGAAACAATCCTTTTATCGAAGCTCTTCCTCCCATTCTTTCAAAGGAGGAGGTAGTTGATAAATTAGCCTATTATCCACCTTTTAATGAAAATGAACGTAACTTGGATAGTCATATAAGACTGCACCTTGTCCAGCGATTATTCCAATATTACCAGCCAATTTTTCAAACGCTTGATTTGGAGTCAAGGGTCTCCAGGATGATTCGTATGGGTTATGTTCATAAAAATCCTTTTAAACCAGAATTCGCTCAAGGATTGCACGAAAACTACAAGTCGATTCTAAACGCAAACATAGATATGTACAATGGCAATTTAAAAAGCACGTCTTCTGCAATGACGATTTTGGGACCATCAGGAATCGGTAAAAGCCGAATGATAAATGTGGTACTATCAGCTCTACCACAACTTATTGTTCATTCTCGCTATAAGAATAATGATTTTAATATGTATCAGTTGGTCTGGCTTAAATTAGATTGTTCATTCGATGGAAATATTAAAGGTGTTTGTATTGATGCATATAGGAGCTTGGATAGTTTATTGGGTACAAGCTATTATAAGCGGTTTGGTTCAGCAAGAATGCCCATAGCCTCCATGCAACCTGCTTTATCTCAAATGCTTAGGGTTCATGGGGTTGGACTACTGGTAATAGACGAGGTGCAGTCGCTGAGCGTTGCCAAATCTGGTGGAGCAGAAAAAATGATGAACTTCTTTCATTACTTATCTAATATGGGAACTCCTATTCTTTTGATAGGAACACCAAAGGCACTTCCTTATTTAAGAGGCGACCTCCGCCAAGCACGAAGAGGCAGTGGTCAGGGGGATATGGTGATAGAACGCATGAAAAAGGATTTTAATTGGGATTTAATTCTCGAAGGAATGTGGGATTATCAGTGGGTGAGAAAGCCAACTGCTCTTACACAAGAGTTTAAAGATATTTTATATGATGAATCTGGCGGAATAACAGATATTGCGATTAAACTTTTTGTCATGGCTCAAGTAAAGGCAATTTCCAGTGGTAAGGAACAAATAACTCCTGCATTAATAAGAAAAGTGGCAAGAGAGAATTTGCAACTAATTCAGCCGATGATTAATGCTATAAGAAGTGGCGACATTAAAGCTATTTCGAGATACGAAGATATCGCACCTATAGATGTAGAAGGGTTTATTAATCAGGAATTTTCTACTGTTTCTATGAACAATAAAATAAAAGAAATTCAAAAAGCGAAGAAAAAGCAGGAGAAAAATTGGAAGGAAAACGTGAGGGAACAGTCTATCTTAAAGTTAATTGAGTTGGATGTTGAACCAGGCAAGGCAAAAAAGTGTATTGATACTGTGATTGAAAAGCAAGGACAAGAATTTGATATAAAGGGGATTGTAAAAGAGGCGTTTAAGCTGTCTATAAATATAGAAGAAAGTAGCCCTATACCGACTAAATTACCAAAGAAAATGGAGTTGCAAAACAAGCAAGATTTAAGATTGATTGTTTCGGAAGGAAAAGCAAATGGTCTATCTGCCCATGAAGCACTTAAAGAAAAAGGAATTATTAAAGTGATAGAAAATGATTTCTTCAGTGTGGGGTGAGAATAATGGTTGGTTTTTTTCCAACACCGTATCCGAATGAGTTGTTATATAGTACATTAGCACGTTTCCATATAAGAAGTGGGAACATCAGCCCCAAGGCAACCATTGAAGAGTTATTTGGCTCTCGTTCTGTCACTACTGTTGTCGATTTACCAGCCAACATAGATAGCTTGATAAGCAATTTACCGATTGGAAGTGCATATACTGTGGAAAATTTGATAATGGAGAACACTTTATATCCATTTTATAGTGCCTTTCTTCCGCCAGAACGTGCCAAAAGCATCTTGCAATCTATGAAGGGTAACAGCGGTGGAAGCATCCATAATCGAATAGGTGTTATGGCAAGTACAATTGCAGAGAATAGATATATTAGGATGTGCAAAGAGTGTGCGACAGAGTCATTAAAGAAATATGGAGAAGTGTATTGGGTGAGAAGTCACCAAATTCCTGGGATTATTATTTGTTCAAAGCATAAGACCTTACTGTACAACAGCAAAGTATTAGTACATCACTTTAACAAAAATGAGTTTGTTCCAGCAACTGTAGACAATTGCAATTTAACCGAAGAACATACAACCTCAAAGAATATAGAAGATGCTATAGAATCTGAATTTATCCCCAATTATATTCAAGTTGTAGATAATGTGGATAAACTATTAAACAATCGTTATTCCAATAAGCCACCTGAATGGTTTTTCTCTCAATATATAGAGAGGTTAAAGTTGATGGGATTAGCAAATATAAATGGAAGTGTAAAGCAAAAAGAACTTCGAGAGCAGTTTCTTGAGTTTTATGGGGAGAATTTATTAACGATAGTCCAATCATCCGTTACTAATAATGAAAGTTGCTGGTTAAGTATGATGGTTAGAAAACCACGTAAAACTGTTCATCCAATTAGACATCTGCTGATGATTCAATTTTTAGGAATTATGTTGGAAGACTTATGGAATGAGGAAAATGAGTATTTACCTTTTGGCAAAAGTCCTTTTCCATGTTTAAATGCGGGAGCAGACCATTATTTACAGCCAGTAATTACTGAAGTGTCTATACGGTATGACAGTAAAATCAAGCGGCCAGTTGGGACATTTAGCTGTTCCTGTGGGTTTGTTTACGCACGAAAGGGACCCGATAGTAGTGAAGATGATAGGTACAAGGTTGGAAGAGTAAAAGAGTTTGGAGAAGTATGGAAATCAAAGCTAAAAGAACTTTTTCAAATGAATTTAAGTATGAGAGAAATCGCAAGAAGATTAAAGGTAGATGTAAATACGGTAAAGAAATATGGTCAGAATTTAGGAGAAACCGAAGTGGAACTCGGTTATAAAAGAAAAGACAATCTTATTAACAAGGATAGTTTTCGTAATGAATGGCTGGATTTGCAGAAGCGATATCCCGAAAAGAGTAAAACGGAACTGCGGAAGGTTAATAGTGGTCTTTATACTTGGCTATATCGCAATGATAGGGAGTGGTTAAATTCAAACTCTCCAAAAAAGAAGCAAATTACTATGGTAAATAATCGGGTGGATTGGGATAAAAGAGATGTGGAAACTCATGAGTCCGTAAAGGAAATTGTAGAAGAAATACTTAATTCCCCTAATAAGCCTGAAAGAGTAACGATAAGCAGAGTTGGGAAGAAAGTAGGCAAATTATCCTTGCTGGAAAAGCATCTATTCAAGTTGCCTCAAACCAATGAATACTTGCTACAACATATTGAATCGGTAAGAGATTTTCAAATTCGCAGAATCAAATGGGCGATTAAAGAATGCCAACGAGAAGGATATGATGTGCAATGGTGGAGAGTAGCGAGGGTAGCTGGTATTCGGGGTGAATGGATAGAGGAATTAGAAGTGGAGTTTGAAAGGATAAGTAGCATTATTTCATAAGATTAGTTTAGCAAGGTTTGGCTTGATATTGGGAAGAGCTGTAGGTATCATAAATTTATAGAAAATAATAATTATTTGAAATGAGGAAACAAAATGGCGACTTTTTATATTAATCGCAAAAGTCCATATTGCATAAATTAACGCTCAGTCATAGGACTGGGCGTTTTTAATTGTGTTTGTTTCCAAACGGTATCGAAAGGAGGAGAGAGAATGTTGTTGGAAAAGTTGAAAGGGTCTTTACAAAATCTTTCTATTGAATTAATTGGAGACGCACTTACTATTGCTGTTTCTTTAGTCATTGGCTACTATGTGAAAGTTTTCTTTCTTATGTAGTTAGCTTTATTAAAGACTGTAATCAAAAGGAGATGACTAATTTGTGAATGAAATGAGTTTCGTGGATGTTATAAACAGGTCAGATTACAACTTAAAGAACGATGATGAATAGGAACAAGGAGGATATAAGAATGAATAAGGGATTTAAGCAGGAAAAGGAAATTGATATTACCGAATTGATGGAGGTGTTATCATTTAATGCTGAATTAGAATTGGATAATGATATTCGAGAATGGTTACAAACACCGCCTGTTAAATTGCAGAATTATGGATATGAGGTGGAAAGGGAAGAGGAGTATTTTGCAACACTAAACGAGATTTCAGAATATCTATTGGAGAGATGATGAAATAAGAATCGCAAATAAAGGAGGGAAGTCTTAATGGAACAAGATTGGATGGAAAAGTTTAGAGCAGAACTTCTGGAGGATATGAAAAAGGAAGCAAGGCAAGAGATAGCGGAAGAAATGGCAAGAATTTATCTGGAGACCACTGATTATGATGATGAACCAATATCTGAAAGGTTTGGAGTGCCTATTTACAAAATAGAGCAATTTAGAGAAGACCATAAAAAGTGGCAGTTCGCAAAACAATTAGAGATAACAGAAGAACCAGCTTTTCTTGAGGACAATGTGATTTCATTGTGCTTACCAAAAGACATGTTTCTAAAGAAGGGAAAACTGGATGGGGCTGAAAATATGCTTTTGCTCGGTTTACATGCCACAGGATTAAAGCGATTTTTAGAACTCATCTCCGATGATACAAGGAAGACATTGCGAAAGATGCTAACTGAACAAGATTTAGACGTTAAAGAGGAGGGGGAAGAGTGAATTACTATCAAATGTTAGAGAATTTGCATGTTGTTTCCAATAATAAAGATAGAGATGATGAGAATTTCTGGTCACAAGAGGTATATAGCCAATCTGATTTTTCCAGTGCGTGTTTAGATGCCCATCTACTGGTAAGGAAAAATATTTGTAAACAAGTTGAGTGGGGAAAAGAACAAAATGAAGAATGAGCAAGAAATACCAAAAGAATATTGTCCGTATTGTGGCAAGAATTTGATAAGAATTCTTTCGGAACAAGAGCAAAAGAAATACAAACTTCGATACGTAAGTGAGAAAATTGGCGTTTCCAATTGGGATTCTATCTTTGCATGGAAATGTCCTTATTGTACTAAAACCTGGAGGAGGTAGTTATGACCTTATGTTAATCCCAAAGATAGAAGCTCAGCTTATTAATTATAAGATTTACGAAGAATATACTCCTACATTAAACAAGTTAGAATTCTTTCAAGGAGTTTTCCTCCCTTTTAACAATGAAAGACAAAAAATGTTGATGTTGTGCTTATTCAATATGGGCATCAGAGAATTTATCAGTATTCTTCCACAGGAATCAAAAGAAGAATTATTGTGTTTGCTTCAACAAGATTTGAAAGAATGATTTAATTTACACAACTTTCCTGCATTTACTTTCTGTTTGTTTAGAGTTTTGGTAAAATATGATAGCGGAGCTTTGGGTTTTCGTGCATCGAAAGGATATTTTTATGAGAACGAGCACCCTTTTTGCTTTACGAAACAACCACCTTTTTTGCGGAGCTTAAAGGTGGTTGTTTTCATTACTGTGTGTATTAATGCAGGAAGGCAAAAATTCCCTTTTTGACATAAAAATAGGGAGAAGTATTTATTTTACCAAATTGAGTAAAGTTGCTAAGGTAACTCTTTTCTTCGATAGTCTTAATTGAAATATGTAAAGAGTACGGTAAATGTCATTGACGAGATTACTAAACCATAATAAGCAGATAAAAGAACTTTTCAAGTCAATTCCAAATATGAAACAGTTTTTTCAGACACTTAATGAAGGTCCTGCCTTTCCTGTGAAAGCACCAATTATTGTGAAATCAGATGGTAGAGCAAACCCCATTGTAGGACACGCATATGATTATTGGTTAAGAGCGTTTATACAACGAATAAATAACCGCTTACAAGAAAATGATAATTTAGTTGCTTATCAGGGTCTATCCTTGCTTTTTACAGAGAAAAAATTTTTCGATAAAGATGCTTACAAATATCACCTTCCATTCATAAAAGAAGAAGAAAAAGAGTTCGGTAATTATTATTATGAGACCTATTTGAAATGAAAGAAGAGAATAAAACAACTGATGAATGGTTTGAAGCAGTCCTTGATTAAATACATGAAAAATACACGGATGAAATCCTTGAAAATATGGAGCTAAAGTTTTTTGGGGACTTTACAATAACTACCCATTATTCTGAAGGGGAAATTATTTATGATAATATTATTGAAAGAAGAAATTCTTACATTTTAGGGGAATCAGTTGATGATACTCAACTGATGGAAGATTGTATGATACTGGGGAATTTGGATGCTTTCTATCGTTCTAATTATATACATGAACAAGGTGTTTTTTATGTGTCAGAAAAGGATATCACAGACTTGTTAAATTTAACAAGAGAGACTCAAAAGTTTTCTTCTCTTTTCATAATGAACCATACTCTTATATGTAATCCTTCATTTGAAAAAGCATCTATTTTAGTAGGAGGAGCAGATGCTGATATTTTAATAGATAGCACGTTGATTGAGATAAAAACTGAGTCCCAGTTTGGATATAAAGCAGACCATATGAGGCAACTTATCGGATATTATATTTTATCTCTCTTTACACCTTCCTTTCCTAAAATAGATAAGTTGGCTATTTATAATTCAAGATTTTGTCGATATGTTTACATCAATATTGATGATATATTTGATTACTTTGATTTGATTGGTTTTGCTAAAGAATTTATTGAGATTCTCCTTGAAAGAAATTCGCTGTTAAACAAAGATAAAGACGTAATTCAGCAGTCTTTTGTAACCAAAACGAAAGATTTCCAGAAGTGAAAATAATATTATTTCATTTAAATATTTTTCAACAGGGATTTCAAAACTTCCTTAAAATAGGAAGTTTCTATAAATATTCAAGTAACTGGGAATGTTAAAAGGTTATTATTCATTAAATTGTTCAAGGGAGTGTTTATATTTGTTTTATACAATCGCATTATTTCTGTTTGCAGGAATTGCTGAGATTGGAGGAGGTTATCTTATTTGGCTGTGGCTAAGGGAAGGTAAGCCGTTTTATTGGGGTATATTTGGAGGTGTTGCATTAGCTTTATACGGTGTTATTGCTACATTTCAAACCTTTCCATCGTTTGGAAGAGTCTATGCGGCCTATGGAGGAGTATTTATAATACTTTCCGTATTATGGGGATGGGGTATTGATAAAAAGACACCAGATTTATATGACTGGGTGGGTGCAGGTATATGTTTAGTTGGTGTTTCAGTGATGTTGTTTGCACCACGCCAATAACAATTCCTTTAATAGAAGGGTATTGCTTTTTTAGTCTTAAGAAAAATGTATAACACTATCCTTGACCGTGTACTATAGTACACGGTTTATACTTTTATATGGGGTGAATAATTTGAGTTATCGTATTAGTGAATTTGCGGATAAGTGTAGGGTTAATAAAGAAACCATTAGATACTACGAACGAAAGAATTTATTACAAGAACCTTCTCGAACAAATTCAGGTTATCGGACATATTCAGAGGATGATGTTAAGCGTGTAGGGTTTATTAAACGAATGCAAGAGCTTGGTTTTTCTTTGAATGAAATTTATAAATTACTTGGGGTTGTAGATAAAGATGAAATTCGATGCCAGGACATGTTTGAATTTGTATCAAAAAAAGAAGAAGAAGTTAAAAAACAAATAGAAGATTTAAAGCGTATTGAACGCATGTTGAAAGATTTAAAGAAAAGATGTCCAGATGAAAAGGAGTTACATGAATGCCCCATTATTGAAGCGTTGATTGAGGACTAATAAGAAGGGAGATTTTTATGAAACATAAAAAGAGCTTTATTGTAGGAATGGTAGGGATATTTGTTGTTCTACTATGTTGTGCTACACCTATATTAGTTATTTTATTAAGTGCTATTGGATTAGGGGCGATAACTGGCTATTTAGATTATATTCTAATTCCAGTTTTAGCAATTTTTCTTGCCTTAACTCTCTACTCTTATAATAAGTTGAATAAATCGAATTCTAAGAATGATTCTTGTTGCTCTTAAGATATAGGTGGTGATAGTGATGAAAGAGAAAGTTTCACAAGTAGCAACACTATTTTCTGGATTTCTGATGGCAGGTTGTTGTTTAGGACCTGTAATTTTGATTCCTCTTGGTTTAACAGGTTTTGCTGGAGGATTAGCAATTTATGCAACGAAATATCAAACGATGCTAATAACGGTTACGTTGGTTTTATTAGCTTACTCATTTTATTTGATTTATGGGCGAAAGTGTAAAAAGAAAAGTTCTATTATTGGATTATGGATTACAACGGTTTTGGTATTTGGGATGTTTGTTTATACGCTAATTTCCAAAGGGTACTTGTAGGAAAGGGGTATTTATTGTGCGGGTTCAACAGGTTTTAGCCATCATTTTATTGTTGTTTTTACTTTTTCTTTCTGCGTGTAGTAATGAAAAAGAGATACAAACTATTACAAGTAATAATAGTAACTCCGTATCGTTTACAGTAACAGATATGTATTGTGCAAGTTGTCCATTTGTCGTAGAAAGTGCGATAAATAAAGTGGATGGGGTAAATAATGTAATTATTGAAACAAAAGGAACAGAGGGAACTGTAACGGTTTCTTATGATGATGTAAAAACAGATATTAAAATCATTCAAGAGTCCGTTTTGGATTTAGGTTACGGTGTAAAATAAAGGAGGATAAAACACATGAAAAAATATCGGATAAAGATTGAGGGAATGACTTGTACAGGGTGTGAAGAGCATGTAGCTGTCGCACTTGAAAATATAGGAGCTAAAAACATAAAAGCTAATTTTAGTCGTGGTGAAGCTGTATTTGAATTACCTGATAATAAAGAGATTGAAACTGCCAAAAGAGCTATCAATGAAGCAAAATATCAACCTGGTGAAATAGAAGATGTGTTATCAAAGGAAGATGTGGATTTAGGTAATGAAGGTGATTATGACCTGCTTATTATCGGTTCTGGTGGAGCGGCCTTTTCGGCCGCCATTAAAGCAATAGAATATGGGGCAAAAGTTGGGATGATTGAGCGTGGAACGGTTGGGGGAACATGCGTAAATATTGGTTGTGTTCCTTCAAAAACCCTTTTACGAGCTGGGGAAATCAATCATTTAGCAAAATCAAATCCATTTATTGGGTTACAAACATCTGCTGGAGAAGTAGAATTAGCACCGTTAGTAAAGCAAAAGAATGAATTGGTTAGTGAACTCCGCAATCAAAAATATGTTAATTTAATTGATAAATATGGATTTGATTTAATTGAGGGTGAAGCTAAATTTGTTGATGAAAGTATAGTTGAGGTAAATGGAAGAAAACTTTCAGCAAAACGCTTTTTAATCGCAACAGGTGCTTCTCCATCTTTACCACCGATTGCAGGACTTGAAGAAGTAGATTATTTAACAAGTACAACGCTACTTGAATTAAAAAAAGTTCCAAAACGCTTAACGGTAATTGGTTCAGGGTATATTGGAATGGAACTTGGGCAACTTTTTCATCATTTAGGTTCGGAAGTTACACTTATGCAAAGAAGTGAGCGTCTATTAAAAGAATATGACCCTGAGATTTCTGAAGCAGTGGAAAGAGCTTTAACAGAACAGGGTATAAACCTAATAAAAGGGGCAACTTTTGAGCGTGTGGAACAAGAAGGAGAAATAAAAAAGGTTTATGTAACGGTTGAAGGAAAACGAAAAATAATTGAATCAGAGCAACTCCTTGTTGCAACAGGTAGAAAACCAAATACAGATTCTCTAAATTTAAGTGTAGCAGGTGTTGAAGTGGGAAACCGCAAAGAAATAAAAATAAATGAATATGCTCAAACAAGTAATGAAAAGATTTATTCTGCTGGGGATGTAACACTTGGACCACAATTTGTGTATGTAGCGGCCTATGAAGGTGGAATTGTCGCTGATAATGCAATTGGTGGGTTAAATAAAAAATTAGATTTATCGGTTGTACCAGGTGTTACATTTACAAATCCTTCGATTGCAACCGTTGGTTTAACAGAAGAACAAGCAAAAGAAAAAGGATATGATGTCAAAACATCTGTATTACCTTTAGAAGCTGTTCCAAGAGCAATTGTGAATCGTGAAACCACAGGTGTATTCAAAATAGTGGCAGATGCGAAAACATTAAAGATATTAGGAGTCCATGTTGTATCTGAAAATGCTGGTGATGTAATTTATGCAGGAACATTAGCTGTGAAATTTGGTCTAACTGTTGAAGACTTAAAGGAAAGCCTTGCACCATACTTAACAATGGCAGAAGGGTTAAAGTTGGCTTCTCTTACGTTTGATAAAGACGTTTCAAAATTATCTTGTTGTGCAGGATAGAAGGTCTGTACATGTTCTTCTTAAACAAATGGTGCTTTACTTCAATAAGGAGTAAAGCATTTTTTATTCAATTAACCTTGAGTATTTAATTCCTTACTTTTTTATCATTTTGGATTTTAATTCCAATAATTTTTCTGTACATACCATTTAGCATAATTGGTGAATCCATTTGTATGGATAATTGCTTAGAAAATGGATTAGCCACTTGTTCAAATCTCAATCCAATATCTGTACCCAACAAGGAGATAAGCGGTCTTATTCCCCTTTTGAAAAGGGATAGTTCTTGGTTCTCAGGAACGAATTTATCAAATATCAATATTCTCCCTTTAGGTTTCGTTACTCTAATCATCTCTTCCATACACTTATGAGGATTTGGGACAACAGAAAGAAGTAAACTTGCTATTACAATGTCAAAAGATTCATCAGGAAATGTTAAATCCTGTGCATCCATTTGCAGGAATGTAATATCTGTATGATGAAACTTTTCTCTTGCTTTATCCAGCATGTCACTGGAAAAATCAATGGCTGTTATGTCGATATCATTATGAGGGACATACTCTAAATCTGCACCTGTACCACAACCTACGAAGAGTACCCTTTCCTCCTGAACCCATTCTATATCCTTAAATACCTCTCTTCTTGCTTTTAAAAAAATTCCTTTATTGAAAAATTGGTCATAAAATGGCGACCATACTTTATAGATAATTTGATTCCATGTGCTATTCATTTTAGAACTCCTCGTTTAAAAACTTTATTGTGTATCTGTATTCTTTGGAATATTAATAAAATCCTTTAATTTGTGGGATTTTCATAAAGATAAGAATAATTTTTCGTTTCATTCAAATATATATTTGAATAACAAAGGGGTTAGAGTTATAATATATTCAAATAAACATTTGAATGAGAAAGGAGAAGTGAATGTGAGTAAAAAAGATACATGTGAAATTTATTGCTACGATGAAGAGAAAGTAAATCGAGTTCAAGAGGAAATCGAGAAGGCAGATATCAGTAATATTTCCAAAGTATTTAAAGTAATAGGTGATGAAAATCGTACTAAGATTGCGTATGCTCTTTGTCAAGAAGATGAACTATGTGTTTGTGATGTTGCCAATATCTTAGGTACATCTGTAGCGACAGCCTCCCATCATCTTCGTACTCTTCATAAACTTTCTATATTAAGGCATCGAAAAGAAGGGAAATTGGCTTTTTATTCATTAGACGATGACCATATTAAACAGTTAATCCTTATTGCATTGGAACATAATCAGGAGGTGAAAGCACATGTCTGAACAACAACAAACGAAAACTTATAGAGTACAAGGTTTTACTTGTGCAAATTGTGCATCAATATTTGAAAACAACGTCAAAGCACTTGAAGGAGTTCAAGATGCGAAAGTAAATTTTGGTGCATCGAAAGTTGATGTTATTGGAAATGCAACTATTGAAGAGTTAGAAAAAGCAGGGGCATTTGAAAATTTAAAGATAAGAAATGAAAGAGAGCAAGTTGTTAAGCAAGAATCTTTTTGGAAACAAAAAGAAAATATAAAAGTATATATATCAGCAGTCTTACTATTGATAAGTTGGATGATGACCAAACAATATGGTGAGGAAAGTCTAATTCCGACTATAGGCTATGCACTTTCTATTTTGATTGGTGGCTATTCCCTATTTATCAAAGGACTTAAAAATTTAGTTCATTTAAAGTTTGATATGAATACCTTGATGACGGTAGCCATATTAGGAGCATCTGCTATTGGAGAATGGGGCGAAGGAGCAACTGTTGTTATCCTGTTTGCAGTTAGCGAAGCATTAGAAAGATACTCAATGGATAAAGCTCGTAATTCTATCCAATCCCTAATGGATATAGCACCAAAAGAAGCTCTTATTCGTAGAGGAAATAAAGAGATTACGGTTCAAGTTGATGACATTCAAATAGACGACATTATGATAGTAAAACCAGGTCAGAAACTTGCAATGGATGGGATTGTTGTAAAAGGAACATCTACTATCAATCAAGCGGCCATTACGGGTGAATCTGTACCAGTAGTAAAAAAAGTCAATGAAGAGGTATATGCTGGTACGTTGAATGAAGAAGGATTATTAGAGGTAAAAGTTACGAAACGTGTTGAGGATACCACTCTTTCCAAAATCATTCATATGGTGGAGGAAGCACAAGCGGAAAAAGCACCATCCCAGGCGTTTGTAGACAAATTTGCAAAGTATTATACACCAGGAATTATTATTATTGCCCTATTACTGGCAGTAGTTCCTCCCCTATTCTTAAACGGAGATTGGCAGGAGTGGATTTATAGAGGTTTGGCAGTTCTTGTTGTAGGTTGTCCTTGTGCGTTGGTCATTTCAACACCAGTATCCATTGTAACTGCCATAGGAAATGGAGCGAAAAATGGTGTTTTGATAAAAGGTGGAATTCACTTAGAAGAAACAGGGGCATTAAAAGTTATTGCATTTGATAAAACTGGAACACTTACAAAAGGTCTTCCTTCTGTTACAGATATTGTCGCTTTTAATGAAGAAGAACAAAAAATAATGACGATTACATCTGCAATTGAAAAGGGGTCACAGCATCCGTTAGCTTCAGCCATTATAAGAAAAGCTGAAGCCGATAATTTACCTTATAAAGATGTGAATATAGAGAACTTCCAGTCGATTACAGGAAAAGGTGTAAAAGCAGATATCGATGGAACGACTTATTATGTAGGTAGTCCAAATTTATTCGAGGAATTATATAGCATAGAAAAGAATATTAAACAACAGATAACTAATATGCAAGAGCAAGGAAAAACAGTGATGGTCTTAGGAACTTCTAAAGAGATTATGTCTCTTATTGCAGTGGCAGATGAAGTAAGGGAGAGTTCTAAAGAGGCAATTCGTAAACTTCATCAAATTGGCATTGAAAAGACGGTCATGCTTACAGGAGATAATGAAGGAACAGCTAAAGCAATCGGTAAAGAAGTTGGTGTCATGGAGATACAAGCTGAACTTTTACCAGAAGATAAGTTAGTCTATATTAAACAGCTTCGTAGTAAATATGATAAAGTAGCAATGGTCGGAGACGGAGTAAACGATGCACCTGCCCTTGCATCTGCAACAGTGGGTATAGCAATGGGCGGAGCTGGAACGGACACAGCATTAGAGACTGCGGATATTGCTTTGATGTCTGATGATTTAAGTAAACTTCCATATACAATCAAACTAAGTCGAAAAGCGTTGGCAATCATTAAGCAAAATATTACTTTTTCATTAGGCATTAAGTTACTTGCCTTGGTACTTATTGTTCCAGGCTGGTTGACATTGTGGTTAGCCATCTTTGCAGATATGGGAGCAACATTGATTGTTACCCTAAACAGTTTAAGATTATTGAAAGTAAAGGAATAATGGAAAAATGTTAGCACTCAATCCCTAATCCCTTTTTTCCTATCACCTGCTTCTATGTTATAGCAAAAAGAAGTTTTACCCAAGGCAAATAAACTGTTCCCTTGGTTAAATAAGTTGTTCCCTAAAACGAGTGAAAATTGGAGGATAGCCTCCAGTTTTCCTCGTTTTTTTGTGTCCAGAAGCGGAGAAAAAGCCAGTAAAAAGCATGAGAAAGGCATGAATAAAGGCAGGAGGAAACGTCTGATAAAGCCCGATAAATCAACGATTTCAAGATAAAAACCAGAGGAAAAGAGAGAAAAAGGGCAGGAGAAAAAGCAGGAAAAACCCTTAGCCCTGACCCATTTTTATCCCTGTTCCTACGGAACAACTTATTTTCCTAAAAAATCAGGATTCTGACAAAAAATAGGAGAAAAAAGGAGCGAACGGGGGAACAACTCATTTGCCTACAGAAAATGGGAAAATCGGAGAAAGGCAGGAATGACAAGGGTTTGAGAGAAGGGGGGAGAATACACTTTAATTTTGCGACTACAGTTTTTAGCATTAAAGTATTAATTTCAGGTAAGTTAATACGTGTCATGTTAAATATCCTCATCAATATATAATACAAGGGAATGATTTCAATGAAAGCACAGGTTATTAAAACATTTGGGGATCCATCTGTTTTTCAAATTGAAGAAATAACAAAGCCAACTGTTAAGCCCGGTTATGTCTTAATTAAAGTTGTAGCTACTAGTATGAATCCTGTAGATGCTTATATTCGTCAAGGAGGAGAAAGTCATGCTGCTCCTGCTTTACCTGCTGTTTTACATGGAGATGTTGCAGGCATTGTTGAAGAAGTAGGAGAAGGTGTAACGGACTTCAAACATGGTGATGAAGTATACGGATGTCCTGGAGGATTTAAAGGAACAGGCGGCGGAGCTTTAGCTGAATATATGCTGGCAGATCAACGTCTCATTGCACATAAACCTAAAAACCTAACAATGGAAGAAGCTGCAGTTTTACCACTTGTTACTCTAACTGCATGGGAAGCTTTATTTGACCGAGGAAATATAAAAAAAGGACAAGATGTTCTTATTCACGCGGCAACCGGTGGTGTGGGTCATGTAGCTATACAATTAGCAAAATGGGCAGGTGCAAACGTTTATACGACAGCTTCTACTGAGAAAAAATTAACTATTGCAACTCAACTAGGTGCTGATGTAGGTATCAACTATAAACAAGAAACTGTTGAAGAATATGTTAAGAAATACACAAATGGAAAAGGATTTGATCTTGTATTTGATACAGTAGGTGGCGATAATTTAGACCTTTCTTTCGAAGCAGCTGCTATAAATGGAACGGTCGTATCTATTCTTACGTATTCAAAACATGATTTATCCAAAATGCATATGAAAGGTTTATCACTTCACGTGACATACATGTTGTTAAAGATTGTAAATGAAGACCAACGTCATCGTCATGGAGAAATGTTAAATGAAATTACAAAAATTGTAGAAGCTGAACAATTAAAACCTTTAATTGATACTAATGTATTTACATTTGATCAAGTAGGGGAAGCTCATAAATTCTTAGAATCAAATAAAGCAATAGGAAAAATCTTAATTAAGAATAACTGGTAATAGGAATTAGTTTAAAAAAAATCTTTACTCTAAGTATAACCATACTTTTTCCAAGGGACGGGGAAAAATTGGATTACAGCGTAAGGGATGTTCCTGTGTCTCTCCGAAGGGGTGCAAACTAAATTGTAACCAATCCAATCATGCCCAAACTCTGTAATGTGTAACACTCACCAAGTAGGTTTCCTCGATAAAAAATAAATATAAAAATAATTAGGCATAGGCCACGTGATAAGTAGGGGAATTGTAGTGTTACAGGCGAAATCGTAAGGTATACTAATGTCTATCTAAAAATTCAGTTTACAACTATCCCATATATTTAATAACTGAACAAAGAAGGGGAGTAGGGAGCCATACTATGTATGAGGCTGATGGATGAGACTATCGAATTGGGAATGTATCTAGGATAATGCGTTTTCTCCCATCATGAAAAATAAATGTTGAGGCTTTCATTAATTTAATTCGTTCTAAATAACCTAATTAGAATGCATTGTTCATAAACATACTTTATGAACCTTTCTAATTAGGAGGAAGTTATGGACCGTTCAAACCACCATAGAGTAAAGCCGTATTTATTGACGCATAGTTTGTTACCGGAAAATCAGGAGACACCCTTTCAATTTATCAAGACTGACATTATGGATAATAAATTATTTTATAGACGGAACCACTTTTCTTATCCAACTCTTTCTTACTCAAACTATTGGCTCCCGATTAATGGGATAGTATCAACACCAATACTGCTTTCCATGCAGGACATTCTTCATTTACCTTCAAAAACAATACAAGTTGTCCTTGAATGTTCAGGAGATAAACGTAACCTTTTCGAGCCTAAAGTATTTGGAGTAAAATGGGGAAAGGGTGCTATTAGCCAAGGCTATTGGAAGGGTGTACCGTTACGGGCTCTACTTGAACTATCTGGAATAAGAGAAGGAGCAAAAGAAATTGTCGTGGAAGGATATGATTTCGGAGAAAGAACCGATCTAAATAAGGTTTTCACCTACGCTAGAAGTTTGCCTATTGAGAAGGCGATCCACCCTGATACCATTATTGCATATGAATACAATAATCAGCCAATTCCGTTTAAACATGGTTATCCACTGAGATTAATTGTTCCACAGTGGTATGCGATGGCATCCGTTAAATGGATTAAGCAGATTAGTGTTATTGATTCTAATTTTACAGGACCCTTTCAGACAATCGATTATGTGTATTACCCAAATGAACAAAATAATAAAGATGCCTTCCCTGTTACTACAATAAATGTAAACTCGACTATTCAAAAGCCCTTAGATATGGAAATTTTAAATACTGGTAAGCATTTGATTAAAGGGATTGCTTGGATAGGTAATGGTTTTATTACAAAGTTAGAAATAAGTGTAGACGGTGGGAGTACTTGGCTAAATGCAAAATTAGAGTCTACTAAAGATTCTAGTTATGGCTGGCAATCTTGGTATTATGAATGGACTATATCAAAGAAAGGTGAATATATGATTATGTCAAAAGCAACAGATTCATATGGCCAAATCCAGCCAACTATACCTTTTTGGAATAAAAAGGGTTATGGGTATAATGCCATTGATAAAATCAAGGTTAAGGTAGAATAGCCGCAAGAGAAGTTCCTATGTCTCTACGAAGGGAGCGTTGGAACCAACCCAATCGAGGGAAGCACACGTCCAGAAACGTGTAACACGTTCAGACGGAAGCACTCGCCAAAGACGCTGTTTATCGTTTTTTGAATCATTCCAAGTTTGCATGACGACGATTTTTACTTTACCTCAGCGCCAGTTCGATAAAAATAGTAAGTGCACTCACGGACCGATGCCGCCCTAAAGTGCTGTAGATGACTCCTCTTTCTATCGCCAGCGTAGTAAAAAGGTTGAACTTCTTGCCTGATGTTTTGATCATGCTTCTCAAAAGATGCGATTTTATAAGGGCTTTCGTATGTTGACTTTGGGCTGGTCGATGGGGCAACATTTATGCCCATCGACTTTTCACTACTCAGTTCAAAGAAAACACAAATTAATGGGATCAGCTCGCATATTGATAAGCAATCTACAGGGTATAAACGACGTGTGGAAGCCCTTCAAACGGCTCCTGAACAAATTCATTCCATGATTGACAGGGCTTTATCCGTTGGTGTAGAAGCAAATGATAAGCTGTGAATCTCGGGCGCTTACTTGTTTTTCCGGTCCTCATGTAGCAAAGACAAGAGGATCTTCAACTAAAATCGCTCACGTCCTGTGGCTGGCGCCTAAAGCTACCACATCCTGTGGAATACCGGTCCTCAGGAACTGCACCGCTCTTATCTTCTTGCTTCTAATTTGTCCCTTTTTGAACACGCACTTATAGCTGACGACAATGCAAATGAATATAGAAAATAATCAGCCTTCAAGCGTTGATGGGAAGTAATTTAAGCAGTTAGTTGTATCTTTTCATTAGAAATATAGTTGACAAAGAGGAATTTATGTAATAAAATTATCTCGAATTAAATATAAATGAATTAGAGATATATTTTTTTAAATAAATATCTCGAATTCGAGATAATTTCTATCGATAGCTAATTTTATACAACAGAATGACAACTTCATGTTAAGGAGGGATTTTTATGAATAAAAAAATGACAGGAATACACCACATTACATCCATTGTTGGAAACCCACAAGAAAATGTTGATTTCTATGCTGGCATATTAGGTTTACGTCTAGTTAAAAAGACGGTAAATTTCGATGATCCAGGGACTTATCATCTTTATTTTGGAAATGAGAGAGGTAAACCAGGTACCATCATAACATTTTTCCCATGGGTAGGTGCCTATCAAGGTAAAGTTGGCGGCGGCCAGGTAGGCGTGACGTCTTATGTTGTTCCTCTTGGCGCATTAAGTTTTTGGGAAAAAAGGCTGTCTAAGTATGATATTTCATTTATTAAAACGGAACGATTTGGTGAGACCTATTTAACATTTGATGATCCACATGGACTTCATTTAGAAATAGTCGAGAGAGAAGGAGGTGAAATAAATAACTGGAGATTCGGAGATGTAACACCAGAAGTCGCCATTAAAGGATTTGGCGGAGCAACATTGTTATCAGTCCAACCAAAAGAAACGGCGTATCTTCTAGAAAACATCTTAGGATTAGAAATAGTAGGAGAAGAAAATGGTATCATGCGTTTTCATTCTAGAAGTAATATTGGAAACATTATCGATTTGAGATTAACCCCAGTAGCAAGCGGGCAAATGGGGGTAGGCACGGTTCATCATATTGCATGGCGAGTTAACGATGACGAAGATCAATTGGCGTGGCAACAATATATAAAAGACGAAGGTTATGGGATTACACCTGTTCAAGATAGAAACTATTTTAATTCGATTTATTTCAGAGAACATGGGGAAATTCTATTTGAGATAGCAACTGATCCACCAGGATTTGCACATGATGAATCACAAGAAACGATGGGAGCAAAATTAATGTTGCCCATGCGTTATGAACAATATAGAGATCAATTAGAGCAAAGATTAATGCCAATCAAAGTCAGGAATCTGGATGGATAGAGGAGGCGAGAACTTTATTTTTAAAGTCTCTCTTTATTTCCGAAAAAAGAAGCAAAATTAAAGTTAGCCATTGCATTGTTAAATTTAGAAGAAGTTATTAATGTATCAAAGCATTAAATAAGAAAGTATAAAATAAAAATTTTGGAGGTATTTTATTATGACAGATTTAGGATTATTTTTGATTCGTATGATTATAGGAATTGTATTTTTATTTTATGGAAGTCAAAAATTGTTCGGATGGTTTGGAGGACATGGGATTAAAGGAACCGGAGGATGGTTTGAATCGATTGGTATTAAACCTGGCATTCTAGTCGCCACACTTAGTGGCTTTGGAGAATTGGTTAGTGGAATATTGTTCATATTAGGCTTCCTTCTACCCCTCGGAGCGATTATAATAACGATAATTATGCTCGGAGCGATCATTAAGGTACATGGATCAAAAGGTTTTTCTAATACTATAGGTGGGTTCGAATATAACTTGGTACTGATTGTTGTTTCAATTGGCTTGGCACTCATTGGTCCTGGGGGCTATTCATTATAGAATGAACAAAAGAAAAGCATTTAAGAGTTGCTGTTGCTTTATGTAAGGGTGACAAAGACTTAAATTTATCAATATACTAATGGTCCCCTTTCTACTCGATAGGGGACTATTTATTATTTAACCTTTATTAGTGGAACTATATATTGCTAATATCGAAGTGCCTGGCACTTCGACATTAAAATCACTGATTTAAATGAAAAGAAAAACATATGCTATCATAGACATAGACCTAACTTTAGATTTAGGTTAGATTTAGATAAATAAGGAGAGTAGAGGATGCGGTATACAATAGGAGAGGTAGCTAAGAAATTTAATTTAAATATCTCAACTCTTAGATATTACGATAAGGAAGGTTTAATTCCTAATCTTGAAAAGAATGAAAGTGGAAATCGAATCTTCGACGAAGAAGCCATTTCAGGATTAATTACAATTGAATGCCTGAAAAAATCAGGAATGTCTATAAAAGACATTAAAACTTTTATTGATTGGTGCCAAGAAGGAAATGAAACATTGAAAGATCGTCTAGAAATGTTTTTAGCCCGTAGAGAGGCACTCCAATCTCAAATCAAAGAATTAGAAAGCACATTAAATTATATTGATTACAAGGTTGAATACTATACTAAAGCCGTGGCGGATGGAACCGAAAAAATTGTTAAAGAGCAAATGTCTAACCCAAGACTCCTTAAAATGCAATAAAATAGTAAAGCCGTCGCCTATCTGATTCATAACGATTCGAATAGGCGACGGTTTTTAAAAAATAAGCGTAAAATTTGTCAAATTTTTTGCATAACATCATTCCTAAAATTTTTTTAAAATCACACTTGACCTAAAGTTAGGTTTAGGGATTATCATAATAGTGCATTCACAAATTAATGTCAAATAGGTAAAAGGAGAGGAGTAAAAGATGAAAGAAGATTTAACTATTACACAAGAATGGGATAAAGTTTTTTCAAAAAGTGAAAAAGTTAATCATCATAAAGTTACTTTCCATAATCGGTATGGAATCACATTGGTTGCTGACTTATATGAACCGAAACAATTTGAAGGAAAACTTCCAGCAATCGCTGTCTGTGGTCCATTTGGAGCAGTTAAGGAACAATCATCAGGTTTATATGCTCAAACGATGGCTGAAAAAGGATTTTTAACAATTGCTTTTGACCCCTCTTTTACAGGTGAAAGTGGAGGAACACCACGCTATGTTGCATCACCAGACATTAATACAGAGGATTTTCAAGCGGCTGTAGACTTCTTGTCTGTTCAAGAGAATGTTAATCCTGACAAAATAGGCATTATTGGCATCTGTGGCTGGGGAGGAATGGCTTTAAATGCTGCGGCGATTGATACAAGAATCAAGGTAACGGTAGCATCTACAATGTACGATATGTCTCGTGTGAACGCTCAAGGATACTTTGATGCAATGGATGAAGATGCACGATATGAAACAAGAAAAAGTTTAAATGCACAAAGAATTATAGATTACAAAAATGGAGAGTATGAAAGAGCAGGTGGCGTAGTAGACCCTCTTCCAGAAGATGCGCCATCTTTCGTAAAAGATTACTTCGATTATTATAAAACAAATCGTGGGTATCATGAGCGCTCATTAAATTCTAATGATGGATGGAACACTACTTCCTCTTTATCATTTATGAATATGCCACTTTTACAATATAGTCATGAAATTCGTAGTGCCGTTCTAATGATACATGGTGAAAAAGCCCATTCCTTATACTTTAGTCAAGACGCATTTAAAAAATTAAAAGGTGATAATAAAAAAATTACGGTGATTCCGAATGCTAGTCATACAGATTTGTATGACAAGACTGATATCATCCCATTTGAGGAAATTACAGATTTCTTTCAAAAAAATATGATTTAATTAGTTATACAAATTGGTCAGAAAGAATTAACCCGTTTTGATCAATCTTTTTTCAAAACGGTTCTTTTAATTTAACTTAAAATATGGGTCTGCGGGTTGTTTTTGACCAAACTTTATTTCAAAGCTACAAATTTGTGACTTTAAAACAAAGTTTGATAATTTGTAAAAAAAGTTTGATTAAAATCCTGTATTGATATAAACAGGATTATTTTTTTGCTTTTGATGATGTAAAACCCCATTCGACTAAAGGGCCATTTAATGGAACAAGAGTTGATAACTTTATTGTAAAATAAACATACAAAAACCATATCTATTTATAGGGAGAAAATGATGGAGATTAGACTTTTAAATTCACTAGATGCTGAGAACTATCTTGATCTAAGGTTAGAGGCTTTACAAAATAGCCCTGAGGCATTTGCTGCTAGCTATGAAGAGGAAAAAGATCAATCCTTTGAAAAATACAAAAGCAGGTTTCAATCTCAAGACTCGTTTACTTTCGGTGCGTTTGAAAATGAAAAACTTATCGGTGTCGTTACTTTGGTTAAAGAAAAGAAGCTTAAACTAAAACATAGAGCGAATATCTTCGCCATGTACGTTTCTCCTGAAAAGCGTGGTATTGGTGCTGGAAAGAGTTTAATGTTAGAAGCAATTAAGAAGGCAAAAGAATTGGAAGGAATTGAGCAGATTTATTTAACTGTGGTGACGACTAATGATCCAGCAAAAAGGCTTTATTCATCTTTGGGGTTTAAGGCTTTCGGAAAAGATAAAAGAGCAATAATGTCGAAGTGCCTGGCACTTCGACATTACAGAAGGATACTTATCTAGACTGATTTCTTCTTTTTTAGCATATACGAAACAACTACATTCAGGTACAATGCAGATTATCTTGTCTATCACTGTTTTTCACCCCTGAAATAATTTCGGGTAGTGACCGTCACCTATTTTTTAAGGACTGATAATTTATAAAAAAATGAATACTTATAATGAAATACACATATTGAATGACATGAAAGAAGGGCGCTCATTAGTGAGGAAAGATCTGCTTCTAATAAACCAATTTAGTAAATTAACGGGTCTTTCAAGAAAGGCTTTATACGTTTACGATCAAAAAAATATCTTGAATCCTTCGTTTATTGATCCCGATAATGACTATCGATACTATAACAAGAATCAATTGTTAACAGCTAAGCGAATAAAGCTATTAAAACAAGCAGGGTTTACCTTAAAAGAAATTGAGCAGATCGTAGATGAAAAATTATCAGCTGCAGAGATAAATAGCTTGATCGAAAGAAAACTTCGATTAGAATCCGATAAAATTATTAAAGCAAACCAAGCAATCCAGCAATTAAATATGCTTACTAGCACAATGACTGAATTCAATGGCGAAGTTAAAATTGGATACTTAGATGCTGTACATGTAGTTGAATCCAGCATATTACCAAATGAAAATATATGCACGGCGCTCAATGACGCAGAAAAATTGTTTAAAAAGAATAACGTCATAAGAACTGAGAAAATGATTAAGTATGAACGAAGTGATAACGATGTTTATCCAGTTGCCATAGCTATTCAAGTGAAAAGTCAGAAACTAGATCCATCCATCTATAAAAAGTATTTTGACTTTGAAGCGCAGCACTTTTTTTGCGAAGTTGATCCTTACCAAGAACAATCAATTTTAAAGATAAAGAACATCATAAAAAACGATAAGATAAAATTATCTGGACCCTATATTTATGAGCGTATATTAAATTCAGATGATTATTTATATTCCTCTAAACGTTTTTCCGAATTTATTTTCCCGCTAAATGTTTAGCGATTGACTTTACCCTAAGGGAAACCTTTATATTCTCTTTTAAGGAGGGTATAACATATGAAAAAATTGAAATATGCTTTGGTAACAGGTGCTTCAAGAGGAATAGGAAAGGCGATTGCCATTCAGCTTGCAAAGGATGGATTTAATTTACTTTTGCATTATAATCAAAATATTGAACAAGCAGTTAAAGTTCAGGAGCAAATTAACTCCATTGGGAAGAAAGCAGAGATCATTCAAGGAGATTTCAATTCCAGTGGGGGCATAGATGTTTTTATTGAACAAGTAAAGAGCCTTCTTATTCAGGACGAGACAATATCCATTCATACAATTGTGCATAATGCTGGCCATGCTACATCTAATGGATTTGGGGATGTAGGCTATGAAGAATTTGATCAATTATTCAATGCTAATGTTAAAGCGCCTTATTTTATAAGTCAGTCTTTAGTTCAGTATATCGAGAACAACGGAAGAATAATAAATATTTCATCAGGAGTGACGCGCATTGCGTTTCCCCATATGATGGTATACAGCATGACTAAAGGGGCTATGAATACAATGACGTTTACGCTGGCAAAAGAATTAGGAAGAACAGGGATCACTGTTAATTCTGTAATGCCAGGAATTATTGATACAGATTCAACGGCTTGCTGGTTACACACCAACGAGGGGCAGGAAAATGCTAAGCAGATGAGTGCTTTAGGAAGAGAAGGACAGCCAGAAGAAATCGCCAATGCTGTCTCCTTCCTTGCTAGTAAAAAAGCGAGTTTTATAACTGGGCATAATATGGATGTTACAGGTGGCAGTCATTTGTAGCGAATAAGTTAAAACAATTCCTCTTGATTGATTATAGTAAAAATATTTCACAGGCGGTAATAACAAATGAACAGGTAGTTATAACGTAAGCATAAAATTGGCCCCTCTGAAAAAACAGGTGGGGTTTTTTATTAAAGTATATGGGCTTGTACGATTTTTCCTTGCTCATATCCCCATGTCGATTTGATGTCGTAGTGCTTGGCACTTCGACATGCGATTTGAAATAAAGTTGTACCGTTTATAAAAAATTTGCAGGTTAGACCTAAAGAGATTGCAGAAAAGGTAACAAACTTGTTTAAGTAAAATATGGAGACAAATTTGCCTTAGAGGAGGATTCTATGAGAACGATTACTCTTTCAAATGGAAAAATGGTGGAAGTAGAATGTTTAAGCTGTGCTTTGACAAGTGGAGTTATCGAACCAGAAGGTGGTGTAGTAATAGAAACAGAATATTTTCATGCACATCAAGATGTTGCATATCCAATAAAAGGTTTAATAATTTTAGCGTCTAAGCGTCATATTAAATGCTTTGATGAATTAACCGAAGAAGAACGAATGGATTACATAAATATCTTGTCTAAGATTAGGAAGGCTCAAAGAAAAGTCTTAGGGATTGAACATGTCTATTATTTTTATAACGAGGATACGACTCACCATTTTCATACTTGGATGGTTCCACGCTATGAATGGATGTACAAGTTTGGAAGGTCAGTAGAATCTGTTAGACCTGTATTACTTCATGCAAGAAATAAACTGAATAATGAAGAAAATATAAAAGAAGTAAAGGAAGCGATTAGAGCATTAGGAGAGGAATTAAATAAATAAGGGATGTGTGTTTAAAATGATTAAAGCTGTTATCTTCGACTTAGATGGTACCTTGCTAAATAGGAATGCCTCTTGGTATACAATGGAATAATGTTGAGGCTGATTTCATTATTGAAGATTTAATAGAATTACCAATAGCAATACTTAATTTACCTTCAGTTACAATTCCAACTAGTTGAACACCACGCCGTTTATTATTTTCGAGCGGATTTGGTAAAAACGCTCCCCCTGTATAAAGAGCGAACGGATCATTTGTCAGTTCAGGGATATCCCTCGGATTGATATTGAAAGTTGCGGTGTTCAAGGTATGATTTGTCAAAAACTTTCCTACATTTGGATTATTAAATACTACAGGTATGCCTGCCTGACGTAAGTCGTCTGAGGGTCCAATTCCAGATAACATTAAAAGTTGTGCACTGTTGATGCCTGCTGAAATAATCACTTTTTTATGCGCAAATATTTTTATTTTTTTGCCCTCTTTTAGTAGTTCCACACCAACCGCTCTTTTTCCGTTAAATAGAATACGAACTACCGTTGATTTATAAAGCACCCTTAACTTTCGTCCGTCCACTCCAATACCTTCGCGATTAATAATATCGGAAGATAAAAAAGCAGTAGAGGAACTTTCTCTTTGTCCATTCCTTTTTTGATATAATTGCCACCTGGTGAACGGACCAAGTGGAGTTCTTGGATTGTTGTAATCTAGAATTCTTTTAATAACTGTAGCACTTTCTATTGCGGAAACCAATTTATTCGTAATTGCAGGAGGGGTGCTGGGGGTTTGTCTGATGCTAAGACGTCCATTATAGCCATGAAATTCAAGACTATTTGTTTTTCCATGAAAACTTTCTAATTGTTTAAAGCTTCTTATCGCTTTCTCAGGCGGCCATAACGAACCTAATAGTTTTTCCCATTCTTTTAAGACTGCCCACGTTGGTCTAACATACTGTTCTCCATTTATGGAAGAACCTCCACCAGATAGGCGTCCTGTTGTCCATTCAAATGACCTGTCATCAACTCCCTCTTGTGGGACGCCTTCTCCTTGCCAAAAATACTCAGGGAAAAAGTGTTCTTCTAGTTCAAGAGCAAATCTTGAATCTCTAATTGGTTGATCACGATCATTATTTTCTCCTGCTTCAATCACTAAAACAGTTGTTTTTTTATCATCTGTTATTGTTTTAGCTATAACTGCACCAGCTGGTCCAGTCCCAACTACAATGTAGTCAAAAAGATTTTTTGACTGGCTATCATGCATTATACATTCCCCTTTCACCATTCTATATATCCTATGAAATAGCAATGGGGGAGAAGTAGGTAAAGACATACTAAAGTTATAATGCAATACCTATTTATTACATAAAAAGTTTAAAAAAGGCTTTGGCCACCTGTTTTTAGTCCATTCTCCTCCAAAATCTCGTAATATACTATTAATAAGATTAGGGACAAGGAGGTGATTTTGATGGAAAGAAGAGATGTTTTTGACAATTGGTTCAGATTTGTTAATCACGATACCAATACAAACTTTTTTGAGAATAATCAGGTAGAAGCAGAATTTAAATCCAGTTCGAAATCAATTAGGCATCATTCAAACAGCACAGGTAATAATGAAATGGACTTTGAATTAGAATCGAGTGGGCATGGTTCAAGGAGAAGAAGGACACATTCTTCTCATGGTGATGTTCGGGATATAAGTACTTCAAAGTGCCAGCGGTTGGCAGATATAATCGGAGGAATGGTTATCTCAGCAACTCCTGTCTGTGTTGTAATGCGTCTTCGAGATATCAATGCAACTATATTAGGACGACGTACGCGCTCTCCGCTTGCTCTCCCCTTTATGTTATCCTTTGAAAACAATGGACTTAATCTAGGTGAAACTGTACTCCTCCAAAAAGAAGTCAATCCGATGATCGATGCCTTACGAAGAAGAGGAATTATCGTGACAGCATTTCACAACCATTGGCTATTTGAAAAACCGCGCTTAATGTATATGCATTGGGAGAATGTGGATATGTCCGCAGAAGAGTTTGCTAGGAATAGTATTGAAGCGGCAAGAGAGGCTGGGCTTTTCTAATCAATTATTAAAGTTTAATGCCTCATTGTAGTGAATAGATTTTAATTTAGACCTTCAATTTGAAGGTCTTTTTTGCTAATACGATTATTTCTCTCTCCTTGTGAACGTTAGCTATTGGAGAAAATTATGTATGGAAAATAAACATGCCGTTAAATTAGAAGCAAAATAAAAAGCCAGGATTATAAGAATCATGGCTTTAAGATTATAACTATTTTAATGTTCTGAGCCTTCGGTAAAGACTGCAATCAAAACTTTGGCAATATCATCTCCAATATTTTTAAAGAAGTGATGGACACTTGCACACCAACTGAACGTATCTCCCTCTTCTAAAATAACGGAGTTTTCTCCTTGTTCTGCGAGAACTTTCCCCTTTAAAACTAATTGTCGAAGTGCCTGGCACTTCGACATTTTTTCGACAAATTTCGGGTGGTTTCGGGTGGTGACAGGCACCAGTAGGAAAACAGGCACCCGTCAAAATATAATATTGTCCTCTAATAGTTCCATGTTAGTAATAAATATTCGATGATCTTTAATAGTTATAATACCATTATTCTTCAATTGTTTTAGAATTCTGCTAACACTACTTGCTGTTGATATACCGCAGAACTTTGCAATTTCTTCATTCGTAACTTGAAAATCAATCATCAACCCGTCAGGTGTTCGAACACCGAAAAGATCATATAAGTCGTAAAGTTGTGTACAAACAGCACCCAATTTACCATTTAACAACATCTGTTGCATTTTCTTCATAACATAAAGCAAACGGTATCTATAGAAATCTTTTACGTAACGTTGGAATTCTGAGCTCTCATTAACATCCTTCCAAAATTCCACACGATTAATTCGATAAAATTCAGCAGTCTCTGATTCAACTCGGATATTGTAAGGAGAATCAATAAATTGTGAATACTCATCCCTTAATATTGAAACAATTTCAAAGTCTGTAATGTATCTAAGATTAAATTCGCGACCATCATTAGAAATGACACTTGCTTTAACAACACCGCTCTTCAAAATATAAGCATAACAATCCTCTACACCTTCAAAGGTTAAATACTTATGATACCCCTTTTGGACAATTGGTGGACGTTTTTTTTTAACATATTCCTTTAACACTCTATTATCCAACAAATGTCCCCCCCAATGAATAGACCTAAAAACATGTCAAAATCAGATCTTTTTTTTAGTTCGTTCATAATTTACAAATGACATTAACATTTGTTATGTACAAAGATATATTACCACTGCGTTTGTAAACATTCTATACATTTATTATACTTCACTAGTAATTTCTCAACTTTCGGCCATAGAAAGACTCAATGAATCCTTGATATAACTCGGCAGAGACTCAAACCATTGCAATTATTGACTATTTATCCCGCCTTAACGGCAAGTAAAGACCCCCACCTCAAGATTCTGAGTACAAAGAAGATAGGTGGGGATCAACTGCCCGTAAAGGTCCGATTGGCTCAGCTAACCATCAGTGGGGGATGAAGAAAACCCCCACTGATGGAAGTTTCACTTTATATTTAATGTTTCTGTGCTCGAGGAAATAGTCCCTTTCGACATTGTTTCAAATAGGTCTAATAACACTTTTGTGAAGCCGTAAACATATCTAAATCTCTAATCATGGAATCATATGATATACCTTTAAATTCTTAAGCTAGCTTAAAAATATTTACTAGTTTTAAAAGTTGATCGTCAAATTGGTAGCGTTTCTTCATTATTTAAACGATTTACAAACAACCTTTTTTTGTTATCGATTCGATCAAAGGTACATGTGTAAACCAAGTATCCATCAAAACATAATCCGCAATCAAGCCTCTATTTAAGATTTTTTGGAAAAGATTAGCTGCAACCACAGGCCTAGATTGGATAGCCTTACGATGTTTAAACTCTGAAGTGTACACAAAAGCTTGATATTAAAGTGGGTTCAATCCAAGTTTCCGTGGGACTCTAGAGTTCAAATTCAACTCCGAAAGTTGAGCAATTTTATATAAAGAAGGCGATCAAACATGAATTACTGGATGAATGCAATTATTGATCGACTAGAAACAGCATACCGAACAAGATTCAATATGAAAGCATCGTTAGTATTTTTGAACGATGCTCACCAAGACTCCATAGAATTGGTAAAACAAATGGGAAGTGAAGCAAATCAAGACTGTAAGGAATTTCTAGACTTATTCATGTCCACACGTGATCTATTTATTCAACAATTAGTAGATCGATACCCCTCAAATTATCATGATGTAGAAGTACAAATCGAAAAATTAAAAACTTATTCAATTTAAGGAGATAAGAAGTTACATGGAAGATAAACTTTTTAACAAACACTTTGTCGGAATTACATTAATTAACTTTTGTGTCTACTTGGTTTATTATCTTTTGATGGTTATCATCGCAGTAATTGCTCAAGATAATTTACACGCTAGTTTAAGTCAGGCCGGATTTGCTTCAGGAATATATATTATTGGAACATTGATAGCTCGCTTATATATGGGTAAACAGTTAGAACTATTGGGGAGAAAATTCGTTTTACGTGGTGGAGCCATTTTTTATCTTATTACAACGATCGCCTATTTATTTGCCCCAAGTATCGGTATTCTATATGTAATTCGGCTTATAAACGGCTTCGGATATGGAACAGTCTCTACGGCAACCAATGCTATCGTAACAGCATATATTCCTAAAAATAAAAAAGGGGAAGGAATAAACTATTATGGATTAAGTACAAGTTTAGCTGCGGCTGCTGGACCTTTCATTGGAATGATTTTGCTTAATTTGACAAACTTCTTATTTATTATTTGGTTTTCCATTATTTTAATTGCTTTAGTGACTATTTCTTGCTTTATATTTCCCGTTAAAAATATTCAGTTATCAGATGCGCAAAAAACTCAATTAAGCTCTTGGAGCATTCATAGCTTTATAGAAAAAAAGGCTCTATTTATAACAGGCATCGCCTTTCTAATGGGACTTGCTTATTCTAGTGTGCTATCATTCTTGTCTTCTTATACTAAAGTGCTTGATCTAGTCGCTGCAGGATCTTTTTTCTTTGTGGTATATGCATTAGTAGTCACATTCACTCGTCCTATGACTGGTCGAATTTTTGATGTAAAGGGTGAACAGTATGTCTTGTACCCTAGTTATATCTTCTTAACAGCGGGTTTATTTTTATTAAGTATAACGACTAATAGTGCGATGTTGTTAATCGCTGGCGCATTAGTCGGATTAGGGTATGGTACCTTTATGTCAAATGGTCAAGCCGTTTGTCTCAAAGTAGTTCCTAACGCAACCAGAATTGGAATTGCCTTATCTACTTACTTTGTTGGTTTAGATTTAGGATTGGGTGTTGGTCCCTATGTTTTGGGTATTTTAAAATCTTTCACTTCTTTTAGGGGTCTATACGTCATCGCGGGAATCATTCCTCTTGTTTGTACGGTTATATACTTTAGTGGCAATAAAATTTCACTGAATAAGACTAAGGAGAAATATGAACGAATTTCTTAATCGGTAAATTTGGCCTATGTCAGTTGAAAAACAATAAATCAATAAATCAAACTTTGTTTTAAACCTCACCAGCTAGATGACTTTTATCAAATGCTGGTGAGTTTTTTTATTTCATTTCTTTAGGAGGAAAAGAAAATGGATAAAAAAATTAACAATTTTTTATTGTCGAAGTGCTTGTCACTTCGAAGTTTTACTTGAATATATAAGTGAATGGCTATATATTTATATGTGCAGAGTAAAAGGAAGGGTTTTATTTTTTGTTCTATATATAAGTACATTCCTATATACTTATTCGATTTGAAAAGGAGAAGTCATATGGAAAAAACTAATATTGAGGTAGAAACTGCGTCTCAGGTATTCAAGCTACTTGGAGATAAAACGAGGCTGACGATTGGTGCTCTTTTGATGAAACGGGAACTTTGCGTTTGTGAGTTGCTTGAAGTTTTTGAGATGAGTCAACCTTCTATTAGTCAACACCTTCGTAAATTAAAGGACGCTGGATTAGTAAAAGAAGCACGAAGAGGCCAGTGGATCTATTATTCTCTCAATACAAACAGCGAATTTTATTCACTGGTTAAGTATGCAACAAGCCTTATTCCAGATCAAGATGAAAAGATTCGTCAAATTGAAATAAGCAATCCAACTCTTCGTTGTGGTTGTTAAAGAAAAAATGGAGGAGAGGAATGCTATGAATCATGCTAAAAAAAAGCGTTTATCATTTCTTGATCGTTACTTAACATTATGGATTTTTCTTGCCATGGCAGTAGGCATCGGGTTAGGCTTTATTTTTCCGGGAATGGTAAATGGCTTAAATAAACTTCAAGTCGGAACAACGTCGATTCCTATAGCCATTGGGTTGATTTTGATGTTGTATCCCCCACTCGCAAAGGTACGTTATGAAGAAATTGGGCGAGTCTTTAAAGATGTGAAAGTGTTAGCACTATCGTTAGTACAAAACTGGGTAATTGGACCAATCCTCATGTTTTTACTCGCTATTATCTTTTTACCGGATAAACCTGAGTATATGGTAGGACTTATCATGATTGGTTTAGCTCGCTGTATCGCCATGGTTATTGTATGGAATGATCTTGCAAAAGGCGATGCAGACTATGCCGCTGGGTTAGTTGCTTTTAATTCCATTTTCCAAGTGCTCTTTTTCTCCGTTTATGCCTATGTTTTTGTAACGGTTATTCCGGAATGGTTTGGATTAGATGGAGTCGCCATCAATATAACCATTGGTGAAGTGGCTAAGTCGGTATTTATCTACCTTGGACTACCGTTTATTGCAGGAATCATTACCCGCTTTATGTTAGTCAAAGTAAAAGGCAGATCTTGGTATGAAAAAGTGTTCATCCCAAAAATAAGCCCACTCACATTAATAGCCCTGCTGTTTACGATCATTGTCATGTTCTCTCTAAAAGGAGACATGATTGTGTCTTTACCACTGGATGTTGTGAGAATTGCTATACCCCTGTTGATTTATTTTATCATCATGTTCTTTGTTTCGTTCTTCCTAGGAAGGAAATTAGGAACAAATTATCCTGTAACCACAACATTAGCATTTACAGCGGGCAGTAATAACTTTGAATTGGCGATTGCCGTAGCTGTAGGTGTTTTCGGTATCCATTCGGGTGTTGCATTTGCAGCGGTAATTGGACCGTTAGTAGAAGTTCCTGTCATGATAGCACTTGTCAATGTCGCATTATGGTTTAAAAAGAAATACTTCAGTGAGCAAACAGTATAAATTCAAAAACAAAGGTGGTAATCAATATGAAAAATAAAAAAACAATCTACTTCTTATGTACAGGGAATTCTTGCAGAAGCCAAATGGCTGAGGGATGGGCTAAAAAGTATTTAAACCAAAACGAATGGAATAGTTGTAGTGCAGGTATTGAGGCACATGGATTGAATCCGAATGCAGTAAAGGCAATGAAGGAAGTTGGAATTGATATTTCGAACCAAACCTCAGATGTTATTGACCTTGAAATTTTAAATAATGCAGATTTAGTGGTCACACTTTGCGGTGACGCTGCTGACAAATGCCCAATGACACCACCACATGTAAAACGAGAACACTGGGGCTTCGATGATCCAGCCAAAGCCGAGGGAACAGATGAAGAAAAATGGGCAGTATTTCAAAAAGTCCGTGATGAAGTAGGGGAAAGGATTAAAAGATTCTCGGAAACAGGCGAGTAAACAGATGATTGGAGGTCGTTTAATGTCGAAGTGCCTGGCACTTCGACATTAACATTTATTATTCAATTTTTCTTTCTCAATTATGTCCTTTACTACATCTTGAATAGTTACATTTTCAAGAGCCTTTTCCAATGCGGTTTGGGCAATTTCAAATATAGGACCAATTGTTTCTTGAATATTTCTACCGACTGGACAATCAGGATTTGGATTTTCATGTATGCTAAATAAATCTTTTTCTTGAACAACATTAACTGCTCTATAAACATCCAGCAATGTAATATCTGCAAAGTCTTTTGCTAATACAGCCCCAGCAATTCCTGGTCTTACTTTTACTAGACCTGCACGTTTAAGCATCCCCATAATCTTCCTTATGACCGCTGGGTTCGTGTTAACACTCCCAGCTAAAAATTCTGAAGTGCTTACTCCACCTTTATTTATTTCAATAAGAGTTAATATATGAATTCCAACAGCAAAACGACTGCTGATAGACATCTTTTTCACCTTCCTTTAATGAATATACATTTATAGTACACCTGTAATTAAAACTATTACAAGGGTATTTTTCTATGATAGATTACAAAAAATGTGAATGTAGACTATTGACAAATATTCTAATTGTAATTAGTATGATTACAGGTAATTGGTTTGGTTACATTAAATTTGTAATAATTACAGGAGGACAGTAAAATGAAAATTGGAATTATTGGTGCAAGCGGTAAAGCAGGAAGTCTTATTCTAAAGGAAGCTGTTGAAAGAGGGCATGAGGTTACTGCAATTGTTAGAGATGCATCTAAAATAGAAAACAAACAAGTTGCTGTAGTGGAAAAAAATATTTTTGATTTGAAATCCCAAGATATTAACAAGTTCGATGTGATTGTAAATGCATTTAATGCTACACCAGGACAAGAAAATCAGCATATTGAAGCTGGTAAAGTCTTAATTGAAGCACTTAAAGGTGCTCCAAGCACAAGATTAGTTGTCGTTGGTGGAGCAGGAAGCCTTTTTGTTGATGAAGCAAAATCAGTGCGAGTAATGGAAACTCCCGATTTTCCTAAAGCATATCTTCCAACTGCTGCAAACATGGCTAAGAATTTGGATGAACTACAAAGTACAAGTGGTATTCAATGGACTTATATAAGTCCAGCCGGGTTCTTTAATCCAGAAGGTAAACGAACTGGTTCATATAAAAAAGGCGGAGATATACTCACTTTAAATTCAAAAGGTGAAAGCTACATCAGCTATGCAGACTATGCAATTGCTGTATTAGACGAAATTGAAATTTCACAGCATAAAAATGAACGATTTTCAGTTGTTGGCGAAGCAGAATAGTTTTTTGCCAAGAGATAATGTCGAAGTGCCTGGCACTTCGACATTTACTATTACTCTAATAGTTGTTTATTATGATAGCTGCCTTTTCGTATTCTCCAAATTACAATTCCTACAGCAATGATCCACAAGGCTCCAAGGATTATATAAGTATATAGGCTTGCTATTTGCGAAACATTTAATGCTCCTAATAAAGTCCTCATATTTGTAATAATAATAATCCCACCAATAAGTGTTCCTAATAGGTTTGTAGGAATAATTTTGACCAACCAAGCTGCAATTGGGGCTGCTATTAGGCCACCAATCATTAATGCAATAACCCATTGTAGATGAATATTTGACCATCCTAATGTTAAAAGAAACCCTAGTGTAGATGAAACAGCTATGGCAAATTCACTTGTATCAACTGATCCAATTACTTTTCTAGGCTCCATTTTATTACCCGTTAATAAAACTGGTGTTGCAATTGGACCCCATCCCCCACCTCCTGTTGCATCAAAAAACCCTGCTATAAATCCAAGTGGGATGAATTGTTTTTTTGACATACTTTTCCTTGTTAGTTTTTTGTATGTGTTAAACTTAAAGAGAAAACGATAAATTACAAAAATACCCAAAATTAATAAGAAAAAGGATACATATGGTTTTATAATATTCCCAGGGATACTACCTAAGAAACAAGCACCTAAAAAAGCACCGATTGATCCTGGTAATATTAATTTATAAACGACTTGTTTATCGACATTTCCAAATCGAATGTGTGATACACCCGAAGCAGCTGTTGTTACAACTTCTGCCATATGGACGGATGCAGATGCAACAGCTGGTGCAATTCCAAACATAAGTAATAATGACGTTGATGTAACTCCATATGCCATCCCCAAAGAACCATCGACTAACTGTGCTGCTAAACCTATAAAGGCAAGAATAATCAATCTTCTCATATTTAATTCTCCTTTTTTTATAAATCCTGAATAGATTAGAAATGGATAGAAATTATTAAATTGTTGACTAATCTAATCAAGTTTCTAACTTAAGATATGATGGACCCTTTGGGTGGGTTCTTTGTCTAATAAAAATGGGCTTAAAAGGAGTGAACGTTGATGAAGGTTTCAAGCAAGGGAGAATATGCATTACGAGCGTTAATCTGCCTGGGTGGAATGCATAGTAAGTTAATAAGTATAGAAAAAATTTCGGAAAAAACACTTGTACCAGTTCACTACCTAGAACAAATTCTCTTGCAATTAAAAAGAAACGGCTACGTTCAAAGTAAAAGAGGTGTCAATGGGGGCTACAAATTAGGCAAAAATCCAAAGGAAATTATTATCGGGGATGTCATTAGAAACTTAGAAGGACCACTTGCACCGATGGGTTGTGTAAGTATTACTTCCTACGAAAGTTGTCCATTAGAAGAAGGTTGTTTGCTAAAACCACTATGGGCACTTGTTAGAGACAAAATTGCAGAATTATTAGATAACACAACACTTTACGATTTGATAGAACGAAAAATATAGTGATAAATTATGATTATTTTCGACAAATTTCGGGTGGTGACAGGCACCCCAAAAAACAGTTATGTTTTGTAAGCGGTTACCATAAACTGAATATAGTATTTTTTTCATTGATTTTACAGCTTAAATCGGAGGAGGGTAATTTCATTATGCATTGGGTTCAAAACTATGATCCATTCGGTAACTTAGCTGTGTCTTTCTTTGTTGCCTGCATACCTATCATCTTTTTTTTCTGGGCGTTAGCTGTGAAAAAGATGAAGGGATATGTTGCAGGGTTGTTAACTGTCCTCGTTGCGGTGTTGGTGGCGATCATCGTCTTTAAGATGCCTGTTTCGCTGGCTGTCAGTGCGACTGTATTCGGCGGATTTCAAGGGTTATGGCCAATTGGGTGGATAATTGTAACCGCTGTCTTTTTATACAAACTTACTGTTGCATCCGGTCATTTTAAGATTATTAGAGATTCTATTGCTTCAATCACAGAAGACAGAAGGTTGCAAGCGCTGTTAATTGCTTTCTCTTTTGGAGCCTTTTTGGAGGGAACAGCCGGTTATGGGACACCTGTTGCGATCGCCGGAGGATTGTTGGTAGGTCTAGGATTTAATCCCTTTTATGCAGCTGGATTGTGCCTGATTGCTAACACGGCACCTGTAGCCTTCGGAGGTGTCGGTATCCCTATTCTGACATCTGCACAAGTTGCTAACATGGATGTTATGGCGATCAGTCAGATGGTTGGCCGTCAAGTGCCTTTATTGTCACTCTTCGTTCCATTCTGGCTGGTTTTTATTATGTCTGGGTGGAAGCGGACAATTGAAGTACTTCCAGCCATTTTGGTTTGCGGTCTTTCCTTTTCGCTGACACAATTTATAACAGCTAACTATCTTGGCCCGGAACTGCCGGATATTACTTCAGCCATTGCCAGCCTGGTTGCTTTGACAATCTTCTTAAAGGTTTGGAAGCCAAAAACAATCTTCCGTTTTAAGAATGAGAAGTCTGAGGATGGTCTGGTTTCTGGATCAGAGGTAACAGAACAAGCAGCCACACAGTCCAGTAATATGCATCATTCACTGAAACAGATTATACAGGCATGGTCACCCTTTATTTTGCTTGTCGGAATCATCTGTATTTGGGGCGGACTGGATAGTGTTAAAAAGGCGTTAAATTCGCTGACCATGATGATATCCGTTCCATTTCTTGATGGTGTAATTGATAAAACACAACCCATTGTTAATGAATCTGTGCCTTATGAAGCGGTGTATAAGTTTGATCTGCTTGCGGCAACAGGAACAGCTATTCTTGTTGCATGCCTCATTAGCAAATATCTTCTTCAACTCAGTTGGAAAAAATGGATTCAAACGTTCCGTAATACGATAAAGGAGCTGACTTTTCCCCTGATTATGGTTGTGTCGGTGCTTGGGTTTGCATACATTGAAAATTACTCGGGCATGAGTGCAACGTTAGGTCTTGGATTGGCTTCCACGGGTGTTGCTTTTCCTTTCGTCGCTCCGATTATTGGTTGGGTGGGCGTATTCTTGACTGGATCGGATACGTCATCAAATGCTTTGTTCTCCAATCTTCAGAAGATAACGGGGAATCAGATAGGTGTAGATTCAACGCTCCTCGTTGCGGCAAATTCAACAGGAGGCGTCACAGCAAAAATGATATCACCTCAATCCATTGCGGTAGCAACAGCGGCGACTGGCTTGGTTGGAAAAGAAGGCAGTTTATTCATGTTCACCATCAAACACAGTCTGTTTTTCCTCGCAATAACAGCGTTGATTACGTTGCTTCAGGCTTATCCGCTGCATTGGATGATTCCCTGATAGTGTCGAAGTGCCTGGCACTTCGACATTAATAGACATCGCATTTATGCTTTAGTAGCAAAAGGATAAAGAAATGTAAGTTTTCAAAATGTCATTGTGATAATATGGATATTAACATAAAATCAGGAGGTGTTTCGTTTTGGTGAAATTAGAAACAGAACGATTATATTTACAACCTTTCAAAAAGTTAGACTCATCTAGAATTCAGGAATTAGCAAATAATAAAGAGGTAGCAAATATTCTTGGCCTTCCTCATCCTTATCTATTAAAATATGCAGAAGATTGGATTGATACTCACCCTGAACTAATTAAAAAAGGCGTTGAGTACCCATTAGCAATAGTATATAAGAATACAAAAGAAATAATAGGTACAATAAACATTAGAGTTGATCATAACAATAATAAAGGTGAACTTGGTTACTGGATAGGCAGAGATTATTGGGGAAATGGTTTTGCAACAGAAGCTGTAAAGCAAATAATAAGTTTTGGATTTAACGAACTTAATTTAAATAAAATTTGGGCAGCTGCTATTTCTAGAAACAAAGCTTCAATAATGGTTTTGGAGAAAGCTGGTTTACAGAAAGAGGGAACACTTAGACAAAATAAACTTCTATTAAATAATTATGAGGACGTTGAAGTATATGGTCTTTTAAAAGTCGAATTTACTAAACAAGATTCATGTAAATGAATTTTATTCATCAACAAACGGGACCCTTCTTAAGAGGATCCTTTTTTTAAAGGATTATTAACGAATTCCATTTTTTAAAACAATTCTTAATCCCAAGGGCGCAACCTAGGGCCACCACCCGGACTTTGTCGAAGAAATAACGATAGTCATCAATACTCCCCATCTATTTTAATGAGAAGTATATGAAGATAACTTTTCTACAATGTGACTATTATTAAAAGAATGCCTATTAATGCTGTAGAATCTGCTTTGTGTAAATAGTAAAGTCATCTAAATGTTTCTCTAAAATTTGCTGCAATATCTCGTGATTGATGGTTTGATAATCATGAACAGCAATATTACGAAATCCAACCATAGCTTTCATGAGATAGGCGGTTTCCTTTGTAATAATAGATTGGGATGCCAACATATCAAATGCTTCCCGACTCGTTTGAGGTAATCCGAGGCGTTCTTCTGAAACAACATGCATAGCCAAATCTATACAGGCTTCACAGGCACGTTGGATATTTAAAACAATAGAGTCTTGTTTGGTATAATCGAGAAGATTTTGTGGGCTCTGATCATACACTTCCAAAATTCGTTTCCTACAGCGTTCTATCACACTGATTTTGTTTAAAATGACATCATTTTTCATAGATAGTCCCGCTTTCGTCTACTTTTTTAAGAATGTCTCTTCTTTCTTCATTGAGCTTTACATACATGCTCAACGTTTTCATTTGTTCCTTCATTCTTAATATTTCATCGTTACAATAAATAATTTTTCCTGTCGTATAAATCTGTGCTTGGAAGACCGTAGAGGCTTCTGTAATATTAACTAAATCGACTTCTTTTTTTAGAAGAGATGCGAGCTCCTGAGCGAGCATAAACGTGTCGTATTTTGTTATGGTGCTATCTTTCCTGTAAAACGCGATATCAATATCACTTTGATCATGCATGGTATTTCTTGCATAAGATCCAAAAAGGATGATAAAGGAGGGGGTTAATTTTTCGATTAAAAAATCAGTGATCAATTTCTCTATGTTAATTGGCATTCGATCACTCCCATAAATAGTTTTAATCATATTATAACAAGTGGTTTGCCATTTAACGACTTATAGAAGTGAACCAAGTATAATTTAAAATTAGAACCCCCCCCTGCCAAGCGAGGCAAGAGAGGCTACTATGGAACTTTAATTGAGACTCACAATAGAGAAAAGTATAAACTAGCAGATTAGTGCCTCTAACTTTCCACTTTCAAGCATAAGAAAATGAAAGAACGAATCGAACAGTCAATGACCGCTATAAAGAGAGACCCCTAAAAATGTATCCTTGAATATAACTTCCAATCTTTAAAATCTGCCATAATTGTGGCTTTCTTCTGCTGCTATTGCATCTGCTTTTGTAGGATGAACGGTTCCAAATGGGTGATTCGGAGGAGCATAAATGGAGTAAAGTTTTAGAAGAGTATTCCCTGTATTGGTTAGATTATGCCACGTTCCTGCAGGTATGACTATTGCAGAATCATCATAGACATTTCTTCTAAAGTTTAAATTATTTTTATTCTTACCCATTTGAACAATCCCTTGACCTTGCTCAATGCGTAAAAATTGATCAACGTCAGGATGCATTTCCAATCCGATATCTTCGCCAACTCCTAGACTCATTAAAGTAACTTGAAAGTGTGTTCCTGTCCATAAAGCAGTTCGAAACGTATTATTTTGCTTTGCTGCTTCATTGATATTAATAACAAACGGTTCCGCTCCAAAATCTTTTAAGTAGAAATTCCCATTGTTGTTTAAATAACGATGATAATCTTTGTTTGACTGTTGTATCTCATTAGGAAAAGTCCTGTAAACAGACTCTCTTTCAAAGCTATGCATTGGTGCATTTACATTATTAGCATATGGATATGGATAGATATAAGGCTCATAGTACATATTCCCCAATCCCTTCACAGATTATAAAATTATCCTATGCACTTGTTACGAAAATGTATTTAGATTCAAGGTGACTTGTAAAAAAACATTAACCTTATTACACTTTTTTGATCCTAGCACAATAAGTTGAATTATCTTTTCCAGACAAAGGACTCCCATCTCAAAGCCCGATGAGTAGGTGGGAGATGATCGTCAGTTACGATAGACAAACTTTTCTTCTTATGATAAAATGGGAACAAACGTTCTTGTTGGGAAGATAAAATTCTTGCTAGTAAAAAAGGGGCCAATAAATAGCGTTTGTCCCTAATAAAAAACAGATCCGAACTTATAACAAAACCGTTGGCTGATCCTCAATTTGTGTTTAAATTTTTTGGAGAAGCAAAAAGAAAAAGAGATTTATTGGCATGTCTATGAAGAAAGGGTCAGCTCCCGATAAACAATTGGGAAGGCAATGCCTAATAGGTGTTAAGCAATAGTGATGAAATTAAAAATTGACTTATAAAAAAGACATGATGAAGTTTAAGGGGTGTTTACCGTGCCTACATTACCCATTGAATCTGATTTTATTAAACTAAAAAAGAGCGATCTCGGTCAACTACTGAATTTGGATGAAAAAGAGATAAGAAAACGAAAAAAGGATGAATTAATACAGAAACTATTCAATGAAATGGGTTCAAATGAAGTGAGGATCAGGGATATTTACAAAAAATACTCATTTGAATTTTCCTTATCACCATATGACGTAGAGAATATATTGGGAATTACAAAAACAGAACGGTTAAGATGGACAAAGGATGAAAAATTAAAAGTTGCTGGCTATAATTCGTTTCGTAAATATGGAAAGACTATCGAATATCCAAAATATGATAGTTTCCAAATTTATCATATTTCTAAAAAACAATTGGAAAAGTGGAGAGAGGAACATAAAAATGAAGTCAACAAAAAGAGAAAGCAAGCCATAAATAAAGCAAAGACCACGAGAAAAAGAAATGTAAACATTCAAAAACAATTTTATGAAAAAGAATGGAAAAAGATATTGGTGGAGTGGTATAAGGTTGACAGTAAGCTCGGTGTTACCATGGAATTAGCTTATTGGACAATGTGGGTAAGTAGATGGGCAAAAGAATCCCAATTAAAATCGCTTAGTGCAAGAACTAAGAAGAAAGAATATGATGAAAATAAAGCGAACTTTTATCAAATGAAAAATGAGGCGATTAAAAGATTGATTCAATCTTCATTTTCAACACTATCCTTTTATAAACCTAGAAACGCAGATAAAACGACATACATTCAGTTTTGCGATGTACATTTTAGCTTATGGGGGATAGAAAGGGAATTTGAGTACGTTTCAAAATGGGATTTTTACGCTTGGCATAAAAAAGAAATCCAAAAATGTGATAGTTGCATGGTTAAAGTTGTAAAGGATTATTATTCATTGTTTTATGTTTCAATTCAACATGAGGAATTAAAGGATTACCATTTTTCTTTTCATATACCTTATCCGATTGGTCAGGTGTTTTTACCGGATAAAGCAAACTTACCAAACGTAGTTCATGAAGAACAAGAAGGACTTTTCCGATTTGGCAGGCCTCTAGTTGGAGATGAAAAGGTGATTTTTACTATAAAAAATACTGTAAAACATTTTCAGGCGGCATTAACAAAATTTGATTTATATTTTTAAATATAAGGGAAAATTTGTATAATACTACTATCTCTAAATTATGAAGGGAATGAACGATGCGCAGATATCAATATCTTGACCCCAAAATACAAATATAATGGAGGTAAATATATTGATTACAGAATTACGTACCAAAAGGTTGCTATTAAGAAAAATGAAACCATCGGACTCAGGTAGTTTGTTTAAAATTTGGTCGGATCCAGAGGTAACCAAATACATGAACATCGACAAATTCACGGAAGAAACGCAAGCAAAAGAAATGATTTCATTACTTGATAAACTTTCTAAGAAAAACAAAGCCATTCGTTACTCCATCATTGAATTAAAATCAAACAAAATTGTTGGCTCTTGTGGTTATAACATTTTAGATTTTGAAAATACCAACACTGAAATAGGTTATGAAATTGATAAAGATTATTGGGGCAAAGGATATGCTCCAGAAGCTATTACGTGCTTAATAAATTATGCTTTTAACGAATTAAAACTTAGTCGAATAGAAGCGAAAGTCGAACCAGAAAATACGAACTCAATTAAGGTTCTTAAAAAATTAAATTTCACCTACGAAGGAACACCAAAAAAGGTCGAAAAATCAAAAGGCCGTTTAATTGATCTCAGTCTATATTCATTGTTAGTAACGGAATAAAAACTTCCACTGATTGAGGTTTACGTTATCTTCAAATAAACCTCAACTTGCACATTCAATGAGCTTTGAAAAAAGCCCGAAAACCTTGTGATAGGTTTTCGGACTCTGTTTTAAGAGAGGATATTTAATTGTTATTGGCGAAGATTTTTGATAATAAAGCGTTTCTAGTTAATTATCTCCAAAGTCTCAACAGTGCTCGAACTCCACCGATTTTCCAAATTGATCGATAATCGACGATTTTTTTCATTAAAGAAGCTGGAAAACCCTTCAGGTTTTTGCCCATTACGGTGGCAATAGCATCTTTAGGTCCTAATGAACAAACCGTTCCTCTGTATTGATATACAAACTTCTTAAGAGGACGACCGTCAAGTAAAGCTTTCAAATTGTAGGCGGCGCAATCACCCTGCTGCAAGGCAATTTGTGCAGTTGCGGGATAGATACCACCGTTTGGGTCAGGCACAGCTGAACAATCACCAATGATGAGGATATTCGGTTCACCTTCTACTGTCAGATCCGGTTGCACAAGAACTCTACTATGCTTTTCTTTAAAGCCAGAATTTTTGATCACCGAACTTCCGCGAATACCTCCGCCCCAGATAAAGGTGTCCGTTTCAATCATCTTAATTTTACCGTTGTTTTCATAATACACACCATTTGGCTCAACTTTCTTGATCCGACCAGTGACAAATGTCACGCCACGTTGTTCCAGCTTGCTGACGGCATAATGAGTCTGAGAGTGGTCGAATGCCGGCATATCATCCGGGGATGGATCAATACAAATGACGTTGACTTTATTTTTAGGAAGTCGATTGTTTTGAATTTCAGATTGCAGCCGTTCGGTCAATTCACCCAAAAACTCTATGCTGGTGAACCCCGCTCCACCTACAACAAGCGTATGGGGTTCCTCTTTATGGCTCTTCTTCCATTCTGCTAGTATTTGGTCTATCTGAGTTCGGATACGCTCGACGGATGAAATATCAGAAATCGTCAAACCATACTCTTTCATTCCTTCAATCCCCAATAATTCGGATTCAAATCCAAGGGCAATTAATAAATAATCAAACGAAACAGGGTCTTTTTGTTTAAGCATAACCTTTTTATTATCTCTATCGATACCGGTTACTGTGTCTTGTATGAATACTGTTTGCTTGCTATCAATAACGCTGTCAACTGGGTAACAGATTTTTTCAGGTTCATTGGTCCCTGCAGCCACTTCATGCAATGATGTCATCTCCCAGTGGTACGGGTCTTTGTTAATCATAATGATATCAGCATTCGGTTGCTGCTCTTGCAATTCTTTTAATGCCCTAAGACCGCCATAACCGGCACCCAGTATTACAATCTTTTTTCGTTCCAGGACGGATCACCCTTCCTAAGTCATTTCTATAAGAAACCGAACCATCATACCACCAATCGGTTCGCATTTTATATGTTTCTGATATAAAGTATTCAAAAAATAAGACGAAGGTCTTTAAAAATAGATATTTTGACCTTTATGGTTATTATGTACCCCCCATGTAAATAATATAAACGATATAAATAACCAATTTGAAATGAGGGTATTACTGGAGGTTTTTGCCAACATGGGTATAAAAAATGCCAATAGCTCTATCCATAAAGAGCTACTGGCATTTGAGTTTAAATACTATTGTCCTAAGTAGGTTTTTGAATCCACAAGTTCTCGGCGATTATTGGTTTGTGGATCGATCACTTTACCTTCAGCATTTTGATCCTTAATGTATTCGACAAAGACGTCTGTATCGAGTCCGTTCAAGGTATCGACCATGTCCCCTTTTTTAAAAGCAGAGAAACCATCACCTCCTCCATAAAGGAAATCATTAATAATCACGCGATACGTTTTATTTAGATCAAATGGCTGTCCATTGTTTGTTGTCATGCTAGTCACTCTGTAATGAAAGGTTGAATCAAAAGGTGATGGAGCATATTGATATTTCAGACCAGCCACTTGAAGGTAATAGGATTCGTTGTCATACTGCTGATTCTGTACATCTAAAATATCCGAACCTTTCAGTTCAACGATTTGAAGGAAGTTTCCGAATGGTTGAACGGCCTGGGCACTTCCCCATGTAATTTCATTTCTCCCGTCAGTTGTCGGATTCGAAATTAAGTCTGAACGGATACCGCCGTTGTTGGTCATCGCAAAATCAACATTTTTCCCTTCTTTATTGGCTTCAAAAAGTTGTCCATCAACAATTAAATTTCCGAGTGCCGTTTCTGGTTTATCACCATCTGTATAACTTGGATAGACAGCCTCTTTTGCATAACCAATGACACTATTTACAATGGGTGTAGAACTTCGAGGGAAACCATGACATACCTTTTTAACGATAAAACTGGGATGATATTCCTATTTTTTAGTGTAAAAAAAGGTTACATAACAGCATATGGTAGATAAAAGAAGGACCAGCACAGAAGGGCGAGAATGCCTTGACGTTTCTATTGGTTAAAATATTTTAAAAATACAAAAAAAGCATTGTATTCAAACTAAATATTCATTATAATGGACTAAAGTAAGACAATGGGACTAGGGATGTGAGGTAAACTAACATGGCACAAATAACATTGGAACAAATTCAGAGTATTATTAAAGAAAAAAGTGTGGAATTATTACATCTTCAATTTGTTGATATTGAAGGAATCTTAAAAAATATCACAATTACAGCAGAACAGTTAGACGATGCTGTAGAAGGTGAAATTATGATTGATGGTTCATCTATTAAAGGTTTTTCACCCATCAATAAGTCAGATTCTTACTTATTACCGGATCTAAATACGTTTGTCGTATTGCCTTGGACTGAAACAGAAGGTTATGCTGAAGCACGCTTCCTTTGCTCTGTTACAAACCCAGATGGAACTTTGTTTGAAGGAGATACACGTAACGTACTTAAGAAAACCGTTGCACGTGCTGCTGAAAAAGGCTATACCATTTCTGTTGGCCCTGAATTGGAATTTTTCTTGTTCGAAACAAATGAAAAAGGCTATCCAACGACAGAACTAGGCGATCAAGGCGGATACTTTGAACCAGCTCCAAAGGATTTAGGAGAAAAAGTCCGTATAGAAATTTTCAAAACTTTAAAAGCCATGGGTCTTACAATTGAAGCCCTTCACCATGAAGTAGCAGAAGGTCAACATGAAATTAACTTTAAATATGCAGATGCTTTAGGTGCAGCAGATTTAGCAACAACTTATAAATGGGTGGTAAAAACGATTGCTTCTCAATTCGGTTTGCATGCAACCTTTATGCCAAAACCAGTTTTCGGAATCAATGGTTCAGGTATGCACGTTAACATGTCATTGTTTAAAAATGGGCAAAATATATTCTTTAACGAATCCGATAAATTACAGCTTTCAACAGAAGCTTATTCATTCATTGCTGGAATTTTAGAAAACATGAAGGGTTTTGTTGCGGTTACAAATCCTCTCGTCAACTCTTACAAACGTTTAGTTCCAGGATACGAAGCTCCTTGCTATCTTGCTTGGTCTGCTTCAAACCGTTCAGCTTTAATCCGTATTCCTGCAAAACGTGGAATGGCAACGCGTGTTGAGTTACGTTGTCCAGATCCATCATCTAACCCTTATTTAACTTTTGCAGTCATTGCTTCTGCAGGTTTAGATGGTATCGAAAAAGGATTAAAAGCACCAGCTCCAATTGACGAGGATATCTTCCATATGACAAATGCCCGTCGTGCTGAGCTTGGAATTGATAGTTTACCAGGTGGATTAGAAGCTGCAATTGCTGAATTAGAAGCTGGTGAAATTGGTCTCAAAACACTTGGAGAGCACGTATTTAATGAATATGTGGCTGCGAAGAAAGCAGAATGGGACGACTACCGTACCACTGTTCATGCTTGGGAAATTGAAAACTATCAATACAAATTCTAATTATCCCAATAAAAAGGTTGTAAGTGACCAAAAAAGGGAATTGAATAATTTAGTCATCTTACAAATTATTAGTTTTTATAAAAAAGCCATCCTTTGTCATATATTTTAAAGACAATTGGATGGTCTTTTTATTGACCCAAATAGGTCCTACACTAATGTAGTAGTCCCCTTCGTTTGAAGTACTACTTTATTGATATCAAACAACATGTGTATCTTTCTAGTAAACAATTGTTCATCTAACGTGGAAAAAGGTTGATTCTTTATCAGAAAAGAGTAATAATAGGTATAAATTTGCGGTAAGTTACAACAGTAGGGGTTGTCAGATATGAAAGTTGTTAAATTTGGTGGAAGTTCGCTGGCTTCGGGTGAACAAGTAAAGAAAGTATATAACATCGTTACGTCAGATCCTGATCGAAAAATCGTTGTCGTTTCTGCTCCTGGAAAACGAAATTCTAGTGACATAAAAGTAACGGATTTATTGATTAGTTGTGCAGATAAATATCTTAAAAATGAGGATGCAAGTGATATTTTTGGGACTATCATTGATCGATATCATAGTATTGCCAAAGAACTTCATCTTTCTAATGATATTATTCAAACGATAACAGATGATCTTTTATCTCTACTTAATGGGGACAAAAGCAATCCAGATTCTTTTATTGAATCAGTAAAAGCAAGTGGTGAGGATAACAATGCAAAACTGATTGCAGCCTTTTTTAAACATCAAGGGTTAGATGCCCATTATGTTTCACCGAAAGATGCAGGACTTTTAGTCAGTAATGACCCAGGGAATGCGCAAGTGTTACCAGAGTCGTATGAGCGTTTATATGAATTACGAAAAAAATCAGGTATTATTGTTTTTCCAGGATTCTTCGGCTATAACGAAACTGGCGAGGTCGTGACTTTCTCACGTAGTGGCTCGGATATAACAGGTTCTATTTTGGCAAATGGTGTTAAAGCAGATATCTATGAGAATTTTACAGATGTCGATGCGGTCTATGCTGTAAATCCTAACATTGTTGATCATCCTAAAGAAATTCGTGAACTGACCTATCGCGAGATGAGAGAGCTTTCTTATGGCGGTTTTTCTGTATTTCATGATGAGGCCCTTATTCCGGCTTTTCGTGCGGGAATTCCAGTCAATGTAAAAAATACGAACAATCCGGAAGCACCCGGCACAAAAATAGTAAATGAGCGAGAAAATACAAATGGACCTGTCGTTGGAATCGCCAGTGATGAAGGATTTTGCAGTATTTATGTTAGTAAATATTTAATGAACAGAGAAATTGGATTTGGCAGAAGACTATTATTAATATTAGAAGAGTTTGGGTTATCTTATGAACATATTCCTTCAGGTATTGATGATATTACGGTTATTTTAAGGCAAAACCAAATCGATGAAAAGTTAGAGGATTACATTGTTAAAAGGATTATCGAAGATCTTCAAGCGGATGAGGTTAAGATTGTACGCAATCTAGCACTCATCATGCTTGTGGGAGAAGGCATGCGCCAAAACGTTGGAACGGCAGCTAGAGCATCAAAGGCATTGGCCGAGGCAAATGTCAATATTGAAATGATTAACCAAGGTTCATCCGAAGTCAGCATGATGTTTGGCGTGAAGGAAGCCGTTGAGAAAAAAGCTGTACAAGCTTTATATGAAGAATTTTTTGTAAGAGTTATGGTTTAAATATAAGAAAATCTTGGACAACATTCCAGTTTAATAGTTATACTGTTTCACTTTTCTTAGAATGTTAAATTGTGTTTTAGTTTTATATAGAAAATGAACATAGGTTTGTTGAGAAGAATCCATTTTGAATATTTTGTTCAAAATGGATTCTTTTTAGTGCGCCCGGCATGGGTGGTAACTTGGTGGTGAAAGTCCACTACAGGCTTGGCAGTAGGAACTGTTAGCAAATCGAAAGGGTGCCCATAAAACAAGTAGAGCAATATTATCAAGAAGGATATAGAATCACAGTAGACTGTGACTTAAAGGTTTACTTTGACACGAAACATCATCAAAGACTAAGAGCATACCTAGAAGATAGACAATTAATCTGGAAACGATGGAAGAGAACACGAACAAAATATAAAATGCTTCGGAAATATATACAGGGCATGATGACGCCATGAAGTTGGCCAATCCTAGGAAAAGCTATTGGCGAATATCTCGTTGCGAAATCCTACATGGAGCAATACCAAAAGATAATCTCACAAAGTGGGGACTCAAAGAGTTATCACAACTTTATGAGAAACGATACTTAAAAGGTTGAACAGCCATGTACGGGACCGAATGCATGGTGGTGTGAGAGGTCGGCTAGTCAAATAATGACTAGCCTCCTACTCGATTTGGTCGTTTGTAGAGGATGGATTGATCACTTTTTATTCAGAGCAACACGATCATTCTCTAATGAATTATATGGAAGAATGTAGAGTTTGAAAAAGTAGATTCTATGTTCTTTTTTTGAATATAGGCACGTATCGGAATAAAAATCGTACAACGTATAAATTAATTTCTAATATTGCACAAAAATCATTGACTAATCCTCACTTCTCAGATAGGATTACATTAACAACTGACTAGTCAGTCAGGGGGGTGGATTATGAAAGAACAGTGTATAAAAGAGTCCAGGAATAGGAAAAATGAACTTTTGACTATTGCTATTAAGTTATTTGCTGAAAAAGGATATCATAAAACAAAAATATCAGACATCGTAAAAGAAGCAGAAGTCTCTCAAGGAACGTTTTATTGGTATTTTAAAAGCAAGGAAGCCATCGCACTTGAAATTATCCAAGAGGGACAACATAAGTTGACCGGTGTGATATCCCAAGGATATAGAAGGGAATTTGCAACCACTCAAGATGCTGTTAAAGCTTCCGAAAAATTATTTTTTGAAATTTTTACTTTTGCAGAAGAAAACAGATTTTTAATGGAATTATTACTTAAAGGGTTGGAAGGCGAATCTTCAATTGTACTGGCTATTAATGAAACAAAATTCAAGTTAGAACGAGCCTTTCAAAAAAATATTGAAAGAGCTATGCAATTACAGATGCTGTCTAATTCAAACAATGCACATATGTCTGCTGCATTGTTAATGAGTATGATTGAAGGGATTATCGCGAGATGGTTGTTTTACCCGAGTTTTTCAGATGAGTTTATATTGCAACAGTCACCAGAGAAACTGGCGAAAGAAGTTGCAACCTTTGAATTTTATGGTTTATTAGGAAATTAAAAACAATTATTGAGTTAAGGAGAATTACATATGAACATATTTAAAGGTAAAACTATTCTGCTCTCATTTATAAGCATATTATCAGTTTCTCTATTATTAAGTGGATGTGGGAAGGAAAATGCGAGAGATAACGACCTCTTAAGTCAGGTTAAAGATTCTGGAACACTTAAAGTAGGGGTTATGGGTACATATGCTCCCTACAACTTTTTAAATGATAAAAAACAAATGGATGGCTTTGATGTAGATATCGCAAAAGAAGTTGCCAAAGGATTAGGTGTAAAAGCCAAATTTGTTTCTCAAGAGTTTTCTGGAATGATACCTGGTCTAAAGTCTAAAAAATTCGATGCTGTTATTTCTCAAATGACAATTACAGATGAGCGTAAAAAACAAATGGATTTCACTCAACCTTACATCACAAATGATGTGAAAATCATTGTAAAACAAAATAATAACACCATAAAATCTTTACAAGATTTCAAGGGTAAAAACGTTGGTGTTGGCCTAGGGACAAACGACGAAACATATCTTCGTACAAAGGTTTTACCGCAAGTAGGACAGTTTAAAATTAAAACGTATGATGATGTCATCACGTCATTAAAGGATTTGGATGCAGGACGGATAGACGCCACAGTTAATAATATTTATGCTTTACAACCGATTGTTGAAAAAAATGGATTTAAGTTGAAAACGGTTGGCGAACCAATTAAATCCGATAAAGCAGCAATTGCGGTACGTAAAGGAAATAAAACGTTTGTTAAAGCATTAGATAAGGCATTAACCGATATGAAGAAGGATGGAACATACGATAAAATATTTAATAAGTGGTTTGGCAATAGTAAATAGAGAGGGTACAAGTATTTATGGATTTAGTTATACAAAATCTCGGATTTCTGGCTAAGGGTGCTTATTACACCCTGTTAATCACTGTTGTTTCAATGTTTTTTGGGTTAGTGATTGGCTTGCTTGTCGCTTTATCTCGCTTAAAGGGAAATCGATTATTTCAATGGATTGCTAAATGCTATGTTTCAATCATTCGAGGTACTCCTGCATTAGTTCAAATCATTATTGTCTATTATGGTCTGGTGGATTTTGGAATAACCATAGGACCTTTAACTGCAGCATTTGTTGCATTAAGTGTGAATGTTGGTGCATTTTTATCGGAGACATTTAGAGGAGCAATCCAATCTATTCCAAAAGGACAAATGGAAGCGGCGTATGCAACTGGAATGACACCGTGGCAGACGATGCGAAGAATTATACTTCCCCAAGCTACAAAAATAGCGATTCCACCTATGGGAAATACCTTTATTGGTATGTTGAAGGAAACATCATTAGTTTCTGTTATTACAGTAAATGAGTTACTGAGATCTGCTCAATTGCTTGTTGCGCAATATTATGTCTATTTGCCATTTTATCTATCCATTGCAGCCATGTACTGGATCATGAGTACTGTCTTTTCTTCCATTTTAAATTCGGTTGAGAAAAGGTTATCAAAATATGATTAGGCAGAGGATGAACCCATGATTAAAATAACGAATTTGAGCAAAGCATTTGGTGAATTAGAAGTATTAAAAGATATCTCGTTACAAATTGCAGATCAAGAAACCGTTGTCATTCTTGGTCCCAGTGGATCTGGAAAAAGTACATTGCTACGTTGTTTAAACGGGTTGGAAGAGCTGACTGAAGGTTCAATAGAAGTTTCGGGTTTGGTAGTGGATGCGAAAGATTCATTAAAAAAACGAAAGAAAATTATTCAGAAGATACGCCGAAATACTGGGATGGTTTTTCAACAATATAATTTATATCCTCATAAAACAGCACTTGAAAATGTTATGGAAGCCTTAATCGTGGTGAAAAAAATGGATAAGCGAGAGGCTCGATTAAAAAGCGAGGAAATGCTGGGGAAAGTGGGGTTATTAGATCGAAAAGACTTCTATCCATCGAAACTATCCGGTGGACAACAACAGCGTGTCGCGATTGCAAGAGCACTCGCAATGGAACCCGATGTGCTGTTCTTTGATGAACCAACCTCTGCTCTTGATCCTGAATTAGTAGGAGAAGTATTACGTGTAATGCGTACGCTTGCTAGAGAAGGAATGACCATGATTGTTGTCACGCACGAAATGAAATTTGCCCAAGATGTAGCGGATAGAGTTATTTTTATGGCTGATGGCTGTATAGAAGAGGATACAAAATCAGAAGTGTTTTTTTCCCAGCCCTCTAGTGAACGGGCAAAGAAATTTATCAAACAGATAACAGAACACGTACATGGGGAATAAGGGAGGAAGATTATACTGAGTAACATGAAGATAGATGCAAAGTGGCTAGGTAAACGAGCTTTTGAAGCGATAGGACCGTCTGGATATACATTGAAAATGGATGCAACGGAGTTGTATGGAGGAGATAATAGCGGGAACACTCCTACAGAAATGTTGCTTGTAAGTCTAGCTGGGTGTATAGGTATAGACGTTACAATGATTCTTAAGCCGCATCTCGATACTATAACTAAACTCGAAATTCATACAGATGGAAAAAGAAACGAAGAATTACCTAAAGAGTTTACAGATATTGAATTGGTCTTTGAAATTGAAGGTAATATTGATGGTAAAAAATTATGGCGTGCTATAAACTTAGGAAAAGAAAAGTATTGTGCCGTTTCGAATTCTTTAAGTGCAAATATCACATACCGTTTAATACTAAATGGTAAGGAATCCATCTCAGGATAAAGTCTATTTTATAAAAAGGATAGATTAAATAGAGACTATTAAAAGACCTCATTTTGATACTTCTATCAAAGTGAAGTCTTTTTAAATGCAGTAGAAATGGTGATTTGTGTTATGTCTTTAATCCAAGTTTATTATTAAGAATTTACCCTTAAAGCTCGTAGACATTTCAGATCTAAATATAGAAAAAAAGGCCACTACCCACGCTTTTAATTATACTAAAATGTATATCTTTTCTAAGTTTTTTTGTTTTTTTACTTTAACGAAGTGTCTACCTCAAATAAACAATTGTTTTTTTCGGAGGAATTTACTATTATAAAGAGGTCGTTTGGTGATAATAATGAAAGGGAAAAATTTCTTTCTAATTGCTGAAATGTGCATATGAAGTGGGATTGATTTAAAGGTAAGCTTTTAAGATAGATTGAAAAAGTGATGCCTACTTCATCATTTCTAAACAACATCGTAAGCCTGAAGTATTTTTAGGCACTTGATCATCTAAGAGGAGGAAATGAAGTGGCGAACAAAGAAATGAAAAGGGGTTTGGGTGCGCGTCACATCCAAATGATTGCTCTAGGTGGTACGATTGGCGTTGGGTTATTTAAGGGTTCGGCCAGCACGATTGGTTGGACAGGTCCATCTGTCTTACTGGCTTATGCCATTGCTGGTATATTTATCTTTTTTATCATGCGTGCCATGGGCGAAATGTTATACTTAGAACCAAGCACAGGTTCTTTTGCAACATTTGGCCATAAGTACATACATCCACTAGCAGGTTACATGACGGCATGGAGTAACTGGTTCCAATGGGTTATTGTTGGGATGTCAGAAGTTATTGTTGTTGGGGAGTATATGAAATATTGGTTCCCGGAGTTACCTGCTTGGATACCAGGCATTATTGTCATGGTCATTCTTGGAACAGCGAATTTAGTTTCTGTTAAATCGTTTGGAGAATTTGAATTTTGGTTTGCGATGATTAAAATCGTGACCATTGTATTGATGATTGTTGCTGGAATAGGTCTTATTTTCTTCGGGTTTGGCAATGGAGGAGACGCCATCGGCTTATCAAATCTTTGGGCGCATGGAGGCTTCTTTACAAATGGCTTTACAGGATTTTTCTTTGCCCTATCCCTTGTCATTGCCGCTTATCAAGGGGTTGAACTCATTGGAATTACAGCTGGTGAAGCGATAGATCCACAAAAAACGTTAACCAATGCGATACAAAGTACAATTTGGCGTATTTTAATCTTTTATATTGGAGCCATTTTTGTTATTGTCACGGTTTATCCTTGGAATGAGCTTGGTTCACTTGGAAGCCCGTTTGTTTCTACTTTTGCAAAAATTGGGATCACGGCAGCAGCTGGGATTATTAACTTTGTCGTCATTACAGCCGCCATGTCAGGTTGTAATAGTGGAATTTTTAGTGCTGGACGGATGCTTTATACATTAGGAGAAAATGGACAAGCACCGAAATTATTTATGAAACTCTCGCGTAATGGTGTGCCATTATACAGTACGATTGCCGTTCTCATCGGGTTAGCCGTTGGTGTTGTCTTAAACTATGTAGCGCCACCAAAGATCTTTGTCTATGTCTATAGTGCAAGTGTTCTCCCGGGTATGATACCTTGGTTTACCATTCTAATAAGTCAAATGCGATTCAGAAAAGTAAAAGGAGCAGAATTGGCAAAACACCCATTCAAAATGCCCTTTGCGCCTTTTTCAAATTATTTAACAATGGCTTTTTTAATCATCGTATTGATCGGTATGTGGTTCAATGATGACACACGTCTATCGCTAATTGTCGGAGTTATTTTCTTAGGGCTTGTTGCCATGAGTTATTACGCTGTTGGTATTGGTAAACGGTCTGTTGAACCTCCTATCGACGAGGGAAAGAAGTAAATATTAAAAAGATGTAGAGCAATAGTCATGTATTCATAAAATAAATAAATGCTTTAATCACACCTGCGTACTTATAAATAAGAACGCAGGTGTTTTTTTAAAAAGTTGTTGAAGGGGGACAGTATACTTTAAAAACTGGGAGCATAGCTATTACTATTCCTTGGACATAGATATTCAATCTCGAACTTACTAAATAACTGGTTCATTTCATTTAATAAAATGATGAAAGAAATCACAAATAAGTTAAGTAAAATGAATGATATGGTTTTCCTAATTTTACAGGTTAGTCGCTCCTCCTGAATGCCAAGTCTGTACTTTTGGGGTGGAAACTTTCACATCTTCCTTATGATCCCATGTATCAACCGTGCTTTCCGTTACATAATTATTATCTAACCCATTGATCAACCATTTTTTCGCTTCTTTGTCGAAAATGAGATGAATTTGTTGACCGCGCTTATAGGATAAATCTTTGAATTGTTGTTTGCCTTTTAGTTTTATTCCATATTTATAAGATACTAAAACATCGAGTGAAGCATTCCAACGATCACCACTATACCAAATGTCGATGCTGTCCATATCAACAACCATACCTAGATAGGCTGATTGTATCTCTGAGATATATTTTTTCACCGTATTAAATTCCGGTTTCCGCAATGATGTCTGATATTCTTGGACATTTGAGGTTGCAGATGTCAGTTTTGCGGGATCATATTCAGATGTTTCCCATAAGGAAACTTCCTGATTGAACTGGTGGACTGTCTGAACAATATTCTTTTGAATGTTCGGGTCATCCTGTATCCAGGTCTTCGAATCAACCGTAACTGAATTTTCTTTGTCCCAAACTGAAATCTTTTCATTTTTTATAAAAATGCCTAGCTCATTTATCACTTTTTTCTTTACCTGATAACTGCCTGGAAAAACAGGACCGTACGTCTGACTTTTGCCTGTCTCAGGAATGACTTGATTATTAATTTCTAATTCTACTTTTTCGTTGTCACGTTTGCCCGAGACAGTAATCATCTGAGGTTGAACTTTGACTTTATATTGGGTGAAAAACAGCATCGTTTTCCCTGACGGTGACAGAGATAATAGTCTGCTTGAGTCATTATTTTCTTTTTCGATGTCCTGTTTTAGTTGATTCTGCACTTTTTTATAAACGGTTTTATTCTCCTTGAAGTGCTTAATGAGTGCCTTTGATGCTTCATCATTTATTTCGACTTTTTTGTCTCCTGATATTAAGATTTCCTGAAGTTGTTTGACATGGCCACCTGTGATAGCTGTGTTAAATTTCTCGAGCGTTCTATTTGGAGATGCCAGACGCTGACCAATAATGATAAATGTCAATACACCAAGACAAAGGAGAATACCCGTGATAATCATCCATTTACTTTTGAATATTTGACTCACAATATCCCCACACCCCTTCCTGTATGGCCTAGTCTATTCATTGTTACTGTAGAACGTGAATATTAAATGCAATTCAAAAACTCATCGTTGTTTACTGACTCCCTCCATCCTTTCTATAATATATAAATTTCCGGCATCAAATGGGTTCTGATCCTTCTCACTAAGACATGATTCGAGTTAATTCTTGTGAAAACGGATTTTTTATAGACTAAGCTAGACTCGTTTTTCTTTTTTTTAGCTTGTATTTAACATAATTGATGATTTAAACAGTATAAATAACTTTAGAATTTCGACACTGGAGTAACTCATTTCTAAATAAAAGTGAACTGAGTGGCAATTAAGTAAAATGCCGTTACCCAGTGAAAAGTAGTAACACCCTTATTTTAACTATGGGAGGTCATTAGATGGTGAAGGTGAAGTGGCTATCTTTGGTGGGGCTTTTACTTGTTTTATTAGTGTCTGGATGCGGTCAAAAGAGTGAAACGAGTAAAGAGGGAGAAGCTACATCAGATATCGCCAAAGTTTCGATCAAAAATGGGACCTATATCACGAGCGATGGAAAGGAAAATACGGATGAAGATGCGCTTCTTGCGTTAAATGTTAGTGTTACAAACGACTCAAAAGATACTTTGTATGTTGATCAAGCAGATTTTGCTTTATATGATTCAAATAATGAAAAAGTTTCAGACGAGAACGTGTATGATGAAACCGATAACTTCAAACGGCTCGATGCCGCAGATCTTCCCAAAGGGAAATCTACAACTGGTTTTATTGTCTTTAGAGTTGCCAAAGATCAAAAATATGAACTGCATTTTAAACCGAAGATGGTTGAAAAAACAAAAGATATTGTTCTTAAAGTGAATGCAAAAGATTACAAAGATAATCAAGAAGAAATCAAGGATGCGCTGAACGCCTATATCCAAACGGTCTTCTTTGATAAAGAAAATCCAAAATATAAATCTTTGGTATCCAATAACGCAAGCCAAGATAAAAAACAGGTTGAATCGGTGTTTAAGGACATCGCAACTAACGAATTTGGAGACATGTCTCAAGAAGAATTGAAGCATGTTTATCATGAGTTTAAATCTGCAAATGCGAACAAAGGAAGTGTTGAGTTGAAAATAGACTCAGCTTTCCCTGAGAATGCAACCGTTAAAGTAACGCCAAAAGTCTTGTTGTTTGATAACATGGACGAAGAGATAAAAAAACTTGGTAAACAATTTGTTGATGACAATAAAGGGAAATACTCGTCAACATATGAAGCCCAAAAAGCCTTTGTCGAATATGCGATCAAACATGCAGGTGATGTCTTCGATAATACAACTCCAGAATCAACAGGAGATGATTACAGCATTAATCTTAAGAAAGAAGGAGATAAATGGAAAATTGATACCGTAAAAAGTTCAGACAACTATGATTATGAATACTTCATGAAGGCTATGTCTGGAAGTAGCTATTAATACAGTAAATGGACCTTATGCCATGCAGCTCAAGACCACTGCATGGTCTTTTTACGTATTAAACATATATTGTTAAACGAATCAAATTCTTGTATGTTCATTCCCTAATAACTACTCTTTTAACTATATATACGATATTCTTTATTGAACACTTTAAAAAATGAATATGAATAGCAGTTTGTTAGACTTAAAGATTCTGGAATGCTAAATTAATAGTAATAAGAAAGGAGAGATCGCTAGTGACTGACATTCCAGAAATAACGCTTAATGACGGTTTAACACTTCCAGCAATCGGTTTTGGTACGTATAAATTGAATGGTACAGCGGGTGCAAACACGATAGTAAGCGCGATCGATGTAGGGTATCGTTTGCTTGATTCAGCCTTTAACTATGAGAATGAAGGGGCGCTGGGTGAGGCGGTAAGGCGCAGTTCAGTCCCGCGTGAGCAATTGCGTATCACATCTAAGTTACCTGGACGTCACCACGCCTACGATGAGGCTATCACAACGATTCAAGAATCTCTTTTACGAGCGGGTCTAGATTATTATGATTTGTATCTCATACACTGGCCAAATCCAAGCAAGGATCTGTATGTTGATGCTTGGAGAGCCTTGATTGATGCTAAGAAATGGGGACTTATTCGTTCGATTGGCGTTTGTAACTTTCTTCCGGAACATTTGGAACGCTTGATTCAAGAAACGGGTATAACCCCAAGTGTGAATCAGGTTGAACTGCATCCTTACTTTTCTCAAGAAAAACAGAGAGCCTTTGATAAGGAACATGGCATTGTGACAGAATCATGGAGTCCACTTGGAAGAGCAAGTGAAGTTTTAAAGGATAGCACGATCCAAAAAATTGCAGATCGTCATCGAAAGTCAATTCCTCAAATTATTCTTCGTTGGCATATTCAGCTTGGCGCATTGCCAATTCCTAAAGCGTCATCTCCAGGGCGACAACTTGAGAATCTGTCGTTGTTTGACTTCTCGTTAACTGATGAAGAAATGCAAACAATTGGTAAGTTGAGTCAGCCAAATGGTCGTTTGCAAAATCAGGATCCGGCAAAATACGAGGAATTTTAATAATAAAAGACTCTATTAGGGCATGTTTTGATCATATTAGTTCAAAACATGCTCTTATTGTTTACTCGTATTACTAATTTAAAGTGATTTTTTAGGATTTTGATTCTTTTTAAGAAGGATTTTTAATATATAGAGACTGACTTGACATCATCACTTTTCTACCACTCTTCACCTAAGTTAAGAATCTTATTTTTGTGAAATTATTTATCCGAGTTTAACCGATTCTTACACTTTGGATGATAGAGCTGCCCCCTTCTATTGCTGTCCACAAGTTTTACTAGATTAGCATTCGTTATCAATTCATTAGATACGGATACTAATCTTATAAATATTGAAACTTTAAGAAATATTCATACTCAGTTAACATTTAGTTTAAATTCCTTCTGTAGAATTGGAAATAGGTAGAAAATCTATTTAACTATTTAAGAGGAGGAAGCAAATTTTGAAGTTTACTATTTTTAAAAGAGTAATAGCCATTGCCGCAGTGTTCGTTTTAGCGTTAGGTATGTTTATTGTCCCTCCTAGTACGCCAGCAGACGCAGCGGAGAGTCCTTCGAATGTTACCCCTGATCCAAATGCTCCAATCGGGAACGTGAAAAAGGTTATTCTTACGTTTACTGGGGATACCAAGACGACAAAAGGTTTCACTTGGTATACAACGCTTGCATCTGGGGCGAGTGATCTGCAAATCATAGAAAAAACAAGTAAAAGCCCTAATTTTAAGAAAGCAAAAAAGTTTAAAGGAATCAGCTATGTATCGACAAATGATAAAGAAGAGGTCGTACATAAAGCGGAAGCAAAAGGTTTAAAAGCCAATACGGAATATCAATATCGAGTTGGCGACGAGAAACTTGGTATATGGAGCGAAGTAGGAACAGTTAAAACAGCTCCTAAATCAGGTGCGTTCACGTTTATGAACCTCACCGATCCACAGGCGAAAACAGAGGAAGAAGCCAAATTAGCAGCCCAAACCTTTAATAAAGCAGCGGAGACGATAAAAGATTATGACTTTATGGCAGTGACCGGTGATTTCGTTGATAAAGGAAGCATGGAAGATCAGTGGGACTGGTTAATCGACAATAGTAAACAAACTTGGGGAAATACTACGGTTGCACCTGCTGCTGGAAACCATGAAAAGCAGCCAAATGCTTTTATTGATCACTTTAACATACAAGAGGTACCAAACAGTGACACAACGACAGGTGCTTATTACTCCTATGATTACAGCAATACGCATTTTGTCGTATTAAATAACAACGAATCATCCGAAAAGTATAGAGATTTCACACCTGCACAAATGGAATGGATGAAGTCAGATATTCAAGCAGCGAAGGCCAATGGCGCAAGATGGGTTGTTGTTTTAATGCATAAAGGACCCTATACAACCTCAAATCATGCGACAGACGAGGATATTATTGGCGAAAACGGTGTTAGAAACAAAATTGCACCCGTCATTGCTGAATTAGGCGTCGATTTTGTATTCCAAGGACACGATCATATTTATGCCCGCTCTAAACCGATTAATGAAGATAACGAAGCAACAGAACCAACAAAAATTAAAGAAATAAAAAATGGACAGACCATTGAATATTCGGTAAATCCGGATGGGTCGATCTATTTTATTCCGGCTACATCTGGTCCGAAAGTCTATTACAAAAATCAAGATCCAATACTGGGAGAAGCATATTACAACAAGTTTGAACTTGCGGAAGAAAACCATGCAGCAAAATACGGTTCCGATCCAGAAGATTCATCGAGACCAGTTCGTGGAGCAATTCAAAACTTCGCCAGTGTAACGATTGATGAAAATCGATTAACAGTAGTTTCGTATGAAATCGATCGGAATAAAGGGATGGAACCATACATCATCGATCAGTTTGGGATTGAGAAAAAAGACGTAACAGCACCGGAAAAGCCAGTGGTTGACGGTTTAACCGACGTGAATAAAGTTGTCAAAGGAACAGCAGAAGCGAACACTAAAGTCATTGTTAAAGCTGGAGATACCGAACTAGGTAGTGCTACAGCTAATAAAAAAGGTAAATTCAATGTCAAGATTGAAAAACAAAAACTCGGCACAGAAGTAAGTGTATATGCAGAAGACGCCGCCGGAAATATTAGTCAAGAAGTGCAGTTGACAGTTAGTGATAAAACCGCTCGTGGAAAACAGTAAGTATTTGTGATTATGACGGTTTGTCGTTTTCGGAGCTAATTTGAAAATAGGTATATTGAATGGTGGGAATTCAATAAAGAACGGATAGCAGAGCAGGAGACTATTTCCTGCTCTGTTTAATGCCTTTATTAGTCCATTAAAACAATATTTTTAAGTTGAATAGCTATACTTTCAAGTTCGCCTTCTTTTTCTAAATCTAAGATATAAACGCGTTGACAAGACAGTACTATTCCTCATTATCTAATTCAAACAACTCAATAAACCGCCTGGCACTTTTTGAAAGATAGCGGTTCTTCAGCCATACAATCCCCACTTCCGATTGGACTGTAATATCAGGTAAGTCAAATAACTCTATATCAGAGATTGAAAAGGAAGAAAGAACTGATTTTGGAAGAATGGTCACACCTATGCCAGCGATAACTAAGGCAATGGTGATAGAAACACTTGAACATTCACATATAATATTTGGTTCAAAACCTAGTCGTCGACATTCGTTGACGATTTTTTCATTCAGTTGAATGGTTCGGTCACTTTTTAAGGCGATAAGGGGAATATTTTCTAAGTCTTTTAATAGAAAGGAAGACTGCGAGGGGCGCCAATTCCGTTTTTTGGGCACCACAAAGACAAAAGGATCGGAGGGTAGACTAAGAGTTGAATATCTAATTGGATCATAATTTGATTCAAAGGGCAGTCTTGTCAAGACCAATTCAATATTCCGGCTCTCTAAATACTCACCTAATACGGTATGATCCCCTTCTAAAATTTTAAAGGTGACGCGTGGATAGTGTTCACGAAACAAAGCTATTTTTTCCGGTAATAAGGATACGCATGAGAATACTGAACCAATGGAAAGCATGCCTTGGATTCCTTGATCTATTTCCTGTATCTCAGTCACCGTTTCATTGAGTTGTTGAATAATACTTTCTGCTTTAGCTTGTAAAATGGTTCCGGCTTCGGTTAATTTCATTTGTCTTCCACTTCGATCAAATAACGTGACACCGAGTTCTTCTTCTATCATTTTTAATTGCCGACTCAATGGGGGTTGTTCAATATTCAGTTTCTTTGCTGCCCGAGTAATTTGCCCTTCTTTGGCTATAGCTAAAAAATAGCGGAGCTGTCTAATATCCATCAATGATCCCCCTGACTAGTATACCTTTTAGGTATGATAAACAGATAAAACAGATATTATCCATATACCTAATAGGATGATATCATAAAATTATACTTAAAGAAATTTAATGGTGGACGGAAGAGTTGAGAAATTCAAGGAAGAGTAGCTTAGTGCACTGAAACATATGGTTGAGGAAAGGATAAGTAAGCTGACGTAGAAATCTGGCAGCACTTTTTCCCAGACTTTTTAAACATCATCTAAAAGAGAAGGAGGAATGGATCCCATGCAAACGCGCCAAATCTCGGTTATTGTTAAAGATCAGCCTGGAATATTAACTAAAGTGTCTAGTTTGTTTAGTCAATCGGGACTTAATATCGATACATTAACGGTTGGAAAGTATAAAGAACAACATACTTCCCGAATGAAAATTTCTCTTACAACAGAGGATAACAACCTTGAAAAAGTGTTAAAGCAGCTCGAAAATTTAATCGATGTCATTCACGTGAATGTCATTGATCAGAATCCCGCGCTGAATATCATTGGGAACCGATTAAATTCTATTTTTTCCAATCGTACCGTAGCATTTTGGCTGGTTGCCTATAGTCTATTCATCACGCTTCTCGGAACGAATATTCCTTCCCCATTGTTAGCTGTTTACCGTATAGAATGGCATTTATCACCAGGTATGGTTACGCTCCTTTTTGCCATCTATGCCATTGTTGTGATTCCAACGATTATTATATCTGGACAGTTATCAGACCAATTGGGGAGAAGAAAACTACTCATCCCAGGTGTGATGTTTTCGATCATTGGATCTCTGTTCTTTGTCCTATCAAACAATATTACTATGCTCTTAATCTCTCGCGTTTTCCAAGGTCTGTCCGTAGGTATGTTAAATGGGGTTGCCGTTGCAGCATTAACGGAATTAGATAAAAAACAAAACAGAATCAAAGCGGCTTTCATTGGCGCAATGGCTGTTACAGTAGGTAATGCACTTGGGCCAATATTATCCGGGTTCTTGGGCGAATATGCCCCGCTTCCGACGAAACTATCGTATCTCATCCATATCTTACTCGCCGTTCCAGGCTTTATTGGATTACTATATATGAGTGAAAAAGTTAGACCCCGAAAAACGATTCAACTTCATAAGCCTTTTGTGCCAAATGCCATTCGTGGACGATTCTATTTATCTGGGATGACATCTTTCGTGGCATGGTCAATCATGAGTTTAATGCTTTCGGTTATTCCGAGTTATACGAATCAATTAGTTGGGAGTTCTAATTTAGTTATTTCGGGAGCCATCGTTGCTCTTGTTCTTATTATTTCAACCGTTAGTCAACTCACTCTGAAAAAGTTACCCGTGCAAAGTTTAGTGTTAACAGGATATCTTCTATTAATCTTAGGGCTCGTAGCTTTAGTTTTAACATTATTAACACAATCGCTTGTCTTGTTATTTTTAACAACTGTTTTAATTGGCTTTGGACATGGTCCAACTTTTGCAGGTAGTCTGGCATTAACGAATAACATTTCGCCAGATCAACAACGTGGTGACATCATTGCATCGTTTTATGTATTAACGTATTTAGGCGTGAGTCTCCCTGTATTAGGTCTAGGATTTATTGCGCATTGGATTGGGCTAAATCAAGCTATTGAGTGGTATACAATATTAATGACAGGGATGATACTGCTTAGTATGTACTATTGGTTTATGGATAGAAAAGCAGAGAAACAAGTCAGAGAACTTACAGTAGAATAAGGTGAAAAAATGACACGACCCAATGAAAACGTTAAAAGGTTTTCATTGGGTTTATTTTGATTGGCATTCATATGGTGTTATTGTTCATTGATGACTGAGAGTATTTTCTACCTTATAGGTGTAGAAAGATGGTCTGACACCGTTTAAACAAGTGAAGATAAAGGTAAAATCAATAACAGATGACATATTTATATTCCAAAAAAAGTTGGTGACCTTATATGCCTTGTAAAACAAATAGTGAATTAGAAACATTTTTAAAAAAAGCAAAACATTACACCAAGATGGGAAAAGTGGCAGATTATATTCCGGCATTAAGCAAGGCAAATCGCGATGATTTATCCATTGCGATTTATTTTCCTGATGGAAAGTATGTTTCTGCAGGGAATGTAAAAGAAAAAATCACACTTCAAAGTATTTCAAAAGTATTGACGCTTGCGCTTGCATTAATTCAGCGTGGAGAAGAGCTTGTTTTCAGTAAAGTTGGCTATGAACCTACAGGTGACCCTTTTAACTCTATTGTGAAATTAGAAATGAGTAAGCCATCCAAACCGCTTAATCCGATGATCAATGCAGGAGCACTAGCTGTGACTCATATGATTAAAGGAAATTCTGTTGAAGAAAGATTTACAAGTATTTTATCTTTTATTCAATTGCTAACAGGAAATAAAGAGATCCACTATTCAAAAGAAGTGGCGCAGTCTGAGTTCGAAACGTCGCATTTAAATCGATCTTTATGTTATTTCATGAAACAGCATGGCATCATTGATGAAAACGTGGAAGAGCTGTTAGATTTATATACAAAACAATGCGCAATTGAAGTGGATTGCTTAGATTTGGCGAGAATTGGAATCGTATTTGCGTTAGGTGGCATCGATCCAGTTACAAAAAAAAGAATCATGCCAGCGCATGTTGCCCGTCTATGTAAAACGTTTATGGTAACATGCGGGATGTATAATGCATCAGGTGAATTTGCGGTCCGTGTTGGCATTCCGGCAAAAAGTGGTGTGTCCGGCGGCATATTAGGCGCTGTCCCAAACCGGTTTGGCATTGGCATTTCAGGACCTGCCCTTGATGACAAAGGAAATAGCGTTGCCGGGGTAAAATTATTAGAAATGCTGGCAGAAAAATATTCATTAAGTATGTTTTAATTGAACTACCCCGCGTAGCAAGCTTGAATGTAATGCACCCAGCTCCTCGAATCCTTAAGTCTTTGAAAGACCCCATCTCCCCGGTGATGATAGTAGAAGACTAGTACAATTTTTAGACATTGAATTAATACATTATTTTAAATATTGTGAAACGGTTGAATCAATTTCATAAATTAAACCCTTAGAGCCTCAAGGCTTCTGAGACGCAAAAAAAGGAGTACCTCCCCAAAATGTCGAAATGAGTAAGTAACCACACTAACTCTAAGACTGGAGGAAGACTCCCTATGACTATTATACGACAAGGAAGCCTATTTGACCTGCAAGAATTATATGATTTAGAACCTACCCAGCGATTTGAGGCTATTTTTTCTACTATTGACATTGATCCAATCTTTGCTTTAGTAACGAAAAAATCACGTTTTGGCAGACCGGTTGAGCTAAATTATGCAGCTATGATTTACTCCTTGGTTGCTAGAATTTCAGAACGGATTCCATTCATTAAAGATTTAATTAAACGCTTAAAGAATGATTTGATTTTCCGTCTTGACTGCGGTTTTTTGGTATCCGATTCGGTACCTTCAGAAGCTGCCTATTCAAGAATGATTACGATCATCAGTGAATCGAACGTTATGGAAGAGGTTCAAGAAACACTTCTTCATCAAGCGATCACAGAAGAATTTATCACGGACGATACAGTTGCCATTGATGCTACACACTTTGAAGCAAAAGATCAGGCACCTCCAAAAGAGGAAAAACCAAAAACTGAACCTAAGAAGCGTGGGCGCAAATCAAAGGAAGACCGCGAACAATGGTTGGTTGAAAAAGCAGAACGAGAAGCCAGTACCCCTCTTTTTGAAAAGAAAATTGAAGATCAGTTGGACGTTCCTTTAGCCGAGCTTCGTGCTGAGATTCCCCAAGATCCAGAGTGGGGCGTGAAGAAGAATAGCGAAGGGAAAAATGTCTTTTGGTACGGCTATAAGGCTCACTTAGCTGTTGGAACAACGAGCCAATACATTCTTCAATCGCTCTTCTCTTCTGGCAATCTGAATGACGGAAAGGCAGCGATTCCTTTATTAAAAGGGATTCAAGGGCGAGTGCCTATTCCAACTCTACGTTATGAAACAATGGATGCAGGTTATGATTTCGAACCTATTTATTCGCAAATTCATCGAATTGGACATCAAGCTGTTATTGCTTATAATAAACGGAATGAGCCTGAACCTATTGGCTTCGATAAACATTTCACACCTACTTGTGTCCGTGAGCATTCCTATCGTTATGATAGTTTTGATAAAAAATATGAAACACTAAAATACACTCGGCCTAGTGAATGCAAAGACTGTCCTTTAGCTAACGAAGGTCTCTGTCAAAAGGTGTACAAAGTGAAAATCACAACAGATCTTAGAAAATATACAGCACCAGCTCGAGGATCAAAAGCTTGGAAAACGATATTTAAACGTCGTACTGCTGTGGAACGTGTAAATGCTTATCTCAAGGAATACTTTCAACTGAACAATGTTCGTTATCGTACTGGAAAACGTGCCAAAGTTCATTTTGACCTAGTGACTTTAGTTTATAATGCTTCAAAATTAGCTGCTGATCGCATCAATGCCATGTTAAATCAACAACAAGTTGCTTAAACTTAAAATTTTTTAAAAGTATCAAAATTCTGCAGGTCTATGTTTCTTTAAAATATGGAATTATGAAATTGATTCAGTTATTTAAAAAATGTAACAAGATAAGAAGTAAATAGGTCCAATTATTTTCTGCTAAGGGAAACAATATTTTTATTAATAAATAGGGATTACACGGATGCGCTTAGTATGTCGTTGTTTTTATGCAGAGAGCGATACTATAAAATTTAAAAGTGAATTTTGAAATTTCTGGTTAAGACAGGATGTCTCCTTGAATATAGTTTCTACCATGAGACTTTTATTAACGGGGGTAGCGACTTGGGATATTACGTGAGAGTAGAGTCGGATGTGCATATTTATGTAGAGGATATCAATCGGATGAGCCAAAAGACGATCTTATTTATTCATGGCTGGCCGGCGAATCACAAGATGTTTGAATATCAATTTAATCAGCTTTCCCAAATGGGTTATCGTTGTATTGGCATGGATCTTCGAGGATTTGGCCAGTCAGATAAACCTTGGGAAGGATATGATTATGATCGCTTAGCTGATGATGTTCGAAGTGTCATTGGTGCTCTCAAATTACAAAATATTACGCTTGCAGGTCATTCTACAGGAGGAGCTGTAGCCGTTCGATATGTAGCGAGGCATCGTGGGTATGGAGTTTCAAAGCTAGCTCTTCTTGCAGCTGCGGCACCTAGTCTTATACAACGTCCGTATTTTCCTTATGGACTTAAAACAGAGGATGTCAAGCAAATTATTCAAGATACTTATCATGACCGTCCGAATATGTTACAGGGATTTGGTAACATGTTCTTCTTCCAACATATCACAGAGCCTTTTTCGGATTGGTTTTTTCAATTAGGATTACAAGCGGCAAGTTGGTCAACGGCAAAGGTTGCCAACACATGGTTATACGAAGAAAAGTTATTTCAAGATATGGGGGAAATTCAGATTCCTACACTCATTCTGCATGGCATTCATGACAAAGTATGTCATTTTCCACTAGCAGAGGCTCAAAAACAAGAAATAAAAAATGCTAAACTTGTCCCATTTGAATATAGTGGTCACGGATTATTTTGGGATGAGCGAGACAAATTCAATCAAGAATTAGCAAAATTTATAGGGTAATATAGGATTTTGGGGATATCTATGAGTCTATAATCCGTCGTGACTAAACGTGTTATAATAGATAAAAAAGTTAGAATGGGGGCGGAATATTGAAACATTATCGGACGCTTTTATTTGACGTAGATGATACACTTTTAGATTTTCAGGCAGCGGAAGATTTTGCTTTGCGGTCACTTTTTGAGGAACAAAGTATTCCTTTAACCATAGATATTGAGGCACGGTATAAACAAATAAATCAAGGATTATGGCGGTCTTTTGAAGAAGGGAAAATTGAGCGTGATGAAATTGCGAGTACACGTTTTTCCTTACTATTTAAGGAGTATGGACAAGAGGTCGATGGCTTTAGTTTAGGAATGAAATACCGTAATTTTTTGAAAGAGGGTCATCAGCTGATTAGTGGGGCAATTGAATTAATAGAAGATCTCAAAAACAAGTTTGATTTATATATTGTGACGAACGGTGTTGCTGAGACTCAGGACAAACGGTTGCGTGACGCAGGGCTATTTCCTTTGTTTAAGGATATTTTTGTTTCAGAAGACACAGGGTTTCAAAAGCCAATGAAGGAATTTTTTGATTATGTGTTTGCCCAAATTCCTCATTTTTCTTTGGAAGAAACCTTAATAATCGGTGATTCATTAACCTCTGATATAAAAGGTGGCGAGGTAGCCGGAATCGATACGTGTTGGTTCAATCCTGAAATGACACCTAACCACACCAAGATTAAACCAACCTATCAAATCCAAAAACTTGAGGAACTCTATGATATCGTGAATATAAAGTCTGTTAGTCAGTGCTGATCAATAAACGTTTAAAAAAGGGGGCAAAATTTAATTGACACCCCTTAAAAATAGCCTTTATCCCGCCTTAACGGGCAGTAAGACCCCCAAGATCCTGGAGTATTCAAAGAAGATAGGTGGGGGTCAACTGCCCGTAAAGGTCCGATTGGTTCAGCTAACCATCAGTGGGGAATGAAGAAAACCCACTGATGGAAGCTTCACTTTATTTATCAGAGTCTTTTTGATCATTTTCTGTTGATGTATTCTTATGAATTGAAGTTATAGATTCCAAATCAGCATGTACTTTTAATTCTGGCACTTCGGATCGAGGATGACCATTCAGTTGAACATAGATTTCTTCAATTTCCTCACCTGTAAGATCCCCGCGTTTCAATAATTCTTCTGCAATGTTATGAACGAATTCTGCCTGTTCTTTGACTAATGCTTTGACTTGATTCATTTGATCTTTCAAAAGCACGTTAATCTTTGGACGAAGTTGTTTAAGAGCATCAGCCGGAGAACCTATGGATAGCCAGCTGAATAGCTCATCACCCATGCCAACCATTCCGAGGTAAACACCAGCGAGCTCCGTGGCTTGTTTTAAATCGGATGTTACCCCATTTAATTTTTTCCCTAAAAACGTTTCTTCAGAAGCCCGTGCTGCTAAACAAACTTGGATTTCTGCTAAAATTTCACTGTCACTTCGATTATACCTCTCGTGTGTTGGCTTCGTCGCAGCTAGACCAAGAGCACCGCCTCGGCGAATAATCGTCACTTTCCAGACCCGTTCATGAGGCTTTAATAAGTACTGTGCAACGGCATGGCCGGCTTCATGGTAGGCGACGTTTCGTTTCTCATCTTCATTCATTGAGCGAAGTGGCTGCTTAAGACCCCACTCATAGGTCTCCATGGCGGAACGGAAATCTTCATAGCTGGCGTCTTGAGAGCCACGTTGATGAGCGATCACGATCGATTCGTTAACGATGTGTTTAATCTGTGCTGGACTATAGCCAATCGTATCTAATGCTGCTTTCTCCGGAGTTAGGGAATCGTCACAGTTCACCTTTTTAAGGTAATATTGGAAGACATCGACACGTCCATCATAGTCGGGCGAATCGACCCAAAGTTTTCGATCAAAACGTCCGGGTCGTAGTAAGGCAGGATCAAGAACATCTGGCAAGTTGGTTGCCCCAATGGTTAACACGGCACGTCGTTCGGCTTTCTTACGACGCAGTCCAAGGGAGCGAAGAAACTTAGCAAAGCGGGAATTATCAATGTTCGGCGGGTCCATCTGTAAGAGCAGTTCGTTGAGTAGACCCGAGCCACCGCCCATACCGAACATCGCCCCGAGTCCTCCTCCGCCTCCGCTTGCTTGCCTAGACATCCCAATGGCGTCGATTTCATCGATAAAGATGATGCAGGCACCGTATACTTTGGCTAGTTTTCTTGCCTTTCGGTAGAGATTCATCACTTTCAAGTTCCCTACACCAAAGAACATATTTTGAAAACTTGGAGCCGATGCATAGGCAAAGGGAATTTGGGCTTCATTCGCGATGACTTGAGCGAGATAGGATTTTCCTGTACCCGGTGGTCCGCAAAGAAGCATTCCCCGGATCGCTTCACCCCCCATTTTTTTAAATTCCTTTACTCCCTTAAGTAAGGTTACAATCCGTTTGGCATTTTCGACAATTTCAGGGTTACCTCTGTAATCATCCCAAGTGGACCCTGTCTCACCCGGCATAATCCAGTATGTACGGCCTCGAGCCAGAAACCAAAATAGTGCGACAAACTGAATGATGATAATGAGTACGGCAAAAAACAGCTGGAATAACATGCCTATAATCGCAAAAGCAATACCCCAAGATGTTGGCCCGCCTATCCATAACAAAACACCGATGATGACGACAATTGAGAGCCAAATAAGGAATGTTCGCCATTTAATCCAATGGTATCTCTTCATGACCTCGCTCCTTTTAGTGAATATTCATATAACTATGGAGGGTTAAGTAAAATGATACCACGTTTTTAATGAAAAGAGGTACTCCCTGATTTTGTAGAACTTTTTCTTTTTGAAATAGTAAGGTTCAAACCCATCATTTTAAATCTCTACGAAAAAGTTTTCTAACATTAAACATATTAGAAGAAAATGTGAGCATCCTTTTAAATAACATGTTTTTTAAGCAAAAAATAAAGTAAGGTGGTTAAAAATGATCTACGATTGCATTATTATCGGAGGCGGCATTGCTGGAATGCAAGCGGCTATCCAATTAGGAAGATACAAACATCGTGTGATGGTTATCGATTCGAATGATGGAAGATCAACTTTATGCAAGAGCTATCATAATGTTTTAGGGTATCCGGATGGAGTCAGTGGTCAAGAACTTCGAAATATTGGAACCGAACAAGCCAAAAATTTGGGAGTAGAATTTTTAAATGACAAGGCTGTCAAAGCGGAAAAAAATAAAGATCATTTTGAAATACAGACTGAATCAAATAGCATGATTTTAGGTCAAACGGTATTAATAGCTACAGGTGTTATGGATCGCATTCCTCACATCCCTAATTTGTTCTCCTGCTTAGGAATAAGTGTCTATATTTGCCCGGATTGTGACGGTTATGAAGTGAAAGATAAGCCAACATTGGTGATTGGTTCAGGAAATGTCGGTGCAAATATGGCGTTAATACTCACTTATTGGACAAAGGACCTTATTTATATTAATCACGAGCAAAAAAAGGTAAGTGAGACGATAATGGACAAACTTCACAGTCAACGTATTCAATACATAGAGTCTCCGGTTCAAGAGGTAGAAGCTGATGAATCGAAATTAAAAGCTGTCATTTTAACAAATGGTCAAAAAATAGCCGGGGAGCATGCATTTGTTGCTTTTGGAGGAAATGAAGTGAAATCGGATTTGGCTAAACAATTAGGCGTCGAGATTCTAGAAAACAAACACATTCTAGTCAATCCTAGAACAAAAATGACCAATATTCCTGGCGTTTGGGCTGCTGGAGACGTCGTCGCTCATTCAGAACAAGTGACCATTGCTATGGGAGATGGATCACAGGCCGCCATTTGGATTCATAAATGGTTGATGGGAGAAAGGAATGGGTAAAATCTTGGATCATGTTGAGAAAACAGGCACCAAGGTTTGGACTTTCCAGTCAACAAGATTTCTTCTGTGTCAGGACGCTAGGTGACAATGAAGGACACAATAATCTTTCTCATCTCTTGAGCAAATGTTTGATTGAAAAAACGGGATGATAAAGCAACATCCACATACCGGCGTAGCGCATCACCGTTTTTATTTTCCTACGGTATTCCGGACGGTAACAGTGAATCTTGCAGTTGGAACAGGCACTTTTCTTTTCGCCAAATGGGCAATAAGAAAGCCGCGTCAGCGCATAGTTCTTTAAGTTGTGGCAGTCGTCGCACAACGCTTGACGATGATGCTTCTTACGGCAATAAATCTCAATCATTTTCGTGATGGTTTCTTTCTCCATCTGAATGACCGGTCCATCATTGGTTTTTCTTGGCATGACACATCACCTTCTTTGAGTAAAATGACTTGAATCATTGTCCACCACACCTTCAATAGTAATACAGGAAAGTGTTATACGGAATGATAAAGATCACGACTTCGGACAGACTCAACCATAGAAAATGTCGTCCTTGGCTTCATTTTTTTATAAGTTTCCCCTCGTAACTAAGTGAAGGCGGGAGTCTCGAATAGGCGGTGCGAGTGTTCCCATTTGATTTTCCGATGTTTCATCTCGCTGAAACATGTTCACTCGACTAATTCGATTCGCTATTTCGAACCTAATGCACAGGGATCGTTACTAAATTTTCTGGCTTTAGAGATTTGTGATAAAAACCAGAATCCGTTTAAGGAATGATGAAACCCGAATATAAAACTTGAAAATGATAATCATTATCAGTAAAATATAAAGAGTTCCGAACGATAATTGTTTGGATCAATTTTGAACAGGTTGCAAATCTTTGACAAAAAAGCATAGATTTTTGATGGGTTGAGCAATTCCCCAAGATTATGGATTTCTGATTGGTTGATTGTGTTCGTAAATTATCAATAATCATTTTAAATATAACGAAAGATTTGTTATTGAGAGTTGGTACGTAAAGATGACGAAAATAGATGTTGGTATTGGGACAAGTAGCAGCAAAGTAATCCTGATCGGCGAACATTCTGTGGTTTACGGTCAGCCAGCGATTGCGATGCCCGTTCCCGCAGCACGCGCAGTTACGGAAACGACTGGATGCCAGGGAGCTATTCAGCTGCATTGTGCCTTCTATGATGGTATTTTAAGTGAAAGTCCGGATAAAATTGCTGGATTGAAGAAAATTATTCCGGTGACATTGCAGGTCTTGCATAAGCCTGAAGAAAACATAGCTGTATCTATTGACAGTACGATTCCAGTTGAACGGGGGATGGGATCGAGTGCTGCCATTGCTATATCAGTCGTACGCAGTCTTTTCGATTATTTTAAAACACCTCTGGATCAAAAGACTTTGCTTAGGCTAGTCGGCATCTCAGAGAAATGTTGTCATGGTAATCCGAGTGGGCTTGATGCGACTGCAGCTAGTGGCAGCCGTCCGATATATTTCACCAGAGAGAAAGGACCCGAGTGGATTAAGCAAACTCTTCGATCCTGCTTGGTCATTGCTGACACCGGGATCAAAGGTGAGACTAAAAAAGCGGTTGCTGCGTTAAAACAGCGCTGGACACAGGGGTTGAGTGTTCAAAGCAAAATCGAAAAGTTAGGTTTTCTCGCTTCGCATGCCCGCAAGGCACTTGAATCGGCAAAAGAAGAGCAATTCGGCCGTATCCTTCTGGATGCCCATCATCTTCTGCGTGAGCTTGGCGTCAGTCATCCTTTTGTAGACCAGCTGGTACACATTGCAATGACCGGCGGAGCCATCGGGGCAAAAATGACTGGAGGCGGCTGCGGCGGCTGCATGATTGCACTGGCTCCAAATGAGCATACAGCCAAACACCTCGCAGCAAAACTGATGCGTGCCGGAGCGCATCAAACGTGGATTCAGCCATTTGGCGATGAAATGAGTGCATAACTTCAGATAAACTCACTGGCCTATGCCAAGAGAAAGAAGGTGAACACTGTGCAGGCTGCCGCACGCGCATATACGAATATTGCCCTCATAAAGTATTGGGGTAAAAAGGATGAACAACTCATTTTGCCGATGAACAGCAGTTTATCATTGACGCTCAACGCTTTTTATACAGAAACCCGTGTTACACTGCAGCAGAGTTTATCGTGTGATGAAATAATAATGGATGGAAAAGTGTTAAGTGGTCATTCTGCTGAAAAAATCATCCGATTTATGAATCAAGTCCGGGATCAATCAGGAAATCGGACATACGCGCTGATCGTAACCAACAACCACGTCCCAGTCGCCTCAGGCTTTGCATCTTCAGCGTCAGGGTTTGCAGCCCTGGCAGCATCTGCTGCTCGGGCTTATGGATTGGACTGCTCCGGAGTTGCACTTTCACGGCTCGCGCGGCGCGGATCGGGATCCGCTTCACGTTCAATTTACGGCGGCTTTGTTAAGTGGATGAAAGGCACAAAGGATGAAGACTCTTATGCTGTTCCAATCGATCCAGCAAACTGGGGGATTCGTCTTGTGGTTGTTGCTGTCAATCGGCAGAAAAAAAAGATATCCAGCCGTTTAGGAATGAAGAGGACCGTCCAGACATCACCTTTTTACCCGATTTGGATGAAGGAAGCAGAAAAGGATCTCGGTAGGATGGAGCAGGCTATTCATCATCACGATCTGGAGATGATTGGGGAAATAGCCGAAGCAAATGCGCTGAAGATGCATGCCACAATGCTGGCTGCGACTCCCCCTTTCACCTACTGGGAGGAGGGTACATTGACCGTGATGCGGCGTGCTGCCCATCTACGTGAGCAGGGAATCCCGTGCTATTTTACGATTGACGCCGGTCCCAATGTCAAACTGATTTGTTCAGTAGAACATGTGGATCAGATTCTAGACGATCTATCCGACTTTTTCCCTTTAGAAGCATTAATAACTGCCGAGCCCGGTCCGGGTGTTCAGTTTCTAGAGGATCCTATTCATTAAAGGAGAAACAGACGTGTCATCTTTTATTCAGAAAGCACCTGGAAAGCTCTATATAGCAGGAGAATATGCAGTGACTGAACCGGGGTATCCGGCAATCATTGCTGCAGTCGATCAATTTGTTTCAGTCACAATCAGTCAAACTGAGAAGGTCGGACGTATTCGATCGTCGGATCAAGCCACCAGCTGGAAGCGCGAGAAAAATCATTTGCTTGTTTCTGACCAAAAGCATCCGTTTCGATTCGTTCTATCAGCGATCGAACATACAGAAAGCTACATACAAGCCATTGGCAAAAAGCTTACAGTTTATCAATTGACGATCAGCAGCGAGCTGGCGCATAGAAACGGCAAAAAATATGGACTGGGATCAAGTGCTGCGGTTACGGTTGCAACCGTTCGTGCCCTGCTTGCCTTTTATGGAATAAAGGTGGATCAGAGCATCGTATTCAAATTAGCAGCATTGTCTCATTTAACCATTCAAGAAAACGGCTCATGCGGAGATGTTGCTGCCTGTGTTTATGGTGGATGGATCGCGTACACTTCGTTCGATCGAATGTGGTTAAAGCAGCTCCTCCAATCAGAAAGGGATTGGCTCAAGCTGCTTCATCTAAATTGGCTGGGACTCTCGGTGCAACAGCTTGTGCTTCCGTCTGCTCTGCATCTGCTTGTCGGCTGGACTGGGACACCGTCCTCGACGCCCCAGCTTGTGAGTCAAGTGGAACAGGAAAGAAAGGGCAGGGAGGACGCCTATCTGGATTTTCTGAAGCAAAGCAAAACATGTGTTGACCAAATGATCGCAGGCTTTTTAACGCAGCGGCCAAAGGACATACTCAGTGGGGTTCGGGAAAATCGCAGGATTTTATCTCGATTTTCTTCACTTTTTGGTCTCTCGATCGAAACAGAAAAATTATATGAACTGTGTACAATTGCTGAAAAATATGGCGGAGCGGCTAAATCGTCGGGAGCTGGCGGTGGAGATTGCGGTATTGTACTTGTTGATCGCAAAACCGATGCCAGTGCGATCAAAGAGGCATGGAAGAAGGCAGGAATTGTGCCTCTGGAGCTCCATGTATGTGATAAGAAATACGAAATGAAAGGAAGCTAGGGAGATGGAATCACGTAAAGATCAGCATGTTCGACTGTTCGAGAAAACCTACCAGACGCATCAAACAAATGATTTTGATTCCGTTCGATTCGTCCACAATTCGCTTCCAGAGTTGAGTTTGTCAAAAGTTGACAGTTTGACGACGCTGCCGTTTGGCACTTGGTCGTCTCCTTTTTTCATTAACGGAATGACCGGGGGAAGTGAGAAAACAAAAAAGATCAATGAATCGTTGGCTCACGCGGCTGCTGCAACCGGTATTGCCATCGCATCGGGCTCACAGAAAGCGGCTTTAAAAGATCCGGCACTGCATGATACCTTTCGTGTGCTGCGCCAAGTGAATCCAAACGGATTTATTTTTGCAAATATTGGAGCTGAATTGGATGAAGAGGCAGCAAAGCAGGCTATTGATATGTTGGATGCGAATGGTCTTCAAGTCCATTTAAATGCCTCTCAAGAAGTTGTGATGCCAGAAGGAGATCGAGACTTTTCGTCCTGGCTGAAAAATCTGGAAAGAATCGCCCATTCCATCGACCTGCCGGTTGTTGTTAAAGAAGTGGGGTTCGGGATGAGCCGTGCAACTTTTCGAAGGCTCATTGATGCAGGTGTACAAATCATTGACGTGGCGGGTAAAGGCGGTACTAATTTTATCACGATCGAAAATCAACGCCGCGACCGAGCGCGCTTTGATTACTTACAGGATTGGGGACAATCGACCGTGATCTCAATGCTCGAAGCACAGCCGTATTTGGACCAAGCAACTTTTTTTGCATCTGGCGGTGTGCGTCACCCACTTGATGCCCTTAAAGGTCTTGCGCTCGGCGCACGTGCGATTGGTGTTTCCGGAATTTTTCTGCATACTGCGCTTTCGAGCGGTAGCGAGGGACTAATTACACTCATCGAAGAATGGAAGCAGCAAATGAATGAGATTATGTTGCTTCTTGGTTGTGCAAGTCTGGATGAATTGCGTCGGACAGATCTGATTCTCAGCGGGACGCCCGATCAATGGGCCAGACTTAGAGGTCCAAAGCCAGAAGAGATGGCCACGCGTTCACAAAGGATCAGCTAAAGCATTGTTTTTAACCGAGTAATTCGAGAGAGTCAAAGACTTTTGAAGAAAGGAGTCAGAAACGATGACATTACAAAGAAGAGATCAGTCGGATACCATTGAAATCTGGGATGATGTTGTGCGGATCAGGGATTTGATTCTTGCCATCATCATAAATAGTTTGACAACATTGGGCGGCTATTTTGCAGCACCTGATGATCCGCCTATGCCGTTATTATTTGGTTTAATCGGAGCAGTTACCGGATTCATCCTCAGTTCGTTCATTATTAAACCAAAACGGACTTTTGAGGAGAATGAAAGCGAGAGGTAATAAATGGATTTAGTTCTTATTGCCGAGATGATCGGTGCGGCAATTGCCGCGGCAATGATTTATACGATTATTGGGATTATTCCAGGGACGGATGAAACGGCTGTGTTGGTGCCTGTGACGCTAATTTTGGTACTTGCAGGTGTTCAACCGATTATTATTCTGTGTTTCTTTATTTCGGCTATTATTGCCAACAATTTGATGGATGCCGTCCCAGCAGCGGTTGCCGGTATACCCGGCGGTGTTATGACGAGTCCGATGGTGGAACATGCCCAGCTCTTGAAAAAGTACGGATTAGCTGGTCAGTCGCTGCGCAAAATGGCTGCGGGTTCGCTGATCGGGGTATTGGTCAGCGTTCCAGTCAGCTTGCTCTTAGCCAGCAGCTTAATTCCCTTTGCCCATTTAATCCAGGCCTATGCCAACCCGCTTTTTTTTATCGGCGCCATTGTACTTGCGTTGCTCAGTAAAAACAAAGCGTTGGCGCTTGCATCTATTTTGCCTTTTGCGCTTTTGATTGAAGGCATGCGTCATTTATACTGGGGAGTTGAAGCTATTCCCAGGGGGACGACTGTTTTTATTTCTTTCTTTTTAGGGATTACAATCGGACCGGTGATACTGACGTTATTTGAACTGCTGGATAAGGAAAAAAGGGAGTCCATGATACATGCGGAACCGCGAACGATTGTCTTAAAGAAAGACCGTTTTGAATGGAAATGGTTGAATCCATTTAAAATCGTTAATAAACGTGAATGGGTCACGAGCGGAGTGGCTTCCCTGATAAGCTGCTTCACATTTATACTGAGTCCGGTCGGGGTGACGATATTTCTCGGCGAACTCTTCGCAAGGCGCAGAAAGAACCCGGTTGAGCGATCATCGCTTGCGATTGTAACGATGAACGCTTTAGCGAATGCAACGTATATCTCGGGGACCCTCATCCCGCTCATCGCCTTGGGGATTCCCTTATCCCCTGTTGCGATTGGACCTGCGCATGCGTTATTCGATGCGCCGCCGGTTTTTACGGCAACTCGTAATATGCATCATCTTTTAACGACGGGTGATTTTATTTGGGCTACTGTGATTGGTGCAGGCATCGCAATCATCATGACCTATGTGATAACCGTCAAATATGCTCAGTCAATTTGCGCCTTTGTGTTTAAACATATTCCTCATGAGGCGATACTTGGCTTGTTTTGTGGCTTCGTTCTTTTGCTTGCTTATATGGATGCAGGCTGGATCAATATCGGCGGCGTGCTTCTGATCGGTTTGGTTGCGGGAATGCTGCACCGGTGGGGCGTGAACTACGGAATTTTATTTATGACTTTATATGCAGCCCCGTGGCTGGTTGGATTATTTGGGTAACAGCAAAGCAAACTACTCATTTGTCCAGCACGTAAAATGAAAAGACGACTCACTTTCAAGCTGCCTTTTTTTGCCAAATGATGAATTTTGTCACGGTGGAACGGTCAAAAGATTGTACTTTTACCGGGCGGGTTCGCTTACCGCTTCACTTCATTTGACGCACACCGTGACGTGACGAGCCGAACGCCTGGTTGTGCATCTTATGAAGGAAAATCATGAATTTTCGCATCTGCCGCTTCGCTATTTGAATTGGCTTTCCGTTGGCTTTTTTGTTGCTACAGGTGTCGTGAACAGGTTGTCTGAATCACAAAGATGTTGAATAGTGCCGCAGTGCTCCCGTTTTCCGCGGAAGGAGAAAGAACAAAACCAATGATGAAAAAGCTGGTGAGGTAATGAAAAAAATTTCAGACATATTAAATGCCACGAGCATAAATCTTGAACGCCAATTCGTCAAGGAAAAGAATTGTGAACGTTGCGGCAAGAAACGGAACGTGTACAGAATGCCCTTGATAGGCGGTCCTAAAAAGGGGCAATGGATGACTCTCACAGAACCGTGCGATTGTACGTTATCAAGACAGGCGGTGGCGTCAGTCCAAAAAAAGCGTCCTCAGTATTATTGGAGTCAGTCAACAATCAATGATGCACTAAAAGACGCAACACTTGAAAACTTTTTACCTGAAAATGACACACAAAGTCATGCCGTTAAAAAGGCAGCAGAATTTATAAAAAAAGTGGTGCATCATCAACAAGCACGTATGATCTTATATGGTGAACCGGGTGTTGGAAAATCCCATCTCGCTGTTGCTATTGGCAAAGTACTGGCGAATCGTTTCAATAAAGCTTGTTTGTTTATTGAAGCGACCGCATTAAAACAGATGGTTAGATCTACTTGGTCAAGAGAAAGCAAGCTGACGGAATCGGAACTTATGCGGTTAATTTTCGAAGCAGACTTAGTCATCCTCGATGATGCAGGATCAGAAGGAATGACGTCGTGGACGAGAGAGTTGTTGTTTTCTCTGTTGAATGCACGATTATCAAAGAGTCTGCTAGTGACCACAAATATGACAATTTCTGAAATCGAACAGGCATATGGTACAAAGATTATGGATCGACTGCTTGAGAATATGTCAAAGCAAGATCTCTTATTAATGGAAGCTGATTATAGTCATCGCTTAAAGCACTTGATCGAAGATGCCCCCCTTAAGTAAAAGGCATTGATTCCCTTTTAAAGAAATATTTTCGGTTTTAATGATCTTATCGTTGGTCTTGATAGATTGATAACTCTTGCGGTCATCAGTGCCATTCTTATCGTAGTATTCTTGAGCTGCAGCTGTTACCTTCCTGTTCATACCAAACGATTATCTGGAAGCAAGGACGAAGGTGAATTTAATGAATCAAAGAATCAAAGCAAAATGTTCCGTTCTCCCCGAGCAGCCCGGCTGTTATCTCATGAAGGACCGGCGGGGAACAATCATCTACGTTGGCAAGGCAAAAATTTTAAAAAGACGCGTTTCTTCTTATTTTACCCGCACACACGATCGAAAGACTGCACAGCTTGTCAAGCAAATCGCGGATTTTACCTATATCCTTACGGCATCAAATGTCGATGCGCTCATTCTTGAAATGAATCTCATCAAGAAGTACCGCCCGAAATACAATATTTTGCTGAAAGATGATAAAAGCTATCCATTTATCAAGATTACTGCTGAACGGCATCCGAGACTAATTATGACGCATGAGATTAAAAAGGATAAAGGGATATACTTCGGTCCTTTTCCTAATGTGCACGCCGCTTATCAAACCAAGAGGCTGCTTGACCGACTCTATCCGCTGAGAAAATGCCTGCTGAATACCAAAAGGCCTTGCCTTGATTATCAGATCGGACAGTGCATCGGCTGCTGCGCACGATCGGTGAGCGAATCGGAATACCGCCGCGTGATCCGACAAATCATGGATTTCTTTAATGGTGGGTTTAAGAATAGTAAGCGTGAATTAACGGAGAAAATGGATCAAGCTGCAAAAGAAATGAATTTTGAATCGGCAAAGAAATACCGCGATTTGATTTCAGCTATTGAAGCGACGATGGAGAAGCAAAGTATCAATACAATGGATTTCGCTGATCGTGACGTATTCGGATATGCCATTCAAAATGGCTGGATGTGCGTTCAAGTGTTCTTCATCCGCCATGGGAAGATGCTTGAGGGACGAAGATCGATCTTTCCAGTGTCCGAGAAACCGGAGACGGAGCTGCTGGCCTATCTCGAGCGTTTTTATCAGCCCAACTGTCATACTAAGCCAAGAGAAGTACTTTTGCCGGAGACCGTCAGTGGACATGCCGTACAGAAAATTTTGCAAACACACTGCATTCAGCCAAAGCGCGGGCAGAAAAAGAAAATAGTGGCGCTCGCCACTAAGAATGCGCGCGTGCAGCTGCAAAATAAGCGCTCTTTGGCCCCGTAACCGAGACGCATACGCGCTGTCAAGGCTGACTGGTCATGAATATTAATATAATTTAGAAGGAAACGTACTCCATAATTACATGGTCTCCATGGTTTTTAGTGATAATCACACGCAGCATTTGGCCTTGTGCTTCTTGTTCTCTAGTATTTTTTCATTATTTTAGCGACATTTCGGTAAATCTACACTTCATGTTATAAGCACTAACTTCATTAATATTTATCAAAACTAGTCTTTTAAATGATTAAAGTCTATAACGGTTTATTAAAAACCGCGTTTTCGACGAAACATGTTGAGAATTCCCTGATCTAAGATGTTCATGCCTTTCCGCATTATCCATATTAACAGCCTGTATATTGAACTACCTAAGCATAGGTAGTTTTTCTTTATGTGAATGAATGACTCTATACGATGAAATCTTTTTCGAATAAACTAAATATCTTTAAGAACGTCTTCAATTAGAACTTGAATTAAGGTTCTTATAATAATATGATAATTGGAAGAAACTTTAAATGGAGAAATTTAAAAAGGAAGGAAGAAGGACGTGGGTTCGATAACAACATCCGTACATAAGCAACCACAGTCTTTTCAAAAAGAGACTGGAACAATTTATAGTATATTATTTATTATTGGTCTTTGTCATCTATTAAATGATACCCTTCAATCTGTTACAACAGCGATGTTCCCAATTCTAGAAAAATCGATGGGACTAACCTTTACGCAGCTTGGGTTGATTGCTTTTACATTAAACATGGTGTCATCCGTTATGCAGCCCGTTATCGGCTGGTATTCAGATAAACATCCCATGCCATTTGCTTTACCTGTTGGATTAATGAGTAGCTTGCTTGGTATCTTAGGTTTAGCATTTGCGAATTCATTTTTTACTATTATTATAAGCGTTGTATTTATTGGACTTGGTTCCGCAGTATTTCATCCCGAAGGATCTCGAGTAGCCTATATGGCTGCAGGAAGTCGAAGAGGATTAGCCCAATCGATTTACCAAGTTGGCGGAAATTCCGGTCAGGCATTAGCACCCGTGATTACTGCACTTGTCCTCGTTCCATTAGGTCAATTTGGAGCCGTGTGGTTTACTATTGTCGCAGCTTTGGCTGTTTTATTTTTAGTTTATATTGCTAAATGGTATTCCAATCGTTTGTTAACCACTCAAATGATGAAATCAAAGAAAAAAGTTCAAGAACATCGCCCTGTCACGAAATCTATCATTCTCGCACTACTCATTATTATATTTCTTATTTTTGCTCGTTCTTGGTATGGAAGCGCGATCTCAAACTTTTATACCTTTTATGCGATAAAAAAATATGGTTTAACCATTGCTCAATCTCAATCTTACATTTTTGCTTTTCTCTTTATGGGGGCTGTCGGCACTTTTTTAGGTGGACCGCTAGCGGACCGGTTCGGTAAACGGAATGTCATCTTATTTTCATTATTAGCAGCTGCACCGCTTGCCCTGCTTCTCCCGTTCGTAGGACCGCATCTTGCCTTCATTATTCTAGCTGTCATTGGCCTGATCCTTATGTCCAATTTCTCTGTTACAGTTGTTTACGCGCAAGAACTCATCCCAGGCAAGGTAGGGACGATGTCAGGCTTGACAGTTGGTTTGGCTTTTGGAATGGGGGCGATTGGTTCGGTTGCGCTCGGTTCACTCATTGACAGTATTGGATTAAGACCAACCATGATTGGTATATCGTTACTTCCACTCATAGGGATTTTGGCTGTATTTCTGCCTAATGATAATAAATTAGAAGTACGATGAAGATTAATTGATAAAAAGTAAGACTTGTTAGAATCATTCTTATCTAAAAGGCTCTGTAAAGCTAATTGTTGATGTAGACACTTGATTAGAGCCGGTATGTGAAACTTCTTGCGGGAAAAGTGAGTCAAGTGAGACCCCCGCAGGAACAAAGCGTCAAGGAGCGTCTGATCACCCGCGGAAACGAATACCGGTGCAGAAATCAATAGACAAGTTAAACAGAATAATTTTACAAATCTAGATCACTTCATATGGTACAAGTTATAAAATCTTTTGTAACATGATTGAAGGGGAAGATAGTACGTTGGTATTAGTAAAGGATCCAAAAGGAAAAATGTATCATGAACTTTTAGATTTAGTCTTTGTAGTTTGTGATCAGTTTCAATTTATCTTTATAAAAAAGATATGGGGACGTTAACATCAATCAGACCGATTTTAAAATAAATCAAAAGCTTGTTAATAGCAATGAAAGAGCAATTCGAATGGGCGAGTACGACACTAGGTGAGGAAACAACGGAAGTATATTTTTATTGGACTGATGATAAGAGTATATACGTAGATTAGATGTTTGAGCATACAGCTCTTTGAGAATTTAATAATAAGAATAGCAAGATTTAATGGGGGACAGTCTACATTGTTGGTGGTAGGCCAAAATTTAATTCAATGCTAATCTATTGTCTAGTAGAATGTAAAAAAATCTCATGGGTCGACAGAACTAGGTTTGTTAAGTTATGATAAACGTAGGGATTTGCCTGTGAATAATAACATTGGTGTGATTATAACTAATAATTTTAAAATAATATAACCGTAACAGAAATGTATTTAAATTTAAAATGAAAAATATTAGCCAAATTTTATTCATTACTTGAACCTTAACATCAGATGTAAATAGTCAAAATTTAATAGTCTGAAAGTATTGACACTTTAGAAATATAGTAATATAATTAAAAAAACCATTAAAATGACTCGTTAAAATGAAATATATTCGAAAGAAGGAATGATAGTTGAATACAAACGAACTAATCATAACATCATTATTAAAAAAGGATTGTCATTTTAGTGAAAGTCAAGAAAAAATAGGCGGCTTTATCAGTGAAGCAATGTTAAAGGATCCTGAATTAAAAGCACTGCATGCTAAAGAAAGAATTTATAAGGGGTATGTCTTTTCTAATTTTTATCCGCTAGGAGAACAAGGAGTGTACAAATCAGGTCAGATCTATGTTTGGCGTATACGTGCTATTTCGTTAAGTCTTCTTAAAAAAATTAAAGTATGTATAACCAAATTAAATAGTCCTTTTATTAAAGTAATCGCCACAGAAATAAAAACCTCACCTCAGAAGCACATCTCCGAGTTATATACCATAAACCCTACTATTTTGACATTAAAAAACAATCAGCCATTCTTACCTAACTCTAATATCTCGCTCTTAATCAATACAATACAAGGAAATTTAGAAAAAAAGTATAAATATTTTATCGATCAAAATGTGGAATTTGGCTTTCCATTTATTAGATACATTAAAATACTTAATAAAAAGCCAATAAAAATAAGATATAAAAATATGTCTATGCTTGGAAACAAGGTGAAAATTCAAGTAAGTGAAGATGAAGGTTCTCAAAAGTTAGCTCAAATAGCAGTAAATTGTGGTATAAATGAAAAAAATTCCATACTTGGCTGTGGTTTTGTCTTTGCTAACTTTACATATTAATAGGAGGTGAGAAACTTGATTGTGGATTTAACAAAGAAATTTCTTGCGGCTGTTGAAGAGGACAAATCTATTATTTTAGATCAGTATAAACTAAAAGAAGGAATATATCTACTTCTAGATTATCGACAAACTTGGGAACAAAACTTATCAAATATTATAGAGCGTTTTACGATAATTGACAAAGATGATACATATGTCAATAAATCATTAAAAGAGAAATTTAGAGAATTAGATTATTATAGCAGTGTTTTGTTTGATGATAGTAATAAGATGATAGATTTACCTGCCCGGAAAATTCACAGTAGTACACCTTTGGCTTTTTTTATGAAAGAGCAGACTTTCTTGTTCAGTAAATCGGAAGAAGAAATGACAAATGCCGAGTTGAAAAAGGTTTTGTTTCCAGAGCAATTAAAGGAACACATCAAACAATTTTATGAAAAGATAGATACTTCTGATGAAAAATTTTTAGATTTATACCCAATTACTGCACGTATGAAAAAAGATAAAGAGATACAATTATTAAAACGAGACCAGTTTTTTTCAGAAAATTACCCTCAGCTAGTTTCAGCCATAACGAATAAGGAAAGAAAGGCTAGAAATTGCCAAATTAAAGATTTTCTAATAACAAATATAGATCATCTTATGAAATGGCTTAAAGATATTAAACAAAAACATCCCTACAAAAATTATGTCAAAATTTTTTTTGAAGCTCCTCTTGAAGATTACCAACTTGAAAACCAACTTTATTTAATTCCAAGAATATTTACTGTTAATCAATTTAGTGCCATTGATGGCTCTAATATTGTCGGTTTACCTTCCGGAGATATTACAGTCAATAGCAAGAAACCTTTTTTAAAACTCAAAACAATGCAAGCAGAAGTACCTTTAAGAATATCCGTTAACGAAGCCATTGCTAGAAAAGACCTTTATAAATGGCTAGAAAGTCAAGGGAAATTCAAAGTACAAATGTATCCTTATAATAAATTATTCAAATTTAATGATGACGATAAAGAAGGAATGTATCACTTGACTTTAGATGCTGATACAAGTGTTGTTTATTTTGAAAATGTACCTTTTAATCCAGCTCAGCAAAAGATAAATATACCTATAAAAATGGTTGAATATAATAAAGAGGAAAAAGAGTATAAAGAATTAGACTATAATATTACCGATCGTGAAGAACTTTATCATTATATTAATAGATGTTTTTTTAAAAAACAAATGAATGGAAATTGGTTGACTAAAGAGGTCGAAGTTAATGATTTTATGACGCCGACACTGCAGTCAATATTTCTTCAAAGTAGACAAGCCTGGTTTGATTTATTAAATAAAGGTACAGTATTGACGCTAAAGCCAATGGTAAATCGTATGACTTGGCAAATCATAAACGAACTTTTAATGCAATTCGAAGGTAATAATATGAAAGCCATCTTGCAATCATATTATCTTCGTTTGGGATTGTTAGATTTTCTTAACGAAAAAATAGGCGATATGAAAGGAAAAGATGTAATGGATCAATTATCAGAATTGTATAACGTAACAAATGAAGTTTTAGATAATAAAGAACTGTTTAAAATTCAAAGCGATAATCAATTTTATTATCTTGTAGGGCAACTTACCTATTATCTAGCCTCTCAAAGTGAATCAGCTAATATGACTCATGATTTATATAATCCAGTTTTATTAGCATTTGAGAAGGTAGATAAAATGAAAGAGAGACTTGAAGAACTAAGAAGCTTATATTCTTATCGTATCTATCATAGTAATTATCGATTTAATTACAGTTTTGCAGCAGTAATGGGTTATCAACCTAGCACAAAAGTATCACCTATAAATAAAGAGTTATTATTAGCTGGTCTGCTTTCTGAAAATCTATTTTTTAAGAAAAATAAGGAGGAAAAATAACTATGAAATTTAATCAACGTGTATATGGGATCATAGGTGTAGCAAGTTACATGGCAAATTGGAATGCTGATTTTACCGGAAGACCAAAGTCGACGTCAAGTGGACATGTATTTGGAAGCGATAAAGCTCTAAAATATGCAATTAAGCATTATTGGGAGCAAAATGAAGAAAAGGTGCTCTATATAAAATCCTACACCATCGGAAAGTCGTCTAAAAAATTTATTCCACGAGATCTAACAGAACGTTATCAATATATATTTAATGAAGAAGTGAAAAAGAAAGATGAATCTGAAAAAGTACTTTCAAATCTATTTTCAGCTATTGATGTTTTGAATTTCGGTGCAACATTTGCTGTTGAGGGACAAAATATTGGCTTGACGGGGATCGTTCAAATTGGTCAAGGGATTAATAGACTTGAGGATTCAAAAACAGAAATTCAAGATATCCTTTCACCGTTTCGTAATTCTAAAAAAGAAACTCCTGAAAGTTCAGAGCAAAAAGATGCTGCTTCAATTGGTAAAAAAGTAGTTAGTAATGAAGCTCATTATTTTTACCCATTCTCAGTCAATCCAAATCATTATGATCAATATATTGGTCTGGTTGATGGATTTGAAGGCTATACAGAAGAGGCCTATCATAAATTTAAAGACGCTGCTTTAGTGGCTGCTACTGCTCTTAATACCAACAGTAAATCTGGTTGCTCAAATGAATTCAGCTTATTTATTACATGTAAAGAAGGTTCCCACCTTTATTTACCACAACTAGATAATTATATTGATTATCAAAAAATGGATAATAAAAATGTTATAGATTTAGAAAAATTAGATGCACTCATAAAACCTTTTACTGAACAAATTGAACAAGTTGAAGTATTTTATGATCCTTATCACGTTGAGGTTGTAAATGCAGAAAACTTCATGTTAAAAAATATATTTACAAAAGAATTAGTTTAAAGAGGTGATTTTTCTTGGAAACAATCGCCTTTGAATTAAAAGGAAAAACGGCGTTTTTTAAAAAACCAGATGTGAATAGCAAAATTTATTTTACTTATTCCCATATCCATAAAATTGCACTAATGGGTTTGTTAGGTGCCATGTTAGGTTACGGCGGCTATACCCAACAAAAAGTTTCGATTGATCGAAATGGGAAAAATATAACTAATCAATATCCTGAATTTTATAAATATCTAAGAGATTTAGATCTCGCTATTGTTCCTCATGGCGATCGGGGTTATTTTTCTAAGAAGATTCAAGTGTTTAATAACTCGGTTGGTTATGCAAGTAATGAAGAAGGAGGAAATTTAATTGTCAGAGAACAATGGATAGAAAATCCTCACTGGACGATTTATTTGTTTAATAATGACAAAATTGAAACTGAAATTTTCGATAAACTTAAAAGAGCAATTATTAACCACGAAGTTGCTTATATTCCGTATTTAGGTAAGAATGATCACGTTGCTAATATAGAAAAACCTCGTCTTTGTGAAAGTGTATTGAAGGAACGAGTAGAGATAATAGACTCACTATTTTATCCAGAAGGAATCATCTATGATGATTTTGCTGATCCACCAGAAAATGAAACCTTTTACTACTTTGAGGAAATGATGCCTTATCAGCTAGATCCAGAACTAAATTATTATAAGTTCAAATCAATGGGTTATACCAATAAAGTTATTGAATCAATTAATTCTGATACAATTATTTACCAAGCTGAAGATCGGACTTTAGCTTTAATTTAATTTCCAAAGCTGTAATAGAGAGGGGGTGTTGTATTGAAACAATACATTAACCACTTGGACGATTTGCTTGCTCACACTAAAAATGGTCGTAAGGAAACATTGTTTCAACACTCGCAAAAAACACTATTTTATTTTCAAAAGTTGGAGAAAGAAAAACATCTAAATCCAATTATTAAACAAACGATAAGTCGGATAACTTTTAAAGAGGATTACTTAAACGAGACGGTAAAAGAATATATTTATAACATGTTCGTTCAAGCAATATATTTGCATGATATAGGGAAAATCAATCCAAATTTTCAATTAAAAAAACTAAAGAATAAAATAGTTCAAGGATTTAATTATTACGATACCAATCATTCTATGCTTTCTGCTGTCGTATATTTGGATCTTTTTTGGTGGGAAATTGAAAACTTAAACCTTAGTCGTAAAGAGATATTTATATTGCGATATTTCGCTTTTAGCTTCTCATATTGCATTTCTCGGCACCATTCACAGTTATTAAATGTAATCGGTAATGATAAAGAAGAAAAGACTTATATTAATGAAATAGAAAATTTTTACGATAAACTACGAGATCATCCAGAGTTATTACGATATTATAAACATACAAAACGAATTCTAGATCAGTTTCCTCTTGAAAAAATAAGGAATACACAAAAAAAGGTGTATGGGTATTTATCGGAATTTACAGTTTTTGTTTTGAATAAGCTTTGTTATTCCAGTATTGTTTCTTGTGACTTTTTTGCGACTCAAAGTTTTATGGCTAACCAAGATGTAGATATTTTTTCACTTAAAAAAGAAGACAAAGTATCCCTTTTCAATTGCTATGCTGAAACGAGCGTTTATCAGTCCATTCAACGGTATAAAAATAATAAAAGTAGTTTTAGTGGTGATCCGATAAATAAACTGCGATCAGATTTATTTATAGAGGCTGACGAAAATCTCCAAAACAATCTTAATAATCATCTCTTTTTTTTAGAAGCCCCTACAGGAAGTGGAAAAACAAATACTTCTATCAATTTGGCACTTTCTTTACTGAACAATGATAATACACTTCAAAAAATGATTTACGTTTTTCCATTTAATACACTGATCGAACAAACTAAAAATACCCTTGTCGGTATTTATCCACAAGAATTACAAAAAAAATATCCAATATCAGTTATTAATTCTATCGAGCCTATTATTAATAAGACTAAAGAAAAACAAATAGATGAAACTGTAGACTATGAGAATGAGTTATTGAAGTATCAAACGATTCAATATCCATTTATATTAACTTCCCATGTTAATCTATTTAATCATTTCTTTGGTACTAATCGAGAAGCTAACTTAGGGCTTGTACATTTGTCAAATAGTGTTATTGTTCTTGACGAAATACAAAGCTATAAAAATGAGTTGTGGCCAGCAATAGCTGAGCTTTTGAGTGAGTTTGCCCATTGTTTAAACTTAAAAATCATTATTATGTCAGCTACACTACCAAGAATAGACGAATTTCTACCGGATGAAAAACATTTTATCAATCTTATTAAAAATAGAGATTACTACTTTAACCACCCGCTATTCAAAGAAAGGGTTCGTTTGAATTTTGAGTTGCTTCATTTACCAAGAGAAGAATTGTTTGATCGTTTTTGTGAATTTATTGATGAACAAGGTTCAAAACGTTATTTATTTGAGTTTATTTATCGAAGTGTTGCACGTGATTTCTATGACAAGTTTTGTGAAAAATATCCTGACAAGCTAGTTGTTGAACTGACAGGTGATGATAACAATTTTTATCGTAAAGAAATGATAGACCAATTAAACAGTGAAACAAAAAATAGTTTTACGCTTAAAGATATCATTGTTGTTGCCACACAAGTTATTGAAGCAGGTGTAGATATTGATATGGATATCGGTTTTAAGGACATCTCTCTATTTGATAGTGAAGAACAATTTCTAGGAAGAATTAATCGATCTTGTAAAAGAGAAGGATTGGCATATTTTTTTAATTATTCCGACGCCAGTGTACTTTATAAAAAAGATGCTCGACTAGAACATGATTTAATGAAACCAGAATATCAGCAAGCATTAGTAGAAAAAAACTTCAAACCCTTGTATGAAATGGCTTTCGAGTGGCTCCGTCCGAATCGTAACGATAATTTATATTCTCAATTTAAAGCTTTACGCTACAAAGATGTTGAAACGAGTATGAGATTAATAGACCAAATTACAGTAACCATTTATTTACCATATAAATTAAAAACTAAAGATAAAGTTATTGATGGTGAAAAACTTTGGAAAGATTATAAATATTTAATATGGGATAATCAGCTATCCTATGCAGAGAAAAAAATTAAATTATCGCAAAAACAAGTAGAGATTAGTTATTTTACATATACATTATATTTAAAGCCTGGGGAAATACCGCTCTATTCAGATGAATGTATAGGAAATATTTATTATATTTCAAGTGGTAGCAGATACATGAAAAAAGATAAAAATACAGGATATTACAAATTTGATAGAAATAAATATGAACAAGACAGCGGGAGTGAATTTTTTTGAATCCTAAAATAACAGGAACAATGGTTAACTACTACTTTCATTGTCGTCGTCAATGTTGGTTATTTTCTAATAGAGTAAATTTGGAAGATAACAGTGAAGATGTTCGGATAGGACGGATTTTACATGCATTAAAAGCAGAAAAAGCAAAAAAGAAAGAGGTAGCTATTGAAAGCATAAAGATAGATAAACTTACACCAGAATATTTAGTTGAAATCAAAAAATCAGATGCAGACTTGGAAGCGGTAAAGTGGCAGACATTATTTTATTTGTATGTTCTAAAACAAAAGGGTATTAAGCGTAAAGGAAGAATTGAAGTTATAGAAAAGAAAAAGAAGGATCATAAAATCTATTATGTTGAGTTAAGTCAAGATATTATAAATCAAATAAAACAATTAATTATTGATATTCATGAATTAATTGAGGAGTCGGTACCGCCAAAACCTATTCATAAAACAAAATGTAAGAAGTGTGCTTATTATGAGTATTGTTATATTTAATTAACAATGGGGGATGAATGTGTCATGGCACAATCAACTAAATATTTAGTGACTATGGGAGAGTTAAAACGGAAAGATAATTCTTTAATATTTAGAAATGAAAAAGGGCACCGATATGTTCCTATTGAAGGAATAAAAGAAATATATTGTTTAAATGAAGTTAGTTTTAATACAAAACTACTTGATTTTTTATCTAAAGCGCAAGTGACAGTTCATTTTTTTAATTACTTTCAGCAATATTCAGGAACATTTTATCCTAAAGAAAATTTGGTTAGCGGTTGTTTGCTTATTAAACAAGTTCAACTTTTCAATGAAAGTCGCCTTGATGTTGCTAAAGCAATTGTTCAAGGCATTGCAAATAATGTCTATTATATTTTATACCATTATTATTCTCATGGTAAGACCGATTTGAAACCATTTTTACATTGGCTAAGAAAGAGTGTACCCCAATTACTCCAAAAAGAAATTAATATTAAGCAAATCTTATTTATTGAGGGTACTATTTGGAAGAAGTTTTATGATTCGTTTTCTCTTTTTTTACCGAAAGCATTCCTCATGAATAAACGAGTTAAGCGTCCGCCTGATAATCCGATGAATGCAATGATTTCATTTGGGAATTCCTTATTATATGCAAAAACGGTTTCACAAATATATCACACTCACCTTGATCAAAAAATTAGTTTTTTACATGAACCAGGTGAAGGGCGTTTTTCGCTTAGTTTAGATTTATGTGAGGTATTTAAGCCAATTATTGTCTATAAAACCATTTTTGAACTGGTGAATAATAGAAGAATCCAAGTAGGTAAACATTTTGATAAGGAATTAAATTACTGTTTACTTAGTGAAAAAGGAAAAATGATTTTTTTAAAAGCATTTGATGAAAGAATAAATCAAACATTTCAGCACCCAATTTTAAAAAGAAAAGTTTCATACCAAACTGCTATTAAGTTAGATGCATACAAGTTGATCAAAATGTGTATCGAGGGGAAAAAGTTTGTTCCATATGATTTTAAGGAGAAATGTTAAGTGAGAAAATTTAATGCAAATTATGTGTTCCTATTTTACGATGTTGGTGAAAAACGAGTTAATAAAGTATTTAAAATATGTAAGAAATACTTATATCCTTATCAAAATTCTGTTTTTAGAGGTCCAATCACTCCCTCACAATTGTTAATTTTAAGAGCTGAACTGTCAAAAAAAATCGACAATGAACATGATTTTATATCGATAATTACTTTTAAAAATCAATTGGATTTTAATGAAGAAATAATAGGCAGTAAAAAGGAAAATAACTCAGAGGATTTATTTTTATAAATTTACAAAACTATGTACAAGTAGGATCAAATCAACGTTTAGGATCGTTAGATAGTAAAAGATGTTTTTTGTAAAATATAACATTTTATAATACGATACACTTGGTATTAATTATTTTTCCAACCTAAAAAGGGAAAATGTATTTATATCAATTGTTTGAGCGTTTTTAAGAAAGTCATGTTTGGTTGGAAAAATATCGAAAATACGTTGATATAAAAGGGTTTATTATATATTATTAATTTCAGAAGGCTGATAACATAGGAGTAGAACATTAACATTAGATGTATTTAAATTGAAGATATTTTTTAATGCCACTGATACGGTTTTCTGTAGAACATTAACATTAGATGTATTTAAATAGTACAGAATTGAAAACAAAGACTTTATACCAATCGTAGAACATTAACATTAGATGTATTTAAATTATATCAAAGTAAATTCATTTTCTCGCTCAGTTGGGGTAGAACATTAACATTAGATGTATTTAAATAATGTACAAACTCCTTTCTTACATATATCGCCCTAGTAGAACATTAACATTAGATGTATTTAAATAATGCTACTTGAAGGCGGTTATTCTCTTCTCTTAGTAGAACATTAACATTAGATGTATTTAAATTCTTGCATTTCCTTGAGTTCATAATCCACATCATCCGTAGAACATTAACATTAGATGTATTTAAATGTCACAAGAGAAACTTGGTTTTCAAAAAGCTGTTTGGTAGAACATTAACATTAGATGTATTTAAATTTCTCTCAATCTCGTCGATTGCCTTTCGAGTCGCATGTAGAACATTAACATTAGATGTATTTAAATAGAAAAGGTGGTTCGGTTTCCGGTACACGCAAAATGTAGAACATTAACATTAGATGTATTTAAATTTATTAATCTGTGCAACAATATAGTTGTGTTTTCTCCATTGTAGAACATTAACATTAGATGTATTTAAATGTTATTGCGAAAAACTAACCCATATGACCATGAGTGTAGAACATTAACATTAGATGTATTTAAATATACAGGCCATAGAGTTATCAGAAAACCATTTTCTCGTAGAACATTAACATTAGATGTATTTAAATTTTCTACGGTTATTGAGTCATTGTTATTGCTCATTTGTAGAACATTAACATTAGATGTATTTAAATGAATAGATTGTTTAACAAGTTGCGTGACTGCGGTAGTAGAACATTAACATTAGATGATTTAAATTGTCCCATGACCCCTCAGTTAAGTTACCTACGTTCCGTAGAACATTAACATTAGATGTATTTAAATTAATTTAATTTACCCGCTTTTAATTTGTTTTCACGGTGTAGAACATTAACATTAGATGTATTTAAATTTCCATCCCCTTTCGTGGTTTTATTACATTGGCAATATGTAGAACATTAACATTAGATGTATTTAAATTTTACAACACCACTTATTATAATCACTGTATTGACGTAGAACATTAACATTAGATGTATTTAAATTCATACATGACCGTGTTCTTTCCATTTGTTGCCGCGTAGAACATTAACATAAGATGTATTTAAATCACTCTACTTGAGTGCGTGGGTTGAAATAAAGAATAGTAGAACAATAACATAAGATGTATTTAAATTTTACATTTCAATAATACGTAGATTAATACGTTAGAGTAGAACATTAACATAAAATGTATTTAAATCAATACCTATCGATAAACTCACGCTGTTCTGTAAAACATTAGATGTATTTAAATAACATTGTTCCTATGAATGGTGGTATTTCTGTTTGTAGAACATTAACATTAGATGTATTTTAATTTTCGATAGAATCAAAGTTAATTCTGGTGGAGGGAATCTTATGTCTGATTCCAGATTGTTATTGTTCAAGGAATTTGATTAAGAGGAATGCTCCTAGCCAGTTTATTAAAGACAACCTTAGGGTCAATGATCCAGTTAGGCCATCAAAATGACGAGCTTGTCACTCAAAAAATCTATCAGCATATTACGGGCTATTATATAGATGAACATGCTGATCATTGGCTGTAATCACAAACTAATTATCTTCCCTTACTTATGTTTGATGGCTTTACCGGTAATTGTATCAAGGCTATCCGTGCTGGTAATTTATATACGTCTCGGAATGTCGTTGGCTTTGTGCTCATTAATTGTACAAAGGTATGAAGTGGTAAACAGCATGGCATTTACTGGTACATTCCGTGTCATTCGATGATAAGATCTATGTCAGAGGCGGTACATTTCAGTGGCCGTAATCACCAAATACTGATGTCAATAGGAATATCATTAAGGTTTAAAGGATAAATATTTTCCCAACAAACTTCCTTCACATCGGACACGTTGTCAATAATCTAAGTCGATAACAATTCATCGCAGTTTCTCCTAAATGACCAAGTAGGTTGTAATTCGCATACGCACCGACAACAGCACCTATCCCAGGTACCAGCTGAAGCATCTTAGCAAAATCAATGTAATCGCGGTATTCTTGTTGGAATTCTCTCCAATTCATATCCATATAGTCCTTTTTAAGTTCCTCCCAATTTTCAATAATGGTCATGGTTTCATCTCTTGTCTGATCACTTGAAAAAGCGAGTTTGAAAATTTGTAGAATAAAAATTCGTTCTTCGTAGACACTTGTGTCAAATCCGTAGATAGAGGCGGTTGTAAATAGGAATTTTATTTTTATCGAAAGCAAAAGAGGAAAATCTGCCAATCCCAACAATAAACCTCCAGCACCAGTACCCGCTCCTTCTAGCATCGCTGTTTTACGGTAAGCGGCTATTTTTTCGACAACCTTTTGATCTCTTTCAGCGAGGGACAATCCACGGGATAAGTTTTTCTTCGTTGTCAGATTTGATCCTGTTAAGGTTGTTTGAACCATAGCTTTGATTGCATTGGTTATAACCACGTGAGCTTTTTCAGGAATTAATTGATTAACCTTCGTTTGAATCTTTTTCGACGTCCGATTAATCCATCCCGAGCGTTTAAGCATCTGACGTTTCCATTCCAATATGTCTTGATAGACTTTTACCTCATAGTCATTCAACAAAAACACTCCTTTTCTTTCCTATTTACGTGTAACTCCTACATAGTGTTTCAATTTGGCAAAGATTATAGTGTCTCTTCTCAATTTTATTTTTTATGGGAATCTTTCCTTTTTAGCTTAAAATTGGTTGGATAAAAAAGGCTAGAATCCAGTGTACCAATGTAAAAAATTAAGTTGAAAAAGTCAAATTGCGTGTTTTTTAGAATAATTCCTTTCGTTCATTCGGAGTATTTTTCTACATCTTTAGAGGTAACATGACCAATCGAATTATCTAATCTGCCAAAAGGTCATTAACATTTTTGGCTATTTTAACTAATGATTTAATGATAGAAATATCTTAATATTTAAATATAAAGTATATAGATATTATCTATTATTCGGGTAAGCAGAAAAAAGAAGGAGATGAGCCGTTTGGAAAAGAAAATTGGTCCACTCAAGTTGACTTCACTAGGATTACAACATGTCTTTGCCATGTATGCTGGTGCTATTCTAGTTCCACTTATCGTTGGAGGGGCATTACACTTAAATGCTCAACAATCAGCTTATTTGATTGGTATTGATTTATTAACCTGTGGGATTGCCACTTTGTTACAAGCTTGGAATAATCGGTTTTTCGGTATTGGTTTACCCGTTATATTAGGTAGTTCATTCGTTGCACTTACGCCTATGATTTCTATCGGAAGTCAATATGGTATCAGTGCAATATATGGATCAATCATAGCTGGTGGGTTGTTCATTGTTTTATTTTCAAAATATTTAGGGAAAATGTTAAGGCTTTTTCCACCTGTTGTGACGGGAACTGTCGTGACGATAATCGGAATGTCTTTGGTTCCATCAGCCATCCGAAACATGGCAGGAGGAGTGGGAAGTAAGGATTTTGGTTCTATTTCAAATTTACTTCTTGCATTTGGCGTTATCGCTTTTATTTTAGTCTTAAATCACTTCTTTACTGGATTTGTTCGTGCCCTTTCTGTATTAATGGGTCTTATCATAGGGACAATCGTTTCTTCATTTATGGGGAAAGTCAGTTTAGCCAATGTAGCAGAAGCATCATGGTTACATATTCCAAAACCATTTTACTTTGGTGCCCCTACCTTTGAAGTTGGACCGATTTTAACGATGATTTTGGTCTGTATTGTCATCATTATAGAATCTACAGGTGTCTTCTTAGCATTAGGTAAAATTTGTGACCGTCAGTTAACGGAAGAAGACTTCAAAAAAGGATATCGTGCAGAAGGCTTAGCAATTATATTAGGTGGACTATTTAATGCTTTTCCTTATAATACATTTGCTCAAAATGTAGGACTTGTCCAATTATCCAAAGTTAAATCAACAAATGTTATTGTAGCATCTGGATTTATTCTCGTATTACTTGGATTTGTTCCAAAAATCGCAGCCTTTGCGACCATCATTCCTGCACCTGTGTTAGGTGGAGCCATGGTTGTTCTCTTTGGAATGGTTATTTCATCAGGAATTAAAATGCTAAGTGTGGTCAATTTTGAAAAACAAAGTAACTTATTAATTATTGCTTGTTCCCTTGCGTTAGGATTAGGAGTAACGGTAGTTCCGGATCTATTTGCTAAACTGCCTGCCGCTTTAAAAATTATTGTAAGCGATGGTGTGATCACTGGAAGTTTAACGGCTATTATCTTAAATATATGTTTAAACATACTAGGGAAAAAATCTGAAGACGTTCATGTCGACGCTAAAGATTCAACTGAATACACAGAACCGATGTATGCCCAAAAGTAAAGGATTAAATTACGTCCAGATCAACTGTGATTTAAAGAGCGGGAATGTTCCGCTCTTTTTGTCGATTGCACCACTTCGGCAAGAATTACGCCACGACCAGTTTGCACTAAAATTGCACCGCTTCGAGAAAGAATTGCACCATATCACATCAGGATTGCACCACTACGACAATGAATTGCACCAGTTCACATCAGGATTGCACCACTATGAGAAAGAATTGCACCACTTCCTGTCTGTAATACTCAACATCAAATCCGATAATTAGATTTGAGTAGTGTCACAACTATTCTAAAGTTAGTCTTATTTTGGTGATAATTCACTTTCAACAACCCATTTATGATTTCTCACCATTTTTCCACCTGTTGTTGGGGTATAATCAACCATATAAACAGTGGTTTTCTTAGAAAAATCAATCGTGGCTTTAGCCCCTTTCATGCCTTCCATATGATCAGCTTCGATGATCACTTTTGTCCCGGGTGCTAAGGTTTTGTCACCTACGTTTTTTAATTCTTCTTGAATGACCCATTTATGATTAGTGACTCGCTTGCCACCATTGGTTGGCGTATAGGAAACGGCGTAGGCAGTCGTGTCGTAAGCGCCTACTATAGTGGCTGTGGCCCCTTTCATTCCTTTCATATGATCTGCATGGATAATGACCTCGCTCCCGACTTTATACTTGGGGTCTTTGGCGACCTTTAATCCCTTGGGAACAGTTGCACTAGAATGTAAATGTGAATGTGTTGTCGTAGTCTTAGACTCGGAGTGATTTCTTTGATCATCATTAGTGGAACATGCAGTTAGAGCGAGTAGTAATACCATAACAAGAGAAGTCATAACATAAATGCCCGAATTTTTTTTATTCATATTGAACCCTCCTCAAAATCTAATCGTTAGAAGTTAATGTTACTTATACTATACCCTTGTAGTGTATCCCCTAATCCAAAACAACTGAATTGTGTCTTCAATATTTATGACCAAAAAGATGTTTTATTTTCTCTTTTTATAAAATAGGCTTTGGAATTTTTTACAATTACATATCCTTCTTTTTCGGTGGCATACTAAGTTCGCAAAGGAGGGATGAATAAATGCCAAAACCAAAACCAGATGATCGTTCTGATAACGTGGAAAAAATCGAGAATAACATTGGTCATACTCTGCAAAACATGGATGAAGCGAATGACTATTTAAAAGCACATAGTGATGAAATCAGCGAGGAAGAGAAAGAACGAATCAAAGAAAAAAATCATCGCCGTGAAGAGAGTATTGAAGGTCTGCGTCAAGAAATTAAAGACGAAGCCGCTTATCAAGATCACCAATAAGGATAATTTAGCGAACAACGAACCCTTTTAAAATGAAAAACCCCCTCGGCGGATCAATCGATATAGTCCGAGGGGGTTAAATTTTAAGAAATACATATAATATAGACAATTCGATTGACAGGTGAAATAAAATAGGAGAAATATGAATGAATGGAGATAGATCAACTATCTAGCATCTTGGAGGTACCCATGCTAAACACACAGAAAACTCAAGTTCTTGACTGCACCATTCGAGATGGTGGACTTGTCAATAACTGGGACTTCAGCATCGATTTTGTGCGGGATTTGTATCACTATTTAAATACCGCTGGTGTCGATGTTATGGAAATTGGCTACAAAAACTCACCGAAGTTGGTGTCAACAGAAGGAGTTGGTCCATGGCGTTTCTTGGATGATCACTTCTTAAAAGAAGTGATTCCAAATAAGCAGCAAACCAAACTTTCTGCCATTGTAGATATTGGTCGAGTCGATGAAAATGACATGCTACCATGCACGGAAAGCCATTTAGATATGATTCGTATTGCGTGTTATTTAAAGGATATTGATAAAGCGATTAAATTAAATAATACGTTTAAGGCTTTAGGTTATGAGACAAGTGTCAACATCATGGCGGTCTCTAATGCCATGGAACATGATTTATCTGAGGCTCTGGTCAAATTGAATGAGAGCAGTGTTGATATCGCGTATATCGTTGATTCTTATGGAAGCCTTTATCCAAGGGATATTGCTTATTTAGTCGATAAATTCAGCCTGCAATGCCCTAATAAAAAACTGGGTATCCATGCTCACAATAATCTTCAGCTCGCTTATGCCAATACCTTGACTGCTATAGAAAAAGGGATTCAATATCTCGATTGTTCCGTTTATGGCATGGGAAGGGCGGCTGGTAATTGCCCAACAGAATTAATTTTAGGTTATTTAAAGGATCCTCAATATGAGGTCAAACCAGTATATGAAGGCATTGAAAAATTAATGATTCCACTAAGGAAAAAAGTTGAGTGGGGATATATTATTCCCTATACCATCACAGGTCAATTAAATGAACATCCGCGATCAGCGATGGCATTGAGACATAGTGAAAATAAAGATCGCTATAAAGACTTTTACGATCAATTAACCACAGTTGAAACAACTTTAGATTAAATATTTAGTGAGAGATAAGTTTTATGTGTCCCTCACTTTTTTTAATTACATGAGTAAAACGAAAGGGCTAAAAAACAATTGTGAATTAAACTCGTACTATTATCCTGATTTTCTTAATAATTCGTTTTAAAAAAAGTCATATATAGATGAATTAAGTCGGGAGATAGTTTGATAAAAACGCCGATGTTCTTCTATAATACGATTTTTATATCCAATTAATACCAAAATAAACCATAAAAAATAAAATAATCGACATATAATCCCAATTCACCTAAGATAATATCTATTTATCTGGGTATTTCTTTTTGTGTAACAATAATGTTAATAATGACCAAAATCACAACCGTTTTGACCTAGTTACAAACGACTATCGTTAACAATGTTGATTTTTTTGTAACATTAGGTCGAATTGACGCATCTTTATCATCCCCTGTAACCTATGCTGTGAAGAAACTCACTCAAAACTTAATTTAGAGTTTTTGCTAGTGATAATGCACACTTATACATAAAGTAATCTTTTAACCTTAGCACTTTAATCAAAAGTTAATGGTAAAGCTTTTATAAAAGGGTGTGCATGCTTGTTAGCCGATCTATCTAAATAAGGGATGGGTGTTTCTTAAGCTAAATGGATTGCTAACAATGCCTATAAAAGAATAGGTTCATTGTTTACAAACTTTTTAGTATTTGTTTTTATAAGAGAGGGAGGATTTTGATGAAGATCAGTAAGTATCTTAAACAAGCTACAGCAGTTACTTTTGCTGCAGCATTACTTGTGGGCGGAGGGGCCCAATCGTTTGCGAAAGAGAAAAATAGTACGGACTATAACGAGGATTATGGTATGTCCCATATCACACGTTATGACATGCACAAATTTCCAGAACAACAAAAAAGTGATCAATTTAAAGTTCCTTCATTTGATGCATCATCAATCAAAAATATTCCTTCAGCTAAAGATTATGATAAAAATGGGAATTTGATTGATTTAGATGTATGGGATAGCTGGCCTTTACAAAATGCTGACGGTACAGTTGCCACTTACAAAGGATATAACATTGTTTTCGCCTTGGCGGGGGATCCTAAAGATGGAAATGATACACATATCTATGTATTCTATCAAAAAGTAGGTGAAACTTCGCTAAATAGTTGGAAAAATGCCGGACGAGTATTTAAAGATAATGATAAATTTGTTCCAAACGACCCTCATTTAAAATATCAAACTCAAGAATGGTCTGGTTCGACAACTCTTACAAAAGACGGTAAGATACGTCTGTTTTACACTAATTTCTCTGGCGCACCAGAAGATGGCGGTACAGGTTATAGTAAACAAACATTAACGACGGCTCAAGTCAATCTCACGCAGCCAGATCACAATACATTAAAGGTCGATGGTGTAGAAGATTATAAATCAATTTTTGACGGAGACGGAAAAATTTATCAAAACGTGCAACAATTTATTGATGAAGGAGCTTTTGCTTCAGGTGACAATCACACGCTAAGAGATCCTCACTATGTTGAAGATCATGGACATAAATACCTTGTCTTTGAAGCTAACACAGGGACTGAAACAGGCTATCAAGGTGATGATCAACTTAATAACAGTGCCTTCTATGGTGGAAATAAAACTTTCTTCCAATCAGAAAAAAAGGCACTATTACAAGGCGCGAAAAAACATGATGCCTCACTTGCTAATGGAGCTCTCGGTATTATCGAAATTAATGACGATTATACGCTGAAAAATGTGATGAAACCATTAATCACTTCAAATACGATTACGGATGAAATTGAACGTGCTAACGTATTTAAAAAAGATGGAAAGTGGTATTTGTTCACGGATTCTAGAGGAGCTAAAATGACGATAGACGGTATTGGCACAAAGGACATCTACATGTTAGGATTTGTATCGAATTCTCTAACAGGTAAATACAAACCGTTAAATGGTAGTGGACTCGTTTTACACATGGATTTAGATCCATATGACATTACGTTTAATTATTCTCACTTTGTTATTCCAAATAACTCAAAAGATAACAATTTAGTGGTGACAAGCTATGCAACAAATAAAGGATACTTTAACGATCATCATTCTACGTTCGCACCAAGCTTCTTATTAAATCTTAAAGGATCAAAAACATCCGTCGTAAAAGACAGTGTTCTTAAACAAGGACAATTGACAAGATAACGTCTTGATTTATAGTAGAAAATTGAATAGAATATAGAAAATGCCGATAATCTGTTATCGGCATTTTCTTTCTTTAACAACATGATAGACAACAAAGCGAGGCATAGACGTGAAGAAAAAGATAACGCCTAAGCAAAAATATATCTGGTTTTTAGGTTCAATGATAGGTTTGATTGGTCTTATTATCGTTGGAGTAGTGCTTCTTCAAGAACCTCCAAAGAAAAAGGAAAAGGTCACTCAGCCTAAGGATCATAAGCCAACTTATCGGTCGACCTATCACTTTACAACACCCGATAAATGGATGAATGATCCGCAAAGGCCAATCTATTTAGATGGAAAATATCACTATTATTATCTCTATAATCGGGACTATCCCAATGATAATGGAACGGAATGGCGTCATGCCACGTCCAAAGATTTGGTACACTGGAAGGATGAAGGGATTGCTATTCCTAAATATACAAATAAAAATGGGGATCCTTGGACGGGCTCAGTCGTTATAGATCAGAACAATACAGCGGGCTTTGGAAAGGGAGCTTTTATCGCCATTGTGACTCAACCTTCAGCCGATGGCGGAAAGCAGGAACAATATCTTTGGTATAGTACAGACAAAGGAAAGACATTCAAATCATATCGTGATCATCCTGTGATGCCGAATCCAGGTACTAAGGATTTTAGAGATCCGAAAGTTATCTGGGACGATCAAGAAAATAAATGGGTACTACTTATGGCTGAAGGCTCTAAAATTGGTTTTTATGAATCTCACAATTTAAAAGATTGGCGTTACACCGGAGCATTCATGACACAAAATATCGGGATTGTTGAATGCCCTGATCTTTATCAAATGAAAACAAATGATGGGACATATAAATGGATTCTAGGTGCAAGTGCAAACGGTAAATCAATCGGCAAGCCAAACACCTATGCCTACTGGATTGGTGACTTTACTGGAAGTGGATTTAATACCGATCAAACTGAGCCTAAGTGGTTAGATCATGGCTTTGACTGGTATGGTGGAGTTACCTTTGAGAGCGGGAAAAAGAATGAAAAGTTCACCAAACGTTATGCGATAGCCTGGATGAATAGTTGGGATTATCCAAACGAAACACCTACAATGGATGAAGGGTTTAATGGGTTTAATTCGGTTGTTCGGCAGATTCAATTAAAGCACATTGGGAGCCATGATTACAGCTTGGTATCACAGCCCATATCATCACTTGAAAAATTGACATATAGAACAGATTCAATTCGTAAACTTAAAGTAAAAGGTTCGAGAAAATTAAAAGCATCAGGTGATGCCTACCAACTTGATGCGGATATCTCCTGGTCAGAAGCGAAAAATATCGGGATAAGACTGAGGGAATCAAAAGATAAATCGCGACATATAGATGTGGGAATCTTCCCTCAAGGTGGTTATTCATATGTAAACCGGGGATCTACTATTCAGCCTGATAAAAGCAATAAGTATGTCGAAAGCAGAGCGTATTTTGATAAAAATAAACACAACGTCCATTTAAAAATACTTGTCGATAAAACGAGTATTGAAGTGTTTATTGATGATGGTCAAGTTGTTCATTCAAGTGAAGTGTTTGCTCCCTTAGATGATCGAGAAATTTCATTATTTTCAGATGACGGTACGGCAATCTTTAAGAACGTAAAGATACAACACTTTCACTCGATCAAGGAAAACTAAAAAAATGGAATACACATTCGGTAAAGAAAACTTGCCGATTGCGGAAAGGCGTAGACAGAGCCCTAGTTGCACTTATACTTTCTTAAAGTATAAGAAAAGCTTGGAAAGAACTTAAACGTGTTCTCTCCAAGCTTCTTTGAATATATGGTTAATCTTCAATTGGAAACCATCCAGGTGTATTCATTATCGCTTGCCAGAGTGGGTCCGGAATAACTAATTTTTCTTGGTCATCCCTGTTTAGTTTAGTGATGATTTCATTCTCTCTTCCTTCTTTAATCTTTTGAACCCAGTCAGGATCAATGATTAATTCACGTCCGATAGCGAGTAATGGAATACCTGTTTCAAATGCTTTTAAAGCATCATCTGCTGTATAAATGGATCCAACACCAATGACTGGTACACGATCACCTATCCGCTCTTGGATGATCTCAATACGTGATCGAGTATCTTCAACTCCTCGTCTAGGTTTTGACCAGAAATCGAGGACGGATACATGAAGGTAATCTAGATTTTCATTTGTTAAAGCATCGACGAGTGCAAGTGTATCTTTCATTGTGATTCCAGGTGTTTCGGGTTCTTCAGGAGAGAAACGGTATCCGACAAGGAAAGGGTCTTTTGCATGGGTGTCTACTACTTTTTTTACTTCATTAACAACCGCAAGTGGGAAGGTTAAACGTTTTTCCAAACTACCGCCCCAACGATCCTCTCGGTGATTGGAGTGAGGTGAGAAGAATTGCTGAATCAGATATCCATTTGCACCATGAATTTCTACGCCATCAAATCCCGCTTCAATGGCTCTCCGAGTGGTTTCGCCAAAGTCATGAATAATCGATTCTATCTCTGAATCGGTTAGCTCTCGTGGAGTGGGTGAACCTTCTTGTTCGGCAGGAACAGCACTCGCACTGACAACATCGCCATTCGGAACTAAATCAGGAGGGCACATGCAGCCACCGTGAAAAATTTGCAGTACAGCTTTTGCTCCTTGTTCTTTAATGGCCGTTGCAAGACGTTTTAAACTAGGTATCATCTCATCTGTATGGCCAGCAAATTCGCCAGAGAATCCTTTCCCATTAGCTGAAACATAGGTGCAAGCAGTAATGACCATACTAACGCCTTTGGAACGACGAATGTAATAGTTCACTTCTGAGTCTGAAACCGTACCATCTTCATTTGAAGAGTAGTTGGTCATTGGCGCTAAGATAATCCGATTATCTAATTGAATGCCATTGGAAAAAGTAAATGGTTTGAATAGCCCATCATACTTTGGATTAGTCATAAAATTTCCTCCAATAAAATGTAATAAGAAAAATTACAGTTTTAAATCTATCTAATGAATAGTTTTATCCTAATCTAAACCACATATACCGTCAAAATAAATGCTCTAAACCTCGAAAGACCTTGCCATCCGAAATTTAGAGCTAACCTCTACAATTTTACTTTGTATTCTTTTGTTTCTTAAGACGAAGGACGTTGATAAAGAAAAGACCATGCCCAATAAAGTTTCTTTTCCACATTCTTCTAGGCTCTCGTGCCATTCGAAACAACCATTCTAAATTAAGTTTTCTCATTAATTTTGGCGCCCTAGGAACATTTCCCGATGCAAAATCAATAAAGGCACCGACAGCAAACCGTACTGGGGGATGGATCTCTTGATCATATTGACCAATAAATTTTTCTTGGAGAGGAACTCCCATACCTACAATTAGAACATCTGCTTTAGACTGATTGATTTTTTCAATTATCCTCTCATCGGAATTGAAATAGCCATGATGGTATCCTGCAATTTGAAGATGTGGATAAGAAGCTTGAATATTCGATACGGCGGCTTCAATATTCTCTTCTTTTGCACCTAGTAAAAAAATCGACGCACCAAGGTTTTCGCATGTCTTTAAGACGTGTGGCATTAAATCCGTTCCATTTAAATTTTCTTTTAACTCGATATTAAATAATTTGGCCCCAAGCGTAATTCCCAAACCATCATTTAAAACATAATCTGCATGATTTAAATAGTTAAGATAGTCGGCATCCTTTTGAGCGATATTAAAGCAGTGATCGTTTAAGAAAAAGATGTTCTTTTTGGATCCGCCTTTCATTTTTTCGACAAATTCGTTTAAAAAACGATCCTTAGTAATGACGCTGACGCCAATGTTCCCTATATATTTCTTGTTCATATTCGTTCCTCATTTGTAATTGACCTTTTTGGTTAATGTATCACTATTAATAATATAATCATAGAAAAGTCATAGTCAAGGTTGTAAGTTGAAGGGTTAGATCATGTATGTAAGATAAGAATCAATAAAAAACGCCGTTTTATAAAAATGTATATTACTTATTGTTTTCTTACGGATTGACCACTAAGCTTTTTTCTTATCATATTAAGAAAAACTAGTCATAATATCATAGGGCTAAAATAAGAACAAATGTTCTTTTTTGTGTGTTATACTAGAATAGTAAATAGAATAGTTCGAGGGCGGAACGCAAGCTGCCTCCTTTTAGTTAAAAGGAGGGGGGTGAGGCAATGACGACATTTGAAACGATCACGCTGATGATTAACTTCGCATCTTTAGTTGTTCTAATCGGGTCGTCTAAAGAAAAGCATAAAAAATAGCCCGCCCTCGAGCTGGCCACTCAAGCGGATTATTTTTTAATTGCAGTGCGATCGCCTTTTGAGCGATTCTGTTTACACTTCCGTCAGTGTTAGTGGCACTGACGGTATTTTAGAAATTTAGATCCTAATTCAGCTTAATTATACCTTATCTGATGGGTATAAACAATGAGATAGGGGTGATTAGGGCTTGGGTTGTTGCCCTGTAATACAATGAATATTTCCTCCCCCTAGGGCGATTTCTTTCGTGTTTACTTGGATAACTTTCCGATCAGGAAACAAGGCTTGTATTTGTTCAAGGGCATTTTTGTCCTGTTTATCTCCAAAGGCAGGCATGACGACTCCTCCATTGCAAATGTAAAAATTGACATAGGTAGCAGCAAGGCGTGTGCCTGACCCGCGCCTGTAGCTTTGTTTGGCACGATCAATTAAGCGAGCTTCTTCATCGGAAAGGACGAGTTGCTTAGGTATTTGGATTTTGTGTATGTCAAGTTGTCTTCCTTTTGCATCTTTTGAATGTTTTAACACTTCATAAGCGGCATTTAATACCTCATTTTGTGGATCACTCATGTCTTCAGTCCAACTCATACAAACGACGCCGGGTCTTACAAAAGTAACCACTTCATCGACATGTCCATCGGTTTCGTCATCAAGCATTCCATTTTTTAACCAAATGATTTTTTGTACATTTAAGTAATCGCATAAAAGTAATTCAATATCTTCACGTGTCAAATTTGGATTTCGGTTCGGATTTAGTAAGCACTGTTCTGTTGTAATCAATGTCCCCTCTCCGTCAACCGTGAAGGCTCCTCCTTCTAAAATAATATGACTCGCATCATAACGAAGTTTCCTCTCAATATCGAGAACTTTCTTTTTCACAAACAGATCCTGATCCCATGGAAAGTACAAGCCGTCTTTGAGTCCTCCCCACGCATTAAAACCCCAATCAATTCCCCGTACCTCTCCTTGCCCGTTTTTAACAAAAGTTGGACCGATATCTCGCATCCAGGCATCGTTGTAGGAAAGTTCAACTACACGGACCTGCGGAGGGAATAGGGACCGAACGTGTTCATACTGCTGACTCATAACGCCCATAGTCACTGGTTCGAATTGGGAGATTGATATCGCAACATCGTAAAAAGCCATTTGAGCAAGTTTGGCACCAAGTCGCCAGGTATCTGTTCGAATAGGCCACAACATCCACGTTCCTTCATGAGGTTCGAATTCGCCTGGCATCCAGAAGCCATCATGGGTGGGCTTGTTATTTTGAATGGTTGACCCTATTGTTAAAGGTTTCATTTTATACACCTCATATTTGTTTCTTTTAATTAGTGACGGACATTTTCATAAGTTCCTTTTAAAACCCTCATAAAAAAATGGTGAACATTCCAAAAAAGATTTGATCAGATCATATGCGGCACCTCCTAACTTAACGAAACATCTTTTTCTGTCTAAACAACTATCATGTCTTTTCTATAACATGATCATAAACTCTGGGGTAACACTAAAGTCAATAACCTTTTTAGAAATTTTCAGTTATTGTAAAAGTTAAATGATTTATAGTATAAAAGTAAGAGAGAGGGATACGGGGGATAAGTCATGAAGAAATTAACCATAAGTAAAATGGCTCAACTAAGGGGATTAAGCGTAGATACGTTAAGACACTATGATAAAATTGGTTTGTTTAAGCCTTCTGAAGTCGATCCGAGGACAGGCTATCGTTATTATTCAATTTTACAGTATGAAGTTTTAGGTACTATTAAAGAACTTCGCCAAATTGGTATGCCGATCAAGGAAATAAAAGCGTTCATGAGCAATCGAAATGTTGAACAATCACTTAATATATTAAAAAAATCGATTGCTGACATAGAGAGTCAGATCATCGAGCTAAAGAAAATTTCATCTATATTAAGTCAACGTGTTTCGCACATCGAGCAATTTAAAGATACCTACAGAAAGGCTAGTATTGTTCTTAAAAAGTTTAAAAAAAGAGAATACATTCTCCTGCCTAGAATTGTTAATATGGATGATGAAGAGACGTCGTCCTATGGTTTTATAGAGTTAGAGAATAAGGTCAAAGGGACCATACCGATATTGGCAAGTAATCGGTTTGGGGATATCCTGACAAAAGACTATCTTAATCAAGTACGTCAGACGTCTTCAGCCATAAATATACCCAAATCAGAGATGTTCATTATTGTAGAAGGGGATGCGGTGGATCAGAATACAAAGACGTTTGAAGAAGGTACTTTTATATGTTCGTATTATCGAGGGTTTGATCCCCAAAAAAGATTTGGGTGTTTGAAATCGCTCATAGACAATTGTGATGATCAAGGTTGGGACATTGTAGGGGATGCCTTGCATATTATTCAAATTGACATCACTATTACTGACAATGTAGAAGAGGCTTGTTACGAAATACAGATCCCTGTTAAAAGGCGTCAATCATAAAGTGAAACTTCAATTATTGTTTTTTTTATTTCCCACCTTTTCAGAGGCTGGGACTTACCAAACCTGTTAAAAATGGTGAAAACCATGTCATATTTACTACTGAATGTCGTTACGCTGATCTAGTTGAGGTCAACCCACAGTACGATTCAACGCAAACGACAAGCTTAATTTAAGGCTTTTAGTGTAGGTTTATGATGAGAAAATGATATATTTAAATGATAGAATGTTATGATAAATATAGCATGAAAATATATTTTAGATTGGAGTAAAAGTCAATGAAAGTACATATTATTCAGCATGTTCCCTACGAGAGTCCGGGGTTAATAGAAGATTGGTGTCATGAGAATAACCATGCTTTGGAAATCATTAAACAATATGAGTCAGATCAAGCACCGAATGTAGAAGACGTTGAATTCTTAGTTATCATGGGCGGCCCCATGAATATTTATGAAGATAACCGATATCCCTGGTTAACAAAAGAAAAAGAGTTAATCTCTGATTGTATTCTGCAAGGGAAAAATGTATTCGGTGTTTGCTTAGGGGCTCAATTAATTGCGGATACGTTAGGAAGCAAGATCTATCAAAATAAAGAAAAAGAGATAGGCTGGTTTCCTATCCAAAAATGCACTGATTTAAATGTTACTGATCACATCCCTCAGGAATTGATGGTTTTACACTGGCATGGAGACACCTTTACTTTACCTGATAAAGCCACGAGACTTTTTGAAAGTGAAGTTTGTGAAAATCAAGGATTTATATATGATAAACATGTTATAGGTTTGCAATTCCATGTTGAAATGACGGAAGAGAATCTAAAAGAAATTGTCAAACATAGTCAAGCTGAATTCCAAGAAAAGGGGGACTATATTCAAACAGAACAAGAGATTATGAAGTTTACTATTCCGAAAGAAAATAAAACGTTTCTTTTTGGTTTACTAGATAAAATGGTCAGAAAGTGAATTATCAAAAAAAACGAGCGGCTCGTTTTAACGCCTCCCTTAGTGCGATCGCAAATCATGCTTCATCAGCTGAAGTATGATTTACGATCTGAATCTCATCAAAGTTTATATTTTCACGTAATGCTAATCCAATTTCGGGCGTTATTTCTTCGTTATCTAACATATCTTGTACGATATCCCGCTTCATTCGTATCACTAAAATAAGAATATCATGAAATTGACGATTAAATTGGTCCTCTTGTTCGGGTGTTAATTCAAGTAATTGTATATCTCTTTCATATTTTTGTCTGATAAATTCTGCTTCTTTTTGGTTCGCTTGGGTTCTGTATTTTTTTATAGCATTAAGAGCTGCATTTAGGACGATTTTCTGCGTATCTCTAAAATGCTTATAAATAGCCAAGTCATCATTTATATCTATATTATCTTCTTGATCTATATTTCTTATTGATTTTCGTTTTTTGAAAAAATACCGGATATTTAACCAAAAACGGTAGAAATCAGGTAATTGTTCAAATTGCTCTCTTTTTTGTAAGTAAACAATATAAGCTTCTTGGAGATTAGGTGATATTTTTTTCTCTCGAGCAAGCGCTAAGAGTTTATCTTGTTCTGCTTGATAGGATAAAAAATATAACTTTTTGATTCGCTGGGCTGATTGGCTATGATTAATTCCTTGTTCAGTATATAAAAGTTGTTCTTTTATGTCTTTGATAACATGGTTCAAAGCCAATTGATTATCGTCAGATTGTTTTTTATTTAATAGAGAGATTGTTCTTTGTAGCATTAAACGATTCGCTTCATGGAAAGTCATTTTACCTTTTTGACTCTCTTTTGGCCTTTTTAACATTAATGGTAAAGTAATGGCGGCAAAAAGCAAGCTCAATAAAATGACCCCTGCTGCAATAAATAAGATGGTATTTCTTAAAGGGAAGGGCGCCCCATTTGATAACTTATATGGAATAGATAGCGCGATGGTCAATGTAATTGTTCCATTGATACCGCAAGTCGCTCCAATGAAAGCATAGCGAAGCCGAGAAAATTTTTCTGACATCATTGGGTCTAATTTGACCTGTACTTTACTAGACTTGATTTTAATAAATGGGTTTGTCCCTTCTTTTCCGAACCATTGATGTAGGGAAAAAATCCAAAGAAATCGGATAATGAATAATAACAAGGCAATCAAAAAGGTCATGAGAATCACTTGACCAAAGTTATCTTCTTTAAATAAATTTCTAAAGACGTTGGGTAAAAGGAAGCCAAGTAATACAAAAACAAAACTATTTAATGTATAGCCGAAGAAAGTCCAAGTGTTTGTTGAAACAATTTGCAAGTTCGGTGTCGTTCGTCTGAGCCGATCTTTTTCTATGGCATGCATGATGCCCGCAGCTACAACAGCTAAGATGCCAGATACATGTAGCTCCTCACTAATATAGTAGATGATGAAAGGGGTTAGAATTTGAATGAGAACAATCATCGGTACTTCTTCAAATTCATATTTATGCAAAACTAACCTTAATTTTAAAACCGTGTAACCAAGGATCATTCCAACAATGATTCCACCAAATGAAATAAATAGAAAGTTAACAATGGCTCCGTGTATGGTAAATACACCTGTTAATGCTGCCGCTAGAGCGACTTTAAATGAAACGATCCCAGCAGCATCATTAAGCAACGATTCACCTTCCAGGACCGGCATCATTCCCTTTGGCAAGGGAAGGCCTTTAGTTATGGATTTCATTGCAACATTATCTGTAGGTGAGAGAATGGCTGCAAGAGCAAACGAAACAGCAATTGGCATTGCAGGAATTAACCAATGAATAATTAACCCAACTAAAAGAACCGTCGTAAAGACAAGTCCTAAAGCCATTAGTATGATAGGAAATTTATATTTCCACATTTCTCTTGGCGATGCATGCCAAGCGTCACTAAAAAGTAAAGGTGCGATAATACATATTAAGAAAAGGTTAGGATCAAAATCGAATGATAAATGAAGAGGTAAAAATGATACAACAGCCCCTAAAATAATTTGACAGATCGCAGATGGAATAGCAGGTATTTGCCTATTTAATATTGTTGCTACAATAATAACCGTAAAAAAGATAAATAAAGCTAGTAGGAAAGTCATAAGTATCACCTCACACAATTTATTATCTATATTTAATCATGTCAATTTAGATTGAAAACAACAGATAACTTTTATATACCTCAATCTAATTTAATGAAACTTTAAAGAGATACCATTCTATAATTGGGCCCAATATATTAACCCTACTTTGGATAAGGTTGGTAGTTTAGATGAGATTTTAATGAATAACTCCCATATTAACTTCCAATTTTAGCCGTTTAATAATATCGTTCTTTTGTCCCATTAAATTTGACATATATATTACAAGAATTGCAAAATATTAAAAGAATGACATGGCTGTTTTGTGAGAAAAAAGGGATTAAATGATAATGTGACGGCAAAATGGTATAGGTTTGAAGATTATAGATTGAAAAATTAAAATTTTGAGTTCTTAAAAATGTTTACAAGTCCTTCATAAAAGCAAAAAAGATAATAGTAAATGTTACCTAGGAAAAATGATTTAAAATAGGTCATTAAGTATAATTCTAATCTTTTAGAACTAATTGACGAAAAGGCACGATCTAAGTAATCTTGTGTTGTTGAAGTAAACCTAGTTTTTTGGATTGTTAACCGGATAGTTTCTAGATTATCAAAAAACAATTCTAAGGAACCTATAGGATGTTTCCTTGAAAATTAACCATACACAAAATTCCACATCAACTTTGAGAGGGGAACATCATGAATATAAAAAAGTTTGTCAAACAAGCTTCAGTATTAACCTTTACTACGGCAATTCTCTTAGGCGGTGCGACACAGACTTTTGCAAAGGATAAGGATAGTAAGAGTTATAATGAGGACTTTGGAATTTCTCACATCACACGTTCTGATATGCTTAAGTTTCCAGAACAACAACAAAGTGATCAATTTAAAGTCCCTCATTTTGATAAAAATACAATTAAAAACATTCCTTCAGTCGATGGTTTAGATGTATGGGATAGTTGGCCATTGCAAAATGCTGACGGAACAGTGGCTAATTATTATGGTTACCAGATTGTCTTTGCCTTAGCGGGAAATCCAAAGGTTGGAAGTGACACGTTCATTCATGTTTTTTATCAAAAAGTAGGCGAGACATCTCTTGATAGCTGGAAACATGCGGGGCGTGTATTTAAAAAAGATGATCATTTGATACCGAATGATCTCATACTAAACGACCAAGCAGAAGAATGGTCTGGATCTGCTACGTTAACATCTGATGGAGAAATTCGTTTGTTTTATACAAACCGTGACAGTTATGCTCCGGAATCTGGACATTATGGGAAACAAACCTTAACGACAGCCCAAGTCAATGTCTCTCAACCAGACTACGATACTCTAAAAGTTGATAGTATAGAAGATTACAAATCTATCTTTGATGGTGATGGTAAATACTATCAAACCGTTCAACAAGGGATTGAATCAGAAGGTGATAACCATACGTTAAGAGATCCTCATTATGTTGAAGACAATGGTCATAAATACCTTGTTTTTGAAGCTAATACAGGAACAGACGTTGGATATCAAGGCGATGATTCTCTATTTAATCGAGCTTATTATGGCCATGGCAATAAGTTTTACAAAGATGAAAAGAACAAACTAATGCAAAGTCCTAAAAAGGTAGATGCGACATTGGCGAATGGTGCCTTAGGTATTATCGAATTAAATGATGATTACACGTTAAAAAAAATCATGAAACCATTGGTAGCATCGAATACAGTAACAGATGAAATTGAACGAGCTAACATTTTCAAAAAAGACGGGAAATGGTATTTATTCACAGACTCACGTGGATCTAAAATGACCATTGATGGAATCGGTAAAAAAGATATTTATATGTTAGGTTATGTCTCAGATTCTTTAACGGGATCATATAAGCCATTAAACGGGAGTGGCCTTGTTTTACAAATGGATCTCGATCAAAAGGATATTACTTGGTCTTACTCTCACTTTGCGATACCACAAACAAAAGGTGATAACGTAGTTATTACAAGTTATATGACAAACAGAGGAACCTTTGATGATCACCATTCTACTTTTGCTCCAAGTTTCTTAGTTAAGATTAAAGGATCTAAAACGTCTGTTGTAAAAGATAGTACGCTAGAGCAAGGGCAATTAACGGTTGAAGAATAAGTAAGGAATGAGAAAAAAATGTCGATAGTCACTATCGGCATTTTTTTGGTTATTTGTTAATAGGATAAGGTTATTTACCTTAATGAAACTTATTCTATCTAACGTTTTTGCTAATTTTTCCTTTAGTTGATAAGTGAAGATAAACTAGAGTAAACTATTTTTATTATCCATATCTCCAATTTTCCATCATTTTTTCATGTAGGGTTTACACTTCTTTAGAGTCATCATGTTACATAGAAAGTTGGGTACCTATGAATATTCAATCCGTAGAATTAAAGAGATTAGCTTTACCATTGAAATCCGCTTTTGAAACGAGTTTAGATCGTATGACGAGTAAGGATTTTATTCTAGTTAGTGTTTATGACAAGGATGGTTTAGTCGGTTATGGAGAGAGCACGGCTCTCGCTTCGCCGTATTATAATGAAGAAACAACAGATACAGTTTGGTATATGTTGGAAAAATTTCTCATTCCTTTATTATTCGATTCCGATATTCAGCATCCCGATGACGTTTTGAAAAGGTTTGCTCCGATTCGTGGTAATAATATGGCAAAAGCAACTCTTGAAGGCGCCGTATGGGACTTATATTGTAAAGAAAAGGGCGTATCGCTTGCGTCAAGGCTTGGAGGACAGAAAGACATGATTGATGTTGGGGTAAGCATCGGCATTGAACCTACTGTGGACTTGCTTCTTGGCAAGGTAGACCAATATCTTAATGAAGGTTACAAGAAAATTAAAGTGAAAATCAAGCCAGGTTTTGATGTGAGCCCGATTCGTGCGATACGTGACAGGTTTGGATCGGATGTACCTTTGATGGCAGATGCGAACTCTGCTTATACTTTAAAAAAGTTACCTATTATAAAGGAATTAGATCAATTTGGTTTAATGATGATCGAACAACCGCTCGCTCATGATGATATGATTGATCATGCAAAACTCCAGAGGGAAATTCAAACACCGATTTGTTTAGATGAAAGCATCCATTCAGCTGAAGATGCCCGAAAAGCGATTGAGCTTGGTAGCTGCCAAATTATTAATATTAAAATTGGTCGTGTGGGAGGTATATCTGAAGCAAAAAAAATCCATGACATATGTAAGAAGAAAAACATTCCGGTGTGGTGCGGAGGTATGTTAGAAAGTGGAGTGGGACGTGCCCATAATATCGCGCTTACGACTCTACCTAACTTTACAATTCCAGGAGATACGTCAGCTTCGAATCGTTATTGGGAAGAAGACATTGTATCACCTGAGGTCACTTTATGGAAGCCGGGTATCCTAAAAGTTCCTGAAGGACCAGGAATAGGCTATGAAATAAAGCAAGATACCGTAAATAAATACCTTACGCATAAAAAAGTCTATCGTAATGAAAGAGTTAAGTAGAAGAAGCAAAAGTGCGTGAAGAATGATTTGAAAATCAAAAGGATGAGGTGGATAAACGTTTTTGTTTATCCACCTTTTTTGGCGTGAAGATCAGAGGTCTTTATTCCTTTGTTTTTGAATAGTCATCGATTAGAGAAAGAACCCATTTGCACCATAAAATTTCTTCCTTTTCCATTTGGTGTCTTCTCTTAAAGAAAACGTAGCGTCCGAACTGCTTTGAGGTAATGTCTTTTATTTTTTCTTGATGTTTTTTTTCAATCGCCTGAAGAGTGGCTTCCCGGGAAGTCACTTTTTCTTCAAATATGGCAAGACGTTTTTCTATAAGTGATTTTGCCATATTCATGTCGATCAACCTCATTGCATAAATCTTCATCAGGAATTCGTCTCGAATAATGGGTTCAGGAGAGTCGGATTTGATCCAATCTATAAGTGCCTCTTCACCTTTTTCAGTAATAGAATAAATTTTTTTATTTGGTTTTCCCATTTGCTCGACATATTCAAAAGTCAGTAGACTTTGTTGCTCTAGTTTTGATAATAAAGGGTAGACTTGGCTGTGTTTAGCTTTCCAAGAAGCTGCAGCCATAATTTGGACAAGCTCATAACCTGTATACGGTCTGACGCTAATGATCGAAAGCAAGACATATCCAAGTGTGTTCATATTTCCTCCACTTTAACGACATAATTAGTTTATATGATGTTTTATTCAAATAGTAGTTATCCATTATTATAACATACGATTAAATTGATATGTCCAAATTTATATATGTAAATATTGACGTATTGATGACAATGTTTTATACTTATACGAGCAAACATATGTAAATAACGACATATACAGATAATCTTAGTGAAGGAGTGGAACAATTGGAATTAACGGAAGGTAAACGTAAGCGAGGAAAGGTGATTACGGTTTTTGCAACATTTCTCGCATTTATGGGAATAGGGGTTGTGGACCCTATTTTGCCTGTCATTGCCGAACAAATTGGAGCAAGTCATTGGCAAGTAGAGTTACTCTTTACAGCTTATATTTTCATGATGGCGTTCATGATGCTCCCTGCTGGTTTACTTGCAGGAAAATTTGGCAACAAAGCCATGATGGTTGTTGGTTTATTGATTGTTACGATTTTTGCGCTATTGTGCGGGTTCTCGAATACCATTACTGAATTGGCTTTCTTTAGAGCAGGATGGGGACTTGGAAATGCCATGTTTTTTGCAACAGCAATGACGTTGCTCATTGCTTTGTCTAAAGAAGCGAGTTCGGCTATAGGACTGTATGAGGCTTCAATAGGTCTCGGTATGGCGTTAGGACCTTTACTCGGTGGTCTTTTAGGTGGCTACACATGGCGTTATCCTTTTATTGCAACAGGTATTCTTATTTTTATTGCTTTATTATTAGTCAATTTTAACGTGACAGAACCTAAAGAAAAACAAGCAAAAAAACCTGCCGGAATTAAAGAGATGGCCCATTTAATCACGTATTTGCCATTTCTTCTTGTTGCATTATCCGGTATGTTTTATAATTATGGATTTTTCACCGTTTTAGCTTACTCACCTCTTGTCATTCACCTGTCAGCTATAGAGCTTGGATTCATATTTTTTGGCTGGGGCCTTTGTCTTGCCTATGGATCCGCTATTTTATCTCATAAGCTAGAAATGAAATACACGCCAAGATCAATCTTATCCTGGGCATTACCGACTTTTGCTATTGTCCTTATTCTTTTATTTGCAATTCATGTAGCGTGGATACAAATTGTTCTAGTTATTCTATCTGGTCTAGTTTGTGGGTTAAATAATGCGTTATTCACGACATATGCCATGGAAACCTCACCTTATGCACGTAATGTAACGTCGGGTGTTTATAATTTTGTTCGTTGGTTTGGTGCAGGATTAGCTCCGATTTTATCCGGAGTGTTTGGTGAAAAACTATTCTTACAGGCACCATTTGGAATTTCTGGAGTTATTGTCTTTATTGGATTTCTTTTATTACTTGTTCCAATAAAGAAAGCCTCAACAGTAGAAAATAAGAAAGAGATAGAAATGGAAGTTTAAACTCAATTAAACGATTTAATAAAGTTTAGAGATTGATTAAAGGAAGATATTAGTTCCTTTAATCAATCTCTTTTTTTTATCCCGCCTTAACGACAAGTAGAGACCACTATCCTTAAGATTCTGAGTATTCAAATAAGATAGGTGGGGGATCAACTGCCCGTAAAGGTTCAATTGGTTCAACTAACCATTCGTGGGGGATGAAGAAAACCCCCGCTGATGGAAGTTTTACTTTATGTGAAGACGTAAAAATAAAGAGTTATGGAAAGAACGATTATTGTGCATTTTTAACAAACGTTAATTTGTATTTGTTTAGTTTAAATAATGACTTTTTTCATTAGTACGTTAAAATAGTAAAAGTAATTATTAGAATTATTGATACTTTTAAATTATTTTTATTTATTAAAATTATGGAATGTCGAAAACAAGGGGGAAGCTAAATGTCAGGTAATCGGGATGAACTCTTTATGGGGTCGATTAGTGAGAAAAGCGAACGGCTTTATAATGAGGATTTGGCACCTGCAAAAGAGAGAAATTGGAAAGTCTACAGTCTGTTTTCTATGTGGATGTCGGATGTCCATAGCATCGGAGCCTATACGTTTGCGGCGGGGTTATTCTTCCTCGGGTTGACAGGATGGCAAGTTCTAATTGCAGAAATCATCGGGGCATTTATTGTTTATTACTTAGCTAATTTAACAGGCGTGGCAGGGACGAAATTAGGTGTCCCATATCCTGTCTTATCACGGATATCTTTCGGTGTATTTGGCGGTAATATTCCCGCTATTATTCGCGGTGTGGTTGCCGTATTTTGGTACGGTATTCAGACTTATCTATCATCCGTTGCTGTAACGGCTATTTTGCTTGTTATATTTCCGAATTTAAAGAGCTGGACAACACATAGCTTCCTTGGTTTATCACTTCTAGGTTGGGTCGGGTTCCTTTTTCTATGGCTCTTACAAGTCATCATTTTTACCTATGGAATGGAGTTTATTCGTAAGTTTGATAACTTTTGTGGACCAGCCGTCTATATCATGATGCTTGTTTTAATCATTTGGATCGCGGTTAAAGCTGGAGGGAAAATCAATATTGGGACTAGTCCAGTTCATGTTTCAACCGGTCAAGCGATCTTAGCCTTCTTTGGCGCGATTTCACTCGTTGTAGCCTATTTCTCAACGATTATTTTGAATGTGAGTGATTTTACTCGATTTTCACCTTCTGTTAAGACTACAAAAGCAGGTAATTTTCTCGGTTTACCTGTAAATTTCACAGCCTTTGCTCTTGCCAGTGTCGTGATTACGGCGGGAACTATCACGGTCTTTGGAAAAGCGATTACGGATCCAGTGCTGCTTGTTCAAAAGATTGATAATCCCTTCTTCCTAGTTGTTGGAGCCATTGTCTTTATTATTGCGACCATGGGTGTTAATATTGTGGCGAATCTGGTTTCACCAGCGTATGATTTATCCAATCTCATGCCTAAACATATCGATTTTAAACGGGGAGCATTGATTACCTCCATTTTGTCTGTACTCGTACTACCTTGGAAAATTTATGGAAGCCCTATGGCAGTCAACTATTTTCTAGGAAGTCTAGGGGCCATTTTGGGACCTATTTTTGCCATTATGATTGTCGACTATTATCTCATAAAAAGAGGAAAAATAGACGTCCACGCCTTATACAACGAAGGCGATTCCGAGCCGTATTGGTATCAAAAAGGGTATAATCCAAAAGCCTTTGTTGCTCTTGCAATTGGTATTGTTATTACTGTTCCTCTTGCCTTAATTCCTACTTTCTCCGTTTTGGCACCTTTCTCTTGGCCAATTGGTGTTGTCTTAACAGGAATTGTATATTTGGCAGTTACCAAAAAAGAACCATTTGTGACAAAAGAAGCCCATGAAACGATGTAAAGGCACTTCTAATTAAATAAGATAAAGAAGGAGTAAGGATAAATATAAAATCCTTACTCTTTTTTAGATT
>NZ_WNHB01000059.1 GCF_009718825.1 Terrilactibacillus tamarindi | reverse complement strand
AAAAAGAGAGAGCAGTCAACTTAGGTTGGCTGTTTTTTTGTTTGCTCATTTATAAAGAAGTCGAAAAGGACGATGGAAGACGGGTAGTTATCTCAGCGAGGATTTCTATAGGCAAGTAGATTGAGGAAACAAGGGAATGAGGAGCGGAGCGTACTAAGTACGCGAGCACCGGAATGAGCGCCGGTGACGAAGAGATGCGCCGACTAGCGGAAGCCGCAGCCCGAACACGGAAGTTAAGCTCGAGCGCCGATGGTAATTGGGAGCTGTCCCCCATGCGTGCGTAGGACGCCGCTAGGCAAAGAGAGAGCAGTCAACTTAGGTTGGCTGCTTTTTTGTGTTCTTTTTTAAAGAAGTCGAGGACGAGGAAACAAGGGAATGAGGAGCGGAGCGTAAGGGATACTCGGGGGTACTTTCAACCCGAACGAGGAAGTTATGTAGAACCCGCTAGGTAATAAGAGAAAGTAGTCAAGTAGGGTTGACTGCTTATTTTATACTT
>NZ_WNHB01000058.1 GCF_009718825.1 Terrilactibacillus tamarindi | reverse complement strand
ATATATATTATGGTGCCGAGGGCCGGACTTGAACCGGCACGGTAGTCACCTACCGCAGGATTTTAAGTCCTGTGCGTCTGCCAATTCCGCCACCCCGGCAAAAAAGAAACTCATTAGAACTTAGTAATGGAGCGGAAGACGGGATTCGAACCCGCGACCCCCACCTTGGCAAGGTGATGTTCTACCACTGAACTACTTCCGCATATATTATTTTGTAACCCTTTTTCTTATAAAAAATGGTGAGCCATGGAGGATTCGAACCTCCGACCCTCTGATTAAAAGTCAGATGCTCTACCAACTGAGCTAATGGCTCAAATAAAATTATACCTGGTGCCGGCCAGAGGACTTGAACCCCCAACCTACTGATTACGATTCAGTTGCTCTACCAATTGAGCTAGGCCGGCTCAATGATGGTGGAGGATGACGGGCTCGAACCGCCGACCCTCTGCTTGTAAGGCAGATGCTCTCCCAGCTGAGCTAATCCTCCAAAATAAACC
>NZ_WNHB01000057.1 GCF_009718825.1 Terrilactibacillus tamarindi | reverse complement strand
TATTGCACCACTCTCGGATTTATTGCACCACTCTCGGATTTATTGCACCACGATTCTCGTGTACGTTGTACACTTCGAATCCCCTATAATCATTTCTAAAATATAAAAAAACAGCCAACCTAAGTTGACTGCATTCTCTTTTGCCTAGCGGCGTCCTACTCGCGCATGGGGGACAGCCCCTAATTCATCGGCGCTCGAGCTTAACTTCCGCGTTCGGGCTGCGGCTTCCGCTAGTCGGCGCATCTCTTCGTCACCGGCACTCACTCCGGTGCTCTGAGTACACCGTACGCTCCGCTCCTCATTCCCTTGTTTCCTCGTCCTCGACTTCTTTAAAAAAGAACACAAAAAAGCAGCCAACCTTAGTTGACTGCTCTCTCTTTGCCTAGCGGCGTCCTACTCTCACAGGGGGACAGCCCCCAATTACCATCGGCGCTGAAGAACTTAACTTCCGTGTTCGAGATGGGAACGGGTGTGACCTCTTCGCCATTGCCACTAGACATATGTATGAAGGTAATCCTTCAAAACTGAAAGTGAAAGAA
>NZ_WNHB01000056.1 GCF_009718825.1 Terrilactibacillus tamarindi | reverse complement strand
AAAAGAGAGAGCAGTCAACTTAGGTTGGCTGTTTTTTTGTTTGTTCATTTATAAAGAAGTCGAAAAGGACGATGGAAGACGGGTAGTTATCTCAGCGAGGGTTTCGATAGGCAAGTAGATCGAGGAAACAAGGGAATGAGGAGCGGAGCGTATGGTGGTACTCAGGGCACCGGAATGAACGCCGGTGACGAAGAGATGCGCCGACTAGCGGAAGCCACAGCCGAACGCGGAAGTTAAGCTCGAGCGCCGATGGTAATTGGGGGCTGTCCCCCATGCGCGTGTAGGACGCCGCTAGGCAAAAAGAGAGAGCAGTCAACTTAGGTTGGCTGCTTTTTTGCGTTGATCAATGAGTCTGTTGGTTGTACAAATCAAACTTCGATTAGAACCTTACATACTATAGATCGCAAGAAAGAGAAAGCAATGGTGAGATAAAAATAAATTTTTTTTAAGAAAAACAGAAATCTGGATAAAGCGTATAATTTGGGCGAGATTCGAAGTGTACAACGTACACGAGAATCGATAGGCTCAATAAATCAGAAAGAGGCTCAATAAATCAGAAAGAGGCTCAATAAATCAGAAAGA
>NZ_WNHB01000055.1 GCF_009718825.1 Terrilactibacillus tamarindi | reverse complement strand
TGGACACGGTATCACGACGTATCGCAATATAGGTTGCATCTAAATAGACGCACACATAGCGATTATGTAGTTGGCGATTATTGAACGCTTCAACCGTTTCAGAAACTGCTTTTGTCATGTTAGAAATGGTCTGCGGCGTATAATGATGACCATACATCTTTTCAATCAGATTTGCGATTTCAGACATCGTAATTCCTTTTTGAAAGAGGTGAATAACCGTTGACTCTAATGTGTCATTAGAGCGCTTATACGGAGCTATCGTCTGTTGCTTAAACTCGCCATTACGATCACGAGGAATCTGGATATTTAGGTCCCCGTACTCGGTGTGGAGAGTTCGTGAATAAGAACCATTTCGTGAATTACCAGAGTTGAAACCGATACGGTCATATTTTTCATAATCTAGAAAACTAGTAAGTTCGGTTACCAAGAGCGAGTTGATTGCTTTTTCTAAATGAGAACGAAAAACTTCCGTAATATCTTGTTTTTTTACTAGTGCATCGACGATTTCTGTTGTAAACTGGTTCATAGGGAAGACCTCTTTTCTATGGATGAGTTGTGGTGACTTTATTCTACCAGGAAAAGGTCTTCCTTTTTCATTGTTTTATTCATTTACACAAAATATTTTATACTCTC
>NZ_WNHB01000054.1 GCF_009718825.1 Terrilactibacillus tamarindi | reverse complement strand
ATTAGTGACTTTAGTCAGTTGAGTACGTGAAACGTGCGAAACAATAAACCACCTGCTATGCGGGTGGGGACCAAAATGTTATACAAAAAAGCTCTTCCTTTCGCTAGAATATAGTTGTTCAGGCTATATTGCTAAAAAGAAAGGAAGAGCTGTTAATGGCTAATAAAACAAATAGTTTAGCCCACACAAAATGGATGTGTAAGTACCATATTGTATTTACTCCAAAGTATAGACGAAAAATAATTTACAATCAATACAGAGCAAGTATTCAAGAAATTATCAAGCAACTATGTAGGTATAAAGGAGTCGAAATACTCGAAGGACATATGATGCCAGATCACGTGCACCTACTTTTAAGTATTCCACCAAAAATGAGTGTATCTAGCTTTATGGGATATTTAAAAGGAAAAAGTGCCTTAATGATTTTCGACAAACATGCGAATTTAAAATATAAGTTCGGAAATCGGCATTTTTGGGCAGAGGGTTATTACGTGAGTACGGTAGGATTAAATGAAGCAACGATCAAGAAATACATTCAAGATCAGGAGAAACATGATATAGCACTTGATAAATTAAGTGTACGGGAATATGAAGACCCCTTTAGAGGTCGCTGAGTAATACAAACACCCTTTTAAGGGTAAGCAAAAGAGGCAAAGGCAATATGGCTTGAACACAAGTGAAAGCCAGCGCCTTTAGACGCTGGCCGGTAATTAAGGCTTATAGCCTTAGAGCAAACCACCCTTTGGAAGGGTGGTTA
>NZ_WNHB01000053.1 GCF_009718825.1 Terrilactibacillus tamarindi | reverse complement strand
TCCTCGAGGCTAGCCCTAAAGCTATTTCGGGGAGAACCAGCTATCTCCGTGTTCGATTGGCATTTCACCCCTACCCACACCTCATCCCCGCACTTTTCAACGTGCGTGGGTTCGGGCCTCCATTCAGTGTTACCTGAACTTCACCCTGGACATGGGTAGATCACACGGTTTCGGGTCTACAACCATAAACTTAAGTCGCCCTATTCAGACTCGCTTTCGCTGCGGCTCCGCCTCTTAAGCTTAACCTTGCTTATGATCGTAACTCGCCGGTCCATTCTACAAAAGGTACGCTGTCACCCTCTAAGGGGCTCCAACTACTTGTAAGCACACGGTTTCAGGATCTCTTTCACTCCCCTTCCGGGGTGCTTTTCACCTTTCCCTCACGGTACTGGTTCACTATCGGTCACTAGGGAGTATTTAGCCTTGGGAGATGGTCCTCCCAGATTCCGACGGGGTTTCTCGTGTCCCGCCGTACTCAGGATTCACTCAGGGAGAGTGTGAGATTTAGGATACAGGGCTGTTACCTTCTATGGCTAGCCTTTCCAGACTGCTTCGCCTATCCCACACTTTTCTTACTCCACAATAGAGTGTCCTACAACCCCAAAGGGCAAGCCCTTTGGTTTGGGCTGATTCCGTTTCGCTCGCCACTACTCAGGAAATCGCATTTGCTTTCTCTTCCTCCGGGTACTAAGATGTTTCAGTTCCCCGGGTCTGCCTTGCATCACCTATGAATTCAGTGATGCATCCTATCCGTTAGGATAGGGGGTTTCCCCATTCGGAAATCTCCGGATCAAAGCTTACTTACAGCTCCCCGAAGCATATCGGTGTTCGTTCCGTCCTTCATCGGCTCCTAGTGCCAAGGCATCCACCGTGCGCTCTTACTTACTTAACCACTTCGTGTTTATGTCTTGACGCATTTCTTTCACTATCCAGTTTTCAAGGATCACA
>NZ_WNHB01000052.1 GCF_009718825.1 Terrilactibacillus tamarindi | reverse complement strand
TAAACTGTACCCTATAGAGAAGACACTTAAAAAAAGTCTCCCTATAGGGTACTTTTATGTATAATTAGAAAAAAAGCGGGGATTGGGGAAAACAAGAAATGAGTAAAAGAGAATTTACAAAGAAAGAGATTAAGATACTCTCTACTAACCCAAATGTTAAGTCGGTGGGTTCTAAAGGAATCACCTATACTGATGAATTTAAACGTCAATTTATTGTAGAACACGAATCAGGGAAACTTCCAAGGGACATATTTGAATCACATGGATTTGATGTCGAGATGATTGGTTCAGAACGTGTTTTGGCAGCCAGTAAGAGGTGGCGAGCAGCTTATAAAGAAAAAGGTGTTGAGGGTCTACGAGATACAAGAAAGGAAAACTCGGGGAGACCACGTGAAAAGGATCTTTCGTTAGAAGAAAAATATGAGCGGTTGAAGGTTCAAAATAATCTATTGAAAGCAGAGAACGAATTATTAAAAAAGATCGAAATGGGAGAAAGGAGACTGAGGAGAAGGAAATAAAATTATCAGCCGAACAAAAATTCTTATTAATCCATTCTGTTATCGAAAAATACAAACTTAAAAATAAGGTCAGATACTTATGTCAAATAGCCGGTGTATCACGTTCTGGATACTATAACTATTTCTCCTTAGAGTCACAGAGACAAAGAAACCAACGTGATCATCAGGATGAGTGTGTTAAGGAGATAATCTTAAAAGCCTATCACTTTAAACACCGCAAGAAGGGTGCCCGGCAAATTAAAATGACATTAGAAGGGCAGTTTAACACCATTTACAACTTAAAACGCATCCGAAGAATCATGAAAAAATATACTATTATTTGTCCTATCAGAAAAGCCAATCCATACCGAAGAATGGCAAAAGCAACAAAGGAACACACGACCTTACCGAACTTATTAAAACGGCAATTTAAACAGAATGTGCCTGGAAAAGTATTGCTTACTGATATTACTTATTTATTTTATGGCAAGGGTAAGAAAGCCTATTTATCCACGATAAAGGATGGATCTACAAATGAATTATTAGCTTATAACGTTTCTGATCGTATCACATTAGATATCGCCACAGACACGCTATTAAAATTAA
>NZ_WNHB01000051.1 GCF_009718825.1 Terrilactibacillus tamarindi | reverse complement strand
CATTTTCACTTTCAGTTTTGAAGGATTACCTTCATACATATGTCTAGTGGCAATAGCGAAGAGGTCACACCCGTTCCCATCTCGAACACGGAAGTTAAGCTCTTCAGCGCCGATGGTAATTGGGGGCTGTCCCCCTGTGAGAGTAGGACGTCGCTAGGCATTTTTTGTATATAATGAAATAATGATCATTCCACAGTAGCTCAGTGGTAGAGCAATCGGCTGTTAACCGATCGGTCGTAGGTTCGAATCCTACCTGTGGAGCCATAAGCTTCCATAGCTCAGTAGGTAGAGCACTTCCATGGTAAGGAAGGGGTCATCGGTTCAAATCCGGTTGGAAGCTCCATTACCAACTAAATACATAATCACAGCAAGGATTTCAGAATGAGTTTCTGAGGTTCTTGCTTTTTTATTTTTACAAGCCATTTGGCGACCGATTAGAAAAATCCATATTTATACACAGACTTTTGCCCAATTGGGGAATGTTGCTACCACTTCTTTTTTCATTTTTTAAGTGACATGAGCTATCTGAAGTTGTCATGCTACTATGACTTTATATAGTCGAATATTGTGTCTGATTGCGACACGGAAGTTGCACTCAATTTTGTTTATCCAAATTATTTAACAAAGTCTCAAAAACAACTTAAGCAAATGGGAGGAATACTATGGCTGTAAATAAAGATGACTTTTTTATATCAACGAATAAAGATGATTTAGATATCGCTAAGATTTATCATTTTCTCCATCACGAGGCTTATTGGAGCAAAGGAATTCCAAAAACAACATTAGAGGATTCTATAAAACATTCAACTTGTTTTGGTGTTTATGAAATAGCCGAGAACACTCGTGACTTTAGTCATGAGATGAATCGGCTTCGGATAGGGCGTGGCTTATGTCACGTTAACTATCCGACATATGCTTAGTCAATATGCACAAAAAAGTACTGATATAATGCTCTTATTCTACTAAAATTCCTTAACATGTGTTATCGTTAACATGAGGTGGAAACTTTGACAGATGTTAAGTATGGTAGAGGATATGTTTACTCCATTCAGTACCATATTGTTTGGTGCGTAAAATATCGCCATAAAGTATTAGTGGGTGATATAGATGTAAGATTAAAAGAGAGGCTGCAACAAATAGCCACAGATAATGGTTTTACCATTTCAGAAATCGAAACCGATTGCGACCATATTCATCTTCTTATTGATTGCACGCCACAACATTCCATTCCAACAATGATCAAAACATTAAAAGGCGTCTCTGCAAGATTATTATTTAAAGAGTTTCCGAGCTTAAAAAAGAAACTGCAGGGTGGTCATTTGTGGAATCCTAGTTACTTTGTCGCAACCGTAAGTGAAAATACAGAACAACAGATACGCCT
>NZ_WNHB01000050.1 GCF_009718825.1 Terrilactibacillus tamarindi | reverse complement strand
GGATAGAGTCCGTATAATTGTGTAAAAAGAAAAGGGTCAAGACCCATTCTCATGTTACAATGTTTTCGACCAAGAAAAATTTGTACAGGAGGAATGGGATACATGACCCAATTTAATCTTACCTTAAATCTTGACCAGTTAAAAGACGAATTAATGGATTCCAACTTAAACGCTGTAGTTAAATCATCAATTGTCCTGATCCTAAACCAAGTCATGGAACAAGAACGGGATGACTATTTAAAGGCAGCAGCCTATGAACGAAATTCCGAGCGGGTGGACTACAGAAACGGTTACTATAAGCGTGATTATACGATGACATTTGGCCGTATCAAGCTCAAGGTACCACGTACCCGAAATGGCGAATTTTCTACCTCGGTCTTTGAAAAATATAAGCGTGCCGAACAAGCCCTGGTCCTGTCTATGCTGGAAATGGTCGTCAATGGGGTCTCTACTCGAAAAGTCACCAAGGCGGTGGAACAGCTCTGCGGCGAAAAGGTGTCCAAATCCTTTGTCTCGTCCCTAACGAAACAGTTGGACCCGGTTGTAACCGAGTGGGCGCAGCGTTCGTTAATTGGTCATGAGTACAAGTATGTGTATGTGGATGCAATGTACATTAAAGTGCGGGAGTACCAGAAAGTCGTCTCCAAAGCTGTCTACGTGGCGATTGGCATTAACGAACAAAACAAACGGGAGATCATTGGCTTCAATGTCAGTCATGCCGAATCCAAAGAAGGGTGGAAAAACTTTTTTCAAGACCTTCAATCACGCGGCCTACAGTCTCCGAAACTAGTGATTTCAGATGCGCATGAAGGCTTGAAGAACGCTATCCAAGAGTCTTTTGTTGGCTCAGGATGGCAAAGATGCACGGTGCACTTTAAACGCAATCTGTTTGATAGCCTACCCAAAAAAGGAACCGAAGAATTTCGATCCTTAATCAAGGACCTATTTAACTGCCAGTGCCCCAAAAAAGCTAGAGCGGTTCGTGACGACATCTTTCAGGCGTACGAAGAGAAAAAAGGCTACGAAAAAGTTCTCAAACAGTTGGATGAAGGGTTCGAAGATGCGATTCAATTTATGAATGAACCCCCATCTTATCATGCTCAGTTGCGCACCACGAATAACCTTGAACGATTGAATTCCGAAATTCGCCGGAGAGAGCGTGTCATCCGTATTTTCCCGAACACTCAGTCCGCTTTCCGGTTAATCGGTGCTGTCCTTAAAGACTATGGAGAGACGCTAGACATAGGCGGCCGAATGTTCCTGAAGGAAAGGAAATCTGACTCGTAACGTCGTCATTTGACATGGAGCCTCCGGCGATCATGAGTCCGAGCCAGAGAGCCAGGTGGCAGACAACCAGGCTCGCCAACCAGGCTATCATGCTCGCCCCTCCATGTAAAATGGTGGGAAATCCAGGGGCCAGCACTCGTGTCGGCCTCCTTATAAGTGCGAAAATCATTGTAACAGATTTTACACA
>NZ_WNHB01000005.1 GCF_009718825.1 Terrilactibacillus tamarindi | reverse complement strand
CCGGCGTTAGCCGATGTTCCTTATCCTGTTAGTTCATTTATAATGAACAAAAAAATAATTAAATCGTTTCATTTGATCCATCGCTCTTTTTTTCAAAGAAATCAATCGGTGTTATCCGTTTGATATTACGCTTGGCTTTTGTTTAGTTTTCAAAGAACAATCTCTTAAACTTTTATAACAGCAACCTTTATATTGTATCACGTTCAAAAGTTGTTGTCAATACTTTTTCTAACTTTTATATCACTGTTTCACAACAGCAACTCTTATATTATATCAGACTCAATAGTTGTTGTCAACTACTTTTTTGATTACTTATCACTATTTCGTAACAGCGACTTTTATATTATAACTCTATTAAACAATCATGTCAACATCTTTTTTCAAGTGATTTAATCGTTTAATTGAGCGACGCTTAATAATTTACCATGTTCACGTACAATAGTCAATACTCTTTTTGATAAATTTTATGGTTATTTTAATAGCCTAAAAAGACGTGCCAACCATTTATCTATAAGTAGGCTATTTTACAGTCAAAACAAATTAATTAACATTCTTTATCCTTATCTACATACTTCTTTCCTATTTGAACGACTGTCCTTATATTCAATTAAATTCTAAATGATCTTTCTGAATCCCATTAGAGTTCTACTGAATTGAGATGATATTAAATCAAGTTGTAAAAATACCCACCCTTTGAGAACTGGCTGTTTAATATTTCCCTTTTAATATAATGTCGTTAACCTGAATTGTCATTTTACAGGATCAACACACCAATTTGAACTTGATTCAATTGACCAAGGCTTTGATACTGCAATGGTTACCTGTTCTATATGTAATCCAATTCTAAACCTCACATATAAATCCCATATTCTTTTCTACTCGTTTAATTGAACATTCACTAACTAAAAACCCTATAATCCGCATAGTTATAAGCAGATCATAGGGTTTTTATCCCGCCTTAACGGCAAGTAAAGGCCCCCACCTCAAGTTCTGAGTAGTCAAAGAAGATACGTGGGGGATCAACTGCCCGTAAAGGTCCGATTGGTTCAGTTAACCATCAGTGGGGGATGAAGAACCCTCCCATTGATGGAAGCTTCACTTTATCATCTTTTATGTTTCTTAACCGCAAAATAATGCAGTAGACCAGATAATAATATATACGTTAATAGGACGAATACAAGGTAATTCAACCAGAAATTAGTTAAACTCATGATTCCAAGAGAGCTCAGTCCTTTTTGAATGCCCATGACGATTAAGACCGTTACTGCAAGCATAAAGAAGAGCTGAATATACCTTTTCATTGTAAACCCTCCCTTGTTCAGTTTCTTGGGTATCTGTCGTCCAAGTTGAATACAATCCTCTTCTTTTGATGATGGTAATATCGTTTTTCCAAATGTGTCAGTACAAACTTCTTCGCCAAGACCATTCATTCCAGCTGTACCTAGCGGTTTGTCCATCGTTGTAAATGTTGGATCAGTGATGCCGCTCCAACGATTTTGTCTTTTTTTGGTATAGCATGATGTTAATAATACGTAGCCTTTTCCTTTAAAATCGCCTGGCATCGTTTCACCTTTTTGATTAAATGCCAAAAGTTTTGAACGCATACAATCGAGGAAATTTTTCATGAGTCCTGAAGCATCTCCCCAATATGTAGGTGAGGCTAGAACAAGGCAATCCGCGGCTATTAACCGATCAGAAAGTGCATCTAAAATGTCATTTTTTTCGCCACTCGGTGTCAATTTTAATGAGAGTTCACTTAAATGAATCATTTCAGTCACACAGCCTTGCTCCTCTGCACCTCTTAACACCGCTTTTAGCATTTGTGCGGTTAAGCCATTTGTATTTGTCGAACCTAAAATACCAATCACTTTTGTCACTGAATTCACCTGTCTGTTTGAAAATGTGTTTGAATAAAGTCGAGTAAAACAACGGCGTGATTAATAGAAGGATGTTTTGCTCCGTATACTAAAGTTACCTTCTTTTGATGACTTAAAGCCATGATTTTTTCTAAGCATTCTTGTTTAGCTTCATCTTGAGCGAGTTCACTTTCATATGCTTTCTTAAATTCACTAAATTTTGATTCTTCATGGTTAAACCATTTTCTAAGCGAAGAACTTGGGGCGACGTCTTTCATCCAAAAATCTAGGTTTGCCTTTTCTTTCGATATCCCTCTTGGCCAGAGGCGATCAACAAGGATACGTATTCCATCCGATGGTTCATTTATCTCATAGACACGTTTTATTTGAATCATTTTCTATATCATCTCTATTAAGGTTAATTTTACAACTTCTTGAAGTAAAGATTAGAAGTCGTGCCATCATCATAACTTACTTTTAAGGTCTTTTCCAGATTGCTCTTCATTTTCAACAGGAGCATTTTCAAATGGTTGGTCAGATACACAAATAGCTTCTGTTGGACAACCTTCATAGGCTTCAATCAAGTCATCAATCCATTCCTCTGGAACGGGTGTGATCCCTTTGTTATCGTCAATCATTGAATAAGCCAAATCATCTTCATCATAATTAAAAATGTCAGGCGCAGCCATTTCACAGGCACCACACGAAATGCATATGTCTTTATTGACTTTCGTAAACTTTTTCATCCTCTTTTCACCTTGATCTCATTATATTTCTTTTGAAACTGGGATTTTTACAACAATAACTTCGCTTTCTTGTAAAGCTTTCAATGAATGGGGTTCTCTAGCATTCAAACGAACGAGTTTACCCGGGACTAACGTTTCTGATTGTTCTTGTGTTGAGAAAACAATTTCACCTTTAACGGGAATGACGGTTACTAGCGCATTTCCCCCATGGTGCTCTGGAACTTCTTGATTTTTTGCTAATGATAAGTGCACAATCGTTTGTGATGGATCATGAAAAAGACGTTCCTTCATTTGTTGTTGAAATTGACATGTTAATAGTTCCATCTTATTTCCCCCTGTTATTTTATATTGTTGACCTCATTAATTGAGATGACTTCTTTAATTGATAACTCCTATCATTTATAATAGCTACAGATGCTTTTTAAAAAAATGATCTAGATCATATTTTCAAAGGTAATTCGTCAATTGTAATGAAAAAGGTGATATTATTGATACATTTACGACCTATAGGATGGTTAGAAGGTCTTTCAGAAGCTTCTGTTCAAGAAATTGAGACCAAGGGAATTATAAAAGAATTTCATGCAAAGGAATCTATATTTCTTAATGGAGAAAAGTTAACGCACTATTACTTCGTTATCAAGGGGTCAGTTGCGATCTATAAACAAAACGAAGAAGGAAAAAAGTGGATAGCAAGCTTATTGTCAGAAGGAGAATTTTTTCCGCATGTCGGGTTTAATCAGACTAAATCGGTCTATCCGGGAAATGCTGAAGCATTATCTGATAGCGTATTATTTGTTCTATCCAAACAACAAATGAACACGTTATTTAATAAATACCCCACCATCCACGAACACTTGACCCTGTTTCTTACGGTAAAAAACCAAGAATTGATGACACGATTTTCGAATTCTGTACTTGAAACAGCCTCCGATCAACTTATTTCGTTGCTCAAGCGATTGGCGAGTGAATCAGGTGAGAAAGTGGACGGTGACTGGATTCTTATAGAACATGGCATGACAGTACAAAACATGGCGGAATATATCGGTGTTACACAAGAAACGATCAGTCGAATCTTACATCAGCTATATCGTGACAACAAAGCAAAGAAAGCCGGACAAAAGAAGATTTGTGTGAATTTGAAACTACTGAAGAGTTAATATCATGTCAACAAAGGAAGGTTCCTAATACTTGGTTTAAGAACCTGACCCTGACTGATTAGAATTCCACGCTAGTCAGGTTATTAAGTAATGACCTTTTTTATTTGTAAACATGGAAATCAACTGTTATTAAATTACAAACTGTCCTGTGGGCATACTTCCTTTTATCTTCGATTTTAAATTGATCACATAGAAGTTCTAATACGTCATCTTTCAAATCTGCAATTTTTATTAACTTCGGAAAGGTTCGTTCCTTAGAACTTTGATGATCTGTTTCACTCTTCCATCCTGATTGTTTTCATTCCAACCACCTATTTGTCCTAAAAAATTTCACAATCTTAATCCTCATGTTCAACTCCCTTTTCCAATTCATTATGATTCTCTCTTCTCTTTTTCTATCATATTTCCATCTTGATTTAAGAATAGACCTTTCATATAGATAGAAGCAGATAATCTATGCATGCATATGAAATAACATTTTTAAATATAAATAAACGATTACGCGACAATAGTGCAAAATATTTTATTCTCAATCGTTTTAGTCGTAAACTTAAAATAAGGGTTCACAGTTTTGTCATATTTATTTGGAATTATATCTTGACATTTCATTAACTTCTGTGGATTTACTTTTAAGGAGGTTGATTTACCGATGGGTAAAAAGAAAGCTAGTGATGTTGTCGTTCAATTATTTGAGAATTGGGGAATTGACCATGTCTATGGAATCCCAGGTGACTCGATAAACACGATGGTCGAAGCCCTCCGTAAAAAACAAGATAAAATCACATTCTATAACGTTCGTCATGAAGAAGTCGCCTCAATGGCAGCTGCGGCCTATTCAAAATTAACTGGAAAAATAGGTGTGTGTCTGGCTATTGGAGGACCAGGAGCCATTCATTTACTAAATGGCATGTACGATGCCAAAATGGATCATGTTCCGATGCTCGCTCTCGTAGGACATATCTCATCGAAACTGACCGGAACAGATTATTTTCAAGAAGTTAATACTTACGAACTATTTAAAGATGTGGCTGTTTATAATAAAGACATTACGAGTGCAGAAAGTTTTCCGACGGTTGTCAATCAAGCCATTCGTACGGCCTATCAAGAGCAAGGTGTAGCCGTGATATCTATCTCTGATGATATTGCTTTGCAAGAAATTTCGGATCAAACACCGCAATTATCTACTTTGTTCGAAAGGAAATTACCTGGACTTATTGAAAATGACTTGGCCGAAGCTGTAAAATTAATTAACGAAGCAGAAAAACCTGTTATACTAGCAGGTGTTGGTTCAAAACACGCTAAGAAAGAACTTGCCGCCTTTGCTGAACATATCTCAGCTCCCGTAGCGATTACCTTACCTGGAAAAGGTGTTCTTCCAGACGAACATCCAAACTTTATCGGTAATATAGGGAAAATAGGGACTAAACCTGCTTACGAGGCCATGAAGAACTCTGATTTATTAATTATGGTTGGAACAGATTACCCTTATAGTGCTTATTTACCCGATCAAGCTAAAGGCATTCAAATTGATATAAACCCTGTTAAAATGGGTAAACGTTTCTCAATAGATGTAGGTATTGTTGGTGATGCAGGTAGCGCCCTATCATGGTTAACAGAGCACTCTGACTTTGTACCAGAGCGTCAATTCCTTAAAACATGTCAAAAGAACATGGCAACATGGAACGGTTGGATGGAAGAAGATCGTGCGAAAACCGATACCCCGATTGCGCCTCAAGCGGTTATGGGAGCCATCCAAGATATTGCCGAAGATGATGCAATCTTCTCTGTTGATGTCGGAACAGCAACCGTATGGACCACGCGTTATCTTAAAGTTAAGAACCAAGACTTTATTATCTCTGCTTGGCTTGGCACCATGGGATGTGGTCTTCCAGGCGCATTAGCGGCAAAACAAGCCTTCCCCGATCGACAAGCGATTGCCATTTGTGGAGACGGTGCTTTCTCGATGGTCATGCAGGACTTTGCGACAGCCGTTCAATATAATTGGCCGATCATCGTCGTTGTGCTAAATAATCGACAACTCTCCTTCATTAAATATGAGCAACAAGTGGTTGGGCAGCTAACGTACGCGATTGATTTCCAAGATATTGATTATGCCAAATTTGCTGAAGCTTGCGGAGGAAAAGGTTTTCGTATCGAGAAATATGAAGATTTAAGACCTGCATTTGAAAAAGCAAAAACGGCTGGCGTTCCTGTCATTCTTGACGTTACAGTCGATGTTGATGCTGCACCACTTCCAGGTAAGATCGTGATGGATGAAGCAAAAGGTTACGCTAAATATGAAATGAATTCGATAAAGGAAAATCATAAATTAGAAAAAATGCCACCAATGAAAGACGTTGTTAGACGTTTTCTATAAATAAAGGCTCAAAAACCCTCTGAACAAAGATGACTTATCAGAGGGTTTTATTATGGCTTAAATAAAGTAAAAATTCCAACAGTGGGGTTTTCTTCATCCCCCACTGTTGGTTAGCTGAACCAATCGAACCTTTACGGGCAGTTGATCCCCCACCTATCTTCTTTGACTACTCAGAATCTTGAGGTGAGGTCTTTACTTGCCGAATAAATATTAACAACCGAAACAATTAGGTTATAAAGATAGATTTCGAATCTCATATTCTATGAAAAAATCCAAAATAAATTATAGAATCATGTTTAACATCTTGTGAGGCGGGAAGCGTATAGTACAACGACAAAGGAGGTATTGAAAATGGCGAAAGATAACGATCATAAAATGAGTCGTGAAGAAGCCGGCCATAAAGGCGGAGAAACTACTAGCAAAAAACATGGCAAAGAGTTTTACCAAGAAATTGGTGAAAAAGGCGGCGAAGCCACTAGTAAAAACCATGATAAAGAATATTATCAAGAAATTGGTCATAAAGGCGGAAGCAATTAATAAACAACCTTATTATAACAAGAGATCCAATCAAATTCTACCTTTATGAATAATTTATTCGAAAAATTTCAAAAACTGAACTTAAATATATCAAGGAGGAATGACACATGGCTAACAAAATGACAAGAGAAGAAGCAGGACAAAAAGGCGGTCAAGCAAATAGTGAGAAACATGGTAAAGAGTTCTATCAAGAAATAGGCAGTAAAGGCGGAGAGGCCACTAGTAAAAACCACGATAAAGACTTCTATCAAGAAATCGGTGAAAAAGGCGGCCAAGCTACAGCTGATAACCACGATAAGGAATTCTATCAAGAAATTGGCGAAAAAGGCGGCGAAGCCACAGCTGATAATCATGACAAGGAATTCTATCAAGAAATTGGTCAAAAAGGCGGCGAAGCCACAGCTGATAATCACGATAAGAAATTCTATCAAGAAATTGGTAGTAAAGGCGGCAAAAACTAAAATCTTTCAAGAACAAAAATTTCTATTTAATAATTTAAGGGGACGACCTTCAGTCCCCTTTTTATTCAAACAAACGAGGTGATCTAATATGAAAAATTTAGTCAAAGGCGCATTCATTAGTCTCGCTATATTTGCAGGAAAAAAAGTACTAACTAAATTCCTTAATAAAAAACAAAATTCGCCTGTATAAACCTCCGTAAATTAGGGGAAATTGACAAGAAAGACAATCATCTAAATAGACTAAACGAATTTAAAGTAAGAGGTTCTTTATGTTCCATTTAAAAGATCTTTTTCCCCTTTTAATAGGATTATTAATTATTTACCCAATCGTTTCGTTTATCCATATACTAGGTCATCTGTTTATGGCTTATCTCTTTGGCGGCAAAGCATCCTTTCAAATGGGTTTCGGTCGCCAATTGATTAAATTTGGAAAGTTCAAAGTTAATAGCCTATATTTCATAGATTCTTATTGTAACTATACAAAACTAAAATGGGATAATCGAGTAACGAATATGCTTGTGTATTTGGGTGGTCCTTTATTTAATATAGGAACAAGTCTATTGATTAATAGTCTCATTTTACATGGTGTTATCCCCTACCACACCCTATTTTACCAATTTGTTTATTTTTCATTGTATTTTTGTTTTTTCAGCATAGTACCTGTTCAGTATTCAAAAACCAATGTCAGCGATGGGTTAGCCATCTATCGAATTCTTCGATATGGCAGCCGGAGTCAAATCAAAAATTAACCCCATTTATTTACAAGTAGAATGGACTTAACGTCCATTCTACTTTTTTATACATTCCTTTGCGATGAGTTCATAGGATCTTATTTTGTCTTGTGGATTATATGTGATCGTCACAATCATGATCTCATCCGCTTGATAGGTCGTTTGTAACTCTTGAAGTCTCTCTTTTACTTCATCTGGATCTCCAATAATCATGTTGCGTTTCTTTTTTGCTAACTCGTTTTTTTCTGATTCACTTAAAGAATAGTGTTTTGCATCACGAAAGGATGGAATAAAGCCTCCCTCTCCTTTACTCCTTTGTAAACCCCAAATGAGTGAACTTACGGCAAGATCATTGGCTTTTTCTGTTGTGTCAGCACAAATGGCAGAAACCGTTAGGATAACATATGGACGCTCACTTGGTTTTCGAGGACGGAAGGAATCTAAGTAATCACGGATGATCTCTTTTCCATTCATATCACTCATAAATTGGCCAAATGCATAGGCCATGCCATTTTCCGCAGCTAAAAGAGCACTTTTTTTACTCGTTCCAAGGAGCCAAGGCATAGGTGATATTAAAGGTATTGGTGATGCTGATAACTTAGCGTAAGCATTATCGGTTTTAAAATCGTCATCTAAAAATTCGAGTAGTTCTTTCACAAGATCCGGCATCTTCCAAACTTGTTCTAAAAAATGATCATTTAAAGCATTTGTAGCTTCAGCTGACCCGCCAGGCGCCCTTCCTATTCCTAAATCAATACGTCCCGGGAAAAGAGTCGCTAAAAGGTTAAACACTTCAGCGACCTTATAGGGTTTATAATGGGGAAGTAATACGGCTCCTGAACCGATTCGAATATGATGAGTTTGGGTGCCAATATAGCTAAGCATAACCTCTGGTGCAGGACACGCGAGTCCAGGTAAATCATGATGCTCCGCCATCCAAAACCTGGCATATCCTAAAGCTTCACCTGCTTGGGCAAGTTTTATGGAGGTTTCTAATGCTTCCTTTGCTGTTTGATTAGAGGAAATGGGCGATTGATCTAAAATACTTAACTTCATTCTTGTCCTCTTTCCGGCCGCTTGATTTCTTGTAAAGTTAACGAATACTCTCCAACGTGACCTTTTTCATAGAGATTAGTGATCGAGGTATAATATTGCTTAATCGTGCATTTTAAATATGTGTTCAAAAAGGCGACAAATTAGAAGCAAGAAGATCAAGGCGGCGCCGTTTTGAGGACCGGAATGTAGGCTTTTACTACATGAGGACCGGAAAAACAAGCCAACGCCGAGATTCGTAGCTTATCATTTGGTGACTTTTTGAACAACCTCTTTAAAAGTTAAATTCCGATCTGGTACTTTTACATCGAATGTTCCTTTATATAGTAATGTCGCTATATCATGATAATCTTCGCTGGTTACTTGAAAGACAATCGAAACGTTAATTAATCCATTATCTATATCTTCTTTATATTCATCTAATTTGATTGCTGTTTTATCTAAAATAATTTCATTTACCATGTCTATCGTCTCCCATTCTTATGAAAAAATGATATCATTTAAACGATTGTGGGTTCAAATGAATGACTTTTTAAACATTAGAAGAATATTCTCATCAATATTTTTCATAAAAAGGATCCATACTAAGTTTAGAGGTGACGAAGATGTATAAATTGCTATCACATACAGATTTAGACGGCGTTAGCTGCGGTATCCTTGCTAAGCTCGCATTTGGTAAAGATATTAACGTTCGTTATAATTCTGTTTCAGCTTTGGATCAAAATGTGAAATGGTTTCTTGAAAATGGAGATAAAAATACCACGCTATGGATTACAGACTTATCGGTTAACGCAGAAAATGAACAAAAACTAAATGAATTTTATGAAGACGGTGGAAAGGTTCAGTTGATCGATCATCATAAAACGGCTCTTCATTTTAATGACTATGAATGGGGACATGTTAAAGTTGAAGATCAAGAAGGTCATCTATGTTCAGCGACCTCTCTTTTATATGAGTACCTTCTTAACCATAACTATTTAAGTCCCAAATCATCGATTAGTGAGTATGTCGAACTTGTAAGACAATATGATACGTGGGAGTGGGAAGCAAATAACAATCAACAAGCGCAGCGACTAAATGCCCTCTTCTATCTCGTTTCAATCGATGAATTTGAGGCTATGATGTTAGAGCGTTTAAGTAAACAAGAGCATTTTTCTTTCGATGAATTTGAAAACAGAATTTTAACAATGGAAGAAAACAAAATTGAACGTTACATTCGTCGTAAGCGGCGTGAACTTGTACAAATTCAAGTTGGCGAAAATTTTGCTGGTGTTGTGTATGCTGAATCGTATCACTCAGAGCTTGGGAACGAATTAGGTAAAGATTATCCTCACCTTGATTACATTACCATTATTAACATGGGAGCAAAACGACTCGGATTTCGCACAATTCATGATCATGTCGATGTTTCAGAGATCGCAGGGCTGTATGGCGGCGGTGGACATGCTAAAGCGTCCGGTTGTGTATTAACCGAAGATGCTTATAAACACTTTGTCTTAGACACCTTTCATCTTGAGCCATTACATGAAGATGCACGGTTCAATAAATATAATCTTAAAAAGTCTCCGTTTGGTTCACTTTATAAAAATCGAAGGAATGATATCTTCTTCCTTTATCCTGAAAATGAATACACGTGGGTTATTGAATCTAACGAATTAAAAATGGATGAAACTTTTTATAGTTTTGATGAGGCGGAAAAATATTTAAAACGAAGTTATGGCGTATGGTTATTACGTGACGATGAATTTGTCAACTATTTAATGGCCTTTCGGAAAAAGGCGAAGGAACAAGAAGAGATTTAAGGAACTAAAAAACAACCTGAATGAGTTTTGACGAATTCAGGTTGTTCTTTAAATGAATGACTATTATGTTGATTATTTCACCCATTTTTGTTGAAATTGGGTTATTTTATCATATTGATTTTCGAGCTGCCTTGAGACTTGAATAAAAATAGGAATTAAATCTTGGTAAACCGCCACATTCTCTTTGATCGGTTGATGAGAATGAGTGGAACCAACCCATTCAGACATTAACGAAAAATCGTCAATTTCTCCTAAAGCATACATACCAAGAACAATCGCGCCTAAACATGAGCTTTCATATGCTTCTGGAACAGTGACTTCTTGATCAAAGATATCCGCCATCATTTGACGCCAAAGTTCTGATCTTGCAAATCCGCCTGTTGCTTGAATTTTAGTTGGCATTCCCATCACTTCTTGCAAAGCAAGCATGACGGTATAAAGATTAAAAATAACACCTTCTAGAACAGAACGAATCATATGCTCTTTTTTATGGTGTAAACCGAGACCGAAAAAGGATCCTCTTGCATTGGCATTCCACAAAGGTGCCCTCTCTCCAGCTAAATAAGGATGGAATAAAAGACCATCAGAACCTGGAGATACACGTGAAGCGATCTTAGTTAAGACTTGATACGGATCTATTCCGAGACGTTTCGCGGTTTCGACTTCGGAAGACGCTAATTCATCGCGCACCCATCGGAAAGTCATTCCCCCATTATTCACGGGTCCCCCGATTACCCAATGTTTATCTGTTAAAGCATAGCAGAATATTCGTCCTTTTGGATCGGTTGCTGGTTTATCCGTCACCGTTCGAATAGCACCGCTCGTTCCAATGGTGACTGCAACAACACCAGGATCGATGGCATTCACTCCTAAATTGGACAAGACACCGTCACTTGCGCCGACAATGAACGGTGTTTCGGTAGATAGTCCCGTTTCTTCAGCATAATTTTGTTTCAAGCCCTTTACTGCAAAAGTCGTAGAAACAGGTTCCGATAATTGATCGGGTGTGATTCCTGCGATTTGAAGTGCTTCGGCGTCCCAAGTCAAATTTTTCAAATTAAATAATCCTGTTGCTGAAGCTAATGAGTAATCAATAAGATAACGATCAAATAATTTATAAAAAATGTATTCTTTGATTCCAATAAATTTACGTGTTTTGTTAAAGAGATCTGGATAATCTGTTCTTAACCATGCGATTTTTGCAAGAGGGGACATCGGGTGAATCGGTGTGCCTGTCCTTTTATAAATCTCAATGCCATTTAATTCATTTTTAATTTTCTCTGCCCATTTTTTGGCTCTGCCATCTGCCCAAGTAATGCAGCGTGTCAGTGGTTTTCCATTTTCATCCATCGCAATAAGACTATGCATAGCCGAACTAAATGAGACAAGATGCAAGTCTTCTGGATTAATTTTTGCTTTATTAATGGATAGTTTAATTGTTTTCATAACAGCTTCAAATATTTCGTCTGGATCTTGCTCTGCAATAGAAGGTGCAGGACTTAGCAATGGATACTCCACATGATGCATGCTGATGACTTTTCCTTTATCTCCGAAAACGACGGCTTTCGTACTCGTCGTACCGATATCAACACCTAAATAATATGCTTGTTTCATCGTTTCTCACTCCTATTTGAAAGAAAATACAATAAAAAATTTTTCTACATCCACATAAAGACCTAAAAATTATTTTCATGCTATCTAAATTATAAACCATTAACACACAATTTGAAAGGGCTTTCAAACGTTATTCACATATTTTTTATAAAAAATAATTGGTGTATATTTACTGAAACGTTTCCTAGATTCTCGTATCCTCTATCGCTTCTCTTACGTGTTCCATGGCCAGTAACCCTTCTTCCCCTCTTTTGACCAACACATTAACCAACAAAGCATCTACGAGACTGAGTTGAACAATTCGGGACGATAACGCTTCGGATCGATATTTTGTTTCTTCTGAACGAGAAAATAATGCCATATCTGCTTCTTTTGCAAGAATTGAATTGGGAAAGCTCGTTATAGCTAATGTTTTAGCACCACTTTTCTGTGCAACATGAAAAATTTCTAAGCAGTGTTTATTCATACCAGAATGAGAAAAAAAGAAGGCTGTGTCGAGACTCGACATTTGAGAAGCTTCCATTAATTGAAAATGTATATCCCCACCTAATAGGCATGATATACCTGTCCGAATAAATTTATGATAAGCGTCCATAGCAACGATGGAAGAGCCACCAATTCCAAAGAAGATAATTCTCTGACTGTTTAAAAGTAAATCAACCGCTTGTTTGAACGAACGTTCATCCATGATGAGTGCCGTGTTCTCAAGCGATCTTTTATTTGATAAGAAAATTTTTTTCGCAATAGATAATTCGCTGTCACCTTCTTTTATATCCTCATGGATTTGTTGGATTGGGCTCATTATCTCGGAAGCCAATGATATTTTAAAAGCTTGATAGCCTTTAAAACCTAAGCGCTTACAAAAACGAAAAACCGTTGCATCAGCGACGCCAATTTCATCCGCCAACTCATTGATGGTTTGATGGATGATACGTTTTGGGTTCGCTAAGATATAATCAGCAATTTTTTTCTCTTTTACGCTAAAACAGGTATAAAGTGAATGGATTCTCTTTAAACCATCATTGCTCATATAGACCCCCCTATTCAGACTTCTTTAAAAACAGTATAACACAGACAAATCAAAAAAATTTTTTTATAATACTTGAAAAAAGAAATAATTTTTTGTATAATGAAAGCGTTATCAATACTAAATCTAGAATGAGGTGTGTAACCATGAATATTGGATTTATCGGATTAGGAAAAATGGGAGCCAATATGGTTGAAAATATTATAGAACATGGTCATGAAGTGATGGTTTATGATAAATATGTGTCTCCGTCTTTAGAACTCAAAGAAAAAGGAGCCGTTCAGGCATCGAGCCTACACGATTTGGTCAATAAATTACCTAAACCAAGAAAAATATGGGTTATGGTCCCAGTTGGTGAACCTATCAAGGAAGTATTAAACGAATTACTAGAAATATGTGAACCTGACGATGTCGTTATTGATGGCGGCAATTCAAATTATAAATTATCGATGGCTTGGTCAGCGCGTTTTAGAGAGGCAGGAATTCATTTTTTGGATGTCGGGACATCAGGTGGGATGTCAGGTGCTAGACATGGGGCATGTTTTATGATTGGTGGAAATGAAAATGCTTTCAAATCTGTTGAGAAAGTATTCCAAGACATTGCCATTCAAGATGGTTATTTATATACAGGTCCTTCAGGAAGTGGCCACTTCTTAAAAATGGTGCACAACGGAATTGAATATGGAATGATGCAAGCCATTGCAGAAGGTTTTGAGGTTGTTGAAAAAAGTTCATTTAATTATGATTTAGAGGCTGTTTCTCACGTTTGGAATCATGGCTCAGTCATTCGTTGTTGGTTAATGGAATTAATTGAATCTGCCTTCGGTAAAGACCCAAATTTAGACGGTATTAAAGGGATTATGGCTTCTTCTGGAGAAGGAAAATGGACTGTGGAAACGGCTCTTGACTTACAAGTTCCTACCCCTGTCATCGCTTTGTCTTTAATGATGCGTTATCGTTCATTAGAAACGGATACATTTACTGGGAAAGTCGTTGCTGCTCTTCGTAATGAGTTTGGCGGACATGCAGTTGAACATGATGCCTAGGTTCAAATATTAGTAGATTAAGAGTCTACACCAAAGGAGGAAGAAATCATGCCCATAGTTATCGTTGCTATTGGAGTCTTGTTACTTCTGTTTCTCATTGTCAAATTTAAAATGAATACGTTTATTTCACTCGTAATCGTATCGATATTGGTCGGTTTAGGCTTAGGTATGGATTTGACTAAAATTGTGACGACAGTTGAAACTGGGATTGGCGGTCAATTAGGTCACTTAGCTCTCGTTTTTGGCTTTGGAGCAATGCTTGGCAAACTCGTTGCCGATGCGGGTGGAGCTTACCGTATCGCAACCACTTTAATTAACAAATTCGGTCGTAAAAAAATACAAATTGCCGTCGTCATTGCTTCTTTTATTATCGGTATAGCCTTGTTTTTCGAAGTTGGGCTCGTCTTATTAATTCCTATTATCTTTGCTATTGCAACTGAACTTGGTATGTCGATTCTTTATCTTGGTTTACCGATGGTTGCAGCCCTTTCCGTCACTCATGGTTTTTTGCCACCACACCCTGCTCCAACTGCGATTACAGCCGCATTTGATGCGAATATTGGTCAAGTACTTTTGCTTGGACTCATTATTTCGATTCCAACAACAATCGTTGCAGGTCCATTATTTAGTAAAGTAGCCGTTAAATTGATGCCAAATGCTTTCCAGCGCAGAGGGAATATTAAAGCCTTAGGCGAACAAAAAACATTTAATATTGAAGAAACACCTGGATTTGCTATTAGCACCCTTACATCTTTATTTCCTGTCATCTTAATGGCATTATCTACCATCATCTCATTAGTTGTTCAAGGAGATTCTGAATTTAAAAGGATTATTGAATTCATCGGTGCCCCTGGTACAGCTATGTTAATTTCGTTATTAATTGCGATTTATACGATGGGATATGCGAGAAAGATCCCAATGAATAAAATCATGGATTCGGTGTCTGAATCGATCTCCCAGATTGCAATGATGCTCTTAATTATTGGTGGGGGCGGAGCATTCAAACAAGTTCTTATAGATGGCGGTGTAGGTGATTATGTGGCTAAGTTATTTACCGATACAAATATGTCACCCTTATTGCTAGCATGGCTGATTGCAGCCATATTGAGAATTTGTTTAGGTTCTGCAACCGTAGCCGCCTTAACAACGGCCGGTCTCGTTGCTCCATTGATGGCCGCTGGATCGGTTAATCCAGCCTTAATGGTGCTTGCGACAGGTGCGGGTAGCTTAATTGCTTCCCATGTAAATGATGCGGGCTTCTGGATGTTTAAAGAATACTTTAATCTAAGCTTAAAAGAAACCTTCCAAACATGGACTCTATTGGAAACCCTTATTTCAATCATGGGACTTGTTTGTGTTCTCATCCTCGGTATGTTTATCTAAAATTGTAAGCGTAAACAAATTCAAAACAGTAAGAGAACAACGAAACTTGTTGTTCTCTTTTATTTTCTCTTAGTATGATGAAATTATACATGTTATAATAACATCTTGTCCGAGTTAGTTTTCATTTTTGTTATCTTCACGTTATTTTGTATTTAATCCATGATCTAGTTTTGTCGAAATTTGTTCATGCTTCAAAGGTTTAGATGATTGATTTCGACCAAATATACGATATAATGTCAATATAATGTCTTTATATAGTATATTCTCCCCACCGTTATACTACATATTGTATTCTATTTATTTTCTCCATCAAATATGTTTTTCTAAAATCTCATGATAGACAAGATACTTTTTTACCATGATTTAAAAAAGGAGCGTGATCTAATGACCACACTGCAATCAACGAAATGTCAGATTAACATCGATAAATTAAATAAAGATATTGATCTTTTTCCTCAAGTAGCTAAAATTACAAACGATATGAATACCACCTATAAAGGTGTATCAAGGCTTGTCATGTTAGATCGTTATTCATTCAAAGATACAGCAAAAACAACGCTAGCTGAAGGCGATTTTGTTGTTCTTACTATAAAGGAAGATCCTAAATTTCCGGCAAGAGGAACAGGGTTTGTATTAGACCTTGACTATAATAAACGACTTGCAACTGTTCAAATTGAAGATGAGTTTAGAGGCATACTCGAACATGAAGCCGCTAAAAACGGAATTATTAAAACGAGTATTGACGTGCTAGATAAACCTTTAGAAATTTATTATGAACAAATCGCCCTTCGTAATGCCAAAGGGCTTGCAGGTGTTGAAAAAACACCTGAAAAACAAAAAGAGTGGGAAGAAAAATTTTATAAAGAACTCGTCTCTCTTAACTTTGTGCCAGCCGGACGTGTCATCTACGGTGCTGGGGCAAATACTCAAACCACATTCTTTAATTGTTATGTCATGCCTTATGTGGAAGACAGCCGCGAAGGTATTTCAGAACATCGTAAGAAAGTGATGGAGATTATGTCTAGAGGCGGCGGTGTTGGGACAAACGGAAGTACATTGCGTCCTAGACATGCCCTCGCTAAAGGGGTTAACGGTAAATCATCTGGCTCTGTCTCATGGTTAAATGATATTGCTCAATTGACTCATCTCGTTGAACAAGGAGGAAGCCGTAGGGGTGCCCAAATGATCATGCTTCAATCTGATCATCCTGATATTGTTGAATTTATTATCTCCAAAATGCAAAATCCACGTATTTTAAGATATTTAATCGAAAATACACAGGATGAACAAATTAAAAAGCTAGCAAAAGATAAATTAAAATTTACACCTCTAACTGAGATAGAGCAAAATATGTATCAAGGGATCGTCAATTTTAAAGATATCGAGGGACATGGCGGTTTCAGTGAGAGTGCTATTAATGATGCTGAACAAAAATTAAGAGACGGCGGAACATATAGTGTTCATCAGCCTGATTTCCTTTCTGGTGCGAATATTAGTGTTTGTATCACGAACGATTTTATGGAAGCTGTCAAGAACGATGAAGACTATGAACTTCGTTTTCCTGATATTGACCATTATTCAGACAAAGAGAAAAACGACTACAATACTCACTGGCATGAAGTCGGTGATGTTCGCGAATGGGAAAAACTTGGGTACAAAGTTCGCGTTTATCGAAAAATAAAAGCGAGAGAATTATGGAATTTGATTAATATTTGTGCTACTTATTCTGCAGAGCCTGGTATTTTCTTTATTGATAATGCCAATAACGATACCAATGCAAAAGCCTATGGACAAAAAGTTGTAGCAACGAACCCATGTGGTGAACAACCTCTCGCTCCGTATTCTGTATGTAACCTAGGTGCCATAAACTTGGCTAATGTAGCTAATAAACAAGACAAAGTAGTTGATTTTGATAAATTGCGTCAAATTGTTGAAGTTGCTGTTCGGATGCAAGATAACGTTATTGATGCAACGCCTTATTTCTTAGAAGAAAATAAAAAGCAAGCCCTCGGAGAACGTCGAATCGGTCTTGGTGTCATGGGGCTTCATGATCTGCTTATTTACTGCGAACAAAAATACGGTTCTAAAGAAGGAAATGCATTAGTTGATCAAATTTTTGAAGTTATGGCTGTTACCGCTTATCGTACAAGTATTCAAATTGCCAAAGAGAAAGGAAGTTTCCCTTTCTTAACAGGTCAAACTGAAGAAGAAACGAACAAACTAAGAAAAGCTTTTATTCAAACAGGCTATATGAAAAAAATGCCTAAAGACATTCATGAGGCTATTCTAGAGAGCGGAATTCGCAACTCTCATTTGTTAACCGTTGCACCAACGGGAAGCACAGGTACAATGGTTGGTGTCTCTACAGGACTCGAGCCTTACTTCTCCTTCTCCTACTTTAGAAGCGGAAGACTTGGTAAGTTCATTGAAGTCAATGCGGATATCGTTCAAGAATATCTTGATCAAAACCCAGATGTCGATCGTCACAACTTGCCGGATTGGTTCGTATCTGCCATGGAACTTCCACCTGAGGCACACGCAGATACACAATGTGTTATCCAACGTTGGGTAGATAGTTCGATAAGTAAAACGGTCAATGCCCCGCGCGGTTATTCCGTTGAACAAGTTCAACAGGTTTATGAACGTCTCTATAATGGAAAAGCTAAAGGCGGTACAGTATATGTTGATGGGAGCCGCGACGCACAAGTTCTTACCCTTAAAAGTGAAGAAAGTGCAGGAGAACAAACTGAACTGGACTTGACATTCGGTGATCATGACGATAAACCTAAAGTCTATTTGGTTGATACGATTACAGAATTAGAATCAACCAATGTCACAATTGGCAGTGAAGTTGGTAACACATGTCCTGTATGTAGACAAGGGGAAGTTCGTGATATTGGCGGTTGCAATACTTGTGATAACTGTGGTGCCCAATTAAAATGTGGGTTGTAATTTTAATACAAAAGCTTGAGGGATCCCCTCAAGCTTTTTTTATATCTTGAATATTTAATTACACCAATTGAAGAACTAAAGTGAACTCCTTTTCGGGAAGACTCATTTTGGTTCTTTGTTCTTCATGTTTTATTTATAGGATATTAATCTCTTTTTCATTTGTTACTGACTCTGCGATTTTTTGATCAAATGGTTTTTTCCAGAAACCAAGAATGAGTCCAGATACAACGGCTCCAATCGCAATCGAAACAAGGAATAATAAAGCGTGATTAGCAAGGAAGATGACAAAGATACCACCATGCGGTGCAGGAACATTAATATGCCACAATTGAGTTAATCCACCAGCAATCGCGGAACCGATGACGTTCGCACCAATAATTCTCATAGGATCTGAGGCTGCGAATGGAATCGCCCCTTCTGTGATAAAAGATAAACCTAAAACATAGTTCGTAATCCCTGCTTTTTGTTCACTTTCAGTAAATTTATTTTTAAATAGTGTTGTAGCAAGAGCAATTGAGAGTGGTGGAACCATTCCTCCAGCCATAACAGCTGCCATCATTAAACCATTTGTGTTTCCACTACTTGTAAAGACACCGATTGCAAACGTATAAGCTGCTTTATTAACCGGTCCACCCATATCAACTGACATCATTCCACCAAGAACTAGGCCTAAAATAACGGCATTTCCTGTTCCTAAATTGTTAAGAACATTTACAAGTTCTGTATTGACCCAATTGAATATTGGGTCTGCAATGTAATACATTAAGCTACCTGTTATCAAAAGGCCGAGAACTGGAAAGATCAAGACAGGTTTCAAACCATCCAAAGACTTTGGTAAATTAGTAAAGACTTTTTTGAGAAAAAGGATGATCCAACCTGCTAAGAAACCAGCAGCCAGCCCACCAAGGAATCCAGCATTAGAGTTTGCAGCTAAAAGTCCACCTACCATACCAGGCATAAGTGCTGGTCTGTCACCAATACTATAAGCGATATATCCAGCTAAAATCGGTATAAGAAAATGAAACGCTCCGGTTCCCCCAGCAATGGTACTTAGCATTTTGAAGATGGAATTGTTTTGTCCTAGTGTATTTTCAAGTAGGAAAGAAACCGCTAGTAATATACCACCACCGACGACAAAAGGTAGCATATGAGAAATCCCGTTCATTAAATCTTTGTATATTTTACCCCAAACAGAAACTTTATGATCATTTGCTTCTGAGTCATCTGAACCACCTTCAGCATGATACGTCGGTGCTTTTTTGTCTAATACTTTTTGAATGAGCTCTTCTGGTTTACGAATACCACTACTTACAGCTGTTTGTAATACTTTCTTGCCATCAAATCTGGCCATTTCAACTTTTTTATCCGCAGCGACAATGACGCCTACAGCCTGTGCGATTTCAGCATTCGTTAATCGATTTTTTACACCTTCTGAACCATCCGTCTCAACACGTATAGCAACACCCATTTCCTCTGCTTTTTTCTTTAAAGCATCTTCTGCCATATAAGTATGAGCAATACCCGTTGGACAAGCCGTAACGGCAACAATGAATGGTTTATTCCCCCGATTATCATCGACTTTCGTTTCTTCTCTTTCTTTTTCAGCTTGTTTATGATCAAATAGGCGTACAACATCAGCTGGTGTCTTAGCATTTTTTACTTGTTCAACAAAAGGTTGATCAATCAATAATCTGGATAAGGCGGCTAATGTTTGTAGATGAACATTAGCGGCACCTTCTGGAGCAGCAATCATAAAGAATAAGTGTGATGGCTGACCATCAAGAGCCTCGTAATCAACGCCCTTTCTACTCCGTCCAAAAACCACGGTTGCTTCATTAACAGCTTTTGTTTTTGCATGTGGCATCGCAATGCCATCACCAATCCCCGTACTTGACTCTAATTCACGTTTTAATATCATGTCTTTAAACAACGCAGGATCGTTAATTCGGCCTTGATTATTTAAACTTGCGATAAGTTCATCAATAGCTTCTTCTTTCGTTGATGCTTTCATATCCATAATCATCACACTAGGTATCATTAAATCTGTGATTTTCATTATGAAGACTCCCTTCAATATGGTATATAAATAGTCACGCAACCTCAAGGTAAGCGGTTACATTTTTTGGGTGATTTTCCCTATCAATTAGATTCGATCACCGTTGTTTCTTTTAGTATCATGTCTTTAACCGCTCGAGGTAACTCATTTGTAATAATAGATGCTTTAGAGAGATCAAACATTTTACTAAAGGATACTTCTGTAAATTTACTACTATCAGCAAGAATGTAAGATTTTAAGGCAAGTTCTTGTGCCCGTCGTTTAATCATGGCTTCTTCTGGATCTGGTGTTGTATAACCCATATCTATGTCAATGCCATTAACACCTATAAAGGCTCGATCAAACCTAAAAGTATCAAGGGCTTGAATAGCTACGCTTCCAATAAAAGCTCTTGTATTGGGCTTCATCATACCACCGATGAGATAAGTTGCCATATTTTTTTTGACTAAGGCCTCAACATGGGCGTATCCATTAGTGACAACGTTTACATTTTTTGCGTGAATATAAGGAATCATTTCTAACGTTGTTGATCCGGCATCAATATATAGACATTCGTTATCCTTGATTTGTTCTGCTGCCATTTTTGCAATGATTCTCTTTTGCTGAATGTTTTTGGATGATTTTGTTTCCATATCCTGTTCTTCACTACGTTGTTGTAATAATGCAGCTCCGCCGTGAACTCGCCTTAGTAAGCGTTGAACTTCTAACTCATGTAAATCTCGCCTGACAGTGGATTCAGAAGCATGAAGATCGTTAACTAAATCTTGTAACTTCACAATATGTTCTGCTTCAAGACGATTCAGTATGATCTTGTGTCTTTCTTCAGCCAACATATTTCTTCCCCCTCCACACTTTTATTTTACCACCAATCCATCCAAATGCAAGCGTTTTCATTCAAAAACTTTCAACTTTTTTTGTTTAGTAAACTTAATACATGAAGATATTATTTTTAAGCTAATCCGACTGAATTAATGCGGAGCATCTGAGGCTTTATATACACTTCGGTTATTGTGTTGGGGATTGTCATACGTTAGAACATGAAGTTATGTCCTCTTATTCAGATTTTTCTTAGGCCATCTAAAGGTTGGAGCCCCACTCCACTATGTAAACTATCAAATACGTTCATATTTATGTATATAAGTGCGTGTTCAAAAAGGTGACAAATTAGAAGCAAGAAGATCAAGGCGGCGCTGTTTTGAGGACCGGAATGTAGGTTTTTGCTACATGAGGACCGGAAAAACTAGCCAACGCCGAGATTCGTAGCTTATCATTTGGTGACTTTTTGAACAACCTCTATAAATAGTTTTCCTAGTTGAAGAGCAGTAGCTTTCTCTCCTTCAATGCCTTTTTCTCTTAATGTTTTTTAACATTAGAATAAATGGATCAAAAAGCAACCATAATATAACTTAAGTTAGATAAAGGACTTTATTCCACTTTCGGTTTTTGATCGCCTTAGACCCTTCATGCCAAGCAAAGCATATGATTTCCAACCATGCCACTTTATTTGTATAATTAATATCACTATTTTTTTAAAGGAATGAATAGATATGGAACTAAAACTTTCAGACAAACTTGTCCTTGTGACAGGATCAACAGCAGGAATTGGAAAAGCCACAGCAAAAGCTTTTCTAGAAGAAGGTGCCTCTGTTATCATCAATGGCCGATCAAATGATAAAGTACAGGCTGTTAAAGAGGAATTATCCAATTATGGAAACGTTCACGGGATTGCAGCAGATCTTGCTGACGTTCAAGAATCCAAAAAATTGATTGAGCAAATAAATGAGATAGGAAATTTAGACATACTAATTAACAACTTAGGTTTTTTTGAAGTAAAAGATTTTGCTGACGTGACGGATGAGGAATGGCTACACTATTTTGAAGTCAATGTATTAAGCGCCATTCGTTTATGTCGACATTTTTTGCCTTTGATGCTAAAAAGAGATTCCGGCAGAATCATTAATCTCTCTAGTGAAGCCGGCATTAAACCCTTGCCTCAAATGATTCCCTATTCAATGACTAAAACATCGTTAATTAGTTTATCCAGGGGTTTGGCAGAAATGACAAAAGGGACTTTTGTCACTGTCAACTCTGTCCTTCCTGGACCCACTTGGACAGAAGGGGTTGCTAACTACATGAAAGGCGCCGCTCAAGCAGAAAAACAAGATCTTGATACGTTTGTACAAAATTATTTTAAAGTTAATGAACCAACATCCCTTATACAGCGATACGCTTCGCCAGAAGAGGTCGCAAGTATCATTGTTTACCTGGCATCTGAACAGGCAGCCGCCATCAATGGTTCAGCTCAAAGAGTCGAAGGCGGTATTATTCGTTCAATCTAATCCACTTTAGTTATTTCTAAATATACTGTTTCTAAGAAGCAAAGGAATTCCCAAGAAAATGACTTCTTGGGTTTCTTTATTTTTTATGAATCTATTTTCAGATTAATTTATGCTGACTATCAAGTAATTCATCAATATCAAAATTAGGATTTATCACTAATAGCAAGTTCAATAAGTTTTGCATTTTTTTATCTAATAGAGGGTCTGTTTCAGTTGAAATATTTTTATGGTGTACTTTTAGCTTATTTAACATGATAATATCTCTCCTATTATTTTAATTTGTTATTTGCAATGTCATATTTAAAGTAATACCACATTTTAAGAAATGCCAAACACTAAGTGATTTATCGCCCTAAGACAACATTGATCGAAGCTGCTTTTTTAGTTTCAATAATAGTATATTGTTATCTATCTAATATGTGAGAATAAGGTTTATTTTGTCCTATATTCAACAGTTTATGTTTACTGAATAGTATTATTCTTCTTATTTTTTAAAAAAACAATCATATTAAATAAGACCAAAGCCATATTTATCGGCTTTGGTCTCTATGACATCCTCCATCAATTCTTTAATAGGCCAGCTTGCTTTAAATAATTTCGAGCGACCGATTCAGCTGACTTTCCTTGAACGTTCACTTCATAATTCATTTTTAGCATTTGAGTATCTGTGATTTTTCCGGCCAGTTTGTTTAAGACGGTTTTAAGTTCTGGGTATTTTTGTAAAGTACTTGTTTTGATCAAAGGAGCACCTTGGTATGGTGGAAAAAGTTGCTTATCATCTCTTAAAACAATGAGATGATTTTGTTTTATATCACTGTCTGTTGAATAAGCATCTACAAGATTAATATCTCCTTTTTTCACCGCAGCATAACGCAACTTAGGTTCCATCGTTTTTACATCGGAAAAATGAAGGCCATAGGTTTTTTGTATTCCTTTATACCCATCCGATCGATCCGTAAATTCTAATGTAAAACCTGGTTTTATACTAGATTCAACCTTTTTTAAATCAGATATGGTCTTAATTTGATACATATCAGCCATTTTCCCAGGAATAGCTAAGGCATACGTATCACTAAATTGCATTGGTTTAAGCAACGTCATATGATATTTTTTATCCAGTCCGACCTTGGCTTGATTATAGACCTCTTCTGCACTATGACTCACCGCATGCTCTTTTAAGAATGTCTCGACAGCCGTTCCAGTGAATTCTGGATAAATGTCAATAGAATCCGATTTTAAGGCGTTAAAGACGAAGGTAGTTTTACCGAGACCTGGTTTTAGATGGACTGGAATATCGGTATCTTGCTCAATCATCAATTTGTACATATTAATTAAAATTTCAGGTTCTGAACCCAATTTCCCTGCGATCACAATGGGCTTTTGAGTAGACCCATGCATATACGGGATGACGGCAATAAAAGCGACAATAATGAAGGCGGCTGATACTGTCTGAATCGCCCGCTTGAAGGATAGCTTTTCAACCAACCTTAAGAGCCAATCAAAGAAAATGGCGAGTAACGCAGCCGGAATGGCTCCGATTAAGATTAAGGCATTATCATTTCGATCTATTCCGAGTAGAATAAGATCTCCAAGTCCGCCTGCACCTATTAATGCGCTAAGAGTAGCCGTACCGACAATGAGAACCATGGCTGTCCGAATACCTGCCATGATGACAGGCATAGCAAGAGGCAATTCAACCTTCGTTAATCGTTTATTATTGGACATCCCCATCGCGTTCGCCGCTTCAATGAGAGATGAATCAACATCACGAATTCCTGTATATGTATTTCTTAAGATTGGAAGTAGTGCATAGACGACAAGGGCTATGATGGCCGGAACAGAGCCAATGCCTACAAGTGGAATCAATAGTCCTAGTAAGGCAAGAGATGGAATCGTTTGTATTATGGCTATGATTCCAAGCACCATTTCAGCCACTTTTATGTGACGAGTAATGTAAACTCCTAGTGGTATACCTATGAAAACCGCAATCAAGAGTGCGATGAGCGACAATTGCAAGTGCTCTAAGAGAGCTTGCAAGAGTTGATCCTCTCGATCATGAAAAACGTTTAGAAAGGATGTCATGATCTCCCCTCCTTCGATTTGTTAAATAGTGCTTCAAACCTTTTTGAGAAAAAGCCCCCAATAAGCGTCCGTTACGTTCCACATATATCTCCTTATTTTCCATTAATAGAATTAGAACTTCAGTTATCAGTACATCTGACGATCGTATCAAAGCTTCATTAAGGCTTGCCTTACTTTCTATAGGTTCTAAATCGATTTGATTCAAAATGGATTCGAGAGATTTTGACAATAACGTGTCTTCTCGTTGGGTTTGTAGGATGGACTCGACAAAGTCATTCTTTGGATTTAATAGTAACTCCTCTGGCGAGTCAACTTGAATTAACTGCCCCGATTTCATGACTCCTATCCTGTCTCCTAGTTTCAAGGCTTCTTTCATATCATGAGTAATAAAAACAATGGTTTTTTGAATTTTATTTTTCAATTGTAGTAGATCGTCTTGTAGTTTTTCTCTACTCAAAGGATCAAGTGCACTAAATGGCTCGTCCATTAAAATAATATCAGGATCAGCGGCAAGTGCACGAAGCACGCCGACTCTTTGCTGCTCTCCACCAGATAATTCCTTTGGTTTACGATCCCGATAAACGCTTGGATCCAGTCCAACCATCTCTAACAGCTCATCGATGCGTTGATTTATCTTTTCTTTTTTCCATTTCTTTAATTCCGGAACAACCGAAATGTTTTCTGCGACCGTTAGATGAGGAAATAAAGCAATTTGCTGCAGCACATACCCAATGTTCCAGCGCAGTTCATCAATATGGTAATCTAATATTGGTTTATCATTGATTTTTATTGAACCGCTCGTTAAATCAATCAGTCGATTTATAAGTTTCAAAGTGGTTGTCTTACCACACCCGCTCTCTCCAATAAAAACAAAGAACTCACCTTTTTTTATTGACAGACTTATTTCTTTTACAGCCTGAGTGCCATCAGGATAAACTTTTGTGACCTTCTCAAATCGGATCAACTGTCACCAGCTCCTAGTTTGTAATTATGTATTAGCCTATTTTAGCGTAAAAAGATCTAGAAAGCCGCTATCTTGCTTCATTTATTCGAATCCATTTAAAACTCTTATACAATCCAGTGAAACTTCTATCAGTGGGGGGGGTTCTTCATCCCCACTGATCGTAAACCTGTCTCATGCGAGCAGTTATTCCCCACCTAGGAATGCTCGTTTACACCCATTACTTTGAAGCGGGGAGCTATATAGCCGTTAATGCGGGATAAAATATATGTCTTTTACTATTTTGAACTAGATTACCAAGTGGCTTGTCAATTATTTACGTAATTGCGTAAAAAGAACACGGAATTAACGATATTAACAGAAAAATTGTACCATACCACGATTATGGCTAAAATAATGGTTAAAAGCATCTTTTATGGAGGTTGAATTCTTATGTCACAAAAACTAATTCTTGCATCAAATTCCCCTAGACGTAAGGAACTTCTTGATAAGACGGGTTTTCCTTACAAAATCGTTGTCAGTGAAATTAATGAAAAATTAAATGAAAACTTTACTCCAGAGGAAAATGTCAAATCATTAGCTGAACAAAAAGCAGAGGCCGTCAGCCTAAATTACCCAGATGCCGTGATTATCGGTGCCGATACCATGGTTTGTGTAGATAATGTTAGTCTTGGAAAGCCCAAAAACGAACAAGAAGCTAAACAAATGTTAAAACGGCTTTCCGGCCGTATTCATACTGTTATGACAGGAGTATGCATTAAATCAAATGATATCACCCTATCCTTTGTTGAAAAAACGGATGTCGCTTTTTATGATTTAACGGACGAAGAAATTAATAACTATATTTCAACTGGTGATTCTTTTGATAAAGCTGGAGCCTATGGGATTCAAGGACAAGGTGCTCTTTTCGTCAAAAGGATCAATGGTGATTTTTTCTCAGTTATGGGTTTACCTGTTGCGCGTGTCTATCGAGAACTAAAATCAATCTTGAATTAACTGATTCGTTATTGTTTGCTAACGTAAATAGTGTTTATCTGTTTGCATTTTCATTGATTAATTACCAACTTTTCTTATCATTCACCAATTAATTGATAGTGGTAATAATAATTCAATAGACGGCATATCATAAGATTTAGTACTATTTGAACGGATGGAGTTGGTGAACAAATGAAACGCAAACTAGTCATGGCTTTGAGTGGAGCTTATGTCCTTTTTATGGCCATTTTAGCCATTTACTATCACACCCAAGACCTATCATTTAAGTCCGTTATAGCCATCGGAGGCGTCATTTGCGGTGCTATCCCCCTTCTCCTTACTTTTTTTAAAAAAATACAATTTAATTTACCTATCGTCATTTCTTATCTAATATTTTTACTTGGATCGCAATTTTTAGGTTCATTAATGGGCTGGTACGGTCTCGGTTGGTGGGATACATTTATGCATGTGATTAGTGGTGTGATCCTTGCTTATACAGCCATTGCTTTGTACGAACGACTCACACATCGAAGTGCTGGACATGAAATTTCTCCTTGGCTGGTTTTTCTTTTTACGCTCTCTTTCGCTGTCTTTGGAGGCGTTGTATGGGAAATTTATGAATTTAGTACTGACCAACTCTTTGGCCAGACTCTGCAAGGCGGTGGTAACACCGACACAATGACCGATTTAATCGCTGATACCCTCGGTGGACTTGTTATTGCCACCATTGCCGGGGTAAGAACGAAGATAAAGAAGCAATAAAGTGAAGTTCACTCTCCCCCACTGATGGTTAGCTGAACCAATCGGACCTTTACGGGCAGTTGATCCCCTACCAATCTTCTTTGACTACTCAGAATCTTGAGATGGGGGCCTTTACTTGCCGTTAAGGCGGGATAAACGAAATAATTGCATTACACGACATACTGTAGTGATCATCTACTTTAATTAAAAAGATCCTATACATTTTTATTGAAGAACTTGACTGAAATTTCGTCCTTCATTGGTTGAAGGATTTTTTGCTTTTAACATCTTATTAGTCATTTTGATTCTCAAAAAATATTAAGTTTCAACATCCAGAATTCATTTAATAACGGCTTTGCATTTGCTATAATAGGGATACTTGCAGATGACAGGAGAGATTTCATGAAACTTACATCAACTGAAATTGAAATCGCAGAGATTCTAGAAAAAAACGCTCGCTTATCAAATGAAGATATCGCGAAGATGACTAATTTAAGCTTAGATGAGACAGACAAAATCATTAAAAAACTTGAAGAACATAACATTATTGTTCGCTATGTTTCCCTTGTAGATTGGTCAAAAATTGAAGGCCATGAAGGGGTTACAGCCATGATTGATGTCAAAGTGACTCCGAAAAGGGACGTTGGCTTTGATGCTGTAGCTGAGCGCATTTATCGTTTTAAAGAGGTTAAATCGGTTTACTTAATGTCTGGTACATACGATTTATCCGTTGTTATAGAAGGGAAGTCAATGAATGAAGTCGCTCGGTTTGTTTCCAATAAACTTTCAACGATTGAATCTGTTATCTCTACAACAACGCACTTTATTTTGAAAAAATATAAACATGATGGCACTGTATATGAGTCAGATGATGAAGATCGAAGAATTGTGGTGTCTCCGTGATGAGTCAAACGACCACTTACTTAGCTGAACATGTAAAAGCATTAAAACCTTCAGGCATTCGTCGATTTTTTGATTTAGCTGCTGGAATGAAGGGCGTTATTTCGCTTGGAGTGGGTGAACCTGATTTTGTGACTTCTTGGAATTTGAGAGAAGCTGCGATTACCTCATTAGAACAAGGCTATACATCTTATACAGCGAATGCTGGTTTAATGGAATTACGAGAAGAAATTGCGGGTTACATGCAAAAGCAATTTTCAGTCTCTTATGATCCAGAATCTGAAATCATCGTCACTGTAGGTGCTAGCCAAGCGATTGATATCGCTTTTAGAGCTATTTTAAATCCTGGTGATGAAGTTATTATTGTTGAACCTTGCTTTGTATCATATGCCCCGCTTGTGACAATGGCTGGCGGTGTTCCGATTCATGTCCAAACACTAAAAGAGAATGACTTCAAAATACTTCCTAGTCAATTAGAAGAAGTCATGACTGAACGTACGAAGGCGATTATGCTCTGTTCACCCAATAATCCTACAGGGACTATGCTGAATAAAGCTGAACTCGAAAAAATTGCAGAGATCGCTGTGCGCCATGATTTACTTGTTCTATCAGATGAAATCTATGCTGAACTCGTTTACGATGAGCCCTATACCAGTCTCGCTTCCATTGAAGGAATGCGTGAACGGACGATTTTATTAAATGGATTTTCAAAAGGGTTTGCCATGACGGGTTGGCGTTTAGGTTTTGTATGTGCACCAGAAGAAATTACACAAGGCATGTTAAAAATACATCAATATGCTATCATGTGTGCATCCACAATGGCCCAATATGCCGGTCTCGAAGGTCTAAAAAACGGAAGAGAAAATGTGGAAGAAATGCGAAAAAGCTACCGACAACGTCGTAATTTCATTGTTCAATCATTGAATGAAATGGGTTTAACCTGTCATAACCCTGGTGGTGCTTTCTATGCCTTCCCTTCAATTGAATCAACCGGTCTTAGCTCTGAAGAATTTGCTGAGGAGTTACTAAAGGCTGAAAAAGTAGCTGTAGTACCAGGAAATGCGTTTGGTGAGAGTGGTGAAGGTCATATCCGCTGCTCTTATGCCACATCCCTAACCCAGCTTCAAGAAGCAATGAAACGAATAAGAAGATTTATAGATAATCTATAAATTAACAAAGAAGCTATTTAAAGTAGATAAATAGCTTCTTTGTATTTTACAAAGATATGAGATAAATTTTTTTCGTCGTACCCTCTTCTATTTTCTCTATTGAATTTCAATTTTTGTTCCAAGATCAATATCTGGTACTTCTTTATTCTCAAGGTATAATGTTCCTGCAAGTTCAGGTGACTTGCTTCCATCAAATTTCATCGTAATGTGGCCGAGATCTACTAAATTTTTTGTACAAGATTACCCACAGCTGTAATTTTGTATGATTGGTTATTAAAAAACACTGTATTTCCAACTTTTATGTCACCATTTACAGGCTTTACATCTATACCAAAACAATAGTCTTTCAATCCATCCGGTGCTTCGTTACCGAATAAGATAAGCATTTTTTCTGAAAAGAACTCTTTTGCCATTGAACCAATACTTTGAATTTTATTTTCATAAATTGTTGACATATCTCTTACTATTTACATCAATGTGTAAATAGACTGCCTCCCTTTGTTTTATAATGATCTACTTAACTTTCATTTAAGCGCTTTCAAGATTAAACATATAAACCAAAACTACATAACCAAGCGATAACCACCCTTGGTGCACCCATTAAGAAACGTGAATAGAGAACGGCAGGAACGCCTACTTCGACTGTTTCAGGTTCAGCCTCAGCCAATCCAAGGCCAACTGGAATAAAATCACAAGCATTCTGCGTATTGATTGCAAATAAGGCTGGTAAAGCTAATTGTGGTGGAATGTTTCCCTTTCCGATTTCAACACCTATTAACGTTCCGATGATTTGCCCGATGACCCCTCCAGGTCCAAGTAGTGGAGAGAGGAAAGGTAAGGAACAAACAAAACCGATGAGTATTAATCCCCATATATTACCTGCTAATGGAGACATGACATTCCCGAACCATGTTCCAATCCCTGATCCTTGAATGATTCCAATTAACATGGCCACAAATGCCATGAATGGTAATATGGTATTAATTAATGTCTGTATGGCATCGCGACCAGCTTGATAGAAGGTATCTATAACTTTACCGGCCCCTAATCCAATTTTTGTTAAAATATTTTGATCGGAACTTTCTGCTTTAGTTTCTGAAATTTTCTTATCTGTGCTGTATTTGTATGTTTTCTTTTCATGAACGGCTTTATTGGATTCTTCTGGTATTGTCTCTTCTTCAGCAGTTGCAGCAGCTATTTGATCAATACCCACAGCCGCTATTTGATCAATACCCACATTGGAAACGTAAATAGACTCATTAATATATTGGGCTAATGGACCACTTTTCCCCGTCGGCATGACGTTAATGGTTGGAATTCCTTTTTTAGGATAAATACCGCAACGGAGTGTTCCTCCACAATCAATCACAGCTGCTGCTATTTCTTCATCTGGTACACTTGTTTTAAATCCATTAACAGGAATAGCTCCCGTAATTTCCGATAACTTATCGACAATTGCAGGTTTAGCCCCACCACCAACAATATACAAGATTTTGTCTTTACCTTCTTTTGGTGAAATAATAAGAGGTCCACCGTACCCCCCGCTACCTTTAGTTACTTTTGCTGATTTATATTCTGTCATGGTTCTTCACCCCATTTACGCTTTAATTTTTACTTCACTACTTAGTACAACACCTTGTTGTTTCGAAACCCAACGAGTTAAATAGTCGGTGATCCAGCCACATAAGAAATTAGCGACTAAGCCAACGAGTAAATACCGGATGGCAAGAGAAGTCGTATCTAATCCGAGTTTTTGAATTCCCTGTGCAATGCCCAGCCAAATAAAAAGTTCCCCTGCATTAATATGTGGAAAAATACCGTTACTTGTATGACAGAAGAACGCTGCTGATGCATAGTAACTTGGTTTGTATTTTTCTGGTAAGAATCGACCAAGAGAAAGAGCCATTGGATTGGCTAGCATAAATGCGCCTAAAAAAGGTAAAACCATATAACGAAGTAGAGGATTCCGCGCCGATTTACTTGCTAATGAGTTAATTCGATCTTCGCCTATCAAACGAATAATTGAATTCATACAAACGAGGAGCATAAGGACTACAGGAACAATCCCCGTCATCCATGACATAAATGTTTTTCCACCTGTTTCAAACAGATTAATAAATCCTTTAGCGAGTTCAACGATTATATCCATTACTTTTTCACTCCTTTTAAATTCATTATTTACCTAGAATACGAGATTTTCCATAAGTGACCATTTGTTGAAATGGGGTCGTTGATTTCGTTGGAATGGTTCCCCCACTCATGACAATTTTGTAATTATTGACTGCATCTTCAATGGCCGCTCTTAGAAGTTTGTTATAGGCCTTTAAATCTTGTTCTCCTAAGGTTTTGATATTTTTTCCTGTTAATCCTTTTAATGCTTTAAACCTTGCTAAGACAGTGACACCTTGCATTTTTTGTACCTCACAGATGTTCCCTTGTTCGTTAATTCTAATGAACACGATTGTACCGGACCTTAATCTTCCTTTTTTTCGCCCTATGGCCACTTTTCCTTTGCGCCTCAGTCTCGTAAAAACATGTGAAAAATGTTTCATTTGTAAATAACCTAAGGCCATTTGAACGATAAATGCTCCACCTATGAACATCATTAATGTGATAAAAAACATGAATGAACACCTCTTTTCTAATTCACCATCTCAAACAGTCTTTTCACTTCCAGAATGTTCTTTGTCTTCGAAAGTTTGTTAACAAAGTCTTTATTCTTCGCTATTGAGATTAGCTCATCGTATAAACTAATCATGACTCCATCATCAAGTTGTTGATTTTCCGGTATACCTAATAAAAAGATGAGTTTTATTTCCTTTCCTTCCACTATAATTGGGTGTGAACTCACTCCTAAAGCAAAGACTATTTGATTTGAGCCTTTATTTACCGTATGTGGAAAAGCTATCGCATTATCAAATAGGGTTCTTTTTTTATCCTCGCGTTCAAAAACTCTTTGTTTAAACTGCAAATCTACGATATCTAACTGAGTTAGTTCATCTAACATAATAGATAAATTTTCATCATACCGTTTGGTGTGATCTAAGACAAAAAAACGATGTTCACTCAATAAATGGCTCATTAATGATTCATGCTGATGGTCGGTCGCAATATTTAACTTATTCAAGAGAAAAGATTGATTAATTTTTTTGAGGATCTTTTTTTCATCAAAAATTTCTGATAATAAAATAACTGGAACGTTAAGTTCACAAGCTATTGGGACTGTAGAAAAAATGACATCAAAGGTATTTAAAATATCACTTTGGATAGCATTAGATGAAAACATCCTCTTTTCTACGTTTTGATCTAGAATTTTATCTAATTGAATCGATATAATCTTTGCTGTTCCTCTACCAGTATGACAGACGATAGCGACACGTTTTATTTTCTTTACTTTTTCCTCTTGTTCATGAATCATCATGCAAAAATAATACGCAAGATAAGCAAGTTCATCTTGATAGGTTTCTACATGGTATTTTTCATAAATGACATCGTTAGAAATTTCGGCCATTTTATAAGCCAATGGATATTTAAATTTGACTTCTGTGATCAGATTATTTTTCAATCGAATGCCAAATATTAATCTATTCAACATAAAAGTAAGATGATAGCTAAATTCATTTATGATTGGATTAAGATTTAGTTCAATATTTAGTTCTTTTTGGATTTGCTGTTTGATCTCATCAATTAGACTAAAGATTTCGTCAGGTACCTTAACCTTGTCAACATTCATTAGTTTTACCGGTGAACGTCTACTAACGATGGGAATCGTAATAAAAACTTTTTCTGGTTGTGTTAACTTTATTTTTAATGCCTTTTCTATCTTCTCTAATAAATGACTGGTTTCTCTAAACTCTTTAGTTTGACTAATAGATTGATATTTTTCAGGTATTTGTGAAGGAATTGGATGAGACGTCATTCGATTTAAGGCGACCATGATGAATCGTATCAAGTTATATTCTGTTTCTTCCTCAATCAAATGCTCCTTGCAATCATTTCTTATGATAGTTTGAATGTTTTGATCTAATTTGTCACATTCAAAATATCGGTTATCATTATTTTGGATCATATATAATCTAATATCCCATTCATTTCCTTCAACATGGATACCTTCATTTGGTTTCCCTTCAACCAAAATTTCATAGGGAGCTAGTGCCAATCGAATTTTTTTCAAATCATTATTTAATGTTGAACGACCTATATTAAGTTCAAAGGCAAGATCATCTAATTTTAGTGGTTGACTTGCGTAAAATAAACGATAAAAGAGATAAGATGCTCTTTGATGCGGTGTATCGATCAACTGACTTTCTTTTTCGAACTCTTTGATGATTTTTTCAACCTTTTCAGGTTGATAAATTAGAAAACGATAAGTACCATTCTCTAACTTAAGCTCTGACGATTTATCCAAAGCTTGATTAATCACTTTAACATCATTGTAAATCGTTCTTGAGGAAACATTAAGCTTCCTTGCTAATTCTTCTTCTGTTATGTCATTTTCTTTAACACGTTTTAAAATAAATCTTAATCGATCTTCTTGAGTTATTTTGCCCATTTCTACTATCTCCTTTAACCCGAGTGCACTTGGGCGGAATAACTTACTTTAAGTGCGTGTTCAAAAAGGTGACAAATTAGAAGCAAGAAGATCAAGGCGGCGCTGTTTCGAGGACCGGAATGTAGGTTTTTACTACATGAGGACCGGAAAAACAAGCCAACGCCGAGATTCGTAGCTTATCATTTGGTGACTTTTTGAACAACCTCTTTAAGAGACTATCCTCTAGATTTACCGCCAGTAATATTCACTGTTGTTCCTGTTATATAATCTGCACGATTGGAGAGCAAGTAAGCAACTAGATTTCCAATATCGTCTAATTTTCCTGGACGTCCTAGAGGAATAGCCTTAGAGTAATCCGTTCCAAGTCCATCAACTGTCGTGCCTCTTGTATAAGCAAGTGCCTCGTTGTAAGCATCTGTTGTTAACCCCGTTTTTTCATTGATGCCTGGTGCAACGCCAACTACGCGTATGTGTCTTGATCCAAGTTCTTTTGCCCATGATCTTGTAAAACCATTAACAGCCCCTTTTGTTGCTGAATATACACTTTGACCATTCGAACCTTCCATACCAGCTTCAGATGAAATATTAACAATAACACCGGATTTATTTTTTAAGAATTCACGCACGACGGCTTGAGTCGTCAAAAACAACCCTTTAACATTGACATTGATCATAAAATCAAAGTCTTTTTCATTCAACTCATACTCTGGTTTTTCACCTCTAAAATCGACCAATAATCGAGGTAGATTAACACCGGCATTATTTACAAGACCATGAATCGTGCCAAACTTTTCAACAACATGATGAACTAAACTTTCAACGCTCTCTTTTTTTGTTACATCCGTTTGAACATGATAGGCTCCGTTTTCTTCAACATCTCCTGTTGTGACATTAAGATCTGATACAATCACTTGCGCACCAACATTTGCAAGTACATTTGAAATATGTTTCCCTATTCCAGAAGCCCCACCTGTTACAATGATCGTTTTATTTTCTAAACCTAACCAAGATGCTACCATATGATAACTCCCTTTCACTTTTTATTATACTCTCATTATAAAAGCGCTTACAATATTAATTAATACATCAATTTTCAATGGGTATGGAAAAGATATGTACTAATGATGACCCCATTCCAAAACCATCGAGCTCGCTTATGTAACGTTATGTAAAATGGTGATTCCAAAAAGTTATGTGATTGATTGAAAAGAAAAACGTCCATCAAAGGTGATCGTTGATGGACGTTTTTCTTTTTAAACTGTTTTTTTTAATAAACTCAGCATGTCTGCCATATCAAACGGAGCTTCTCTTTTCATACTTTCAGCAAATTGAGAGACGAGCCTAAGGGTTTCTACACTTTCTATAGGGTGTTCACCTGAAGCACTCTCTGCAGATAACATCACAGCATTGGTGCCATCAAGAACGGCTTGAAAAACGTCGGTTACTTCTGCTCTCGTCGGAATCGAATGGTCAACCATGGATTGAAGCATTTGTGTCGCCGTAATCACATATTTATTTAATCGATTGCATTCGCAAATGATTGCTTTTTGTAATAGCGGGATCCATTCATAAGGACATTCAACCCCTAAGTCTCCTCTGGCTACCATGATTCCATCCGTAGACTCAACGATCTCTTGGAAATTCTTGATGGCTTCCATTGTTTCAACTTTAACAATAAGCTTTGGCGAAACACGTGTCCTTTCTCCAATAAAATCTCTGATTTCTCGAATGTGGGTGGCATTCCGAACAAACGAACAAGCAATAAAATCGACTTTTTCATTTAGAAGAAAATCGATATCTTTCTTGTCTTTTTCAGTAATCGCTGGTAATTGGATTTTTGTTCCTGGCAAGTTAACTCCTTTGTGAGAAGAAATCATACCTCCTTTTTTAACTGTCGTTAAAATATGTCCATCTTCTATTTTGACGGCTACAAGTTCAACTTCACCATCGTTGATAAGAATTTTATTCCCGACTTTAATATCTTCCGTGATACCTACATAATCAACACTTGCTTCCTTGTCATTTCCCTTGATTGGTTGATTATGGAGTATGAACGATGCACCTGCTTTTAGTCTAACTTCCCCAGAAGGTATTTCTCCTAATCTAATTTTTGGGCCCTGAACATCTCCCAAGATTCGTACGGTCTTATCCAGTGATTTAACCAGTTGGATCACTTCTCGATGACTTTCATGCGTCCCATGGGATAAATTAAGCCGAACAATCGTCATGCCATTATCTATTAACTTTTTTAAGGTTTCTTTATTTTGACTAGCAGGTCCAATTGTACAAATTCGATCAATGGTCATAAATTCACCTTCCTCTAAAGCTTTTATTATATTAGTATACCCAGAAGTAAGGTGAGCAAATATGAATATTTCAGTAAATATTTTAAAAAAACAGTACTCAGAAGATGGAGTACTGTTGTCTATAAATAAAAAAATTTTAATGGGGCGTTTACTTTAATTACTCTTTAACTGATCCAGATGTTAATCCAGAAACAATTCTCCGTTGGAAAATAAGAACTAAAATAACGAGTGGAACCGTTACAACAACCGTTGCAGCTGAAATTTCACCCCAAGGAATAGTGTATTGACCTTGAAACATCGCAATACCGACGGGAACCGTTTTAAATTTATCTGCTGTATTAATTGTGAGGGAGAATAAGAATTCATTCCAAGCTCCAATAAAGACTAAAATAGAAGTCGTAAAGATTCCAGGTCCCGCTAAAGGAAGTATGACTTTCCAGTACGTTTGCCACATCGAAGCCCCATCAATTTTAGCCGCTTCCTCTAAATCAAACGGAATTTTCCTGAAGAAGGAAACAAGTAACCAGATCGACAAGGGTAAAGAAAATGTTGTATACGGGATGATTAAGCCTAAATAACTATTCGTTAATCCTGCGTTTTTTAAAAACATATAGATGGGTGAAATGGTGGCTATTTGAGGAAACATCGATACGGCCAATACTGTTCCTAAAATAATGGTTTTACCTTTAAATTTCAATCTCGCGATGGCATAAGCGGCAAATGAAGCAACAAAGACCGTGTATATCGTTGTTATGGAGGCAACCACTAAACTGTTCCATTGATAATGCAGAAATGGGTGTTTTGTAAAAACAGATACATAGTTTTCAAGAGTTGGATGACTTGTATAAGGGGTGAACGCTTTATCCCCAAATAACTCGGTTAGTGGTTTAATTGATGTAATTAACATCCATAAAAAGGGAAACATGACAACAAAAACAAAGACAAATAGAAAGACATAGAATAAAGGACCCGTTTTCTTATGCATGTCAGACACTTCCTTTCCTCGTAATTGAATCATTTTTTGTTAACATGATTAGTCTCAGCCGTTATTTTTTATTGCTATCTTGAATTAAATCTGCGCCTAACAATTTGATATAAATGATAGAGATAATGGCCACACACACGAATACAATGACCGATAGTGAGGAACCATTTCCAAAATTGGTTTGTGAAAACATGACTTTATAAGCTAAGATCGAAATCGTTTCAGTTGAGTTAGCTGGTCCCCCACCTGTCAAAACAAAAATCAAGTCAAACACGCGGAACGCATCTAATGTTCTGAAAAGAAGGGCCACGAGAAGACTCGATTTCAATAATGGTAAGGTAATTTTAATAAATTGCTGCCATTTATTTGCACCATCTATCGCTGCCGCTTCATACAAAGAGGAAGGGATGGTTAGTAGCCCTGCTAAAAGTAATAAAGCCATATAAGGAGTTGTTTTCCATACATCGGTGAAGATAACCGAAAACATGGCCCCAGTGTTGGTGGTTAAGAGATCCGACATTTTATCCACTAATCCCACTTTTTCAAATAAATACGCCACAATCCCGTTCTGACCGTCATATAAAAACTTCCACATTAACGCCGAAACGGCCGTAGGAATCGCCCAAGGAATCAGAATACTTGCTCTGATTAACCCCCGTCCAAAAAAGGCTTTATTGATGAGCAGCGCGATAGCTAAACCAATGACGAGCTCAAACGCTACTGATACAACTGTAAAGAAGAGAGTATTCCAAATGGCGAGCCACGTGCGAGGACTCGATAAATTCTCTTTGTAATGTTGTAATCCCACAAAATTAGATTTGATGAGTGCGTCGTTTAACCCATTTGCGAGACCACTGATTTTATCTTCTTGCTCTAATTTTGCTTTTTTTGTCACGTCTTTTAGTTCTTGTTGAACTTGATGGGTCATATTTTGATATTGTTCACTGAGCTTTTTATCTATAGGTATAAGGGCCTCATCGTCTGAAATCGATTTAAAATCCATCAATTTATCATTAACCGTTTGATATGATTTTTTTATGTCTGGATCCTTCTGTAATACAGCATCAAATTGATTTATTTGTGTTTTGACTTTGGTTAGCTCATCCACATGATGTCCTGATTGTATCTCTTGGTCTATGGATGAAATAAGGAACGGGGCACTATTTAAATAGCGCTCTAAATCAAAACTATAGTTAAGGTGAACCGTAGATTTTGTCGGGTCATTTAATTTGAGATCAAAGAGACTAAGATAAAAAGATTGCAGGACAGGCCAAATGGCCACAACAAGGATGAGGAGCATCGATGGAAAAATTAAGAGATAGCCTGCCGATCTTTCTGATAGTTTTTTCTTCTTTATTTGTTTCTGATTTAATTGGACATCAACGACCGATGGGCCTAACTTTTTGTCAGGTTTTTCTAGGTTAGAATGCATGTCATCACACCCTTATCAAGTAATCTGTTGAATATCAACACTCATCACACTCCATGGAGAACTTATACTACATAATAGATACCAATGCTGACCTTCAGTAGAAGGCCGCACCTCGTCAACGATTATCCCGCCTTAACGGCAAGTAAAGACCCCCACCTCAAGATTCTGAGTAGTCATAGAAAATAAGTGGGGGATCAACTGCCCGTAAAGGTCCGATTGGTTCAGCTAACCATCAGTGGGGAATGAAGAACAACCCCACTGATGGAAGTATCACTTTATTTTGCAAGTTTTGCTTTGATCTGTGTTTCCATTTCCTGTATGGCCTGCTTTGCTGTAATTTCTTTATTGATGGCTTTTGATACTTCAATTTGGATAATGTCTGATATCTCTTGATAGTTTGGAGCGACTGGTCTTGGGACAGCATTTGCATAGCCTTCTTGGAACTGTTTATTTCCAAAGAATGGATTCGCTTTTAAGACATCTTTATCTTGGAATAAGGAGGTAAGTGTTGGGATATTCCCCGATTCAATTGCTGTTATTTTTTGACCTTCTTTACCTGATAAGAATTTGACAAATTCCCATGCTTCTTTTGGATGTTTTGAATAAGCGGAAATACCTAATTGCCATCCACCTAATGCTGTTACGGAGCCTTTATCACCTGCTGGAAGCGGAGCTACACCTACCTTACCTACAATTTTTGATTGTGTTTTGTCATTAGCAATCGCATAATTGTACGTCCAGTTTCTTATGAATGGTGATTCACCATTGATAAAAGATGTATGGGATTCGACTTCGGTAAAGGTATTAATATTGCCAGGAACAATGTTAGAGTTGGTGATATCAACCATTTTTTGTAATCCTTTAATGGCTTCAGGACTATTTATCACCACTTCCCCTTTATCGTTAATAAACTGTCCACCATAAGAGGCGATAAATTCAACTGCATCACAAACAAGTCCTTCATACTGTTTAGCTTGCATTAAGTAGCCATACTTTGTTCCATTTTTTCCTTGGTATTTACTAGCGACTCTTTGAAGGTCATCCCATGTTTTTGGTACATCTTTATCAGAAACAAGATCTTTTCGATAGAACAATAAGGCCGCATCACCGAGCCTCGGCATTGCCCATTGCTTACCATTAAATTGAGAGGCTTGAACGGCACCTTTGTTGTACTCACTCATGCTGATATGATCTCGTTGGATAAATCGATCCAATGGCATGACATAACCTGCTTGAGCAAATTCAGCTGGCCAAACAACATCTAAAGAGATAACATCAAATTCCGATGATTTAGCATTTAGAGCCGTGACGTATGCATCGTGCTGAGCATTTGAGTCGGATGGGAGTTCTCGGAATTCAACATCGATAGTTGGGTGTTCTTTCTCAAAAGCTTTAATGATTTTAGGAACAACCTTCGTCGTATCCTTTCCTTGGGAAAAAATAATTTTAACTTTTTTATTAGAGTTATTATTTTTGCTTTCTTTTTGGTCTGACTTACTTCCTGAACTACAACCGCCTAAAATAAGTATGGCTACCAAAAATAAACTAAGAATACTCATCGCTTTACGTTTCATCAAGACATCCCCCTTTGGTGGTGTAAATGGTACCACTTTAAAATGATTACGCTTACATTTTTTTGTTACTTACATCCTTCTTCATATCAACTTAATGACATGGGATAAAATAGTTGGATGACATCTTTTTAATCTAAAAACGGCCTCCTTTTGAAATCGCTTTCATACCTTTTTTTTTATTTTAATTTAATTCTCAAAATAAAACAACCAATATATTCCTTCAAAATTTGTTCACATATTACAATTTTCGCCTTCCTCTTAACTGTATTAGGTACGTTCTGACCATGTATGGTTGACCCTTCATAAATCCGCAATTTTGAAATTAAACACAAAAATAGTAGACTTATCATTTTAATATCGATTAAGCCTACTATTTTGAACGTCTATTGTAACTATAGCGTTTTTGTGATCCCTATAATGCTTTATACATCTCTTTCAATGACTCTTTTGTCATGTCAACAGGATTATTATACATATTGGGAGAAAAACTTCCCTCAACGAGACGATCCAAATCATCTTCAGTACCGACTCCAACATCATGCAACGTCATGCGAAGACCCATCTCTTTTTTCATTGCATCGATTTGATTGGCTAATTCTTCCGCATTTTCAAATCCGAGACGTTGACTAAAGGCCTCCAAACGTTCTGCTTCTGGTCCCTTACTATTGATCTTCCAAAATGAAGGAAGTGTAAAAGCACATGCTTCACCATGAGGAATATGGAATTCTTGTGTTAAAGGATAGGAGCAGGCATGAGCAGCTGCGGTTTGAGTTAAGTTAAAAGCCATTCCCGCTGTAACTGAAGCTTCACTCATTTTTGCCCTTGCTTCAATATTATCAGGCTCATGATACGCCGTTAATAGATGCTTAAACACGAGTGAAGCGGCACGCTCTGCAGGAAGATCCGTTAAAGGCTGATGTTTCTTCCCATAAAAAGCTTCTAATGAGTGAGCGAGTACGTCCAGGCCACTTGCCGCTGTCACATGAGGCGGACATGACAAAGTTAATTCGGGATCAACCAAGGCATACACAGGATAAAATATGTCACTTCCAAGTGGGGCTTTTACATCTCGATCTTCATCAGTAAGGACGGATACCGTCGTAATTTCACTTGCTGTTCCAGATGTTGTTGGAATCGCAATGAGAGGAATACTAGTACCTGTCACAGGAAGCTTTTTTGATAAATAATCAGCCGTTTTATGTTCTGTTCCTGCAACAAAGCAAGCTACCTTGGCACAATCCATGATACTTCCTCCACCAAGTGCAATGGCAAATTCACAGTTATGTTCACGAATCATCTGTGCACAGTTATCTGTATTCTTAACCGTTGGATTCGGTCTAATGTCAGAAAAAATAGCGACAATTCTTCCTTCCGATTGTTCCTTGATTTCTTCCGCAATACCCAGTCGAACCATCGACGGAGCACTAATTAGGATTCCACGGTTCAGATTCATCTTCTTCAATATTTCCGGTAATTGCTTTACTTTTCCTGCACCGAAATCAATGGGTACAGGTTGCTTATATAAAAAATTCTCCATCTTACTTAAATTCCTTTCTCGGGTAGGTTTCTAGAGTTTGACATAGATAGGTGCTTAAGATTTAACGGCTTGGTCGGCAAATAAGATCTCTTTTTCAAATAATGTTAATGCCTGTTCAAATAGATCCATAGATTCATTTAGTTCTTGTTCTGTGATAACAAGTGGTGGTGCGATAATGACACTTGATTCATGTGAATACGTATAGAAACCTAATTTACTGAGCAAACCAACAAATTTACTCATTAGCCCTACTTTGTCTTTTCCGTAATCCATTCCATAAGCTATAATTGGTTCTTTGGTTGTTTTATCTTTGACGAGTTCAACCGCTGCAAATAAACCGATATGTCGCACATCTCCGACTGAATCATACCCACGGAGTTCCTCCAAGCGAGAAGCTAATACTTTCCCAACTTCTTCTGCATGCTCGATAAGGTTTTCATCTTTATAAATATCAAGCGTTGCGCAGCCAATTTGTGTAGAGACGGTATGTCCACTATATGTTAAACCCGTCATAAGCACATGGTCATCAAAGTATTTGGCGACTTTCTCACTAACAATTACGCCTCCAAGTGGGCTGTAGCCACAGGTTACGCCTTTAGCAAAAGTCATCATGTCGGGTTCAAAATCAAAATGATCGACGGCAAACATTTTTCCTGTTCGACCAAAGCCTGTCATGACTTCATCACAAATCATCAGGATTCCGAATTCATCACACAACTTGCGAACACCTTCAAGATACCCTTTAGGCGGGATTAGAACGCCGTTACTTCCAGGAATCGGCTCCATAAAGACTGCTGCGATCGTTTCCGGTCCTTCATATAACATTTGATTTCTTAAGCGATCCAAATAAAACTTAGTAGCTGCTTCTTCATTTTCAAAGTCGATAACTTCTCGGTATAAGTATGGGACATCAAACTTAATAAATCCGGGTAAACCAGGTTCTACAGTGAAGCGCCGGCTCTCACCAGATAAATTTCCAGCACCAAATGTCGCACCATGATAGGAACGATAACGGGAGAAGATTTTATAACGGCCCGTTGCCATTCGAGCTATTTTTACCGCATGATCATTTGAATCCGCACCGCCATTGGCAAAAAATACTTTTGCCATATTACTTGGCGCCACGTCGATAATTTTACGGGCGAGTTCCGCTTTCGATGCTGTGGCGAAACCAGGCGCTGAAATAGGTATTTCTCCAATATGTTTAAATTCTTCAAGCAATTTTGGATGCGCATGCCCAACATTTAGATAAACGAGTTGAGAACACATATCATAATATTTTTTATTTTCATCATCCCAAAAAAAGATGCCTTTCGCTTTTGTAATCGTTTTAGGATTAACCTGTTTTTGTTTAGCCCATGAATGTAGAACATAATCCTTATCATCTTGTTTAATTTTCTCGATATCTATTGATTCCATGTGAGTAACAACTCCATTCATTTTTAAAATTTATATACCCATCATATATCAAATAGTTATCAGAAAACAATGATGATTCAAACAAAAAGGTTTGTGCATTTGCACAATTACCCTACATACGAAGATCTTCGATCATAAAAGCGAGCGTTAAAGTAGTTTTGGTAAAATTATGATCTAATTTCATATTCAGGATCGATTCGATTTTCTTTATTTTATATAACACCGTATTTCGATGGATAAATTTCTTACGACTGATATTGGTCGTTCGGCCATCTTCTTCTAGATAAATTCTTAAAAAAGATACATAATCGGTTTCATTGGATTTGTCGTATTGGTAAAGTTTTCCCAAAACGTCATGATGGTACTTGTCGATCGTGCGATGATCTCTAGCACCTAAAATTAACTTATAAGCACCAAGATCTTGATATGAATAGATTTGATATCTTGCATGTTTGCGATTGAGTTGAATGACTTTCAAAGCTTCATCGTAACTTTTCTTAACGTCTGATATGTAAGTATAATTCTCACCCTTAGCGATCAGAGGCAACGTCGTGAAATCTAGTTGTTCTAATCGTTGGTAGACGTCTTGAACGATCTTAGAAAAAGAGGGATGTGGAACACCTTGATTGAATGTGTCAACTAATACAATGTATTGATTTTTAAAAACCGTGGACAAGGTGCGTTCATAATGATCATTGAGAGATTTATCCAGGATTTTCATGATGGATTCTTGATGTTTCACATGGTTTGGAAGTTCACACACAACAATAGCGTACGTTGTTTCATTTTCGAAACCTCGTTTGGCTAGTTCTGTTTTCATATCTTCATCATTAAAATCTGGATTAAATAAAATTTCGGACAAGACAAAATCACGATTCATTGGCTTATTCTGTACTGTCATTAAAAATTGCACGGATAGTTTTAAAAAATCTGCCACGCGGTATTCCCATGGCATACGAAACAATGGAAAGGCCATTTGATCAGCAAAACTCACTATGCTTTCTGGTATATAAGGAATATACGGTCCTGTATTGATCACCATTCCACATGCGTTTCTTTGATAGGCCGTTTCAACCATATTCATTAATTTTGTCAAATCATTTGCCATATTGATTCCAGTTGTCACAATCAATTCATTTTGTCTAAAAAACTCAGCAAGATCGTCACTCTCAGTTACATTAACGCCCGTTATAGTTCGATCAATACCTTCTTTACCTGCAACTAGACTTATTGTTTTAAACTCAGGAAGACTAAAAACCCTTCTTAATGTTGTCATATCTTTTGTCCCCCTTTTCAACCCGTCAATAAATGTTTGAGATATCTATAATAGTATCACGTTTACAACATTCTTAAGGCAACTTGCTACCTCTGGATGCTTCATAAAGAGAATACCATTCTTCCCTTGTCATTAGTTCTGATTGACGTACAGCATCCTGGCAATTTTTGATCCTAACAGGATTCGTTGTACCGATGACAGGTTGTACTTTCATAGGATGACGCATTAACCATCCTAAAACAATGGATTCTTTTGTTGTTTCCTTTTCCTGTGCCATCATTTCTACGAGTTCAATGGTTTTTCTATCGGTTTCCGAACTATGCTTCGGTGCATTCCCTGAATAAAGACCTCTTGCGAGTGGTGACCAAGCTTGAACTTGAATATTCTGCATCATACAATACTCGATTAAACCCGGTCCAAATTGTGTTTCAGATCCTTTTGTTTCATTAACTAATACACATTGTTCTAACCAATCAAGTTTCTTTAAATTAAGTTCCAATTGATTAACAATGATCGGCTCTGAACTATATGTTTGGATATGCTGTATTTGTGAGGCATTCATATTTGAGACTCCAAAGTGCAGAACTTTTCCGCCCACTTTTAGTTCGTTAAAGGCCTCAGCTACTTCTTCAGGTTCCATTAAAGGATCCGGACGATGAAGCAATAAACTATCAAGATAATCGGTTCCTAATCGTTTGAGAATACCGTTAACCGAATCTATAATATGTTCCTTTGAAAAATCATAACGAAATGGGCCAACCTTGTCTTCAAACCGTATGCCACATTTACTTTGAATCACGATCTTGTCTCGCATATGAGGTTGTGAATTTAATACCTTTCCAAATACAGTTTCAGACTTCCCCATTCGGTAAATATCCGCAAGATCAAACATGGTCATTCCAATAGATAACGCTGTATCAACAGCCTGCTCTGCTATGTAAATATCATCTTGAGTGACTGGACTGTGATCCCAATTGCCACCAAAACCCATACATCCTAAAACTAAACGACTTGTTGTAAGTTTTCTTTTTTCGATAGGCATCATACGCATGAATGAATCCCTCTTTCAAAAGATGATATCAATAAAATAAACACATACAAAGTAAAGTTCGCCATCTTCTATCTGATTTCCTTCTCATAATTATTTCAGCTTTCTATGGTTATGTAAGATAACGAACTTTAAAACAGCAAAAAAAATAGGATAGGAATTTGTATTCCTACCCGAGAATCTATCTATTCACTTATATTGATCCATCCTCTAGAATGCGAAGCCTCCGCAAGTCTTTTTGTTCCAAGAATATAAGCGGCTACTTTCATATTTACACCATATTCTTTAACTATTTCCATGATATTATGATAGCTTTCTGTGATTCTCTCTTTTAACCGTTGTTCAACAAGTTCCTCTGTCCAATAATACCCTTGATTATTTTGGCACCATTCAAAATATGAAACAATGACTCCTCCAGAATTAGCGAGTACATCCGGTACAACAAGAATGCCTCTTTTATCTAAACGTTCTATGGCTTCTTTAGTGGTTGGGCCATTAGCAGCTTCAATAACACATCGACATCTTAGCTGATCGGCGTTTTCTGTTGTGATGACGCCACCGATGGCTGCTGGTATTAATACGTCGCATTCTTGTTCGAGCAATTCTTCATTCGTCATTGTTTGTCTAAAAAACGTAGAGACAACCCCGAAGGCATCCTTATTTTCCATTAGATACGGGATATCGATGCCATCATAATCATAGATCGCCCCTTTCGCATCCGCTATGCCAACAATTTTTGCTCCAAGATCATATAAATATTGTGCTAAGTAACTTCCAACATTTCCGAAACCTTGAATGATCACACGCATACCTTGAATTTGTAAGTTTTGTTGTTCACAAACCTTTTGAAGAATATATAAAACACCTTTCGAGGTAGCTGTTTCTCTTCCTTTTGATCCCCCAAGTACTAACGGTTTCCCTGTTATAAATCCAGGAGCACCCGACTCACAGATATGATTATACTCATCTAGCATCCATCCCATAATTTGTGCATTTGTATACATATCAGGTGCTGGGATATCTTTGGTTGGCCCGACAAACTGACTAATAGCACGAATATAACCACGACTTAACCGTTGCAATTCGTTTCTACTTAATTTTCTAGGATCACAAATGATACCACCTTTAGCTCCACCATAAGGAAGATGATTAATCCCGCATTTTAAGCTCATCCATCCAGATAAGGCTTTAACCTCTTCGGGAGTAACATCAGGATGAAAACGGATTCCTCCTTTGGTTGGTCCACAGGCATCATTGTGTTGGGCTCGATAGCCTTGAAAGACTTTGGTCCCGCCATCATCCATCTGAACAGGAATGTTAACCTCCAAAAATCGCACCGGACTTTTTAAAAAATGATAGGCCTCTTTAGGGTAAGATAGGAGCTCTGTTGCTTCATATAATGTTTCCTGAAATTCACCTAGTGGATTCTCCTTTTTATTCATTCCTACTTCTGAAGTTTTGCGATTTTTTTCTTCAACTAGTATCGACATTGTTATCCCCATTCTTTTTCATATTGTCTTGAACTATCTTCCGAAAACAATAATAGGGGAGATAAACTTACATTTATACAATTTTGTAAGATAATATGACATATTATATTAAAATTATTAGTAACTAAGAAAATAATAATCTTTTATGTCAGTTTATCTAGCATATCTGTTGGACAAATTCACAAAGTATGTTAAAGAACCTGTTCCTTCACAACTGGAACAGGTTCTTTTGGTCCATCATTTTATTTATTTTTTACCTCTTCAGGGACTTGTAAACCTAGACCAGCTGCCACGCGCAACCCATAATCAGGGTCGGCTTTATAAAAGTGTCCAATCTGTCTAAGTTTAATCTCTTCTTTTTCAACTGGTTTCATAGCTGCTACAATATTTTCGATCAATCTCGTCTTTTCGCCATCCGTCATTAATCGATATAAATCACCCGCTTGCGTATAGTGATCATTGTGGTCGTAGGTTACACTATCGACAGTTCCTTGAACAGGATAAGTCGCCTGTTTTGCTTCAGGTGTCTCTGTAGGCCCTCCAAAACTATTCGGTTCATAATAGGTTGATCCTCCGCCATTTTCATCGAAACGCATAGCGCCGTCACGTTGATAATGATTGACGTCGACTCGGGGACGATTAATCGGTAACAATTGGTGATTAGTACCTACACGGTGTCTGTGAGCATCTCCATACGCAAAAAGTCGACCTTGTAACATTTTATCTGGTGAAACATCGATGCCTGGTACCAATGTGCCAGGTGAGAATGTCGCCTGTTCGACTTCGGCAAAGTAATTCTCAGGGTTTCGATTTAATACCATTTTTCCTACTTCAATTAAGGGGTAATCTTTTTGGGACCAAACTTTAGTCACATCAAACGGATCAAAACGGTAAGTATTAGCATCTTCTAACGGCATGATTTGAACATATAATGTCCATGACGGAAAGTCTCCATTTTTTATGGCATTTTGCAGATCTTCAATATGATAATCTGGATTTTCACCGGCAAGCTGCTCAGCAACATCTGCAGTTAAATTTTTAACACCTTGATCGGTTTTAAAATGATATTTAATCCAGACACCTTCCCCAGCTTCATTTGTCCATTTAAATGTATGACTTCCAAAACCGTGCATATGTCTAAATGTTGCAGGGATTCCGCGGTCAGACATTAAGATCGTCACCTGATGCAGTGATTCTGGTGAAAGCGACCAGAAATCCCATACAGCGGTCGGGTTTTTTAAATGAGTTTTAGGATCTCTTTTTTGAGTATGAATAAAATCCGGAAATTTAATCGCATCTCGAATAAAAAAGACCGGTGTATTATTACCTACTATATCGTAATTCCCTTCATCTGTATAAAATTTTACCGCAAACCCTCTTGGATCACGCAAGGTGTCGGCTGAACCATTTTCACCTGCAACCGTTGAAAACCGAATAAACAGAGGTGTTCTTTTGCCAACTTCAGACAAGAAACTCGCTTTCGTATAGTTTGTTAGATCATTCGTCACTTCAAAATAACCATGTGCACCGCCACCTTTGGCATGAACGACTCTTTCTGGAACTCTTTCTCGATTAAAATGAGCTAATTTTTCAATAAGATGCACGTCTTGTATTAATGTGGGTCCTCTATAACCGGCTGTCATTGAATTTTGATTATCACCAACAGGTGCTCCCCAACTCGTTGTCAAATGTTTATTATTTTCCTTCATGGTCACCTCTCCATTTTTATTTAAATTAAATACTTATTTATTTTTATTTCCATTTGATAATTATTATAATTTAATACTTTTTATAAATCAACCATTTTTGCTTTTCTTTTTTAACGAACAATTGTCCTACCATATAAAAGGGTTTTTATAACGATTGATGTAGGAATCAATTTTGCAATCAATAAAACTTTTCTTAAAGATGTCATCACAAATGAGAGGTTAATTAATTAGTTGAGAAAATCGAAAAAACCAGGCTCTAATTGCCTGGTCATCTCATTTTAGTTTTTAGTTTTAAACGGATGTTTTGAAAAGCGGATGTAGACTGAAAGGTATATAACCCAACTAATCCTTGTTTAAATGTAGGATCTTCTTTTTCGATGACCAAATTCTTATCTAAATAAATCTTGATTAAATGCTGCCTAGCGACTACTTTCAAATGATATTTTTGGTTTCCAATTAAAGTCATGGGCTTTTGAGCGATAACCATTCGCTTCCCATTGTCATATTTGATAAGCTGAACAGACTTATGCGAAACATCAAGGGCCGCGACGTACATATTTTTTGCCACCTTGTCAGAATAAAAAATCAAACCTCCGGTACCTGTTATCTTATTAATATAGTGTTTGTTTAGAATGGTTACGTCACTTTCATATTCGAAATTTTTACCCATCCTATTAGATAAAATGCTGCCTTCACCTTCACTTTGACCCACTTTCCCACTAATCGAGTCAGCCCAGATTCCCTTTATCGTTTGCCACTTCTTAATGTTTGAAACGAGAGGAGAAGACCCCCAAATCGAAGTAAAAGGTTGAAGAACAAATGAAGTTATGACTGTATGACCACCAGAACTATAGAGCGAGATACGATCGCTTTTCGCCCTAGGAAAAATTTGATCTGTAATGACTCGGATTCCATCATTTCCGAATACTTCTATTGATGAACGATCTAAAAATATGTGTAACTGGATTTTATGGTTGGTTGGATTCATATGTATAGCATGCACACCCGTTATATCTGAGTTAAAATGAAAATCTGACGAATGCGAGCGATCAACAAGTAATTGATGGGTTGTTACTTGATAACCAATCTTCGTGTATTGACCGACACCTTCCCTTAGTCTGAAACCAAATTCCTTTGCGTTTGACTTCGATAGGTCAAATTCTGCTTTTATTTCGCCTACCTTAAACTTGTGACCTTTAAGAACGTTCGTACTTGGTTGTATGGTCTTCTGATGAAAACGAATGTGTCCATCTTGAGGTTTAAGATGATAAATCGGCGTTTGTTTTAATCGAAAGGAGTCACCCATTTTTACTAAAGTTAAACTAACGGGTAAAGTCATGGAATTTCGCCAGGGCGTCGTGGGTATTCTCTCAGCATATTTCCAGTTACTCATCCATGCTATTGTCACGCGTTCTCCTCTAGGGCCTTCAAGATTATTCCATGGGATAGCCGCATAATAATCTGCTCCATAATTGACCCAGTCTCTCCTTTTTAATTTTCGACTTTGAATAAAATGCTGGCCGTTAAAATCACCAACAAAATATTCAACACCCGTTCCACCAGCAGGCGAACCGTCCGTTCGGCTTATTTGCAGGACCCATTTCTTTTGATTTGAGTTTTCAACTGGCAACCGCATGAGAGAGGGACATTCCCAAACTCCTTTACTTTGATCCGTTGATCCAAACGTACTCATGAGTGTCCATTGCTTTAAATTCTTAGATGAATAAAACATCGCTTTATGTTGGGCAGCAAGAACCATGATCCATTTTTTATCCTTTTCATACCAGAAAACATTCGGATCGCGCCAATCTTTTATTCCTGGATTTCTCATTATGGGTTCATGGATTTTTTTCCACGTTTGTCCCTCGTCGTGGCTTACGGCCATTCGTTGATCTTGTATCCCTTTCCGATCATTGGTATAGAAAGCGATCATAGTATCTTTTCCAAACCCTGAATCATTTTTCTTGTCAATAATAATACTTCCTGAAAAAATGTTTCCTTGAGCATCAGGATATAAAGCTATTTTTTGAGGAATCCAATGGGTTAAATCTGTACTAATCACATGTCCCCAATGCATCGGACCCCATAATAAGCCATATGGGTAATATTGATAAAACATGTGATAGAGTCCATGATAATAGACAAGGCCATTTGGATCATTCATCCACCCAAATTCAGGTGAAAAATGAACTTGATTACGATAAGGTTCTTGATAATACTCAGCATCATAGGCATGACTTATCTGTGGACATATAAACATGGTGAAGCCCAAACTAAAGATAACCATTAATTTCTTTAACAACATCACACCTCTTTTTCTTGTCGTTCTTTTCTCCTTCCACTTATAGTGCGTGTTCAAAAAGGTGACAAATTAGAAGCAAGAAGATAAGAGCGCGCAGTTCCTGAGGACCGGACTTCCACAGGATGTAGTAGCTTCAGGCGCCAGCCACAGGACGTGAGCGATTTTAGTTGAAGATCCTCTTGTTTTTGCTAGAGGACCGGCATTCCACAGGATGTGGTGGCTTCAGGCGCCAGCCACAGGACGTGAGCGATTTTAGTTGAAGATCCTCTTGGATAGCGTCGGAGATTCGTAGCTTATCATTTGGTGACTTTTTGAACAACCTCTTATAGTACGTTTATAGTTATACTGTACATTAAAGTTACTTTTATCCATTTTGTATAAAGAAATGAATTATTTAATTTATAAACAAAAAAACATACCTGACATGAAGGCATGTTTTATTAAATTAGATTTTTTTAGCTCAGACTTGTACTCGTTAGTTGACAACCTCTAATTCCTTGTTATTGGTTAAATTATGAAATCATGATTCTTCTATTATGACCTTTTATTTCATCTTACGAGCATATTCTTCTCATCTTTGTTAAAGTGATAGTATTCACCTATTTTCACTAGGAAAGGAAGAATTATTTATGTCATTAACAGGAAAAAAAGTATTATCTTTTGTCAGCGATGATTTTGAAGATTTAGAGTTATGGTATCCGATCTTACGTCTTCGTGAAGCAGGCACCATTGTTCACTTAATTGCGGAAGAGGCTCATCATAAATATATCGGTAAATATGGCGTTCCTGCAGAATCAGATTTTACTTTCAGTGAAGTTAACCCAGAAGAATATGATGCAGTTGTTGTCCCAGGGGGATGGTCTCCAGATAAACTCCGCCGTTTCCCAGAAGTCCTTTCCATTGTTCGGCACTTTCATGAAAACAAAAAACCAATAGGCCAAATTTGTCATGCAGGTTGGGTTCTGATATCTGCTGGCATACTTGATGGCGTATACGTTACAAGTACACCTGGAATTAAAGACGATATGACAAATGCAGGTGCCATTTGGCATAATAAACCTGTTGTTGTTGATGGACACATTGTTTCTAGCCGTAGACCACCTGACTTACCTGATTATTTAAAAGAACTCATTAAAGTCATTGAATCTAAGTAAAAAAAAGTGCGTTCTATTTATGAACGCACTTTTTTTATATGGATTTTGATGCTTTTAATCTTTCAAATAGGATAATAAAGAATAGAACCAAAGCTACAGTTAATAAAATATGTCCAAGTCCAGCCATACCTGAGATTGCGGGTCCAACGGATTTACCAAGCACGGTCATCGTTCCGTGGATGACCATAAATCCAATCGTCCAGAGCAGGCCGATATTGTATAGCCAGAAAAACGGTAAGAACAACTTACTTTTTGATAAAGTAAAAAGTTTCTCTAACACTAAGAAAATCAAGAACATCATCATACCAAGAGCAAGTAAATGCGTATGCAAGACAGACAACATCGATTGGCCTGTGAAGTTGTATGCTTTCGTTATTTCTCTGTAAAAAATACCTGCTAATAATCCCAGTATCATATAAATAAGTGCTGAAAAGTATAACTTTTTCATTTCCAATCCCCTTACAAAAGATTTTCATCCTCTATGATTATATCATTTTATCTAGCCATTGGATCAATAAGAGCCAACTCAATCGATATAGAGAATGATAAGAATGAAAGTAGTCATGGAAAGTCTTACCCCATTGCATTTATAATAAAAATGCGATTAAATTAAGATTGCTAGATTAAAGTTTGGTCGCTTATAATGAAGATTAGTGTATAGAGAGGTGAAATCATGGATTGGCATTTAAAAACATTCTCTGAATTAACAACGTCAGAGCTCTATCAAATACTTAATGAACGGAATCGTATTTTCATTGTTGAACAGGCCTGTCCTTTTCAAGATATAGATGATAAAGATCAAGATTGCTACCACTTATTTACCGAAAAAGACGGTCAGATTATTGCTTATCTCCGAATTGTTCCAGAAGGGGTCATTTACCCTGAACTATCCCTTGGTCGTATTATTGTTAAAAAGGAATACAGAAAACAAGGGATTGCAAGGGAAATGATCGACAAAGCTATTCAGTTTTCTATAGACGAACTACATCCCAAAAAAATTAAACTACAAGCTCAAGTACAAGCGAAAGGACTCTATGAGCGATTTGGTTTTAAAGATGTTTCAGAACCGTATCTAGAAGACGATATTCCTCATGTTGATATGATTTTAGAGATTTAGATTTAACTCAAAAAATCAACCATCCTTATTCATATATGGGATGGTTGATTTTTTAGATTCATGATGGGCATGTTATTGCCTAGCTTCATAAACTTTTAACTGTTTTCCTTTTACCTTCGTCTCTTTCATGGCGTTAAGCACTATTGGTCCTTTTCCGTTAAGGATATCGACATAAGTCGAGGTTTCTTGTATCGTTATAATGCCAATATCATCAGCTGTAACGCCTTCGAGTTTTGCAATGGTTCCGACAAAATCAACGGCTCTCAATTTCTTCTTTTTTCCGCCATTAAAATACAATTTCATAATGTCTTGATTTAGTGATTCACTTTTATCTCGTTTAAGTTTCGGTGTTTCGCTTAGTGTCTTTTGAAACGATGCCTGATGTTTCAACACGTCTTGTCTAGTTGGGATTGATTCCTTTTTTAGCTTAAAACCAATGTAGTCTTGGATTTCTTCTAATATAGGTTTCTCACGAGGGGTCACAAATGTGATAGCAAGCCCTTTTTTCCCAGCTCGTCCAGTCCTCCCAGTACGATGGACATAGCTTTCTTTTTCAAGCGGGATGTCATAATTCATGACAAGAGAAATATTATCCACATCGATTCCTCTTGCTGCTATATCAGTAGCCACAAGATAACGGAATTTCCCGAGTTTAAACTCCTTCATAACATGAAACCGTTCTTCTTGTGACAAGCCACCATGAATTTTTTGACAAGGATAGTTTAACCGCTTTAAGCCTTGAAAAAGTGTATTCACTTGTTCTTGCGTTCGACAGAAGATAATACAACTATCTGGATTTTCAATAGTCAAGATGTTTTTGAGTAAACAAAACTTTTCTTCACCTTTAATTTCGTAATATTTATGTTGTATTCTATTGGTCGTTACATCTTCTTGCTCTATCTCTATGTCAATCGGTTCATTCATATAACGTTGACATAATTGTTTAATACTTTCTGGTATCGTTGCTGAGAATAAGAGTGTGACACGATTCTCAGGTAACTTTGCCATAATCGCTTCCACTTGTTCGATAAATCCCCTATTTAACATTTCATCGGCTTCATCGATCACAAAGTATTGAATTCGCTCTAAGACTAGAGTTCCTTTGTTAATATGATCTAAGACACGTCCCGGAGTACCAACAACCACATGTGATTTTTGTTTCAATTCGTTCTTTTGTCTATCAAAAGGCTGCTTACCGTAAATAACAGTTGCTTTGATTCGTTTAAAGCGCCCAATGTTGGTTATATCTTCTTTAATTTGTGCCGCTAATTCACGTGTTGGAGTCAATATTAACGCTTGAGGTTTATTTTCTTCCCAATCGACGAGTTCACAAATAGGTATGCCAAAGGCAGCTGTTTTCCCGCTCCCTGTTTGGGATTTGACTATCATATCCTTCTTTTTCAATATATTGGGGATAACTTTTGCCTGAACAAGTGTAGGTTGATGATAATTTAAACGTGATAAAGCTTGTAATATTTCTTGACTAAGTGAGACTTTTTTAAAACTGGATGTATACATCAATAACCCTCATTTTCTGTTTTCTCATATATATTTCATTATGCCACTTTTTCATGGAATAAACCCAAAAAACAAGGACCCCATAAAAAGAGGTCCATGTCTTTTACAATACTTTGTTCAGGAAGTCAATGGTTCTTGGATTTTTCGGGTGTGCAAACACTTCTTTTGGTGACCCTTGTTCGACAATATAGCCACCGTCCATGAAAATCACACGATCTGATACTTCCCTGGCAAAGCCCATTTCATGGGTCACAACGACCATGGTCATCCCATCTTTGGCTAAACCTTTCATTACATTGAGTACTTCACCAACCATTTCAGGATCTAATGCACTTGTAGGTTCATCAAACAACATAATATCCGGATTCATCGCAAGAGCTCGAGCAATGGCTACACGTTGTTTTTGACCTCCAGATAATTGATCTGGATAACTATTTGCCTTGTCTTTCAAGCCGACACGATCAAGTAGTTTAAGAGCTGACTCTTTAGCTTCTGCTTTTGTTTGTTTCTTTAATTGAACAGGAGCTAAGGTGATGTTTTGTAACGTACTTAAATGAGGAAATAGGTTGAAATTTTGAAACACCATTCCAATATTCTCACGGACTTTATTAATATTAACCTTCTTACTAAGATCGTTGTCATCAACGATAATTGTTCCGCCATTCATTTCTTCAAGTTGGTTTAAACAACGTAAAAACGTACTTTTACCTGAACCTGAAGGACCGATAACACAGACCACTTCACCTTCTTTTACTTCTAAATCGATGTCTTTTAAGACTTGCAAGTCTCCGTAACTCTTTTTTAGATTAGTTACTTTTAACTTTACCATGACGAATTCTCCTTTCTAGGCGATTGGATATTTTTGTTAAGATCGTGATGATAATAAAGTACATAATCGCTACAATCAGCCATATTTTAAAGGATTCAAAATTCCTCGCGATGATAATTTTTCCGCTTTGTGTTAACTCTGCAATTCCAATAATCGATAGAATCGACGTGTCTTTTAATGTCATAACAAATTGGTTAATAATCGACGGAATCATAATACGAACCGCTTGAGGCAAAATAACTTTCATCATCGATTTTCCATATGGTAAACCAAGACTACGAGCTGCTTCCATCTGTCCTTTATCAACCGATTGAATACCGCCTCTGACGATTTCAGCCATATAGGCACCTGCATTTAAACTTAACGTGATAACCCCTGCTAAGAGAGCACTCATACGAAAATCAAGAGCAGTTGGAATTCCAAAATAAATAAAGAACGCTTGTACAAGGAGTGGCGTGCCTCTAAATATATCAACGTAGATTAAACCAATCGCTCTGATGACTTTCTTCGTTGATACCCGCATAAATCCAAAAATTAAACCAAGAATTGAAGCAAAGATTAAAGAAATAACCGTCAGTTCAATGGTTAACCATAACCCGTGCATCAAACTAGGCATACTTGATTTTACAAGTCCAAAGAAACTGGTATCTTTCTCTACACTTTTCTGCGCCTGCTTGCCAAGGTATTTGTTCATGAGTTGATCGTATTTACCATTGGCTTTCAAATTTTCTAATCCAGCATTAAATTTTTCTAATAACTCTTTATTTTGTCCTTTGCTTACTGCAAAGCCATAAGATGCCCCTTTTTCTTTATCGGTGACCATCTTTAAACCGTTATGTTGCGTTGTACCGTAAGCAATAACAGGATAGTCATCAAAACATGCGACCGTATTGCCACCCTTGACGTCATCATACATATTAGCAGAATCATCAAAAGAGACGGTTTTAAATCCATATTTATCTTTGATTGAATCAGCAAACGCTGCTCCTTCAGTACCTGTTTTCACAGCTACTTTCTTCCCTTTTAAATCCTTATAAGATTTTATCTCTTTATTTGTTTCAGCAATGGCCATAACGACCCCTGAATCAAAATAGGGTTTTGAAAAATCGAATTTCTTTTGACGTTCATCCGTTATACTCATACCGGCAATAACGCCATCCACTTGTTTTGATTCGAGTGCTTGTACAGCAGCATTAAAGCCGAGTGGTTTCATTTCATATTTAAACCCTTGATCTTCCGCAATGGCCTTTAATAGTTCCATATCTATTCCAACATATTCGCCGCTTTCATCTTTAAATTCAAATGGAGCGAATGTAACATCTGTTGCGATCGTATATGTTTGACCTTGTTTAGCGTTGGGGTGCTTTTGATTAGATGAGTTTGATTGGGAACATCCAGAAATCATCATCATTAATAAAAAAATAATTGTGAAAAATCCAAATCCTATCCTTTTCATGAGTCCTCCTTGATGTATTTACATAGGTTGTCTTACTTGGGTTATCTCATTTGGCCAAAAACTAGTAAAGAACTCTATGTTTTTTTTTAAAAATATATCTACTTTCATTCACACACATAATATCATATTAGCACAATTCAATACTTTTAAAAACATCTTAATGACCGGTGTATGTGATTTATACTTTACTTTATTAAACTATGAAAGGTCTGTCTTAAAGCTTCAAGTGCAGCTTCTAATTCGTCTTTTGCAAGCCGTGCAAACGTTAACCTAATGTAACCCTCGGAAGACCCCAATACACTCCCCGGCATAATGATGACACCGTGATTTGCTGCTTGGTGGAGTAATTTCGAGTCTTGAATGGGGGTCTTTAATCTTAACCAGATATACAACCCTCCATGAGGAGTTTGAAACGTCACATAATCCTTAAAGTCTCGCTCTAGTATCTCTATTGCACGATCCCGTCTATCCTTTAATTCAGCTACGAGTCGATCAACATGTTCCTGATACTTTCCTGATGACATAAAATGATCGGCCACTAATTGCGGAAATATACTTAATCCAAAATCCATTTGATTTCTTGCATCCATTAACCTTTGAATGACCGTTTTTGGAGCAATCAGCCAACCAATACGTATGTTTGAACCGACCGTTTTTGATAAAGAACCTAAATATAGAACATTTCCAGTTTGGTCCTTTGATTTCATCAGGCTTCCTGATTCCTCATCATATGAAAGTAAACTAAAAGGATTGTCCTCTACAATTGGAATTGATAAAGATGCACAAAGGTCAACCAGCTCTTTTTTTCTGTCTTCAGACAAAGATACACTGGTTGGATTCTGAAAAATGGGATTTAAGAACACAAGTTTAATACGATGTTTTTGATACAAAACTTTGACATCTTCGGGATTAATCCCCTCTTCATCTATCGGCAGAGCAAATATCCGAAGACCGGCGGATTGAAACAACGGCAAAGAGTAATAATAAGATGGTGCTTCAATTGCAATGGCATCTCCAGGAGATAAAAGACACTGAGTCATGAGATAAATCGCCTGTTGGGCCCCACTCGTTATCATAATTGAGTCTGCCGTTGTGTCCACATGATAGACTTCTTTCATATGATGGCTAATGGTTTCTCTTAAAGGTCGATAGCCTTGTGGATCCTCATCCTCAAACAATTCTTCTGCCCCTAATATTTTTTCATATTGTGGTTTAAGTAAACTGTCAGGAAACAAATCAGGTCCAAGTTCACCACCTGCTAAATTCCATAATGATTTGTTGTGAGAAAGTTCATGTATTTTTTGAATAAGTGGATGGGGTGGTAAAAAAGATCCACTATCAACATAGGCTTTCCAATTGGTTGAACCAGCTGGCGAAATTCCCCATTTTTGTGTACTTACTTTCGTCCCACTTCCCCTTTTTCTTTCTATTAATCCAATAGACGTTAATTCATCGTAGGCATGTACAACTGTAGAACGGTTCACTCCAATCTGCTCTGCTAACTTTCTTTCTGTTGGTAAGACACTACCTGGTGTATATTCACCTTTCATAATTTTTTCACGTAATTGGTCGCTTATTTGTCGATATATCGGCTGTTTACTCTTCTTATCAATTTCCCACATTTTGCTTCTTCCTTTTTCTAAAAAGTGATTTATCTCGTTAAAACGATTATATTTTAAAATTGGATGAGAAATAAAACATCCAATTGGACGGTTTCATTTATTATGTCATACTTTATCATAATCTTATAAATAATACGCATTTATTTATCAAAAGATAAATTGAAAATGAATGTAATTGGAGGAATGGATCAATGGTTAATACAGTTGTAGGAACGGATCGTGTCAAACGCGGAATGGCACAAATGCAAAAAGGCGGCGTCATCATGGACGTTGTAAATGCTGAGCAAGCTAAAGTTGCTGAAGAAGCTGGTGCAGTTGCCGTTATGGCACTTGAACGTGTCCCTTCTGATATTCGAAAAGCTGGCGGCGTCGCTCGTATGGCTGATCCTCGTATCGTTGAGGAAGTTATGAATGCTGTATCAATCCCTGTTATGGCGAAAGCTCGTATTGGGCACATTACTGAAGCTCGTGTTCTTGAAGCCATGGGTGTGGATTATATTGACGAAAGTGAAGTTTTAACACCTGCTGATGAAGAGTATCATTTACTTAAAAATCAGTACACTGTACCATTCGTATGTGGTTGCCGTGATATAGGTGAAGCTGCTCGCCGTATTGGTGAAGGTGCTGCCATGCTTCGTACGAAAGGCGAACCAGGAACAGGAAATATTGTTGAAGCCGTGCGTCACATGCGTAAAGTCAATTCTCAAGTGCGCCAAGTTGTTAACATGAATGACGATGAACTCATGACAGCTGCGAAAAACTTCGGTGCACCATATGAAGTATTAAAACAAATTAAAGAAGCTGGACGTCTCCCAGTTGTTAACTTCGCCGCAGGTGGTGTGGCTACTCCTGCTGATGCCGCTCTTATGATGGAACTTGGAGCTGACGGAGTCTTCGTTGGATCAGGTATTTTTAAATCTGAGAATCCTGAAAAATTCGCGAAAGCCATTGTACAAGCTACCACATATTATACAGATTACAAATTAATCGGCGAACTTTCTAAAGAACTTGGTACGGCTATGAAAGGGATTGATATTGCCGATTTAACATTGGAACAACGTATGCAAGAACGTGGTTGGTAATAAGAGAAGATAAGCTATGAAAAGAAAAGCGGATGAGTAGTCCGTTTTTCTTTTCAAATTAAGTCATCGAAAGGAGCGATCTTAATGGTGAAAATTGGCGTTTTAGCCTTGCAAGGAGCTGTTTCTGAACATCTACACCATATTGAAAAGTGTGGTGCTGAGGCCGTTAGTGTTAAAAAGCCGGAACAACTTGATGATTTAGATGGGTTAATTTTACCTGGTGGTGAAAGTACGACGATTCGTAAATTGATGTTAAAATACGGTTTCCTCGAACCGATTCGTGCCTTTGCTAAGAAAGGAAAAGCCCTTTTTGGCACATGTGCCGGTATGATCATCTTGGCTAAAGATATTGAAGGAGATACGGAAGAGGAAGAGTCACTTGGCTTAATGGATGTCAAAGTAAGACGTAATTCATTTGGACGTCAAGTCGACAGCTTTGAAGCCGGTTTAGATATAACGGGACTTGATGCACCGTTCCCAGCTATTTTTATTCGAGCTCCCCATATTCTTTCAGTCAATGATCATGTCGAAGTCCTTTCTACTTGTGATGATCGAATTGTGGCTGTTCGTCAAGGAAATCTCCTTGCTACATCCTTTCATCCAGAGTTAACAGATGATTATCGTATGATTGGTTTATTTGTTGACATGGCTCGTGAAGCTAAAGTTAAAGCTTAGTCATAATTCTTCTAATAATATTAGAAATAAAAAAAATCCTGATGGAGCAACTATCCATTAGGATTTTTTTATCGATTAAATATCTCCAGGCTTGTATATTTTTTGAAGTAACCAATATGTAAAAAATTCTTCATTTTACATAGTTGCGTTACCAACTTTTTCTTTGTATCATGAGGTTTGATGAACGTAGTTGCAAATGCAACTAAATAGTGATGAGGTGTTGTTTTTGCAATCTCAAGTCAAAACGTACCAGGATGATCCACTCATTCAAAAAAAACGATGGATCATCTTAATTGTTCTTAATTTATTTGTATTTATGTCAACTTTAGATGGGAGCATTGTTAATATTGCCCTTCCATCGATTTCAAAAGATCTAAATTTATCCATTGCTCAATCACAATGGATTGTCAGCGGCTATATTTTAACCATTTGTTCCATCATTCTTTTTTTTGGTAGACTCGGTGATATCGTAGGCAAAATAAACATGTTTAAATTAGGATGTATCATTTTTATATTTGGTTCTTTATTGTGTGGATTCAGTCATAGCTTAACTTTTTTACTAACTTCACGTATCGTACAGGCGATTGGTGCCTCTATGACAATGGCAAATAACCAAGGGATCATTACTGAAATCTTTCCTGCTAATCATCGGGGAAAAGCGCTTGGATTACTTGGAACTTTTGTTTCACTCGGTAGTATTACTGGCCCTAGTCTAGGGGGATTTATGGTTTCTTCACTGGGTTGGCAGTCTATTTTTTGGGTAAATATTCCGATCGGTCTCATTGCCATTATACTTGGATGGATGATACTACCAAAAGATATGATCAAATTACGGTCAAAACTCGATATCACAGGCAGCGTTTTGTTCGCCTTATCCATCATTAGTCTTTTCACTGGTCTTTTACTAGGGCAGCAAGCTGGTTATACCGACCTTCGCATCATTGCGGCATTTTTCGCTAGTGTCATTTTATTGATCTTTTTCCTATACGTTGAAAGTCACAAAGAAGACCCAATGATCAAGTTATCCATTTTTAAAAATCCATTATTCTCATTAAGTATTTTTTGTGGATTTCTTGTCTTTGTTTCAAACTTTTGTTTCAATATCGTATCACCTTTTTATACTCAAGATATTCTCCTTTTATCGCCTTCGCATGCAGGATTAGTTCTGATGCTCTTTCCCATAACGATGGTGATTGTGGCACCACTAAGCGGGGCGTTATCTGATAAAATTGGTTCAGAGCTATTAACCTTCGTTGGACTCTTAATGATGGTTGTAGTTCAATTTGGACTCGCTGGTCTTCATCAAGAGAGTGGCATTTGGCTTGTTTGTGTTTGGGTGGCTCTTCTTGGAATAAGTTGTGGGTTGTTCCAATCTCCCAACAACTCTCTCGTTATGTCTACCGTAAAAAGAACACAACTCGGCATCGCAGGAAGCATCAATGCTCTCGTTCGGAATCTAGGTATGGTTGTTGGTATATCCGCTGCGACAAGCATTTTATTTTCTGTCATGAGCCGGGAAGCTAGGTATCGTGTGACTGCATTAATTCCTCATCGCCCTGACATTTTCTTAGATGGCATGCATGTTGTCTTCTTAAGTTCTGCGAGTATTTGTCTACTTGGTGCTTTACTCACAGGCTGGCGTTTATATCATTCAAAACGCTCAAGATTCAAACAACCTAACATCCATCAAAATGTAAAATAATAAAAGAAACGCCTCTTCGGTTTTAATTTACCGATGAGGCGTTTCTTTTGCCATTTTCTGCCGATTGTTTAACTTATAATATCTACAAGCGCTTGTTCTGCTAAAGTAGCCAGCAATTTAACGCTTGGCATCAAAGCTCGGTCATCAATCTCAAATTTGGGATGATGGAGTGAATAAGGTGTTGAAGTGCCTATATGAACAAACGTACCTGGTATTTTTTCTTGATAATGAGAAAAGTCTTCTCCTGAAGAAGGCGGCTTAATGTCAATGACTTCAAAACCCACTTCTTTAGCCTTTTCAATGGTAAACAGGGTCCATTTTTCATCATTCATCACGGCTGGAGATCCACCATGCCAAATAAAAGTGGCCTTCGCTCCAAATGCGCTTGCGATTCCCTCAACGACTTGTTTTATTTTTCCTTTTATTGTTTCTCTAATATCGAGGTCAAGTGATCGTACAGTTCCCTCTAATTGAGCCATTGAGGGGATAACATTCCATGTATTCCCGCTATGAAGCTGACAAATACTGACGACAGCACTATCTTGCCAATCAATATTACGGCTAACGATAGACTGCAGTGCAACCAAAATATGACCAGCAACGAGAATCGGATCGACCCCTAAATCTGGGTGTGCTGCGTGTGTGCCTACTCCTTCAACCATAATTTCAAATCGATCACAATTTGAAGACATCGCTCCAATACGAGTTCCAAGTTGCCCTAATTCAAGACTTGGCATATTATGAAGGCCAAAAATGGCTTGAACATCATCAAGAGCATGTGTATTTAGGATATCAATTGCTCCTGGACCCGTTTCTTCTGCTGGTTGGAAAATAATACGAACCGTTCCTTTTAGTTCATGCTCTTTTTGTTTGAGCACATAAGCGGCACCTAATACGGCCGTTGTATGAAAATCATGTCCGCACGCATGCATTTTTCCATCGAATCGCGATTTATAAGGTAACGTCGTTTCCTCATGAATGGGAAGAGCATCAATATCCCCTCTAATCGCTACGACTGGCCCTTTCGGATCACCACTAACTTCTGCAACCAAGCCCGTTTTTAAAGGTAAATCAAGTATGCTTATATCTAAATCACCTAACCAGTCCCTCAGCTTTTTTGTTGTTTCAAATTCTTCATTTGAAATTTCTGGTTCTTGATGAAGATGATGACGAATTTCTATTAGTTTTGATTCAAGTTGTCCGGTTGTAACCGTGAGTGCTGTATGAACCAAACCCCTCACTCCTCTGCTTAGACTCTTCTAGTATCTTATCACAAATCTGTCTATATAACTTTAAGACTCGTGAAAAAAGAACAAAAAACGTCTCCAACTTCTCCCCAGAAAAAAACACTCCAATATCATGATGACTTGGAGTGCTCTAACTAGTTATAAGACTCTACATGGAGATATTTTTCTGCCTGTTTAATACTCTCTATGGATGGTGGTTTGACATCTTGAAGAGGATAAACCAATCCCAACTTTTCCCACTTATAGACTCCCATCGTATGATAAGGCAAAATTTCTACTTTCTTAACATGTTTTAACGTGGCGATAAAATCGCCAAGTTCTTGAAGATCGTTTTCATCATCAGATATACCAGGAACGAGGACATGTCTAATCCACATATCTTGATTGTGATTAGATAGGAATCTTGCCATTTGTAAGATATGTTCATTCGATTTTCCTGTTAATTGTTGATGTTTTTGATTATTAATCTGCTTTAGATCAAGCAATACCAAATCGGTTACTTGTAGAAGCACTTCAAGACGCTCAATAAAATGAGGGTCGCCCGAAAAAACACCTCCACTTGTATCAATCGTTGTATGGATCCCTTGTTGCTTACATTTTGTGAATAATTCGATTAAAAATGGAATCTGCATCAACGGTTCTCCACCGCTGACCGTAAGTCCACCACCAGAGGCGTCCATAAAAGGTTTATACGATAAAGCTTCTTGTAGGATTTCATCAGCCGTGACTTCTATCCCTTTATTTACTTCCCAAGTATCGGGATTATGACAATATTGACACCTGAGCACACAGCCCTGCATAAATACGACAAAACGGATACCTGGTCCATCCACAGAACCAAGCGATTCTGTGGAATGGATCCGTCCAATCACCTTCTTCACTTAAGTCACCTTCTTCTTACATCATGGCATGCATCGTACGATGAATGACATCGAGTTGTTGTTCACGTGTTAACTTAATAAAATTAACGGCATACCCTGAGACGCGAATGGTTAACTGTGGATATTGTTCAGGATGTTCCATGGCATCTAAAAGCGTCTCACGTTTAAATACATTGACATTAAGATGATGACCTTTTTTCATCACATATCCATCTAACATACCAACCAAATTTTGATATTGATCTTCTGGGCTCTTTCCGAGTGCACTTGGAATAATAGAGAAGGTATTTGAAATTCCATCTAAACAATATGAGTAAGGAATTTTCGCCACAGAACATAAGGATGCTAAAGCCCCTTTTGTATCTCTTCCATGCATAGGATTAGCACCTGGTGCAAAAGGTTCACCGGCTTTTCTTCCATCAGGCGTTGAACCCGTTTTTTTACCATAGACCACATTCGATGTAATCGTTAAGACGGAAGTTGTATGCTTTGCTCCGCGATAGGCTGGGTGTTTTTTTACTTTCGTCATAAATCTTTTCACCAGATCCACGGCTATTCTATCGACACGGTCATCGTTATTACCGTATTTAGGGAAATCCCCTGTAATGTTAAAATCAACGGCAAGACCATTTTCATCACGAATAGGTGTCACAACGGCATATTTTATAGCGCTTAAGCTATCGGCCGCAACCGATAATCCCGCAATTCCTGTTGCCATCGTTCGTAAAATTTCGGTATCATGTAAGGCCATTTCTAATCGTTCATACGAATATTTATCATGCATATAATGAATCACATTCAGTGTATTTAAGTAAAGCCCAGCAAGCCATTCCATCATTTGATCATATTTCTCCATCACTTCTTCATAATCTAGTACATCAGAAGTGATAGGTTCGTAGTTAGGGCCGACTTGTACTTTCGACTTCTCATCTTTTCCACCATTAATGGCATAAAGCAATGTCTTTGCTAGATTGGCCCTGGCACCGAAGAATTGCATTTGTTTTCCAATTCTCATAGCAGATACACAGCAAGCGATTCCGTAATCATCACCCCATTCTGGACGCATAATATCATCATTTTCGTATTGAATGGCCGAAGATTCAATTGATATTTTTGCACAATAGCGTTTAAAAGCTTCAGGCAAACGTGTTGACCATAATACGGTTAAATTAGGCTCTGGTGCAGGACCCAAATTGGTCAATGTATGCAAGAATCTAAAGGAATTCTTCGTTACAAGCGCTCTTCCGTCTTCACTAACTCCCCCAATCGATTCTGTGACCCACGTTGGATCTCCTGAAAACAGTTCATTGTATTCAGGCGTTCTGGCAAACTGTACCATCCTTAGTTTAATAATAAAGTGATCGACAATTTCTTGGGCTTCTTTTTCTGTTATCCGCCCTTCGTTCAAATCACGTTCAATGTATATATCTAGGAATGTCGACGTTCTGCCTAAACTCATAGCTGCTCCGTTTTGTTCTTTGATGGCGGCTAAATAACCAAAATAGAGCCACTGAAAGGCTTCTTGAGCAGTAAAAGCAGGTTCAGAAATATCAAACCCATAACTTTGCGCCATAGTTTTTAAATCCTGAAGAGCCCGGATTTGTTCATTTAGTTCTTCCCTTGCTCGAATGACATCATCCGACATGGTTGTTATCCCTGTATTTCGCAAGTCTTTTTGTTTCTCGGCAATCAAACGATCAACGCCATATAAAGCGACTCGGCGATAATCACCTATTATTCTACCTCGTCCATAAGCATCTGGTAGACCAGTAATAATACCTGAGCGTCTCGCTGCCCTCATTTCATCCGTATAAGCATCAAAGACACCTTGATTATGTGTTTTCCGCCAATCTCTAAAAATTGAACTGATCTCTTTATCTATTTCATAGCCATAAGCTTTAGCTGATACTTCAGCCATCCGAATACCGCCAAAAGGCTGAAGGGAACGTTTGAAAGGTTTATCCGTTTGCAATCCAACAATCTTTTCATCATCTTTATCTAAGTAACCAGGCTCATGGGAGGTGATCGTCGAAACAATATGGGTATCCATATCAAGTACTCCGCCACGTTCTCTTTCTAGTTTTGATAAAGACATAACTTGTTTCCAGAGGAATTTCGTTGCTTCGGTCGGTCCTTCTAAAAAGGCTTCATCTCCTTCATAAAGTGAATAGTTTGTCATAATGAAATCTCTCACATCAATTTCCTCTTTCCAAACATTTCCTTGAAAGCCCTTCCATTTCTCCATAGACTATCGCCTCCTTGTTTCTAATCTTATTATATGATAATCAAACACTCATCTTATGTCCTGAATGTTACACCTTTGTGAAATCATGTTGTCCAACGATTATTTTGTTAAAACCTATACTTCCTCTTTGAAATCTGTTATGATAGGGGAACATATGTATCCATATACATATCATGATTAGCTTCATTTCTCGATACTTCTGAGATTCAACTTTCATATTAAGGAGAAAAAAATGACTGGAAAAACACACATAGTAGGAGGGCTCGCGGCAGCTTTAATATCTGTACAGTATGAGCCCACTTTAGATCCATTCTTAGTTTTGCCTTTTGCAACACTTGGTAGTTTACTTCCTGATATTTGTCATAGTGGGAGTAAAATTGGTCGGAAACTCCCTGTACTTGCGCGACTCATTCGCATCTTTTTTGGTCACCGAACGATGACCCATAGTTTGTTATTTCTTATTATTATTGGATACTTAGGATACCGTTTTGTCCCTTATTCGGACTTGACTACGGGTCTTATGATAGGCATAATAAGTCATCTTATACTTGACGCGGCAACAAAACAAGGGATAAAGTTACTATTTCCCCTATCCATGTCTATTAAATTACCAATAACAACGCATACAGGAAGCCGGACTGAAAAATTAATTCGTCATCTTTTATCCCTATATATTATTGTTCAGTCACTATTCCTCTTTCATCATCTTCTTCCTATTACAGTTGGATAACCTTTTATGTATTCAATTATAGAATAGCTGACTTATTTGTAAAACAAACCCCATCATAGGTGTGATGGGGTTTGGTTCTAGTTTATAAAACCAGCTGTTTGTATAGAGAATGATATTTTTCAGCTGACGCATCCCAGCTAAAATCCAACTTCATGGCTTGTTCCACTAGCCTCTTCCATTTCTCCGTTTGATGAAAAAAGCCTAGTGCACGTTCAATGGTATATAGCATATCATGTGCGTTAAAATTGGTAAAAGTAAAACCCGTACCTTCGTCAGTAAATTCATTATATGGAATAACGGTATCTTTCAATCCACCCGTTTCTCTCACGATAGGAATGGTTCCATAGCGAAACGAAATTAATTGACCAATCCCACAAGGTTCAAATTGTGATGGCATGAGAAAGAGATCAGATCCCGAATAAATTTGTCGTGCTAATGATTCGTCAAAATAGATATTGATTGAGGCTTTATCTGGATATTGAAACCCTAGATCCTTAAATGCTTGTTCGTATCGATAATCCCCTGTTCCGAGTAGAACGAATTGAACATCATAACTCATAAGTTCATGGAAGACTCGAAGAATTAAATCGATCCCTTTTTGATCTACCAAACGAGTAATCATAGATATCACAGGAGTATCAGTTCGTACCGGTAGATGTAGTTTTTCTTGTAGCTTTTGTTTATTGAGTTGCTTACCAACAATGTCTGAATAAGGTTGAAATAAATCATCATCAGTTTCTGGATTATAACTGGAATCATCTATTCCGTTAATAATACCAACTAGATGGTTTTGTCTTGCTCGAATAAAACCATCCAGTTGTTCACCGTAATAGGGCCATTGTATCTCTTCGGCATAGGAAGGACTAACCGTCGTTATACAATCTGAATAGGCAAGTCCTGCCTTCATATAATTTACATTTCCATAAAATTCAAGACCATTCATATGAAAATATGAGTCATCCAATTCTAGTAAATCATAGAGTACACCTTTTGGATAAATCCCTTGATACCTCAAATTATGAATGGTAAAGACCGTTTTAATATTTCTATAAAATGGGTTATGGGCAAAATGTGCTTTAAGCATCACGCTAATTGGTCCTGTTTGCCAATCATGACAATGAATGATATCCGGTTTATCTTTTAAATGTGGTAAACTTTCAAGAACCGCTCTTGAAAAGAATGCAAACCGCTCACCATCATCATGATAACCATAACTTCCATGGCGCTTAAAGTAATATTCATTATCTAGAAAATAGTATGTTACTTCATCTTTTTCCAGTTTCAATATTCCGCAATATTGCTGACGCCAACCAACTGAAACATTTATACTTGTTACAAACTCAAGATTTTCTGTGTATTTCACAGGAATGTCTTCGTATTTAGGTAAGACAACACTAATATGAAGATCTTGATTCGTTAATGATTTAGGTAAAGCACCTATGACATCGCCAAGTCCTCCTGTTTTAACAAATGGGGCGCATTCAGATGCTGCATATAGTACGTTCATGACTTGGACCCTCCGATAGATTAAATGATCTCGCCCTTTTTTATCACCATTGGATCAAGATCACCCATGACAACTTGATTTTTTCTAACCTTTACTTGTTTATCTGTAATCACATTTTCTAGGAAAGCGCCTTCTTCTATCTCCCCTTTTTGCATGATAATGCAATTTTTTACAACCGCTCCTTTTCGTATTTTAACCCCACGAAATATAATGCTATTTTCAACGACTCCCTCGATATCGCATCCGTTAGCAATTAATGCCGTGTTAACCTTAGAAAAAGCAGAATATTTGGCTGGGGGTTCATGTTTCACCTTCGTGAAAATATCCCAGTCACGAAAGAAGAAGGAATTTAAAATATTAGGATCTAGCAACGTCATATTACTCTTATGAAACGTTTTCAAAGAATGGATAAAAGGTAAAACACCATCAAATGCATACCCGTTCACACGTCGTTTCATCAAGTTTGCTTTGATTCCATCTTTGAGCAGATCATATTCTTTATTATTGACGCAAGTTTCGATGATATCGATGAGGACCTCTTTATTTATTACGTACGTTTCAAGACATACTAAATCGCCTTCATCAATTCCTGTGTATAAACTTATATCTTGAACTTCTCCCGCTTCCCCGATCTTACATGTATTATAGAGGGGTTTTGAAACAGGCTCACCATCATACGCCTTGTAAACAACCGTCATATCCGCTTTACTTTTTTTATGTTCTTTGATCACATCAGTAAAATCAATTTTACAAACATGATGACCTGGCGATATGATAACTAAATCAGCAGCTGAACGATGAAAAAAATCGATCTGATCTTTGAATTGTTCCAAATCGCCATGAATCATTTTATTGGGCTGCATCGGTGGAAAAAAGAATAAACCACCATTTCTTCGATCGAGATCCCATTCTTTCCCTGTTCCTAAATGATCCATTATGGATCGATAATTTTCTTTAGCAAAGATGGCTACTTTACTAATATTGGCATGTATATAATTAGAAAGTGTAAAATCAATGAGTCGATTCCGTCCTCCAAAGGGTACAGAAGCAAGGCAACGATTCAAAGTTAATTCTTTTAAATATTGTTTTTCATTAATGAGGTTTACGATTCCTAGTACCCTATCCAATAAACACATCCCCTTTTAGGACCAGTTATAAAATTACATTTTGAAAAATAGTTTGCATAAATGACAGAAGGTCAAGAACGAGGTTTCGGGGAACTATATGTAGACTTTATATCTACAAGAGGACCGAAGAAACAAAACCTTGATTTCATTCATGTTTATATAAAACTTAACTATAAATAATGGCATTATGCTTTATTATTTGCACTAAAATAATTTAGTTATAACACTTCTCGAATATGAGAAGTCATACTCTCTTTATTACTTATTAAGGTAATATTTTGGGATGGGTTTGAAGTGCCAAAAGTAGACCCAGCTTCAACAACTGTGTTACTTGTCACAATCGATCGTTCAATCGTCACATTTTCTCCTATCGTGACATTCGGCATAATGACCGAATCTTTAATATTACATCCCTTTCCGATCTTAACGTTATATGAAATAACAGATCGAATAACTTTACCAAAAACCATTGACCCTTCGTTTATTAATGACTGTCTAATTTCAGCCTCTGGAGAGATATATTGAGGTGGATGATTAGCATTGCCAGTAAGTATCTTCCAGTGAGGATCATTTAAATTCAATGGTGGCTTTTCTTTCAATAAATCCATATTTGCTTCCCACAGACTTTCAATCGTACCAACATCTTTCCAGTAATCAGAGAATCTGTAAGCGTAAATTCGACTTTTATCTGCTAACATCTTTGGTATGATATCTTTGCCAAAATCATTGGATGAATTTGGATCTTGATCGTCTTGAATTAAGTGCCGACGTAATGACTTCCAATTAAACAAATATACCCCCATGGATGCTAGATTGCTTTTTGGTAAACTTGGTTTTTCATGAAACTCTGTAATTCTATCTTGTTCATTGGTATCCATAATGCCAAAGCGATTGGCATCATGCCATGGTACTTGAATGACGGCGATCGTCGCTTCAGCCTGTTTTTCCATATGAAATTCTAATAATTTATTATAGTCCATTTGATAAATGTGATCTCCTGAAATAACCAAGACGTATTCAGGATCATTCTGGTCTATGAATTTGATATTTTGATAAACGGCATTAGCCGTTCCTTTATACCATTGGCCACCATTTTGGCCTCGATAAGGCGGAAGGACGTACGCTCCTCCAAATTTTCGATCTAGATCCCATGGGCGACCATTTCCCACGTAAGTATTGAGAAGATGAGGCTGGTATTGCGTAAGCACCCCAACCGTGTCAACCCCTGAATGCATGCAATTACTTAATGTGAAATCTATAATACGGTATTTACCTCCAAAAGGAACAGCGGGTTTCGCTAATGTATTTGTCAATTCACCTAATCTTGTTCCTTGTCCCCCTGCTAATAACATGGCCATCCATTTTTTATTTGTCATAAATAAAATCCTCCCTCCTTCGTCTTTTTGTTTGTTTCATGAAGATGCTCACCCCCAATGGAGGAACGGTGACTTCCATGCTGTACGGTTGATTATGGTAGGGTTCTTTTTCCACCCTAATCGATTCAGCATTATATTGCCCAGAACCGCCAAACTCTTCTAAGTCAGTATTAAATACTTCTAGGTATTTTCCAAAAGAGGGAACGCCAATTCTAAAATTGTGGTAAACAGTTTCTGTAAAATTACATAAGACGATGCAATAATCACCTTTTCTTTTTCCTCTTCTAATAAAAATTATGATGCTTTGTTCATTATTATGCGGGTCAATCCACTCAAATCCTTCAGAAATATGATCTAATTTCCATAGACAAGGCATTTTTTGGTAAAAATGATTGATTGTTATAAAAAACTGATTAAACTTATGATGAGATTCAAAGTTTAGTAAGTTCCAATCCAATTGTGCTATATCTTTCCATTCGTCGAATTGAGCAAATTCACTTCCCATAAAAATAAGTTTTTTACCAGGATGGGTTAAGAAATAAGCATAAAGTAACCTTAAGTTAGCAAATTTTTGCCAATAGTCACCCGGCATTTTATTTAATAAAGAACGTTTCCCATACACAAGTTCATCATGGGAGAATGGAAGAATATAGTTTTCTGAAAAGGCGTAATACATGGAAAATGTCAACATATTATGATGGTGACGCCTGTCTTGTGTGTCTAGCTGCATATAACGAAGCAGATCATTGACCCAGCCCATGTTCCATTTATAGTTAAAACCGAGCCCTCCTTTATCCGTTGGATAGGATACCAAAGGCCAATCGGTGGCTTCTTCTGCTATCATTAAGGCATGTGGATAGTTTTTAAATACCACTTCGTTAAGTTGCTTTATAAAAGCAATTCCTTCAAGGTTTTCATCTCCACCATACTTATTTTTTAAAGCGGACGGTAACGTATGGTCATGATTTAAATAAATCAAATAAGAAACAGCATCAATACGGAAACCATCAATATGATACTTATCCATCCAAAAGATCGCATTTGAGATTAAGAAACTAACCACTTCGGGTTTATGAAAATCAAAGTTATAAGTCCCCCACAGTGGTCGTTCTGAACGCATAGGATCTTCCGGTTCATAAAGCGCCGTCCCATCGAATTGACCAAGCCCATGAGCATCTTTGCAAAAGTGTAAAGGGACCCAGTCTAAAATAACACCAATCCCTTTTTGATGGCATTGATCGATAAAATACATAAAATCCTCTGGTTTACCGTATCGACTCGTGACAGAGAAATATCCTGTAATCTGATAACCCCAGGATCGATCATAAGGGTGTTCCATAACTGGCATGATTTCAATGTGAGTAAATCCATGCTTAAGAACATAGTCAATCATTTGATCTGCGTCTTCCCTATATGAATAAAACTCTCCATTGTCCTTCTTTTTCCAAGAACCGAGGTGGCATTCGTAAGTTAACATGGTTGAATGATACGAGTCGTATTTTTTGCGATCTCTGATCCATTTTTGGTCGTGCCATTCATAATGATCTAATGAATAAACAACCGAAGCCGTGTTAGGGCGTAATTCAGAGAAAAACGCGTATGGATCCGCTTTCAAAATGGTCTGATTTGTTGGAGTTACAATCTCATACTTGTATATGTCACCTTCGACTAAGTTAGGTATAAATAATGTCCAAATCCCTGAATGCACATTAGTCATTCGATGATTGATTCCATTCCACTGATTGAAATCACCTACAACAGAGACATGCTTTGCATTCGGTGCCCAAACGGTAAAGCGTACACCAAGAATATCTTGGTCTGTTATAACTTGGGCGCCAAATAGCTTATAACCCTCATACAATGTTCCTTCATGAAAAAGATAAATATCCTCTTCACTGGGAAGGATGTCTTGCTTATTTTCCAGTAATTGACTCAATTATTCCCACCTCCAAATCCCTTATTAAATCTTATATTAATGATTCTACGAAAGTATTCAGAATCCTTTGTAATTTATCATCTAATTTTGTCGAATCCGTTATTTATTAAAAATTATTTTTTCAATAAAATCGGTGTTGAAATTTATATTTAGTCATATGATAAATATCAAGAAAAACTTATGTCGTCATAATATGGTACTAAGTAAATAAAAAAACGCTTAGAACAGATAATGTTCTAAACGTTTTCTTACTTAATCACCTGAAACTCGTGGATTCTATGTCTGAACAGCTCGATAGGTGAGTGAATATTGTATGCGATTAATTAAGATATAGGATAGTGCAACTGACCAAGCAAGAGGTGTATTTTGATTAGGAATATTTTTCCCTCCAATATATAGTTCAGGAACTGCCCAGTCTTCTGGAACGATTTTTTTAGTTTTTTCAAAATACTCTTCAGCTTTGTCAATCATGCCGAGTTCGTCATAGCACAGTCCAAGCCATGGGAAAGCAAAACACCATTCAGCTTCTGCACCTTCATTATAATACTGGTCATTTTTATAACGGATACAGCCATACGTACGTTCAAGTTGCGAGGTCACATTTTCAAGAATAGTCAATGCCATATCATGACTTACCAAACGATACGGATAGATTAACGATAAGAGAGCTAAGTCCGTTTCTTTTGTTTCACTTTCTCTAGGGAGTAAGTGATTGAGTGTTTCCTCACCTTTTTTAATAAGGTCGTCCTTCACGTTGACAATCAATTTGACAGCTTGAAGTCCAGCAACACAAGCACCGACGCTCGAGGCATGCACCTCCATATTCTCTTCCCACATGCCATTATCTTTTGCAGTCCAGTATTCTAAGCATTCAAGATAGTCTACTAGCTTTTGGATTATTCGTATATCATGATGGTCACGTATCACTCTTTGCCCATTCTTTACACCTTCTCCTATTCCCCAAAGAAAAGCACCTATTGCATCATTTTGAGCATGACCCCATTCAGCATTCATTTCTTTGAGATCCCTAGAATAACGAGAATGAATATATTCATAAAGTTGAACAGGTTTTTTATTTCGATGAATATCTATTTTCCATTCATATTTTAAGAAAAGGTCTAATAATGCATGATATGCCTTTTCGTATCGTTCAGATGGTTTTTGAATAAAAGGTAGTACAGAATAAACAACGTCTCTAATCCAAACATAGCTATAATCCTTCGATAGGCTAGCCGTATAGGCCCCATTGGGTAAACGCATTTGATCGAGTACTTTTAACGCTTGATCTGTATTCATCATCAAAACACCTCCACTATTTTTTACCTTAATTTCAGTGTTGACAAACCTCATTTTTTTAAACAAATTAAAGCGCTTTCAAAAATATTTAATTTCTTTATATTTCTAGTTTATGTTGTAACCTTTAAAAATGATTATACATATACCATAATAACAGCAAAAATACGCCCTTTTTTATCCCGCCTTAACGGCAAGTAAAGACCCCACCTCAAGATTCTGAGTATTCAAAGAAGATAGGTGGGGATCAACTGCCCGTAAAGGTCCGATTGGTTCAGCTAACCATCAGTGGGGGATGAAGAAAACCCCCACTAATGGAAGCTTCACTTTATGAACCAAAACCTCTTTATTATTACTACTTTGTTTTTGTACTTTGAGTATCAGATAATAAAGAAACGAGATGAAACTTCGTTATTAAAAATAAGGGGACTAGGGATTCTGTTTGGAGAATTTTTCCATCGCTTTATGGCTCCACTTGAATGATTTTACATATTGCGATATGATGACTAGCAATAACGAACCCAGTATAAAAGGAGAACGCAACGCATGAAAAAACTAGGATTAATCCTCCTTGTCATCATTTTGTCGACAACGTTTACTACATTCATCATTTTATCAAAATCTAATGATGGAAATGTATCAAAACATAAGCAGAGCAAAACTCATGAAACGATTAGTGCTAGCTTTGACCATTCCAAAATTCAATTAAAAAAGAAACATTCCTATCCCGTCGTCTTTGTACATGGGTGGACCGGAACTGAGGGTTCCTTTCGATCCATGCTCAATCGGCTGACATCGGTTTATGAAGGCCCTGAAAGAGCACTCCTTATCTATGTGAAACCGAGTGGCGAACTGATCGTACATGGAAAAATAACCGATCAACGTATTCCACTTATCCAAGTCGTCTTTCAAAATAATAAAGGCTCTCTAGATAACCAAACAAAGTGGCTTGAATCAACCATGCAATGGTTAAAGCAAAAGCAGCACATTCAGACGATAGACCTTGTTACGCATTCATTTGGAGGTAAAACAGCCACTTACTTTCTTGAAACAACATCAAAATCGAGAAATGACTATCCGTATGTACATAAATTTGTCCCTATTGCAGCTCCATTTAGCTGGAGAGATGGACCGCAAGACGATTCTAAATTAACTGTCGACCAAATGAAAAAAACGAGTGTACTATACCCTAAACGTGATCAACTTCCACATGATTTAGATGTTTTAGCCATTGGTGGTGAAATAAATAAGACTGAGGCTGGAGATGGAACCGTAAAGCTGAAAAGTGCCTTTTTAGGTCGCTATATTTTTACACATCAAAAATATCAAGAAAAAACCGTCACCGGACGTATGGCACAACACAGTAAGCTTCATGAAAATCCCAAAGTAGATGCTCTGATTGCCGATTTCTTATGGGGTATAAAATAAAGTTTCCATCAGTGGGGGGCTTTACTTGCCGTTAAGGTGGGATAAATAAGATGATATACATCAAAAAGGGAGTCCTAGGACTCCCTTTTTTTACGTTCGTTTCATCTTTTTATGTTAATGTCTTGATCATTTTTTTATTTCTCGTATATAAGGAGCCGGATCGTAGTTATCTATTGGCATAGTTAAATCCAGACCCATCACACTTTCTGCTAGTAACTTTCCAACTAATGGACCTGTTGTTAATCCCGATGCCCCAAGACCATTGGCTGTTAAGAGATTAGGATAACCCGGTACTCTTCCTATAAAAGGTGAAAAATCAGACGTAAATCCTCGAGAACCTACTCTCCACTCTTTGATCTCTCCTTCAGCCAGTCCAGGGGCAAAACGAAGAGCTTGGTGTAGAATATCATATATACTTCCTACAGTAGGTGAAAGATCAAATCCTTTATGCTTTTCGTGGGTTGCCCCTATAACCACTTGTCCATGTTCAAATGGAACTATACTTTGACCAATTGGAGGCAAAATAACTGGCCAAACACCCGTTTGTTTATTGTTTAATCTTAAATGTAATAACTGGCCCTTTTGGGGCGTAATATCCGTCATTAATCCAAGCGGAGCTAATAGATGTCTTTCCCAAGCGCCGGCGGCAATGATGACCTGATCAGCGGGTATGATGCTTTCGATCGTATGACAACCTACCCCATCTACAACACCATTTGTTTGACAAAGATTGGCAAAGCCATGTAAGACCGATGCCCCTTGTTTAACAGCGGCCATTTCTAAGGCATTCCGTAGTGCCCTACCGTTAACTCTAGCTCCTCCAGATATCTTTAACCCCATAAAATGGTCTTTCAATAATGGAAATTCCTCTTTAGCTTGATCATGTGTTAATAACGTAATTTCACCGATTTCTGGAGCATCTTTCCGTCTGCTTTCGGCTTTCTCGGCTAGGTCAATGAGTAATTGTTTATCATCACGAATACACATAGCCCCTACTTGCTGAAAACCTATGTCATGATGAACTTCCTTCATTAGATTTATCATCAGCTCACGATAATATCTTGCCCCTTGTTTGGCTAACTCGTACCATACTTTATTTCGCCGTTTTGATAACCAAGGACAAATAATACCCGCTGCTGCGTCTGTTGCCTGACCTGGATCTTTTTGATCAATAACGGTCACGTCATAGTTCTTTGATTGACTTAATGTATAGGCTGCACTCATCCCAATGATCCCGCCGCCTATGATTACGATTTTCTGCATATCATTCATCTCGCTTTATAATCTTCTAGTTTCATTCTATCATAATAATAGAATGGTATTTAGTAATTGGATATGTCTTGTCGTTAGGAAGGAAGTCAATCTAATTCTTATTAGATGATTAATCTAATAAGAATTTAAAGAAAGAAGGTATAACACAGTGATAGAGGATCATCAATGGTTATCTAATCTACCTATTGAAAGTATACAGGATGTTAAACGTGTGAGTGGTGGAGATATTAATGAAGCTTATTTAATTGAGACGACTAAACAATCGTATTTTTTAAAAATCCATCGTCACATGAAAGCTCATTTTTTTAAAAAAGAAGCTTATGGACTTAATTTATTAGGAAAAAAAGTGCGGACTCCGATGGTCTATGATGTTGGACAAATAAAAAATGATGCGTATATCCTCATGGAAGCCATAGAAAGCGGTCCTCGTAATGATGCTCTTTGTGGACGTGCTCTTGCTCAGCTGCATACGGATACCCAATCATATTTTGGTTTATCTGAAAATAATTATCTGGGAACTTTACCACAATCGAACGGGCCAGATGAAAACTGGACTTCCTTTTATATCCATCAACGATTGAATCCTCTTGTTAAGATGGCAAAGGAACAGGGATTTTGGAACCGGCAACGTGAAAAACTCTTCGGTAAGTTTATCGATCAATTTAAAAATGAGGATAGAGCGGTGACGCCAAGGCTATTACATGGAGACTTATGGAGCGGTAATGTCATGTTCACAACTCAAGGCGAGCCAGTCTTCATTGATCCTGCTGTTTTCTATGGTGACCGCGAAATGGACCTTGCGATGACTAAGTTATTTGGTGGGTTTAGCGACGCATTTTATGCATCCTATCAAAAGGCTTTTCCGTTAGAATCTGGATGGGAAGAAAGAGTTCCTGCCTATCAACTCTATTATTTACTCGCGCACTTAAACTTGTTTGGTGAAAGTTATGGTGGATCAGTGGATCGTATCTTAAGGGTCTGTAATGGTTAAAATTTTAGCTTGTAAATCAAAATTTGAGGTGCCATATTTAACACCCCAATTAAGCACTTATTTCAATCTATGAAGAAGCATGGATATAAATCGATCGCTATCGACGTCTAATGCGACATCCATGTTTTCTTGTTGATTTAATTGAAAACGCAGATCGCAAACGGTTTGTCCATCACATAAAGAACTTTCGGTTTCGACATCTACATAGAGACTTTCAGTTTGAATCATAGTTGGATCAATAGCGACGCCTACCGCCAGTGGATCGTGCATAGGGCAAGCTGTGATCACTTCATCAAACTGTCTGAAGTTCATATAATATTGAGCACTTTTATGAATAAAATCGTAATAACGAGATCCCTTTAGTTCATCAACATGGTAATCATGTAAAAGAGTTTTCATCGTCACATCTAGCCCTACCATCGTTAATGGTATTCCTGAATGGAAAACAATCTTTGCCGCTTCTGGATCGGCATAAATATTAAATTCAGCAACAGGGGTAACATTCCCTTGTGTTTTAGCGGCTCCCCCCATGAAAATAACTCTCTTAACATCTCTTGCAAACGTAGGATCTAATTTTAAAACATGGACAAGATTCGTTAAAGGAGCGGTCATAATGAGTGTGACTTCATTTGGATAACGATGGACTTGATCAATGATAAAATGAGCCGCATGCTTTGATGAAGGCTTTGCGCGTAATTCCATATCCGTTAATGCTCCGCCAAGTCCATCATTACCGTGTACACGGTGTTCATGAAACTTTTTTCTAAGGAGCGGTTCAAATGCACCAGGATAAACGTTAATCTCCTTTTCTTTCCCTACCATTTGTAAAACTTTTAAGGTATTTCGAGTGGCTTGTTCAAGAGATACATTTCCGCTTACGGTTGTAATCCCTAATATATCTAACTCTTCTGATTCTGTTGCCAGCATAATGGCAAGAGCATCATCGATTCCTGTATCGACATCCAGTATTACTTTTTGCATTCAATGTCCCTTCTTTCTTTTTATGTATCTATTATTAATGAGATGATGAAGGATATGTAGTAATCGTTTTTTTATTTTTATGAAAAAATACAAAGCTTATTATACCAATGGGTCTATGGGTTGGCAATCCTTTTAAGACACTTAGAAGTAAACCAAAAACGGCTGTTAAATAAACAGCCGCTCATCTTTTAATTTTCAACTTATTTTTTATTAAGTTACACGATATTTTTCAAAGATCAAGATCCAGCAGGGTTACTTAAGCTGGTCTTTTTTAAGTCCCTTAAATGTTAGTTATTATCTCGGTTTGCAAAAAGTATAAGGATAAATCGCAAAAGTTCCATAAAGGCAACGAGCGCGGCTGCGACATACGTTAAAGCTGCAGCATTTAATACTTTACCTGCTTGGCGTTCCTCTTCTCGTTTAACAATCCCTAGACTAACAATCTGATCACGTGCCCGGCTTGATGCGTTAAATTCAACTGGTAGAGTAACCAATTGAAATAATACAGCAAAGGCAAAAAATATGACACCAATTAACGCAAGATTAAATATTTGGAGTAGAAATCCTGCAAAGATCAAAATATACGATAAACTTGATCCCAAATTAGCAAGAGGAACAAGTGCATGTCTAATTCGAAGTGGAGAATAATTTGTTGCATCTTGAATTGCATGCCCTACTTCGTGTGCAGCGACAGCCGTTCCTGCAATAGAATCACCATGATAGATCCCTGAAGATAATCGAACAACCTTACGTGAGGGATCGTAATGATCTGTGAGTGTTCCGGATACTTCTTCAATGGTCACATCATACAATCCATTGTCATCTAGGATTTTTCTTGCGACTTGTGCGCCTGATAAACCGGTTGAATTAGGAACTTCTGAGTATTTGGCATAGTTTCTACGAACACGACTTTGTGCCCACATAGGGATCGCCATTAAAATAACCATATAAATGAGATACTGCACAATTCCCATGATTGACTTAACCTCCACTATTTTATTAAGGTCAATTTTAGTCAAATATTGTCCTTTTGTCAAATTTTCAGCATCATCAAACGTGCTTTCCCTTTTGTATTAATTTTCTTTTAATCGCTTTTGGGTTCCTTCTTAATTTACTAATTAAAAGCAGCGTTATTAAAATTCCGCCACTAATATATATTATGGGAATCCACTCAATTTGAGAATACGATTGTTGTGTTTTCTGATTAAAAACAGCCTGTAAATCTTGTCGGAGTTGATTTAATTTTTTTACACTATCTTTATCTTGCCTTATTGTCATCCGATTATTAGATAATTGGTCGACTTTTTCATTGACTTGTTCAACTTGATCAGAATTCTGATCGATCATCATCGCTGGATAAATCGTCTGATACTGATCAAGAAACAGATTTAATTGATGCTGAAAATGTGTCCAATCCTTTTTTTCAACGGAGTTCTGCATTTGATTGGCGTATTTCATCACTTTAGGTGTTAATATTTTCCACATTGGATTAGAATCGGATTCAATTGCATCGATGGCTAGTCGAAGTTGAACCACGTTACGTTTTTTTTGTTTGTCACTAATATCTGATTTAATGGTTTGGCGCGCTTGATTTAATGAAGAAGTGATGATTCTTTGATCTAAATCTGGAATGGGTGTTATATCGACAAGCATGGACCACTTTTTATTGAAATTTTTTAAAAGATCATCGATTTGTCCATATTGTCCATTGTTGGCAAATTGATAGGATTGATCAGATAGGTCTTCAAGTTCTTGCCAAGTTTGAGCAATCGTGTTCTCATCTTCTTTAGCCAAGACACTATGTGGCAATAAGAATACTAATACAGTTACTAAGCATAGCATAACACTCTTCATATTCCCGTGTCCCTCCTCTTATGAGAAGTATATGGCTAAAGGGACAAGAATAGACTGTAATATTGATGATCTGTCCTTTCGATAATCGCTTGATCATTCCATCTCTAACTGACATAATTTAAACAGAGCCTGCAATTGATCAAGTGAATACATCAAAAAAAGCCATTCTTGATTTTTTCAAAAAATGGCCATTTTTTATAGGTTAATGAGGAAATTTTTATTTTAAACTATCTCTTTCTTGTTTGAAATCGATTGAATATTTAACCGGACGCTTTGTTAACATATAGATACAGATCAGGCTAATAACACTTAACCAAAACGTACTATAGCCTATGATCTTCATATTTTCCTTGAGATAAGGGTACCAAGGAGCCATACCAAATATGTAATCAATAAAGTCATTATGAAATAGCCAAAGTGCAGCCAAAGCAAATTGCCATCCTTTAAAATTAAAAAACTTAGTGTATAGCATCCCTTCTATAGCCATAAAAGCATGTGAGATAATCAGCATGATTTCTGTCGATTGGATGGGATAACCAAAGTGAGCACTTACCGCATTCATACCGACAGCCCATAACCCATACTTGACTAAGCTAACCATCGCTAATCCTTCAAATATAAGCGAACGCCGGTGAAATAGAATAAAAACGATGGCAATGCAGAAAAAGAGAGTAGCCATCGGACTATCAGGTACAAAGATCAGATATTTAAAGGGTGTATCATCTAATTGAAATTTATACCACCAAAAGCCATAAACGGTTCCTAAACCATTTATTATCAGTAATATAATAAGAAAAAATTTCTGTTTCATGAGGTAGTAAAGTAATGTCATTCTGATCCCTTTCTAAAAAGCACATGAAATATATGACTATATGAGCGTTGGATAGTTTGCTTTTAGTTCTGTTAAAGCCCTTGATAATTCTTCAAATTTTCCTTTATCAAATTGATCTAGCGCCTTATTAATTTCTGCATCTAATTTTCGTTTTTGAAATGAGACTTCTGCTTTTGATAGAATTTGTTCTACACAATGACCGTATCGATGATGTATATAAACATCAGCATTCGGGCTTTCTTCCATAACAGCAAGAAATTCATCCGTTGGTTGATGAGACGAAAGATTCACTTGGATATAGATCGGCTCTTCTTGATTTAATCGAATATCATGAAAAGCTCTTTCTGGATCGGTAGTTCTTACTTGATGTTTAATATACTCAAATGGGTATGAAGATGTCCACTTCTCAGACAAGATAATTGAACGTGATAACCCTTGTGCATTATCGACAAATCGAAAAATTTTTAACAAGTCGTCTTCATCCATGACATAATTTAATAGCCATACTGTTTCACGGCTTCTTAATTGACGTCGCTCTATTAACCATTTTAAAAATTTCCGTTTTTTTTCTAAAGAAATTAATTGTTCCAAAGACCTCATCTCCCTCCATTTATTTTTGACAGCATCATTACGGGTCAAATGGATAAAACTCATTAAAACATACAAACAATTTCTACTCTATTATTTCACGACAAACAATTAAAAATCCTCTTTAATTCGTTCGACAAATGATTGCAAATTTTGATTTTCTGGATCGTATTGTAAAGCTTTCTCTAGGTAGGTTAAAGCATGTTGACGATCGCCTAATTCCCACATCACTTCACCGTATTCATTAAGAAATTCGGCATTCTGTGAAAAGTGTTCATAGCATATTTTGTAACATGCCTTTGCTTCCTCTAACCGGTCACATTTCATATAAGCTGTAGCTAAGTACCAAGTCAACATCGGATCATCTTGTTTATTCTCTTCTAGGATATCGATAATATCTTCAAACTCTTCTAGTTCAACTTTTATTTCGATATATTTAATGAGAATCTCTGTGCTTTCCGGATTCAATCGATAAGCTTTTTTATAATAGGCATCCGCTTTAATCCAATCATGCAACTTCGCTGCGAAATCTCCTGCCTCGGCGTATAGCCGTTCATTAAACTCATCTTGTTTTAATCCATCTTCAAGAACTTTAAGAGCTTCTTCTAGAGCCCCCTCATGATCATAGGCTTTCGCCAATAAAGGGTACAGTGTGCTGTATTGCGGATCAAGCTTACGCAATTCCTCTAGTGCCGTTACGACGGTTTGATATTTATGTAGTTGTGATGCCGTCACGGCATAGCCAAATAAACCATCGAGATTCTTATCGTTCTCTAAACCTTTCTGATAATATATCATGGCTTGTTCAAAATCCCCGGCTAAACTCAAGGCTTCTGCCAATTTTAATGAAATGTTTTCATGAGAGAGGGATTCCGCATTTAGGACTTGTTTGTAATAGTCAATAGCCTTTTTAGGCTCTCCAATCGACATATAAAATTCACCCAAAGCAAAACTAATAACCGCTTCACTCGGGGCCATTTTATGTGCAGATAATAATTTTTGCTCGGCTACTTCATCTAAGCCTTCCAATTGATATAGGTCGGCAAGTAGTAGTTGGGCACTTAAATAATTTTCATCTAATTTATGAATTTTTGTCAGTGCCTCAATCGCTTTTCCCTCCTCATCTTTATCAATATGAAGTTCAGCCATTTGCAGGAGAATGGTACTATCATTCGGATACCTTTTTAACAATCGTTCATAAACTGTCTCTGCGTTATCAATTAGTCCGTAGTCCTGATAAATATTGGCTATTTGAAAGGCTGTAGTGTCATCTGCTTTCTTTAGACAATCTTTAAGCAAAGAAAGTCCATCCTCCGTTTGACCCGTATCGATCATATTCATGGCTAGTTGTATGTCATCCATTTTCTTCTCTCCTTTTATATTAAGGCTTTTTACTAAGGAATTGTGGCTAGTTGTTTTTGACTAGTAGACAAGGCTAAAGCCCTTCCAAAAACAACCATGTTTACGAAAAAAGCATAAATTTTACTTATATAAATTCTAACCAACATGTATAGAAATAGTTATTGACTTATTATTAGAAGAACAACTCTATTTTTTGAGCCTATCTTACATCATAATGAAATATGGGATTGACTTCAAGCTATCACACTTTCTATTGAACCCCTTGCGACTGAAGTCACGAGTGTCTGATTTGGTTCATAAAAAATAGAACCCGGCTTTAAAATGCGGGGTTCTATCTGTTATTCGTAAGGTCTAACTTTGACTTTGCTTTAATTTGGTTTCAAATGAAGGAAAAGAAACAGAGATCGCTTCAGCTTCTTCGACAATGACGGGTTCTGTAGATAACTGACCTGCTATAGCCAACATCATCCCAATCCGATGATCACCGTAACTGTGAACATGTCCACCTTTTAAAGGTTTACCAGGGTGTCCATGTATCGTCATCCCATCATCTGTCCCTCGAATGTCTGCACCTAGTTTACTTAATTCATCTACGGTTGTATCAATTCGATTCGTTTCTTTTACTTTTAATTCTTCGGCATCTTTGATCACGGTTTCTCCATCTGCCTGTGTCGCTAGTAAAGCAATAATTGGGATTTCATCGATTAATTGTGGTATTAAGTCGCCACTGATCGTTGTTCCTTTTAATTTAGAGTAACGAACAATAATATCCGCGACGGGCTCATTATTCCACTCCCGCTCGTTCGAAAGGGTAACGTCCGCTCCCATAGCTTCTAATACTTTTAAGAGTCCAATTCTTGTAGGATTCACACCGACTGATTGGATCGTTAACTCGCTTCCTGGTGTAATGAGACCCCCCACAATAAAGAACGCAGCTGATGAAATATCACCAGGTACTTGAATGGTGGTGCCAGTCAAGTTTTGAGGACCTTCAACCAAATATGTTGTCCCTTCTATCTCAATATGGCCCCCAAATGCTTTCAACATTCTTTCCGTATGATCCCGTGATTTTGCAGGCTCAGTGAGTTTAGTTACCCCTTTAGTCTGTAACGCAGCCAGAATGATCGCACTTTTAATCTGGGCACTCGCAACAGGTAAAGTGTATTCTGTAGGCTTTAAAGGTTGTCCAACTACCGTGATAGGGACATATCGATTATTTTTTCGTCCATGGAGTTGCCCGCCCATTTGCTCTAACGGTTTAATTATTCGATCCATCGGACGTCGATGGATTGAGTCATCACCAATAAAAACACTATAAAAAGGTCTTGCTGACAAGAGACCCATTAATAAACGAATCGTCGTTCCCGAATTACCTACGTCTAAGATACGTTCAGATTCGTTTAATCCATCTAATCCATTTCCATGGATCGTAATGGTATCACCATCATCTTGAATGTCTACACCGAGCTGTTTAAAACAAGCTAAGGTATGAAGACAATCATCTCCTCTTAATAAACCTTTTATGACGGTCGTTCCGTTTGCAATAGCGCCAAAAATAAGCGATCTATGAGAAATTGATTTATCCCCAGGAACGGTTAGTGTTCCTTTTAAAGCTTTGTGATTACCAAAAAAACTTATATCCACCATAATATCACCTAATCATTTAAGTATGTTGTGTAATTATTTTTTTTCAAAATGGTCATCGCTTTCTCACGATGCTGCTCTGATTCGAAGGAGAGGCGCATGATACCTTGAATATTTTCTCTTCCTTCAATGATGTTCAAATTTGTCAAATTTATGCCCGCTTCACCGATTAATCCTGATACTTTCGAGATCGTGTAAGGCTCATCAGGAACATCGACATACAAATCATAATCAGAGATTATGGCTCCTTTTTGCTTAACCGGAAAACCATCTCGATAGTGTTTTGCGTCAAGGAAAAATGCATTGATGGCTGTAGTATCATTATTAATAAGCATTTGTCTAATTTCTGACATGTCTTGTTGCCACCGATCTAGAAGGTCTAGTATGACATCCCGATTATCTGAAACAATATCTCGCCACATGGTGGGATCCGATGAAGCAATTCGAGTGATATCTCGGAATCCTCCCGCTGCATATGCTCTCAAATTCATCCCTTGCTCGGAAAAGTCCTTTAAGTGATTGACTAATGCAGAGGCAATAACATGAGGGAAATGACTGATAATACCAACGGCTCTATCATGCTCATTTGCAGAGAAACAGATAAACTTTGCTTTGGTCCCTTTTAGCCATTCCATTAATTGCGGGCTTCCGGCTTTTTTTCTATCCGTATCTTCCACGATAAAATAATACGCATTCTCAAATAAATAAGGTCTGGACGCACCAACCCCTGATTTATGCGAGCCTGCCATAGGGTGTCCACCAATAAATACGGCTTTACCTTTCAATTTCTTCTTAGCCAATTCCATAATTTTTCGTTTTGTACTGCCAACATCGGTGATTAAAACATTTTCTTTCAACTCAAGATGACTAAGTTCATGGATAAGGGCTAGAATGCCTTTAACTGGAGCAGCAAGGACGATGAGATCCGCTTTCATAGCACTTTTTTCCAAAGAGTCTGAAGCTTCATCAACAATTCCCAGTTTCAATGCTTCATCACATGCTCCTAGATTTTTATCGAATCCAATGATATGTACCTGATGTGCAGATCGTATGGCTTGGGCAATCGATCCACCAATTAGACCGAGTCCTGCTATTAAGACTGTTTTCTTCATAGTTGACATAGTATTCTGTATCCTTATAGTTTTAGTTGATTATGTAAGATATGATTTTTAAAATAACAAGGTCTTGATTGGCAACAATACACATCACACTATGTTATGTGATGTGTATTTGCCAAAAATTCAAATAACAGCTGTATCTTTGTTAAATAGTTGTTTGAGAAGTAGATGATACATATCATCTAAAGCTTCCTTGCGTTTTTGGTCATCCTTTAATTCATCTATATGCTTTTCAATTTCACGAACAATGGCACTTCCGACGATCACACCATCACAATGATCTTGAAGAGCTTCAACATGTTTAAATGTAGAAACGCCAAAGCCAACGGCAATAGGAATCGGTGATAGCTCACGTACTCGTTTCAGAAAAGGAAAAACATCTGGATGGAAAGTTTGACGTACCCCTGTAACACCAAGAGAAGATACACAATAAATGAACCCTTGAGCCTGATCAACAATCTGTTTTAAACGTTTATCAGAAGTTGTTGGGGCTACTAATTGTATAAGTGGTATGTTTTCCTTCGTACATAAACGTCTTAAATCACCACTTTCTTCAAATGGCAAATCAGGAACAAGTAAGCCATCTATATCACATTCATGGGCTAATTTCATAAACCGTTCTTCCCCTAATTGTAACAGAACATTATAGTAAGTAAATATGATAATGGGGATTTTCAAACCCTTTTCTCTCATTTTTTTAGCCAAAAACATCGCTTTTTTCAATGTCATCCCTTGTTTAAGGGCCCGCAAGGATGCTTTTTGAATGACAGGACCATCAGCTGCAGGGTCTGAGAAGGGGATACCCAGTTCCAGTGCCGATGCACCCATTTTTTGCATCATAAGAGCTATATCAACGGTGGCATTCTCAGAAGGATCACCCGCTGTAATAAAAGGGATAAAAAGAGAACCTTGATTCGGCCTCAAATACTGATTAAATCGATTCATGAATAGTCCCTTCTTTCTCTAAATAGTGCATCACTGTATGAACATCTTTATCGCCTCTACCAGAAAGACAGACTAATAGGGTTTGACTAGGGTCCATGGTTTTTGCTTGTTCAACAGCTAAAGCAAAAGCATGAGCACTCTCAAGTGCGGGGAGGATCCCTTCTTTTTTGCAAAGTAGTCCAAGTGCTTCCATCGCCTGTTTATCTGTTATAGCCCGATAGGTCACGCGTCCACTTTTTGATAAGTGAGCATGTTCCGGTCCAATCCCTGGATAGTCTAACCCTGCTGAGATCGAATAAGGTTCAATGATTTGACCATTTTCATCTTGAATAAGATAGGTTCTTGCACCATGAAGGACGCCTTCGGTACCTTTGGCTAAAGTTGCCGCATGCTCCGCCGTATCAATGCCCTTCCCTGCCGCTTCAGCACCGAATAAAGCCACATCATCCTCTAAGAAAGGATAGAACATTCCCATTGCATTGCTTCCGCCGCCAACACAAGCAACAATGGCATCAGGAAGTTTGCCTGTTTTTTCAATAAATTGCGATTTTGATTCATCACCGATCACCCGTTGAAAATCTCTGACCATCATTGGATAAGGGTGAGGTCCTACAACAGAGCCAACGATATAGAAGGTATCTTCAACATTTGCCGCCCAATACCTAAAAGCTTCATTTGTAGCGTCTTTTAATGTTTTATTACCACTTTCTACAGGGATAACCTCTGCCCCTAAAAGTCTCATACGAAACACATTTAGTGCTTGTCTTTCAACATCTAAGGCTCCCATAAAAACTTTGCAAGAGAGACCAAAATAAGCCGCTACCGTAGCTACAGCAACGCCATGTTGACCTGCCCCAGTTTCTGCAATGACTTTATTCTTTCCCATACGAACAGCGAGCAGCGCTTGTCCGATGGCATTGTTTATCTTGTGAGCCCCCGTATGATTAAGATCCTCACGTTTTAGATAGATTTTGGCCCCGCCCACTTGTTCTGTTACTCGTTTTAGATAAGTTACCGGTGTTGGACGACCTGAATATTCTTTTAACAAGGAATGGTACTCAGAAAGAAACGCCTGATCTTTCGAAGCATCTTCGTAGGCTTTTTCAAGTTCCTCACAAGCAAACATGAGGGTTTCTGGTACGTATCTTCCACCAAAAGAACCGTATCGTCCCTTTTGAATTGGCTGTTTCGTTGTCTCTTGTTCTACCATGATTGTAGCACCTTCTCTTCAATTTGTTGAATTAGGGTTATATCTTTTTGATTCGATGTTTCAATTCCTGACGCTAAGTCGATGCCATCCGGATCATAATCTAATAGTTGAACGATATTTTTAGGATTAATGCCTCCAGCTATTATGCAAGGAACCTTTTGATGCCTCGCTTCCTTGAGATAAAGCGGAACATAGGTCCATTCAAATGATAGGCCCGTTCCACCCCAAGATGTTCCTGTTTTTTTATCGATGACATAACCATCTGCTATCCCTTTGTATTGGCGCATCTTATCTAAAGCATCTGGAGCATGATGAATCACTTTCCATACTCTTTTGTTGGTATTCTCTTTGACCTTTAATAAGAAGTCAGGTGTTTCGGTTCCATGACACTGAATGACGTCTAATGGAACCTTTTCTAAAACCGCCATGATTTCGGCCATGGATGGATTAACAAATACGCCGACCCATGTCTTTGACGATACATTTTCGAGTTTGGGAATCCAACCCGCAATTTGCTCAGGTGTAACATATCGTTTGCTTTTTTGAGTAAAAATTAATCCAATATGTGTAGCTTGACTATTTAATGATAATTGTAAGTCTTGAAAAGAACGGTTTCCACAAAACTTTATGATCATATTAAACCAACCCAAATAATTGATTGATTCCATCGGTTGGTGTTTTAGCCCTAATTAATGCTTCACCAACGAGACAACCATTAACACCGAGGTCTTTTAGAAACTCAATGTTTTCATGTGTATGCACACCTGATTCACTTACTAAAACGAGATCTTTTGGAACCATACTCACTAATTTCTTCGTTGTTTCAAGTGTTGTTTCAAACGTTTTCAGATTTCGGTTATTAATTCCTAAAACAGAAGGTTTGAAAGTCGTCAGAACTTGATCGAGTTCTTCCTCGTTGTGCACTTCAACAAGCGATTCGAGACCTAATTCTTCTGCATAGAGATATAAATCTAGCAGTTTTTTTGGCTCTAGTGCAGCTGCAATAAGGAGAATGGCATCCGCTCCAATTCGATTACTTTCTTCGACTTGACGATGATCAATAATGAAATCTTTTCTGAGGATAGGAATCTTAACTTGTTCACGTACCTTCACCAAATTTTCAATTGATCCTTGAAAATATGTTTTATCCGTTAGGACTGAAATACAATCTGCTCCTGCTAAAGCATATTCTTTGCCAATGGCTGCTGGGTCAATTGTATCTCTAAATATGCCTTTGGATGGTGATGCTTTTTTTACTTCAGCAATTAATCCAATTGAATGATTAGGGTGTGTTAACGCGTATTTAAACGAATATCGTTTTCGTTCGGTGTAATCCAATTCTGTCATTTGAAATTGGGCTAATTCTTCTTTCTTCGTTCCCAAAATTTTTTCAAGCAAGACGTTCTACCCCCACATGACTTCTTAATTTTTCTAATTGTTCGAGAGCAGTTCCTTGATTGATGGCTTTTCGTGCTTGGTGAACGCCTTCCTCAATGGTTGATACTTTACCATAGGTAAATAAACCTGCCCCTGCATTTAAGCATACAATATCGGTTGCACTTTGATTTCCTTCACCTTTAAAAATAGCTTCGATAAGTGCCGCACTTTCTTGGCTGTTTGACACTTTTAAGTCATTAAAGGATCCACGTTCTAGTCCAACGTCCTCGGGTTGAAGTTTAAACTCTTTGACTTTATCCCCTTCAACGAGAACCATATTTGTTCTTCCACAAATGGATATTTCATCAAGTCCATCTTCTCCATTGACTAATAAAGCACGTTTTGTCCCAAGACGCGAGAGAGCATGGGCCATTTTCAAAGCGGATTCATAGTTAAATACACCCAATAACTGTCTAGAACTGTTTGCAGGATTGGCTAAAGGACCTAATATATTAAAGACAGTTCTAAAACCTAGTTCTTTTCTTGGTCCTGCAGCATGTTTCATAGAGGCATGAAATAGTGGTGCAAAAAGAAAACACATATTTTTATCATCAAGGGCTTGGACGGCCTCTTCTGGAGTGGATTGAATTGAAATTCCGAGTGTTTCTAAAACATCCGCGCTTCCGCTTTTTGAAGAAAAAGACCGATTACCATGTTTGGCTATATTTACTCCTAGGGAAGATAGGACAATCGCCACAGCAGTGGAGATATTAAATGTAGAGGCATTATCTCCCCCCGTCCCGCATGTATCCATGACCTCGTCATGATAAGAAAATGTTTTGGCATGTGCCCGCATGGCACGTGCAAAACCAGTCACTTCTTCAATCGTTTCACCACGGAAGCGAAGAATAGAAAGAAAACTGGCTATTTGAGTTGGAAGAACTTCACCAGACATAATTTGATCCATCATGTACATTGCTTCATCTTCCGTTAATTTATGACCATCTAATAATTCGGATAATTTTGATTTAAACATAATGATTCCTCCTCAATTTTTACACGATGTCGATTTAGTTATTTTACAAGATACGCTTCTGACTTAAAATAACAACGCCATCGGTGGTTTGATTCGGAACATTTTGGATTTAAGTTATTGAACATCTTTGCACCCCTCCAAATTTGAGGAATGGGTGTCTGATGAGGATGAAGAAGATAAGGGGATTTTAATTGGTAGCTAATAACGGATTAATAAACATATCATGTTTGTTTTCATTTTAACCCTAAGCTCTCTTCTCTGCTCAAACACACTCATTCTCGTCTAATCTCTACTCAGCTATTTTCTGATGCCCTATGGCTTCGGAAAAGTTAATATTATAATAAACAAATTCCATTAGTCTGTCAATTTAATTATTCTTGTATTCTATTTAAATGATGTCTTTCTTTTCCCCATATACTTCTTAAATCCGTTTTTACACACTCGTTTCAGTAAATGAACATCGACGTTAAAAGGCATTGTAAAGTCATGCTCACTAGATTGAAACCTTGCTTAACAACAAGAAGCCAAAAATCGTGTTTATTCATTCTATCCAATTTTTTGTAAAAATAACTAAAAGCTAGCATACTAAAATATGCCAGCCTGAATGGTTTTAAAAGTTTAAAAGATGTTTTTTGTAAGCTTCAAAAGAGGCTATTTTTTCCTCTAAATAATCACCTGCAAATTTGTCTGAGACTGCTTTTGCAATTTCAAGAGCTACGACATGTTCACAGACGACACTTGCAGCTGGAACGGCACAACTATCCGAACGCTCAATGCTTGCACTGAAAGGTTCCTTAGTGTTTATGTCAACACTTTGAAGAGGTTTATATAACGTTGGAATAGGTTTCATAACGCCTCTAACCACGATCGGCATACCTGTTGTCATACCACCTTCAAATCCTCCCAAACGGTTGGTTCTTCGCGTGTATCCTTCTTCTTCATTCCATAAAATTTCATCATGGACTTTACTTCCTGGACGGTTGGCCGCTTCAAACCCAATCCCGAATTCAACACCCTTAAAAGCATTGATACTAAGGACAGACATCGCAATTTTAGCATCTAGTTTTCGATCGTAGTGAGCAAAACTACCAAGTCCCGCAGGAACATTATTCACGATAACTTCTACGACTCCTCCAATGGAATCGCCATTTTTTTTCGCTTCATCGATGACGTTAATCATTTTTTCTTCAGCTAGTTTGTCTAAACAGCGAACAGGTGAATTTTCCGTACGTTCCTTAAGTTCTTCAATTGATTCCGGCACCGTTTCCGTGTCAACTACGCCTCCAATGTTGATCACACGGCCAGCCACATCAATCCCAAAATGAGAGAGAAACTGTTTGGCAATGGCACCAATTGCAACACGCATCGCTGTTTCCCTTGCAGATGATCGTTCTAAAACATTACGCATGTCTCTATGATTGTATTTTAATCCACCATTTAAATCTGCATGTCCAGGTCTTGGCTTTGTAACTTGCTTTTTCACATCATCTGGATTTTCTATGGGATCTGAAGTCATAATGGATGTCCAGTTTTTCCAGTCTCTATTTTCAATGACCAATGTTACAGGGGCTCCCGTTGTTTTTCCATGTCTAACTCCAGAAACAATTTGGACTTGGTCCGTCTCAATGACCATGCGGCGTCCACGACCATGTCCCCCTTGTCTTCTTTTTAATTCTGCATTGATTAATGATTTATCAATGGGAAGCTGTGATGGGAGCCCTTCAATAATAGCTGTCAATTGTGGTCCATGTGATTCTCCTGCTGTTAAAATTCTCAATTTTAATCTCTCCTCAATTTTTTTGATAAAAAAATGTTTTAACTGGTTTCAAATTAAACTTCTCAGGGTGAAAAATTTGTTCCGTACTTCCAACGAACAACAATCCGTTTGATTTTAGAGCTTGTCCAAACTTCTGATAGATTATCTCTTTGGCATCTTCTTTAAAATAAATGAGGACATTTCGACAAACAATAAGATCAAAAGAATCAGGTGCAGGGTCAGAAAGCAAATTGTGTTGTTGAAACGTAATCAATGGGCGATATTTGTCTTTAACCGTATAGATTAATCCATTTTTATTAAAAAACATGGATTTTTCCTGATCTGTTAGATTGTTTAATGTCCTCTCAATATAGTTCCCTTCTTTAGCCTTCTCAAGAACTTTGAGGTCAATATCTGTGGCTGTAATCTGAATGCCCTCTAATGGGAAGTAGCGAGATAGTAAGGTTGCTAATGAAAACGGCTCTTCACCAGTTGAACAAGCAGCACTCCAAACCTTTATTTCTTGTTTATCACGAAACTGCTCTTTAATAAATTGTTCCAAAACATCCCATCTTGGTCGATTACGATAAAACTCAGTCACATTAATGGTCACACGGTCAAGACATTCTTCATAAAGTGGTTTTGACTTAAGCATGGCATGATAAAATTCTTGAAATGTTTGAATATTTCGTTTAGACCTTAATGTTGTTAATCTCCTTTTCATTTGCTCTTCTTTATATAATGAGAGATCAATACCCGTTAAACTATGAAAATGCCTTATAAACCATTGGTAATCATCAACCACTCGCAATAAGCACCTCTCTTCCATATCACACATAGGAAAATGAAACGAGTGTTGACTATGTACGATAACCAGTCCTATTGTTTCTAGATTTCACTTCTGTGTATTAAACCGATTACTTACCTTATTAAAAGTTTTGAGAGGTTGTATAAAAAACCAGCCAATGAACGGCTGGTTTTTAAATCCATTGATCAATCGCTTTCTTATACTCAATGATTTCAGATGAGTTAAAAAACAAGTGGATTTCTCTTTCAGCACTTTCAGGTGAATCTGAGCCGTGTATCAAATTCCGACTCATAAATGAACTGTAATCAGAACGTATCGTACCAGGAGCGGCTTCAAGTGGATTGGTAGCTCCCATGATCTTACGTGCTAAACGAATGACATCTCTGCCCTCCCATACCATTGCAAATACAGGACCGGACGTGATGAATTGAACAAGATCTTCAAAAAAAGGTTTACCTTGATGTTCAGCATAATGTTGCTCAGCGAGTGAGCGAGAAATTTGCATGAATTTTGCGCCAACTAATTTAAACCCTTTTTCTTCAAAACGATGAACAATAGCTCCTATAAGCTGTCTTTGAACCCCATCGGGTTTTACCATAAGAAATGTTTTCTCCATGACTTCCGTATCTCCTTTGTTCACCATATTCCGATTTGAATTCTATACGTTATGTCGTTTTAGGGCAGGACACTTTCTATCAAAATAAATATGGTGTATGTAGTTTATCAAATTTCAGTTAATTCGACAATTCTTTATTTATTTAAACTGAATGGGGTTATCTTCATCCCCACTGATTATAAGCCTCAGTCAATCGAGCTTTACCTCGACGTGAGGGTCAAGACTCGCCGCTAAGATGGGATAAATAGTTAGGCAAATGCCCTTTATCACGTTCATTCAATTAACTAATACTTCCTTTTTCCAAGATACTTTGCAATTTTTCTCAGATTTTCTGTCACTTGATTTTGTGGTAAACTCTTAAGGATGTTAAGAGCTTTAGCGAGATACCGTTCATTTATTGATTCTGCATACTCAATCCCGCCTGATTGTTTAACTAATTGGATCGCTCCATCCCAATCGGCTTGTTCATTGTTAGATTCAAAACATGATACGACTCGTTGACGGACATCAGGGATAGACAATGCAAACAATGTAGGCAACGTAATATTACCTTGTTTCAAATCGCTTCCGGCTGGTTTACCCAGTTGTTTCTCTGTTCCCACAAAATCCAATATATCATCTATTATTTGATATGACATACCAATAAAATAGCCAAAATAATAAAGTTTACGAACAATGTCGTGTGAGCACCCCGCTGTTAACGCACCCAACTGACAACTTAAGGCTATGAGGAGAGCCGTCTTGCGTTTAATACGCAGTAGGTAGTGACGTAAATGTTGATCCACGTTGTAGAGATGTCGAATTTGCTCTATTTCGCCTAAGCTAATATCTCGAATGGCTTTTGATACAAGTTGATGAGCATAAGGTAGATGAACCCCTGTCATATGCTCAATGGAATGAGCAAAAATATAATCTCCTGTGTACATGGCCACACGATTATCCCAAGTCGCTTTGACGGTTTTTTTACCCCTTCTTAGATTGGCATTATCCACGACATCGTCATGAACTAACGAAGCCATATGTATTAATTCAAGAGTTACTGCGGCTTTTTTTACATCTTCATGATTGGGATTTCCAAATTCCGCAGATAACATAACAAGAATCGGTCTAATTCGTTTTCCACCTGCTCTTAATAAATCAACGGCTGCTTGATGCAACGTCGTATGATTTGTCTTGAGTAGGTTCTCCATAACTTGTTCGATCTCTTTTAGATTTCGTTTTTGTGTTCTGTATATTCCTGCTATTGTCATACCATTCACCTATATTCAAAGTTCTCTTTTAAAGGTTAAAGAGTCAGTAACAAGAGGGATCATCCTCTACTTTTTGTGCCCCTCGGGCGAGATAGATAACTTCAATCAGTGAGGGTTTCCTTCATCCCCCACTGATTATCGGGCTCATGCGGAAAGTTCCCCCCACCTGGAATGCTCGTTTACGCTCATGACATTGAGGTGGGGTTCAAGACTTGCTGTTAATGCGGAATAAAACGTTTCATCATTTTTTTGCTTTATGTACGGCAGCAATTCCACCCATAAAGGACGTAATCTCCACATCTCGAAATCCAGCCTCTTTAAATAATTCGGCTAACTTTTGTTTGTTTGGGAAGTTTTGGGTTGATTCATTTAACCAAACATACTCTTTATAACTGCCAGCAAAAATTTTACCTAATATCGGCATAATATTTTTAAAGTAGAAAAAATACATTTGTTTATATACTGGTAAAGTGGGTTGTGACGTTTCAAGACATACAGCCATACCGCCTGGTTTTAAAACACGGAACATTTCTTTTAGTACTGTAAGATAATCAGGCACATTTCGCAAACCGAAACCAATCGTTGCATAGTCAAACGAATTGTCATCAAATGGAAGTGACATGGCATCGCCCTGTGTAAGCTCAACATTCTGCAGGTTTGTTTCATTTAATTTCATTTTAGCCACTTCTAGCATATTGTCACTGAAATCGAGACCAACAACATGACCATTTGGTCCTACACTCTCTCCTAAAGCAAGTGTCCAATCCCCTGTTCCACAACACAAGTCAATGGCAGAACGTCCTTTTTTAACATTCATTAATTGCATCGTTCTCTTTCGCCATGATTTATGGCGATTGAAACTTATAAGAGAATTCATAAAGTCATATTTTTTATAAATGGTTTGAAACACATGATGAACTTTGTCATGTTTTGAGTTCATTTCATCAATCGGCATAATTTATCCTTCCCTTAAGTAACGTGGTCCTCGTAAATGATGGACTTTCCTTCGTGAAGTGATCGATTAGGTATCCTAGATGTTTTGATAAAATTTGCTTTTTAGGTAGGATATCCATTGACCATTTATTTCTTATCTGATTCATCTTATTCTCAATCTGCTCTATAAATTTTCGCTTATCGATGTCCGTATCTTGTATAATGTGGTAGATGTAAGACGTATGAGTATCTTCCCTAGTGTGATCTAGATAATCTCTTTCTAAATGAAGGCGCTTTAAGAAAAAGAAGTCTGCTATTATATCGGTCCAATCGTTAATCCCTAATCTTTCTGCCAACTTTATGATTAAGTGCGATTCTATTTGTCTTAAATGATCAAAATAATAATCAATATTTGCGTCATTTTCAGCATAGAAAAAGTGCATTTTATTTATATTTAATTCTTGTATAGCTTGTGAGATCCATTTAACCATTTGGATATCTTTCTGTTCTGCTAATATGTAGTAGTAAAGTGAGCTATAAAAATCACCAGATAAGACGGTGAGTTGTCTTTGTTTAAGTTCAAGGCCTTTTAACTTTTCATTTTTCGTGATTTTTTCATGAGTATCTAACCCCATTTGTGCAATCATCACACTCATGACATATTGTTCTATATTTTTATAAGACCCATGTTGTTTAAATAATAAAAAAAGGGTTAGTACTTTATCTATGTCAACGGCTGGTTTAGGCAAATAGCGATTGAGGTATGGGTGATTAACTTTTTTTTGAATTTTATGGTATATTTGAACAACTTCATCTTGTATTGGCATGCTATTCCCCCATACTTAAAATTCTTCCTTTTCTTGTCGTTCTAATCAAAAAAGATTGAATGATTAGAACTACCGATGATCGTTATAAATTATATCATAAAGCGAGTGAAGTAGGAGACTATAATCCTATCATTCAGAGGAAATATCCCCATACTTTGTATGTACGGTTGCCTTCCCTCTAATTTTGACGGCTGCTGTATGCTCTGTAAATTGAGCAATCATGATTTCGCCTTTGTCTAGCTTTTCTAGATGATTGAATTTCGTTTCTGCCCCACGTGTCATCCCGATCACATTGACCCCATCTTCTTCAGCTTTGACAATAAAATAATCATTCATTTGATATTCATCAGCCATATATTATCCCTCATCTTTTTGTTAGTCTTTAATTAAAGAAAGTGCTTCTGCTCTTGCAGTTGCATCGTTTTGAAAAATCCCTCTAACTGCAGAGGTCACCGTTTTTGCTCCGGGTTTTTTAACTCCTCGCATTGTCATACACATATGTTCAGCTTCTATAACAACAATCACCCCATAGGGATGAAGAGATTCAGCAATACTATCGGCAACAGTCGTGGTTATTCGTTCTTGAAGTTGTGGTCTTTTAGCAACCGCTTCTACCGCACGTGCAAGTTTGCTAAGCCCAGTCACACGACCACCTCTCGGGATATAACCGACATGTACTTTTCCAAAAAAAGGGACTAGATGATGTTCACACATCGAATAAAATGGAATGTCTTTGACAATAACAAGTTCTTCATGATTTTCGCCAAAAACTTTTGACAAATGTTCTTTTGGATCTTGATGTAATCCTTGAAATACTTCTTCGTACATTCGTGCAACGCGCTGAGGCGTTTCTATTAGTCCTTCACGACTTGGATCTTCACCAATCGCCTCAAGAATCATCGTTACCGCTTTTTCGATTTTTTTATGGTCCACAGTCATGGTGTATTTCCTCCAGTTTCAACTTTCTATGTATTCTTCATGATGAAAAAAATGGCCAATAATATACAAGATATGAGTTCGTTGTCTAAGAAATTAGGATATGAAAAATTGAGATAGTGGAGGTTTGTTAATAATAAAATGAATGATGGATTCTTTTATGCACAGGTCGCAAACAAAGAAATACTCAGAGTAACTTCCGTTTCTATTTCTATCACTATCTAAAGAAATATTAGCATAGGCATTTCCTTAAAGTAAAGAAAACATCGTTATTAAATACCCTAACAAACCTCTATACCCTCAATTTCACTAAACCAATCTTCTTTTAGTATTTTTTATATGTTAAATAATTTAAATACCGATAATGGCTTTCCTTCTTTAGCTAATCTAAGGAGGCGTTAACCATTGCCTCTTACGCATGAGTTACGATACAAGTTATTTTATTAGTGTAAAAAAGGAGTCACTCATGTGACCCCTTCGCATCATTCTGAAAGCATAAGCCCTATGTAAATTATTGCACAGACTCTTTAAGAGCTTTGCCTGGTTTAAAAGCAGGTACTTTACTTGCAGCGATATCAATTTCTTCACCCGTTTGAGGGTTGCGGCCTTTACGCGCCGAACGTTCGCGTACTTCAAAGTTACCAAAACCAATTAATTGCACTTTGCTACCTTCTTTGAGAGCATCAGCAATTGTTGAAAATACAGAATCAACAGCTTTAGTTGCATCTTTTTTGGAAAGCTCAGCAGATTCTGCTACAGCATTAATAAGTTCAGTCTTATTCAACACCTTCACCTCCTCTCAAAATATCATTCGTATCACTTTCATTATTTTTGTGGTTGCAAAAACATTAACAAGGCTTATCTTATACGAACCAATTCAATAATTCAACATCTTTTATTAAAATATAGTCATATTCATCGTTTTTTAACCTTAAATCACTAAATTTCATGTATCTATGGCTATATTTTTAAATTTGGTCACATCCCTCATGAACGTATATATTAAAATAATTAAAGAAAAAAACCAACAAAAAAGACCCCCAAATTGAAGAGTCTTAGAAAAGTAAGTTCTATTTTTATTTACAATATAATGGCGATTAACCCACCTGAACCCTCATTAATAATTCTTTCCAGTGTCTCTTTTAATTTATAACGAGCATTTTCTGGCATGAGGGATAACTTAGCTGAGATGCCCTCGCGTACAATGGAGTTCAACGATCTTCCGAAAATATCTGAATTCCATATAGATAACGGGTTATCTTCAAAATCTTGCATTAAATATCGAACCAGCTCTTCGCTTTGTTTTTCAGTACCAATAATCGGTGCAAATTCTGACTCTACATCTACTTTTATCATATGAATCGAAGGAGCAACAGCCTTCAGTCTAACCCCAAATCGTGATCCTTGTCTTATAATTTCAGGTTCATCGAGGCTCATATCAGTTAGAGCGGGCGCTGCAATGCCATACCCCGTTTGTTTAACCATTGTTAAGGCATCTGCTACTTGATCATATTCTTTCTTAGCATGAGCAAACTCTTGCATCAGTTGAAGCAAGTGATCTTTTCCGCGTATTTCAACACCTACAACCTCTTTTAAAACTTGATCATATAGATCATCTGGTGCATACAAATCAATTTCTGCAATACCTTGGCCCATATTAATACCCGCCAGTTTTGCATTTTCAATAAATTCATACTCGCCAAAGTGGCCAACAACACGATCAACATCACGTAGTCTCTTAATATCTTTGACTGTATCTTTGACCGCACCCTCATAGCTTTGTCTAAGCCAGTGATCATCATGTAACACCATGACCCAGCTTGGCAGATTAACATTAACCTCTAAAACAGGAAATTCATATAATGTTTCTCTCAATATATTATTAATATCCTGTTCGGTTATATTTTCTACACTTTGTGCAAGCACTGGAATGTCATATTTTTCAGCTAACTCATTTCTTAGGGCTTCTGTACTCGGATGATAAGGATGGGTTGAGTTGACAATCATTATAAATGGTTTACCCACTTCTTTTAATTCTTCAACGACTCGTTCCTCTGCCTCAATATAGTCCCCACGTGGTATTTCACCAATCGAACCATCCGTTGTTACAACAACACCGAGTGTAGAGTGTTCTTGAATGACTTTTCTTGTGCCAATTTCTGCTGCTTCTTGAAATGGAATCGGCTCATCATACCAAGGTGTATGCACCATTCGTGGCCCGTTTTCATCTTCAAAGCCCTTTGCTCCGCTGACGGCATAACCCACACAATCAACAATACGGATATTGACTTCAAGACCATCATCTACTTTGACTGAGACTGCATGATTCGGAACAAATTTTGGCTCCGTTGTCATGATTTGTTTGCCAGCTGCACTTTGAGGCAATTCATCTTGTGCGCGAGCACGGTCAGCCTCATTCTCAATATTAGGGAGTACAACAAGTTCCATAAACTTTTTAATGAAGGTTGATTTACCCGTACGAACGGCACCAACAACACCGAGATAAATATCTCCACCAGTTCTTTCAGCAATATCTTTGAAAATATCGATTTGTTCCAAATTATACACCCTCCCGATCTCCAAAAATGTTTCGAAGACGTCATATACTATATAAATATGACTTTGTCCATCGAATATGACAACTTACACTATTAATTCTATGATTTTATACCATGCATCAGCTCCAATATTTAAAATGGACCGCCGTTTGGTAAATACCCTTCTCAAATAAGCTATTGTATAACTTGACCTTTCAGACCATTTTTTTAATATTTTATAAGAAAAACTTTTCGAGCATTGACCATGATGTTTTTAACACGCCTATGTTAGTATTATTGAGGGTATCTATTGCGCTAAACATGCCTGCCAACTTGAACTTTTTCCATTTTTGCATGAAAAAAATCAGGCAAAGCATACGCTTTACCTGACTTGACTAAATCCTTCTACAACTAGCATCTCTTCTAATGTTGTGGTCTTCAATATACCGTATGCCATGGCCATTTATATTGCTCTTGACGATAGCCTAGTTTCTTATTTTTGATCGAACATTTTTGACAAAGAAGAGAAATTTAAAGGGACGTTATTGTTAATAATCGTTTTAACGAGTTGATCTTCTTTTTCTTTAGGTACTGATACATTGGCCAATTTTGCAACTTGTCCAATGAGATCTCTTACTGTTTTTTCGTCATGAAAGTCTGCATTTGAAACTGAGTTAGCAAGCGAGAAAATATCTTCTTTCTTTACATTGGTCTTCTTTTCAATATGATCAAAAAAAGGATTTTTTGAATCCAATGAGAATCCCCCTTTTCCTTACTTTCAAAACATTATATGCAAGGGGGAAATCATTGTGCAGAAAAAAAATCTAATTTACATTTATACACCATGACCCACGTATCTTTTGAAATGGTATTTCTAAATAGGTAGTTGAAAATGATGTAAAAAATCTTACTTTATACAGAGTCAAAAACATGTATTCCATGTACTATTCTTATCCACTAGTTTTGAAAACTGCCACAATCTTTTATCTACGTAACTGTTTCATTGATTGAATTTAGTTTGTAACATATCGAATAATGGTCCTATTTCATCTTTTTTGTCTCGATTCATTAACTCGTCTACTGCTTGTTTAGGCGACTTTCCTTCGAATAAGACGTTATAGATGGCAGAAGTAATCGGCAACTCGACATTTTCTTGGTGTGCGAGTAGATGAGCTGCTTTGGTCGTTCTAACACCTTCGACAACCATCCCCATTTCATTTAATGCCTCTTCTAGATTGTGACCCTTCCCCAGTAAATGGCCACATCGCCAATTACGACTATGTATACTTGTACATGTCACAATAAGATCTCCCATTCCAGCAAGGCCGATAAACGTTAATGGATTTGCCCCTAATTTTGTTCCTAATCGAGCAATTTCTGCGAGACCTCGTGTAATAAGTGCTGCTTTTGCGTTATCTCCGTAACCAAGGCCATCTGAAATACCAGCGCCTAAAGCGATGATATTCTTCAGAGCACCTCCAATTTCGACTCCAACAATATCATCATTTGTATAAACACGAAAATGATTATTTATAAAGGCATCTTGAACTTGTCTTGCAGCGTCAAGAGAATGTGAGGCTACAGCAACCGTTGTTGGGTGTCTAAGGCAAACCTCTTCTGCATGACTTGGCCCCGATAATACAACAACACCTTGCCTTTTGTCACTAGGTATTTCTTCCTCGATCATTTCGGAAATACGCTTTGAACTCCCTGGTTCGATTCCCTTACTCCCATGAACGAAAATGACGGAATGGTCAAGGTTTTCTCGAATGTTTGTTAGAACTTCACGCATGGCTTTTGTTGGAACAACAATCACAACCATATCTACTTCTTTGAGAACCAATTTCATATCGGAGGAAGCGATAATTTGGTCAGATAAAGGGATTCCTGGTAAATAGCGTTGGTTTGTATGTGAACGATTGATTTCATCAATTTGATTTTGACGATGCCCCCATAATTGAACCCTATACCCGTTATCAGCAAGAACAATAGAAAGAGCCGTTCCCCAACTTCCCGATCCAATAACTGCTATTTTTTTCATTTAATCCACTTCCCCTTTATTAGACTCCTTTTTTATGACCCAATTTGTTTTCTTCTCCATGAAATAAACGGACAATATTCATTCTATGCTGCCATACCGCTAAAATAACGATAAGAAAACCGATCGCTGTTATACTATTGGAATAATGACCAATGATAAGACTTAGCGTAGGCGTTAAAATGATTAATATGATAGAACCAAGTGATACATACCTCGTAATAGCAATTAAAACGAGCCCTATGATGCCTGCAATGACAAAGGGAATCGGAAGCAGCATAATAAAGACACCTATTGTTGTGGCGACTCCCTTTCCACCTTTAAACCCAAAAAATACTGGAAAGTTATGGCCTAATATAGCACATAAGCCGCTTAATGCAACGGCCCATAGATCTAAATGTAAAGCTTGGGCGATAAGGATGGCCATGACCCCCTTCAAAACATCAAGGATCAGAACGCCGATAGCTGGACCAATGCCAAGGACACGTAATGTGTTTGTTGCCCCAGCATTACCGCTTCCTTCTTTACGAATATCAACTTTTTTTATTTTTTTCGTGATTAAATAGCTAAAACTTACCGAACCAATTAAGTAAGCTAGTACAAACGAAATAAACATCATTCCCCATTTTCTCTCCCTTTTACTGTTCGTTCTTTCTTCTTACCATCAATCGAATGGGTGTTCCAATAAATCCAAATGTATCTCTTATTTTATTTTCTAAATAACGTTGATAAGAAAAATGCATGAGCTCTGGATCGTTTACAAATAAAACAAAAGCTGGTGGTTTTACACTAACCTGGGTTGCATAATAAATTTTAAGTCTTTTCCCTTTATCAGATGGCGGCGGTGTAATGGCTGTCGCATCATTAATGACATCATTTAATAGACTTGTTTGGACTCTCATCGCATGGTTCTCTGCCACCATTTGAATTGTTGGGAGTAAATTAACGAGTTTTTGTTTCGTTTTTGCTGATAGAAAAACAATAGGAGCATAACTCAAATACTGAAATTGTTCTCTAATTTTTCTTTTAAATTGATCCATTGTTTTCGTATCTTTCTTAACAGCATCCCATTTATTAACGACAATGACAATGGCCCGACCTGCTTCGTGTGCATAACCTGCAATTTTTTTATCTTGCTCAATAATTCCTTCCTCACCGTTAATGATAACAAGAACAACATCTGATCCTTCAATCGCTTTTTGTGCTCGTAATACACTATATTTCTCAGTTTTTTCATATACTTTTCCACGTTTTCGGATACCTGCTGTATCAATGATGACATATTCTTGATTATCCCTGGTAAAAGGTGTATCAATCGCATCACGAGTCGTACCAGCTATATCACTCACAATGACTCTTTCTTCACCTAATATAGCATTAACAAGAGAGGATTTACCGACATTCGGTCTCCCAATTAATGAGAATTTAATGGTTGTTTCATCATACTCATCTTTCTCTTCTTGTTCAAAGTGTGAAACAACGCTATCTAATAAATCCCCTATTCCGATTCCATGGGAGCCAGATATGCCGATAGGATCACCAAGACCTAACGAGTAAAATTCATATAAGTTTTCTCTTTGCTTAAAATTATCAATCTTATTTACTCCTAGAACAACGGGTTTTTCCGAGCGGTATAAGATTTGAGCAACTTCTTCATCAGCATGAGTTAAGCCATCTTTCCCATCAACAATAAACAGAATGACATCTGCTTCATCCATAGCAATTTGTGCTTGTGCTCTCATTTGAACACGTAAAGGCTCATCCCCTAGTTCAATTCCACCTGTATCAATAACATTAAATGTATAATTCAGCCATTCTCCTGGACCATAGAGCCTGTCTCTTGTGACTCCTGGCATATCTTCTACAATAGCCAAACGTTCGCCTACAACACGATTAAAGATGGTTGATTTTCCAACGTTTGGTCTACCCACAATGGCAACTGTTGGTTTAGACATTCATTTTCTTCCTTTCAGAGCAAATAATAATAATGTTTTATCAAAAGATTCATTTCATAGATGTCATTTGGACCCTTTTTAAATAGTTTGTACTAGCTTGCATGAGCTAAACATCTATTTTTTAAGTCTTCGTGTGAAAAATATGAGTTTATCAATAAACTTATGTACCTTACTTTAATCTATAGCCTCTTTCTGTCGTTTGCTTGTTTTTCTAATATTGATTCATGACTTATTCTAAAGTAGCTTAGATCTGACATAATGGAATCAATTCATTCCAATTCATTCCATAAGGAGTGTTCCTTTTTATAGTATACACTTGTCCACGTATTAGGTTGCATTTTTTTATAATAATTTTCCAAGTACCAGTATGAATCTTCAATCAGTAGGGTTTTCTTCATCCCTACTTTGCATGCCTGAACCAATCGGGCTCATGGGGATAAATAATCCCATCTGTAAAGAATCTTGACGAATAAGCGTATTAATCTTATCAAAAAAAGAATCTATACTCAACAATTTCTTAATCAGCATTTAAGTCGTTATACTTTTTTAACGCAAAGAAAGCTGTGTAGTATACACAGCTTTCCCCTTTGATTATTTTTTATGGCCTTTTTATCCCGCCTTAACGGCAAGTAGAACCCCCAATGATCGAGGTTTCACTTTATTTTTTAAGTTTTTTCAATTGATCACCGATCATATCACCAAGAGAAAATCCGGTTGTCGAATCATCCTTTGTATTCATAACGGGTGATTCTTCTTCAACGGGTTCTTCTAAATCTTTGATACTTAAGGAGATGCGCCGATCATCAACATTCACATCAAGGACTTTAACATTCACCTGATCTCCTTCAGCAAGAACTTCATTTGGCGTACCAATATGCTTATGTGAGATTTCTGAAATATGAACGAGTCCTTCAACTCCTGGTATAAGTTCAACAAAAGCACCAAAAGTGACGAGGCGTTTCACTGTTCCTTCTAAAACATCTCCTGCATGAATCGTTTCTTTTGCTTTATCCCAAGGACCTGGCTGAGTATCTTTAATAGATAGAGATATACGTTCATTTTCAGGATCTACAGATAGAACTTTTACTTTTACTTTATCTCCTTCAGAGATAACTTCTGATGGGGTATCAACATGGTGATGTGCCAATTGTGAAATATGCACAAGTCCATCTACACCACCGATATCTACAAATGCACCAAAGTCGGTAAGTCGTTGAACAGTCCCTTCTAGAACGTCACCAGCTTGAATATCTTGAAGGGTAGCCATTTTGATACGCTCTGCTTCTTCATCAATAACGGCTTTATGGGATAAAATAACTTTTCGTTTTTCACGATCTAATTCAACGATTTTAACATCAAGTGATTTCCCTTTATAGTCACTAAAATCCTCAACGTATACACGTTCAACAAGTGATGCCGGAATAAAACCACGTACACCTAGATCGACAACGAGTCCACCTTTAACAACATCTGCGATTTCTACTGTAAACGTTGTTTGATTTTTAAATTTATCTTCGAGACCGCCCCAAGCAGAATCCGCATCTACTTCTTTTTTTGACAAGACTAATTCTTCATCAACCAGTTTAGTCACTTTAACTGTTACTTCGTCGCCTTCATTTAATACATCTGAGACTTTATCGATGTGTAAACTAGATAGTTCACTAATTGGTAAAATGCCATCCACTTTATATCCTACGTCAACCAAAGCATGTTTTTCTTCAACTTTGGTAACCTTTCCAGTTACAACATCGTCAACATTCAAAGGATTAAATTGATCTAATTCATTGTTTGTTTCTTCAACCATTTATCAGTGACCTCCTTTAATTAACCAACACTAACTCTCTTATTTTAACTTCTTACAATTAGGACTATTTGTCAAGTAGATAAGCTTATCTGACCGATATCAATCTTTTAAACCGATCTTTCTTTTAAATCCTCGATTTTAGTCATTATATATTTGGCTACTTCAATGGGTTTTGCTTTATTCTCTTTAAAGTTAGACGTATCTACTGGCTGACCAAAGTATACTTTTACTCGACTAAATAGTTTGTAATTCCCCTTAATATAACAAGGTATTACGGCGGCATCTGTTCTAAGTGCAAAGAAACCAACTCCTGGCCGTGCCGGGTTGAAATCACCCGTTTTACTCCTTGTTCCTTCTGGAAACATAATTAAAACATGGCCTTCATCTAATAATTTCTTTGCGACTTTTAAAGCATGGCGATCACCCGCACCTCGTCTAATTGGAAAAGCATGTACCTTTGTTAATATTCGTCTACCAAGGCTGAATTTAAACATTTCGGATTTTGCTAAAAAACTCACATCTCTTGGACAAGAGACACCTACAAGTGGTGGATCAAAATTGGATAAATGATTACTACAAATAAGAACGCCGCCATCCTTAGGAATATGTTCTACTCCCACAACCTCATATCGATAAACCATACGAAATAAGCAGTGAAAAAAATTCTTACCCATAGAGTATAAGCTCAATGTGATTGCCTCTCTTTCACAAGTGCCAATATTCGATCAACGACATCTTCAATTGATAACGATGTTGTGTCTATTTCAATGGCATCTTCGGCTTTTACTAATGGGGAGACCTCTCGTTCACTATCCTTCTTATCCCTTAAGGCGATTTCTTCTTGTAACTTTTCTAAAGACACGGCTAAAATATTTTTCGCCATAAGTTCTTTATATCTTCTTAATGCTCGTTCTTCAACAGATGCTCTTAGAAAAATCTTTACATCTGCATCGGGCAGAACATGTGTACCAATATCTCTTCCATCCATAACAACACCTGTATTTTTAGCCAAATTTCTTTGTCTTAATACCATTTCTTTACGAACTTCACGATGTGATGACACCAGAGAGACCGCATTTGTGACATTCTGATAACGAATAACTTCACTTACATCTTCACCATCGAGAATGACTCGCTGACCATTTTTCGTTGGTTTAAGTTTAATTATAGCACTATCAAGTATAGACTTCAGTTTCTGACCATCTGTCAAATCTACTTTTTCCTCTAATGCTTTAAACGTCAAAGCACGATACATTGCACCCGTATCGATGTAGATAAAAGAACATATTTGAGCTACCTTTTTGGCTACAGTACTCTTTCCTGCTGCAGCAGGACCATCTATCGCAACTTGAAAATTCTCTTTCATAATTTCCCCCAAAGCTCCTATCTCTCACTTCTATTTTTCCTGTATTACTATACCATAAGAAATGGGGTTCTTCCATTTTGTCAACGTCTAAAAATCCATCGGCAAATACCCATTTATGTATAAAGTAACGAACTGATTTAGTATCTCCCCTAGCCTACTTTCTATCTCTAATACGTCTTTCTTGTAATTGTTGTTCAAAGCAAAATCGAATAATCGGTTCTCTTTGTTTTTCTGTTGTCTCTTTAAATTCGATGGAGGCTTTGTCGGTTCCTGTTTTTTTATCATTAAATAGTCTAACAACACGGCCAGTAAGTTGTATATATTGAAATTGTCCAGATTGCATAGGTAATGATACCCATACATTAACCATTTCTTCTTCTATTAATTCTTGATTTGCAGGTAAATTGATTAAAATCCCCCCACCACCTATATCACTGGATAATGTCGTGAACGGCTCTTTATCCTGTTGTTTAAAATGAATAGCTACATCGACAGAGACCTGTACCCTAACGTAATTTCTACGTTGGATCACTTTAATGTCTTCCCTACTGGGGTATTGAAGCATCAACAATGGAACCTTACTTTTCTTTCTTTCAATAATAAACGTAGGAAATCGAACAACTTTCTGATTGTTATTATAGTAAGCTAAAATCTGAGTCCTTATTGGAATAAGTTCTGTTTTTCTCGTTTTGATGTTGACAGGATAATCAATATATAGCCCTTTATCTAATTCTATCTGGGTAATGCGGCATCGAAACTTCTTAATTTCATTTGCTTTTTCTCTATATTCTAATATGAGATTTTCCCCTATCTTAAACATCTCGTCCCTCTCTTCTCCCCTAACTGCTCTTTACTAAAATTTTATCATAACGTATTAAAAAAGAGGAAGTTATCTCCCTCTTTTTACCCATTTAATAATTCAACTTTTTCTTGATCATTCGTATTTGCATTGATCAGTATTCGATAAGAATGTTGATCTTGTGTGGCAAGAATTTCATAACACAAAACATTTTGATTCTGCTCATTTTGAAAAACGACCAAATGAACTTCCTGTACTTTTATTTTATTGCTTAAATGATCTATAACCGCTTGTTTTTTTAACTTGGGCTTTAAATTAACATGGATTTTTCGATTATATAAATAATCTGTCTGATCAAATCCAATCACTTCCCCAGTATCCAAAGCAACCTTTATCCGAATGGAAGCTGGATAAATTCGAACGTTTTCTTTTTTTAAAACATAGGTTAATAAGCCAACATGGTCATACTGGTCACTTTGTACTAGAACCATGTTGTTTATTTTTCGCTTATTTAAGTATTTATTCGCTTTTTGAGTGGCCTCATACAACGTCACTTTGTCATAGTTTGCTTCACGTTGTTTCATAAACCAAATGACATGCCCACCTTGCTTAGACACTTGTCCAGATACACTTTTTTGATTTGATTTATTCTCCATAGATAACGTATAAGAGTCTTTTTTTCCATTTCTACCCGTTAATTCTATATTTTTGACCTTCATATTTTGATCATCGATAAACGACTTAAATCGCTGGATCGCTTCTTTCTGATTTATCTTTGGACCACTTAGATTTGTAAATGTTTTATCTTGGGTAACCGCATTTTTGGGACTTGTCATCTCAAAACTTTTCGTGTAATCTGCAGATTTAGCATCGACTGTTTTTAATCCATCAATCACTTGATTATCCATTTTCTGTTTATGAGAAGAGAGAGCCAGTTCAACATCCATCCACCTTAAGTGATTGGTCATAACAACATTTTCAACATCTCGTAAGCCATCTTCCACTTCTTTTGATTGACTGTAAAGTTTTTGAAGTTTTTTGTAGTCTGAGTCAGATATTTCTTTATCCCTTGTTTCTTTGATGCCTTTTTCGTAACTAAATTCCCCGACCTTAGCCAAAAACTCATTCGTCTTATTAAATGGCATTAACGTTAATGGTAGTTCGCCAATAAACCCATGTGCGAGTGTAGACAAACGCCAAACATCTGCCAACTGTGGGCGCATCGAATCTTGAGTTTTCATGGCGAGCGTTGAACCTATTTGATTATGGAGTTGATCAATATAGTAGGCGAGTTCATGAAAAGCTTGTTGATAATTATTCTCTGCATGAATAAGAATATCGTTTTTCTCTTGGTGTTCCTCATAACCCCAATAAGAGAATCCAATGACAGATAACGCCAAAATTGCAATTAATATAGAACGAAACACAGACGTTCACTCCTTTTTAGCAATAGCAACATTTTCAACACCCATCGGTCACCTATTTATTCAAACACGTGAGAACGATCTCACAATAGATGTAACTAAGTAAATATCATTACTTAGTACCTTGGTGTGAAATAAAAATGTCATTTAATAAAAATTGTTTATTCACAAAAAATATGTCTCCCTATTTTTGCAATTTGTGGCCGACTCCAAATCCAAGCTGATGTTGCCGTCTCTGGATTAAAATAGTAAATGGCTCCGTGAGTTGGATCCCACCCATTTAAGGCGTCCAACACGGCTCTTTTAGCTGTCTCATTGGGTGTCAACCATATTTGTCCATCGGCGACAGCTGTAAAAGCACCTGGTTGGAAAATGACCCCTGAGACGTTATTTGGAAATTTAGAGTTAGAAACTCGATTAACAATAACGGCTGCGACTGCAACTTGTCCAACATATGGCTCTCCTCTTGACTCACCATAGACCGCATTGGACATTAAATTAATATCGCTTTTAGAATATCCTGATGGCAGATGATCTATTGTGTATTTTCCACCTTGATTACCCTTTTGGCCAGTTGACTGGTTTTGATTAGAAGACTGATTTTTGTTATTCCCTGAGGAATTGTTCGCTGCCCTTTTTTTCACTTGCTGGTCTAGTGGAACTCCACCGTAATAGGTGAAAGCATTTCCTGCATTGATATTTCTTTTAACAAAGCTTTCATCATATTTCGAAGCTTTGACTAATTTTTGCCTTGTCATAGTTCCTAATTGACCATCAACTTTTAATCCATATTTTTGTTGAAAGTTTCTTAAAGCCCAGTAGGTGCCCCAACCAAAGACTCCATCAATCTTTCCTTTGTAGTAGCTTATATATTGCAATCTTGCTTGAAGTTCAATGACATCATCACCTGTTGAACCTTTTTGAACGATTTGTCCTGAAAATGCCGTTGCCTGATTTGATTGCAAATTTAGTATAAACGTACATAGGACGATAACTGTAACAGCTATGCCTATCCTCTGAATATATCCTATCTTTCTCATGATCACGTCTCCTAATTCACAAGATATACCCATAGTCTTTCAAAAAAAAGTGAGTTTATGTATAGAAAAAGGATAAACTTATATTTTCGTTACATATGAGTTGTAACGGATTATAAGTTAAAAATTTCCGCAAAAAAAAAACATAACCAAATTTGTTATGTTTTAAGAAAAAATGAAACTTTATTGTGGTAAATCTCCGTTCATTTTATCCGATAAACGTGATAAAGGTAACTTACGTTTTAACCAAAGTTGATGCTGAACATGTGCCATTTTCACTTTTCTAAGGGCATTCCACCACATAAAGCCCATAAATGGAACCATGATGTATAGCCAAGATGTTTTAAATTGTAGTAATAGATCGTATACCCCATGAAGTAGGACTGCAAATAATAGACCTACGAATAAATATTTTCTTTTATTGGTAGAGAATTTTGCTTTTCCAATATAATATCCCATAATAACACCAAATAAAGCATGACTCGAAACAGGCAACAAAGCGCGCATGATAGCGTAATGTAGGCCATATGCGGATAGATAGAGGACATTCTCAACGGTTGCAAAACCTAATGAAACAGCCACTGAATATACGATCCCATCATAACGTTCATTAAATTCCGTATGATGATAAGCTGTATAAATAACAAGAAACCACTTAACAAATTCTTCCAAAAGACCATTGAGGAAAAAGCTTTCTATCCAATTCGAATGAATAAGGTGCTCTGATTGAAAAGCAAATTGTACAACCATTACAGGAAATACAACCAATGCCCCAAAAACCAACATACGTATGACCATTCGAATCGGTTCTGTTTCATATTTATCCCTGAGGTAAAAATAGGACAATAGCGCTATGCCCGGTGCAATACCCGCAGACAATACGGTAAACATATGCATCCTCAATTCTATATTAATTTTAACCCATTCGAAGGGGTCACGATTTTCAATCGCTTGGAATAGTCATTCCGTCTATACTAATCACTTATTTAATCACCGTAACTCCTATTATAACGTTTATAATAATGATTTTCATCATTCTTAAGATGTATTTTGGTCTTAAATAAGGGATGCCGCTTTGTCTCTCATCACAATCGTTTGACTTATTGGATCGCCATGAAAACGTCCGTTTTCAATAAAAATCTCATTAGCATCATTTCCTGCTGCTATGACACCTGCAATAAAGATCCCTTTAACATTGGTTTCCATGGTTTGTGGATTATATACCGGTCTCCCTGTATCTTTTTCGATGGCTATCCCCATACTTTCAAGCATTGATTGATCTGGATGATACCCCGTCATAGCAAAAACAATATCATTTTTTATTTCAGAAGTTTTCCCGTCCTTCATGTAAACGACGGACTTTTCTTTAATTTCCGTTACTTCTGCATCAAAAATCATATTGACTTTACCATGTTTGACTAATGATTCAAATTCAGGTAGTATCCACGGTTTAATACTTTTAGAATAAGAAGAACCACGGTAAATCACCGTCACTCTTGCGCCAGCTTTATGACATTCCATCGTTGTATCTATAGCAGAATTTTTTCCACCAATAACAACCACATCACAATCAAAAAATGGATGAGCTTCCTTAAAATAATGATAAACTTTAGGTAAATTTTCACCCGGAATTCCCATTAAGTTTGGATGATCATAATACCCAGTAGCCACAATGATATAACGAGCTTGATATGATTTTTCTCCTAGATTTTTATCCAGTTTTGTTAAAACATGAAAAATGCCGTCGTCCTGTTTTTCTACTTTGATGACTTCTTCAAAGCTATTGACTCGAATGTTCTGTCTTTTGACAACCTCTCTATAATACGACAAAGCTTGATTTCTTCGAGGTTTCCGATCTTCAATGACGAATGGCATATGACCAATTTCCAACTTATCACTTGAACTAAAAAATTGTTGATGGGTTGGATAACGATAGATTGCTTGAACAATATTGCCTTTTTCAATGACTAAAGGATGATACCCTTCATTTTTTAAATAGATGGCAGCGGATAATCCGCAAGGTCCTGCTCCAATAATAATAACGTCTTCCATATCCCTATCTCTCCTTGTCTCTTTTTCACTCTATTAGATACTATAGTCTTTACCTATGTATATGGTTAAATGTCTCTACTCTAACTATAGAAAATTTGTAAGCATCCTTCAACCCATAATATTTCAATCAATTTATTTAAAAGTTCATAAAATAAATGAGATCGTCATATAATGGAATCACAATAAACTTATTTTTATTTCAGATCAACATGATTCATACTGATTATTCTAATATAAACGTGAAGCTAACCAAAATTAAAAACCTCACGATTAATGTGAGGTTTTCCCTTCAATAAAAAAGTGATGCAATTGTTTAATGGCCTTTTCTTCCATTATGGGTTTACCATACTCCATTAAACGGTGTATTGTTATCGTGGATGTATTACCAAATTCCGCTAAAACAGATACTAAAATTGGAACATCGATAGAAACTTGATCCTCATCGAAACATATATAATATTTATTTTCAAACAGATAGAGAATGCCACTTTCTTCCCCCATATGATGGAGCATTCGAGCTAGAGAGATAACATCTTCAAAATCAGTAAATTGATACAAAATATCATAGCTTTCATCTAGAGTTACCTGCATTTCGATGTAATTGTCATCTTCATCATCAAATATATCGGAATCTGAATGAAATGATTTAGAAACTATAACAACCATCCCTTGAGCAGGTAAGGAAAACACTTCAACTTCAATTGGGCCATCTGCTTGAAAACCAAGCTCATCATCAGCCTCCATGATCATATCGCGAAAGAGTTGTTCAACTCTTGGAAGATCATGCCACATATCTTCTTTGGAAATGCCGCGTTCATTAAGATCATCAAACGTTAAGAAGATCTTAATTTTATCGCTATTTAATCTCTCCAACCGCATTGTATCGTCCTCCTTACCTTACACGAAAATCTTTTTATACTATATGCATCTTCCTCTTTACTTGTTCATAACAGAGGCTTATGTAGTAGTATACAATGAGTTCTGCTATATGGACAAGTTTTATTACTTCTTCTCTGCACGATTCAAGATGAGATATAACGTATCTGGTTTTGCACTGAATCTAAGCGGTAAACGCGTTGTTCCATATCCATTGCTTATGATTAGTTTTCCAAAAGATCGTCTTTTTACGCCTCCAACTTCTTTTAAACTAATTCCAAATAATCGAATCTGGCCACCGTGCGTGTGACCGCTAACAACAAGTTGAATACCTGTATCTTTTGTGATTCTATATTTTATATTCGGATTATGAGAAAACAATATGACGGGAGCATCGGCCTTTCCTTGAAGGGTCTTGTTTAAATCATCTTTCTCATAAGTTAAATCATCAACACCTGCAAGGTTTAACGTTCGCCCACCACGAGTGATAACCATACAGTTATTTTCTAAAACTTGAACATGGTAATGTTTTAACGTTTTTATAAGTCGATTTTTATTAACGGTATAATCATGGTTTCCCCAAATAAAGATGAGTGGGGCAATTTGGCTTAGTACTCTTAAATTTGTTTCAACTCGTTTAAATGGAACGCCTCTTTCGGTAATATCTCCGCCGATCACCACATAGTCAACTTTAGGTAGCTCTTTTAACTTATCAATGAGCTTAGGTGATATCGATCTCCTATGAATATCCGATATAAAAAAAATACGAAAGCCTTCAAAGACTTCATCTAGACCCCTTAAGGCAATATGATGAAGGATAATTCGATTTAAATGCGCCTCGATATACATGTAAAGGAGCATAAGTAGAGAGGCAAAAAGGAACAGGCCTAGAAAAATTAGCACAAACCACAAAACCTTACCCTCCTAAAAGTCCTATCACTAAAAGCATCATTCTTTTTCTTAAAAAAGGTCCATGGGACGCGGATATGACTTGAATAAGACGAAACTTGCTGCCCGATCCCTAAATCCCTTTTCGTCTTTTTAGTTTATGTAGAACACTAAATTATGTTCAACTGAACACAAATAAATAAAAAATTATTACTTCCCATTCCGCTAATAATGAAAAATATCCATATTGATTGAGGTTTCACATTACCAGAATTAGATCGATCAATGCTTATTTTCCCTATTTTTGCAAGATTAATCTTCATACATCTAATATTCTAAAACCCATGTTAATTCTAGATGCTTGAGATTTTGTTATATAACAGTATTCCACATCAAAGTTGCTAATCCTTTTCTGATGAGGCTAAATATTAAAAAACGTTTAAATATCAAGATCTATCTTATTATTTTCGGTCTTTGACAAGCTATAGAAACATATACAAGAAAAGTAAACATTTTTTAATAAAGGAGGTTTTCTGCTGTGCCGACTTTTCGAAAAACATATAAACCTTACGTGAGTCCATTCGATCCTTGTCCACCTCTACGTGTCAAAACATACGAAACACCTGCACAACTCTATTTGGGATTTCAACCCGAAAATCTTAAACAATTTAACCTGAATGATGCATTAAAACATGGCACCCTTTGGCCCGATTTATATACTCCCTATACTAATCCTTTTGAAACGAAGAAGTCGTAAAACCTAACTTTTTTAAAAATAGTCCACTTCTAAAGCTAAAAAAACTCTTAAAACGTTCCTTTATCGTTCCATAGAAGTGGACGAATAATGAAATTTCAAACGATCTCCTACCTTTTTTTCAATTGTTACTACTTTGATTTTAGGAGTGATGAGGATGGATAAACAAAAACCTCTGCCAAAGAGCTATTATGAGCAGTTGGAGGTTATTCAATCTATTGACTTGGCCTTAGTCGAATTAAATTTATACATGGATACGCATCCGAATGACCTCAATGCACTAAAACAATTTAATTCCTTAACGAAACAAAGTCTCGAACTCAAACAAAAATTTGAAGCTCAATTTGGACCTTTAATGCATTTTGGAAGAAGCTATTCCGAGTACCCATGGAAATGGAAAGAAGCTCCATGGCCATGGCAAGTTTAGTCTGTCGTCTCTGCAAGTAGACGTACCTTTTGTCAATTCGTTATTGATTTCTTTAATATGTCATGATTAGGTCAACCATCTGATGAAAATACAAGTGGGGAGTGTCTATTGGCATGTGGTATTATGAAAAAAAACTACAATATCCCGTAAAGGTCAGTACATGTAATCCTAAGTTAGCTAAATTTTTGATGGAACAATATGGTGGGGCTGACGGGGAACTTGCTGCCGCCTTGAGGTATTTAAATCAAAGATATACGATTCCAGATAAAGTCATCGGTCTTTTAAATGATATTGGGACTGAGGAATTTGCCCACTTAGAAATGATTGCTGCAATGGTTTATAAATTGACTAAAGATGCCACACCTGAACAATTAGAAGCCGCTGGATTAGGTGGACATTATGTGAATCACGGTAAAGATCTTTTTTACGATAACGCACGGGGAGTGCCTTTTACTGCAGCTTACATACAAGCTAAAGGAGATCCCATTACCGATTTATATGAAGATATTGCAGCCGAGGAAAAAGCTCGTGCCACATATCAATGGCTTATTAATATTTCCGATGATCCATTTTTAAATGAATCTTTGAGTTTTCTTAGAGAAAGAGAAGTCGTCCATTCTCAGCGTTTCCGTGAAGCTGTGGAAATATTAAAAGAAGAACGTGATAAGAAAAAATATTTCTAAACCGGACTAAATGACATGTCCTCTTGTATACCGATAAAGCTTTATTTAAATATGTCTATGCATTCAAATAACAACGCTCCCTCCTTACGACGTTTTTAAAATTCTAATCAGGCGGAGGAGATTCTCCACCTGATTGGTTTATCAAAGCTTCTAAAAATCTTCACTTATGATATAAATTGATATCTTTTTCGTCATTTAAAAAACGCAGCGCTTCATCTTTCCCATTTTGATCGATCTGTTTAAACCATAGCTCTTCATAACGATCTATCATTTCTTTCCTTAAATCATCAAAATCCCCTTTAGCTTCTTCATATTTATTTCTTGCACTCACCCATATAAAATGGATCAAAATACAAAGCAAACCAAAGCAAAGAATAACTGGATCTGTACTTACAGATCTCATCGGATCAAGAACAGTTAGTCCAGATAATTTAATGAAGAATAGATAAAAAACAAAAAAAGTATAGAGACTGACAAGAGTTGTGCTCACCCATAAACGCCTTTTTTTTTGTTTTGATTCATCTTCTTTTAATTTTATGAGTTTACATAAAAGTCGATACGTCGTCTCGGGAATAACGCCTTCATCACGCAAAGCCTTAATTTTTATCTCTTCCATACATGTCCCTCCCCTTACCAAAGTATGTGAACACATGAGGGAATAGGACAAAAAAGGAAGATTAAAACCATTTATTTATTCTAGCTATGTTTATGATCACGTTGAGGGCAATTACGTCACGATTATAAAGAACTTTGGTTAGATTGCCATTTAAGTAAAAGACCCAGCAACAAATCAATGATAAAGTGGACTACCATTGGAATGATTAAACTGTTTGTTTTTGCAAATAACCAACTTAAAAGCAAACTAATAAGGACGAGGACAAAAATCACAAGAGGCTTCTTCAAATATCTCACATGAATGACAGCAAAACACAGAGTTGTTATCCATATTCCAAAGGTGGATTGAATGAGCCCTCTAAATAGTAATTCTTCGCTAAAAGCAACCAATCCCATAAATAAAAAAAGTTCAGGTATTGAAAGAGCTCGCATCATGCGCTCATTCATGCCATCATCATCAAACCAATGTCTTGGAACAGATTTATCAATGATTATTTGTAAAAGAACAACAACGAGGGCTGGAAGAACCCCAAAAATAAAGAGATGGTCATCACCTCTTATGGTTAATACTTTTTTCCAGTAAGGCCAATTGTTTTTATATATCAAAATCCACATCACACTGATTAACAGTAAGATTAACTGTGTTTGTATTAGGGCGTGTTTGATCTCTTGGTCACTTAAAGCGTTTAATTGCTTTCTATTCATCTAGTGTGACCCCCTTCTTAAATAACGCAACATGAGAAGAATTTCTTTTTGATCATATATTTAAAAGTATCGTCCGTCATAGTATAAATGACCTCTAAGTAATGGGCATGAGCTATCTTGTTTCCTATACTTTCAAATGGTTATTCAATAACTTTTGTAATCGTTCTTCCCACGTATCCATTTTTTCCAAACTCCTTGTCTCTCTTTTACCCTTCCTAAAAATGTCCCAATTTAAACCACAATGATCACAACATGGCTCTCTTTTTTCAATGACTTGCTCATTATATAATTCTAAATAAGCTTCTCTCCGGCATCTTTTCGTCTCAATCCATCTTTTCATTTCATTTAATTCTCGCCATTTATGTTGTTTTCTCTCATGAATGGTCGATTTGATCTTGTTATGGACTTTTTCCATATCTAAGTCCATATTAGGAAATTGGACTAATTGATATTGCAAAAAATGGGCTGCCGTCTCACTCGCTCCTTCTTCCTGCATTATTTTTAAAAGCTCATCTGAATGTAGTTTCGCGTTTTCATATTTAATTCTCGAAAAAATTCTAGCTAATACATCATCGTCTGGATAACTTTGATCGATCAAATGTTTTGGTATCTCATCATCTATCGGACAATACAGTAAGACAGCTAGACTTTGTTTACCGTCTCGTCCTGCTCGTCCAATCTCTTGAACATAAGCATTGATATGTTTAGGGTAATGGAAATGCATCACTAACCTTACATTGGATTTATTAATTCCCATACCAAAGGCATTTGTACAAACGATGAGATCTAGTTCTCCATCAATAAATTGACGTTGGATAAGGATACGGTCCTCTGAAGTCATGCCTCCATGGTAATAAGCGACGCGATAATGGGTCCGAACTTGAATAATAGACGTTAATTGTTCTGTCCAAGCTCTACTTCCACAATAAAGAATGCCAGGCAAATGAACCATTTTTATGATAGAGATGGCTTCCTCTATTTTTTCATTTATTGTTTCACATTTTTTCACGGCAATCGATATATTCTTTCGATCAATGGGGTAAATGTACTGGTCACATTCTTCCATATCCAACTGTTTGATAATATCACGTTTGACATGGTCATTTGCTGTGGCCGTTAAGGCTAGGCATGGAGCTGTTCCTAAAGTATGCCTAATATTGGCTAGTTTTAAGTAATCTGTTCTAAATTCATGTCCCCATTCTGATATACAATGAGCTTCATCAACAACAAACAGAGCCAGTTTGATCTTTGCTAATTGGTTGAGTAATTTTTTATTTTGTAACATTTCAGGTGAAACAAATAAGTATTTTAAATCCCGTAATTGTCCAAGTATCCGGTCTTTTTCTTGGTAGGATAGAAAACTATTTAAGGCTTTTACTCTTTTTTCACCATGTGCTCGTAACTGTTCACATTGATCCTCCATTAATGAAAGAAGCGGTGTCACGATGATGACTAAACCCTCCATCACATATCCAGGTAATAGATAACAAATCGATTTACCGCTGCCTGTTGGTAGAACAGCAAAAACATGTCTTCTATGTATTATAGAATCAATAATTTCTTTTTGACCTTGTCTAAATGATGAATAACCGAATTTTTCTTTTAGTAAAGTTTCTAGCAACCTATACCCTCTCCTTTGCTAATACAAGACGAATCATAAAATAAGAGATATCTTGTCTACATGCTTCTTTAATCACACTCAGCCGCTTGGTTGTTAAAGAACCGATAATTTGCTGTATGTGTTGATAAGACTTCTCATCAATAAATGAATCGATAGGAAAAGAAGGATCCTGAAAGGCGATTTCTACCACATGATCTTCAATGGTATTCTGAGTTAAATGACGTAATGAGGCAATTTGATCCAATGTAAGCCCGCGATTAATAAGGTTCAGTGTCTTCCTAGCCGATTGTGTTAATGAAACCGCTGAAACAGGCCTATCTAAATCAGCTATCTTTGCTAGAATCGGATACTTATCTGGCTTAGCTGCAATTTGGTTAAGGAGTTTTCGCAGAGATGATTTAAACAGGAAAGAGGTTTCAAATAGCGATAAATGAGTCACCTTGGCGAGTTGTTCAATTGTCATTCCATTTACCTGAAAACCAGATAACTGATAAACTAAGATCCCACTCTCTAAATCAGAGCATATCGAAAGAGCTGTCTTGATTTCTTTTTGAAGTTGATTCGATAGTTGATAGCGGTTAACCTCCAAATGTCTATAAAAGTTTTTGGTCCATTGTTGAATGTCGTCTTGTCTTGAAACAGGATAGTAATAACGTTCGTGATGAATCATATGTGAAAGACTTTGTATAATCATTTTTAGTTTTTTCCAGAATCGCGTTTCAATGTCAATCCAGGCAGTTAATTCTAAGCCAGTTGGAATAGTATAGGATTTTGAGAGCATCAAATAAGTATCTGAACCTACATTTGTTAAAGTAACGTGATCTTTTTTAATTTCCTGTAGAAGATGTTTTGAACAACAGGTACGAATTAAGTTATTCCAGTTCTCCCGTGAAAGGTTTTCTAGAGAATTGAAAAAAGCTTTTGCGGAAAAGAGAAGGCTATCTTGAATCGTTTGAGACGATTTTTTCCCATGAAGTAAGTGGTAAATGCCATAAATCGAACGATCACCTTGGAATTTTTTTATAAGATGAAGGACTACAAATACGTGATATGACATAAACTTTCCCCTTTGATTGGTCTTTTTTATCACTATCTTAGCTTACCATAATAATGGTTTATAGGTAGTTCAATAAGTCACCAAATGATAAGCTGCGAATCTCGGGCGCTATCCAAGAGGATCTTCAACTAAAATCGCTCACGTCCTGTGAGCAAAGTTGAAGCCACCACATCCTGTGGAAGGCCGGTCCTCATGTAGTAAAAACCTACATTCCGGTCCTCAAAACGGCGCCGCCTTGACCTTCTTGCTTCTAATTTGTCACCTTTTTGAACACACATTTATATAACAAAAGATCAACTTTTATTTTATCCTGTCACTTGGTTGAAAAAAATGACTTGTCGGCTTAAAATAGATATGATAGAGAAAATGGGGGATAAAAAATGCCTAAGTTTACAATTATTGATAAAGACACCTGCATCGCTTGCGGGGCTTGTGGAGCTGCAGCTCCTGATATATATGATTACGACGACGATGGGATTGCTTTTGTTTTACTTGATAAAAATACCGGTGAGATAGGGATTCCAGAGGAATTAATAGATGATATGATCGACGCATATGAAGGGTGCCCAACCGATTCGGTTCGTGTTTCAAATAAACCCTTCCATGGTAATCCGGATCGCGATGAATAACGAAGAACTCATATAGATCAAAACACCATCCTAAAGTAAAAGGATGGTGTTTTATTTAGTCATGGTTCATTTATATCTAATCAATTAGACCTTTTCAGATGCATTTTTGGGCAAGAAGAAAGTGAACGTTGTTCCTTCGCCTTTCTTACTATTTACAGTAATTCCTCCGCCATGAGCTTTAACAATATTTTTGGCTATAGATAAACCTAATCCTGTACCAGACTTTCCTCTTGTTCTTGCTTTATCTGCTTTGTAAAAACGCTCAAATACAAAAGGAAGATCCTCTTCACTGATACCAACACCTGTATCAACAACATTGGTATAAATACCTTTTTTTCCTGCTTCTACTTCTACTGTAACTGTATTTCCCTCTTTGGTGTGTCTAATGGCATTATCAATTAGATTGGTTAAAACCTGTTCTATTCGATCAGGATCACATTCAAATTCATAATCTTTCTGACTTGGACCTCGGAAAACCAACGTTATTCCAGATTCTTTTGCCACATTTTGAAATTTATTCACAACTCGACTAAAAAAGGAATCCACATTAACTAACGTTTGATTCAATTGGAAATGACCTGCTTCTAACTTAGCTAGATCTAACAATTCATTGACCAATCGACCCATACGTAAGGATTCATCGTGAATGATTTGCGTGAGTTCTCTCATTTCTTCAGGAGTTTGAACAATGTTATCTATGATTGCTTCACTATATCCTTGCAGCATGGCAATTGGCGTCTTTAATTCGTGACTTACATTAGCTATAAATCCTTTTCTAAGTTGATCTAATTGTCTTTCTTCCGTCATATCCCTTAGAACTGCGACGGCTCCACGTACTTTATCTTGGTCGTAAAGAGGAGACATTACGATGACCCATGACCGGCCTTGAAAGTTGATTTCACCATTCTCTTTATTTTCATTCGTCACGACGTGTTGAAATAGAGAAGTAACCGTATGGGGGAGACTTCTGATATCCTCCGCCTGCCCTTTATTTTCAAACCGCCACGAATGTAAAAGAATTCGGGCAGGGGGATTGGAGATAACCAGTTGACCTTGTCTATCAAATGTCATGACACCATCGGCCATACTATTAATGATTCTGGATAATTGCTCTTTCTCTTGGTTTAATGCCGTCAAATTAACTTTCAGTTTTTGGGCCATTTGATTAAATGTCTTCGCAAGTTCACCCATATCATCATGAGTTAAAACGGGTACCTTTAAATCAAAATGCCCCTTTGCGACCTGAATAGCAGCTTTTCTCATGGCACTTAATGGAGAAGCAATACGAGTCGACAAGAAAAAAGCAAAAAATGTCGTTAGTATAATGGCAATTCCTGCGCTTATATAGATCAATTTTTTGGACTGATTAATCGTTTTTTGGATCGTATTTAATGATTGAAAGACATATACGGCACCTTTTTCACCCGAGGCGTATTTGATTGGCACCCCAACAACCATCATCTGTCTATGTACTTTCTTACCATTTAAATTGACAGCAAAGTTCCCTTGTTTGACCACATGTTCCTGCCTGGATAAAGCTAACTTTAAGTCTAGATCCTTTTTAATTACATTTGGACTTATTTTCGGAACATTTTGATTGTCTCCTGCCTGCCAGTATCTTTTATGATCAATAATGACCGTTCTCGCAGAATAGGTATCCGTGATCTCTGCAGCCGTAAGCAAAGTGTTCTTTGTAGGCCCTGTTTCAGTTACATGTTCTGATATTTTTGTCGCTATCTTTGTCATTTGCTTTTCAACTTCATTAAGATGAAAATTCTCAAAAAACTGCAACAGGAGGATAGTTAAAAATAATAATACGAAAGAGACAAGAATGAGTATGGTTATCCAAAGTTTACCAACAACACTTTTCCAAATTTTCATTCTTCTATCTGAGCAGCCTCTATTTTATAACCAACACCCCATACCGTTACAATCATGGAAGCCGCTTCTTCTGAAACACGATTTAATTTTTCTCGTAACCGTTTAACATGTGTGTCGACCGTTCTTAAATCTCCAAAGAATTCATAATTCCAAACATCTTTAAGGAGTTGTTCCCGAGTATAGACTTTATCAGGTGTTTGGGCAAGATAATAGAGAAGTTCATACTCTTTTGGCGTTAAACCAACTTCTTTTTCGTTAACCATCACTCGGTGAGCATCGTGGTCAATCGTTAAGTTGGGAAAGACAATAATATTCTTTGCAGCAGGTTCTGTTTCTAGGAATTTTGTCTTAGACGATCTGCGGAGTAATGCCTTGACCCTCAATACAACTTCTCTAGGACTAAATGGTTTCGTAATGTAATCATCAGTACCAACCTCAAACCCTTGAACTCGATGGGATTCCTCACCTTTAGCTGTTAACATAATGATTGGAGTGGCTTTTGTCTCGCGAAGTTTTTCACAAATCTCAATACCATCCATTCCAGGAAGCATTAAATCAAGGAGTATGACATCATAATCCTTCTCAGTTGCAAGAATGAGTGCCTCTTCACCATCTGCGGCTTCGTCAATTTCAAATCCTTCACGCTCTAAATACATTTTTAATAATTTTCGAATTCGATCTTCATCATCGACTACTAAAATGGCTATTTTATCTTGTTCCATTGGAAACCTCCTTGCTAATGACCATTAACATCTTTATTTTAAGGATAATTTCGATAAATGTACATCAATTATACTAAAGAAAGTTGTGATTTATCTTTTTTTGTTAACTAATTGGTAGAGTGTTTTTACTTCATGTGGTTTTAACTCACGACTATCTCCAGAAGCCAAACCTTTTAGATCCAGAAAACCATACCGTTCCCTTTTGAGTTTTAAAACATTAAACCCAAGAGCTTCGAACATTCGGCGTACTTGTCTGTTACGCCCTTCATGAATCGTTATTTGAATAATGGCGCGCTTCTTTGCTTTATCCTTTGATAACATCTCAACATCTGCTTTTGCTGTTACACCATCCTCAAGTCTGATGCCTTTAGCTAATTTATTTAATTGATTTTGACTTGGAATACCATCTATTTTAGCTACATATGTTTTATCTATTTCAAATTTAGGATGCATAAGTAGGTTCGCGAGAGTTCCGTCATTTGTCAGTAATATGGCTCCTGACGTATCATAATCAAGTCGACCGACAGGATAGATCCGTTCACTCACGTGAGGAAAGTAATCTGTTACCACTTTTCTTCCTTTCTCGTCTTTCACACTTGAAATAACTCCTGTTGGTTTATAAAGCAAATAGTAAACAGAGATTTCACGATCAATTTGAACACCGTCAACTTCTACTTTATCATTTGAAGAGACTTTGATCCCTTGACTGGTAACAACTTCTCCATTTACTTTTACTCTACCGCTTGAAATCAAATTCTCTGCTTTACGGCGTGATGTAATCCCAGATTGGGAAATTACTTTTTGTAGTCGTTCCATTCTTTCACCTCTTTGAACATCATAACGCTCACATGAAGTTTTAACAAGTTTGATATGAACTATTCCAAAGGATTCATAGATATCCAGATGCTCGGTTACTTTAAGTCATTTTGCTTTTAACATTGCAACCAAAATTTCATACTCTAAAAAGAATGTTTAGGTCTAAAAACTTGCCGATGGTGGGGCCAAATAAGGTACAAACAGAGGCCTAGTTACACTTATACCTTAAATTTTTATACTTTCTTAACGAGCAAAAAAAAGAGTACAGTTTACATTTCTGTACTCTTTGTTACCTTCCAAATATAAGTGAAACAAAGATGATTGAGGAAATGACACCGACACAATCTGCCAGTAACCCCACCTTTAAGGCATCTCCCGTCTTATGAATTCCTACCGCTCCAAAATAAACGGTTAACACATAGAATGTCGTATCGGTACTACTTTGCAGCGTTGAGGCGAGTCTGCCAATAAACGAATCTGGTGTATACTGCTTTAACAGATCAGACATAATGCCAAGAGCGCCCGTACCTGAAATTGGTCTAATGATTGCAAGCGGGACAATTTCAGACGGGACACCGAAGATAGCTAAAAAAGGTTTAATCGTGTTTAATACCATATCCATTGCCCCAGATGCGCGAAACACACCGATGGCAACAAGCATACCTACTAAATATGGAATAATTGAGATGGCCATAGAGAATCCCTCTTTACCACCGTCTACAAATGTTTCGTAGGTGGGGATTCCTTTATATGTACCATGTACGAGTATCATGCCTATTAGTATTGGGATGATCCATATAGAAAGGGCTGTGATGATGGCCATTACTCCCTCCCCTTCCTTTTTCTTCGATAATAAAAAAAGCGATCAATTAAAACGGCGGCAGTGGTTGTACATATCGTCACAAGAATCGTTACTCCTACTATTTCAGTTGGAGCTGCAGAGTGATATTTCATACGAATGGCAATCACTGTAGTCGGAACCAAGGTAAGACCAGATGTATTTAATGCCAAGAAGGTGATCATTGATCTTGAAGCCACATTTTTATTACCATTTAACTTTTTTAACTGTTCCATTGCTTTGATACCTAGTGGGGTTGCTGCGTTACCTAGGCCAAACATATTGGCTATTGTATTAGAAACAATATAACCCATTGCGGGATGTTTTGTTGGAACATCAGGAAATAATTTTGATAATATTGGCCGAAAAAGAGATGAAAATTTTGTTAATAAACCACTTTTTTCTGCAATCCTCATCATACCAAGCCAAAAAACTAGGATACTAATTAATCCTAAACAGAGGGTAACCCCTTCTTCTGCAGAGTTAAATACCGCTTGATTAACCTTATCCATCGTTCCATTGCAAGCCGCATAGACTATACCTACGACCAACATTGCAACCCAAATGATATTAACCATTTTGAGACAATCCCATCGTTAGTGATATAACGTGAATAAATAAAGACCAAAAACCTTTCTTTTCTTTTTTAGGTTTTTCATAGAATAAAGGTAATGATCCGACATGTTTGTCGTTACTAGTAAAAACCACTTTACCAATTGGCGACGGTATTGTTTTCCATTCCTCTTCTTTTTTGGGTGGTTGTATTAAAAATACGTTTGATTTTAGATTCTCTTTTTCTTCTTTTGTGAGCATTAAGTAAAGCGAGCGTTTAGCATACATGTGATTTTTATAAAATGCTTGATTTAAAAAAGTCATTTTACCTTTTTTAACGACTTGAACTCTTTGAAATGTTTTAAACCCATAATCAAATAAACTTTGATGGTCTTTCCAATCGTCTCCATCATTTAAAGTTACGACGATGAGATCTTTGTGGTCTTTTGTTGCAGTGGATATGAGCGTTCTACGCGCTAGTGACGTGAACCCCGTTTTTCCACCTGTTGAATAGGCATATTGGAATAAAAGCTTATTCTTGTTTCTCCACACACGGTCCCACTTTTCTCCTTTCTGCGGTGAACGATGATACTTTGTCCCAAACATCTTTCTAAAGGTGGAATTTTGCATCGCATATTTCGTCAATAAAGCCATATCGTATGCTGATGAATAATGTGAAGGGTCATCGAGACCATGTGGATTGGCAAAGGATGTATCCTTCATCCCGAGTTCTCTTGCTTTTTCATTCATTAAATAAACAAATCCTGGAACACTCTTAGCTACGTGTTCGGCAATAGCAACAGCTGCGTCATTACCAGAACGAAGCAAGAGACCGTAAACGAGCTCCTTTAATTTTATTTTTTCCCCTTTTTTCAAATACAATGAAGACCCCTCAGTGCCATAGGCATGTGAACTAACTGTGACAGTTTCATTTAGTTTGCCTGATTCGATGGCAAGTAACGCTGTCATGACCTTTGTAATACTGGCAATTCTCATTTTTTTATGCTTATTTTTCTCGTATAAAACTCGTCCCGAATTTTGATCCATTAATATGGCTGCTTGTGCAGATACAGCCGGACCGCCAGCAGCTCGTACTTGGACGTTCGGTATAAGCGTTATTAGAACTAGCATACATAATATTAATTTAGTCAGCTTTTTCATAATCACTCATCATCCTATCTCGTCCCGGTTTAATACAAGCATATGCTTGACCACACAGATTATGATGATTAAAAGCTAACTTTTATCCCGCTTTAACGGCAAGTAAGACCCCCACCTCAAGATTCTTAGTAGTCAAAGAAGATAGGCGATGGATCAACTGCCTGTAAAGGTCCAATTGGTTCAGCTAACCATCAGTTGGGGATAAAGAAAGCCCCCACTGATGGACTAATCAAAATCATTAGAAAATCATGATTGAAAACAAAACGAGCCAAACAAGATGACAGACAGCTAAGATGATCACTCCAGCGTATTTTATTTTTAATGAATACGTATCTTTTATTAAAAAGAACAGCAAAGGAATCCCTATCCAAATGATGTAAGCAATAATTGATACACCGATCATTAGAATTAAAGGAAGTAAGGAAAAGTAAAGCGAAGAAACAATGAGAAATGCCGGAACTGAAGAAAGAATGGGCGTAAAGATAATATAATAGCGAAGAAGATCTTCATATTGTTGTCCAAATACTTTCCATGTCTCAATATGAGATTTTAGTCTTGAATTGTCTAGAAATCGACCAACCATATCATGCACCTCCATGGGTTAACCTATGAACGAAAAAGAAAAATTATCACTTTACATTTTCTGATTTCATGAGTCCACTATCTGTTTATGATTATAAGGCTAAGTTAATGGATTCCGCTATCAAAACACTTTTAGGCTTAAAGTCAAATGAGTTTAACATCAATCATGGATATTTAAATAGATCATGTAAAAAAACCTCCATAACCAAATGGAGGTTTTTCCCTACAGGTCCATCACTGTTCTTTTAAACTGATCATAAAACAAATCAGATTCTTCACCTTCACTCTCTTCAAAATCTTGTTGTGATAATGGAGGCAGATCCTCAAGTGATTGCAAACCAAAATACGTGAAGAATTGGTTTGTGACGCCATACAAAATGGCCCTTCCTGTTCCTTCTGCTCTTCCCACTTCTTTGATAAGCCCTCTCGATACAAGCGTTTGAAGGGCCTTTTCTGATTTCACACCACGGATGTCTTCAATGTCAATCCGTGAAATTGGCATTCGATACGCAATGATTGCGATCGTTTCAAGTGCTGCTTGGGAAAGTGAAGCACTTACTGGCGTTTGCACATATTTCTTTATGTAACTTGCAAGAGATGGTTTTGTAACAAGTTGATAACCTTCAGGTCGGTCAATGATGGTTATCCCGCAATCCTGATTCTCATAGGATACTTTCATCTCTTCAATTGTTTGACGAATGGTACTTTGATCCGTTTCCAAGATTTGTTCAAGTTGAGCTAGGAGTATGCCTTCATCTCCTGCAACATATAATAATCCCTCAATAATAGCTTTCATTGTCGGTTTTACTGGCATTATGTTCCCTCCCATCAACCAAACTGATCGTTATCTCATCAAAATTGTCCTTCTGTATACAATAGACTTGGTGCTTTTTCATAAGTTCTAACATCGCTAAGAAGGTGACAACAATATGAGTACGATCTGGGTACGTAAACAAAGACTCAAATGTAAGCGAGGTCTTTGACTGTTCTAATACATCGACAATTTCAACCATTCTTTGTCCAATTGGTAACTGATTGCGTTCAATCGTTGTTTTTAAAGGCTTCATGAGCTTCTTTTTCTTCATCAATCTCTGAAATGCCCCTAACATATCAAAGATCGTCGCCTTAGGGCCAATCATGGGAGGAGGAGACCCATTTAGTTCTTGCTTATAGTCTTTCAAATCACTTGTAGACTTAGAAAACTGTTCACTTTGGAGTTGTTCAAACGTTTTAAATTGTTCTGCGGCCTGTTTATATTGTTTATATTCAATTAAACGATTCATTAATTCTTCACGTGGATCTTCTTCGATTATAGTCTCTTCATCATATAACTCTTCTGGTTCTTGTTTAGGAAGAAGCATTTTACTCTTCATTGCAATTAAGGTTGCAGCCATAACAAGATATTCACTAGCCACATCGAGCTCTAGCACTTTCATCTGATGAATAAATTCTAAATATTGCTCTGTTATTTCCGCAACTGGGATGTCATAAATATCAATCTCTAACTGTTTAATTAAATGCAATAATAGATCGAGAGGTCCTTCAAAAGCATCTATTTTTATCTTATATTCCAAATTCATCATCCTGACACATGACTCGTATTACTTTTAGCAACCCATTATGTTATGCGTCTATATCTGCATAAAAAAAAGAAACTGAATACAGTTATTATTCGGTCTCTTCCGTGTTTTCATTAGCATCCTTTTTAGCTTCTTTTAAACATTTATCTACAAATTCCTCAATTTTCTTTTGAGGAACGATGGGTATGCCTTCTTGGCTTAACATTTGATTTAAAGCCTTTAGCATTGTCTTTCCGATGCCTTGATGCCGATAAGAAGGATTAACACTCACATGTTCAATGATCGCCTTATCCTCTTCTAAATGAATGCCTACAGCACCCAAAATATCGTCTTCATCTTTCCATAAAAAAAGTTGCCAATCATCATTTTCTTCATATTTTTTAATCGTTTTTTGAAGTTTTTTTATATCTTTCTCAGTTGGTACAAAAGAAAGAAGCCCCATGGCTATTTTTTCGTAACTTTTTTTATAACGAATTAACATATTATACCCCTCATTATTATGAGTACCTAAATTCCCATAAACATTATAAACAAAAAAGTGTCTTTTTGCTATATTATATCCAAACTTTTAATAAATGTTCAATGTAAAACTACCCAATATTATATGAAACTCATTCATTCACTCGATCTTTTATGAAAATAAAAAGAAGAGCTGTCAAAAGTTTTAGTACAAAAATGACCCTCATGTAAGTCTATCATCAATTCAATGACAATAAAAGGGTAAGAAATATCCTCTGGCTTTTTAACCAGAGGATTTAGTCTAGATTAATGCGTAGGTTCTTGTGAATACGAACAATCAAAGCGAATTAAATCTTCATATGTTTCCCTTTGAATCACTAATTTTGATTCACCATTTTCTACAAATACAACAGCGGGTTTAGGCAATCGATTATAATGATTCGCCATTGAATATCCATAGGCACCTGTACATAGTACAGCTAAAATGTCTCCACTTTCACTTTTTGGAATTTTGGCATCGTGAATTAAAATATCACCTGACTCACAACATTTTCCTGCGATCGTGACAACTTCAGTATCCTTAGCACTCGCCTTATTGGCCAGTACGGCTTCATATTTCGCCTGATATAAAGCTGGTCTAAGATTATCTGCCATACCGCCATCAACAGAGACATATTTACGAATACCCGGAATGGTTTTCGATGAACCAAGTTTATAAAGTGTGGTTCCCGCTTCGCCTACAATAACACGACCCGGTTCAATCCAAATTTCAGGAATAGGCATTTGATGGGCATCACTTTCTGCCATCACAGTGGTGACAATGGCATCTATATAGGTTGAAATAGGAAGTGGCTGATCATCGTTATTATATTTAATACCAAAACCACCGCCAACATTGAGTACTTCACAAGAAAAATCAAGTTCCTTTTTCCACTTTGATAAATATTTATAAATATTATTAATAGCAAGTTTGAATCCTTCAGTGTCAAAAATTTGCGATCCAATGTGACAATGAAGTCCTCTAAACTGAAGATACGTAGAATTCATCACTTGTTTTACTGCTTCTTCTGCAGCACCATTGACTAGGCTGAAACCAAATTTAGAATCTTCTTGCCCAGTCATTATATAATCGTGTGTATGAGCTTCAACACCTGGCGTAATGCGCAATAGTATATTAACGGGTTTTTGTCTTTCCTTACACAAATACTCTAAGCACTCAATTTCATAGAAATTATCAACGATAATAGTACCAATATTGACGTTTAAAGCATAGTCTAACTCATCAATTGTTTTATTATTACCATGAAACTGAATACTTTTGGCAGGAAAGCCTGCTTTCATCGCTGTAAATAATTCTCCCCCAGAAACCACATCTAGAGATAAACCTAAATCATTCGCTAATTGAACCATAGCAATACTTGAAAATGCTTTACTTGCATAAGCAGCATGCCAGGTTAATGAAGGATATTTTGAGAATGCCGATTGAAAAGCTTTTGCTTGATCACGAATGTGTTGTACATCATAAACATATAATGGTGATCCATATTGTTTGACTAAGTCAACAGTATCCACCCCACCTATGGTAAGATGTCCTTTTTCGTTGACACGTTGTGTTCCACGCAATATTACCCTCTCCTTAAGTTAATAAAATGCGTGTTCAAAAAGACTAAAATAAGATATCTTAAAAAATGACAAACCAAGCTGAGGATTTACCGTCAACCAAGCCAAAGCTGAGAACCTATAATAGTAGTTTGTAGATCTCTATTGTCAATTTTGAACAACTAGAAAAAGTCATTTCAAATGGTATATAAAAAAGCCCATGCAACGAAGTACATAAGCTTTTTTAAGCCGTACCTCATTGAGCAGTAGTCCTCCACTATATATTAGATCATAGTGATCATTATAGTGACAATTTAGTGCTTGTTCAACACTAAACCAGTACATCTATCTTAGGTATAAATAAGATGACTTCGGCAATTTGACCTTTCAAGACCCGTCGTCGCTCCCTTCGCTCAGGTGTCTTTACTCATTCGCCTTGCACCTCTATTCTCAATAAAGAGGTCATATGAAATTATTTGCTATTCTAACACGTTGCTATAAAAATGACAAGCATTCGTTTAACAACAATAGAGATAAACTCATTTGTATGGCTTATAAAGTGACATTAACTATTATCCGGTTTCGGCATCCGATATTTGTCTTGTGGTTTCAAAATACTAGGGCGGATCCGGGCTGTTGGCATGGCTCTTCTTATCATAATATTATAAAATCCTGTTGGATTGAAAGGAATTAATGGCCACAAGTAAGGTATGTTGAGATTTTGTACTCTAGCCAAGTAAACGATAAACACGGTAACCCCAATAACAAAACCTGGAACACCGAAGACACTAGCTAAAACTGTTAAAATAAGTCTAGTTATTTTATTAGCAACCCCTAATTCGTAGCTTGGCGTTGCATATCCTCCGATTGCAGCAACTGCAGCATATAAAATGACTTCAGGTAAAAAAATACCTACTTGAATGGCTATTTGCCCGATTAAAACCGCGGCAATAAGTCCAAGGGCTGTTGATAAGGCCGTAGGGGTATGTACCGCCGCCATTCTTAATATCTCAATCCCAAGTTCTGCAAGGATGATTTGAAGAAGTAAAGGTAAATGGTAATCGTGTTTATTCGGACCAATGAAATTTAGATTATCCGGAAGAAGGTGATGTTGTACAAGCAATATCCACAAGGGAAGTAGGAAGACAGATGTGAAAATAGCTATAAATCGGATCCATCTCGTCACCGCTCCAACTGCGACAACTTGACGATACTCTTCAGCATGTTGAACGTGATGAAACAGGGTGACAGGGATGATAATAGCGCTTGGCGATGTATCTGTAATGATAATGATATGACCTTCAAGTAGATGAGCAGCAGCAACATCTGGTCGTCCCGTATAACGTACCATTGGATAGGGATTCCAACCTTGTTTTAAGATAAATTCTTCAATTGATTTATCTGCCATAGGAATGCCATCTACATTTATTTTTTTAATTTCTTCTCGTACAGATTTAAGCAAATCGGGATTAACGACATCCTTTAAATAGCTAATACAAACATCTGTTTTTGAACGTTCACCGACTTGAAGGAGTTCATTTCGATAACGTTCATCGCGGATACGCCGTCTAAGCAGTCCTGCATTCTCAATAATGTTTTCCGTAAAGCCATCTTTTGAACCCCGAATGACTTTTTCAACATCTGGCTCTTCGGGTGTTCTTCCAGGATAGTGACGCGTATCGACTACGATTCCGACACTTTCTCCATCAATAAAAACGATGATTAGCCCAGACAGCATTTTGTCTACGACTTCATCAAGCGACTTTACTTCGCTTACTTGCTCATGTGTAACATGCGTTTTAAGCAGATCAAAAACATTTCTTGTTCCATGATGGCTAGTGGCCATGAAATACATATTTTGAATTAAAGCAACAACAATCTGAGTTTCAACAAGTGAATTACTGTAAAAAATCGATAGATCTTTACCCATCAGCTTCAAATCGCGATTACCTACGTCAAAATTATGTGGGCCAATATCTAATCTTGATTTTAAATAATCTACATTGTCTTTTAATCGATTATAAACGGGTGTCTTTTTCGTTACTGTTGTCATGATAGCCACTCCTTTCTAAGATAAGTTTTATCGCAGATACGGTAATTGGTGCACCTTGTTCAATCGTATCCATACCGCGCATCTTCCCTAGGTCTCCAATCCCCACAATGAGAGGAATCCTTAAACGATCTAAAACATAAACCGTATCTCCAGAGATGCGTCCTAATTCTAGATCAGGAAGTCCTTCTTTATCCACTCCATATTCTGTCAATGTTCCTGTGTTATCAATGCTTACATCAACCCTTGTCCACTCATGGTTGGCACTATTTGAGGCGACGGCTAAAACGCCTAGAACGTGGATACTCTTATGTTTTGCAACGTATTCAAGTGCTTGTTCACCATGTCCTTTCCCGTTAAACCCCGAATCATCAAACATCACGAGAACAGGATCTGTTGGAGTTTTAAGGATATGATCAACGATATCTTCACCACTCTGAACGGTTGGATTTCCTGCTGATTGAGAGATGCATCTGCAATGTAGCATCTTTGCGGCGTGCTCAACGGCCTCTCTTGCATATTGATCACCATCTGTAATAAGAATGACGTTTTTCAGCGAACTCACCCCTTAGGTTTAAAAATGAGTGCGACAATAAATCCAAATAGAATCGCAGAAGTTATACCAGCAGAAGTTAGTTTAAAGATGCCCATCAAAATACCGATATAACCATGTTCATGGCCTTCAGCCATTGCACCATGGAGAAGCGCATGTCCAAAACTTGTTATAGGCACTGATGCACCAGCTCCTGCGAACTCAATCAGCTTATCGTAAATGCTAAAGACATCCAAAGCGGCTCCTATAACTGTAAAAGAAACAATCACATGGGCTGGCGTTAGTTTAAAAACATCTAAAAGAATTTGACCAGCGACACAGATTAGTCCACCGACAAGAAAAGCGTATAAAAAAATCATGAATTTTGACCTCCTGCCGCTTCTAAAACAACTCCATGAGCAATACACGGAATAGTTTCTTTTTGCATGATAACAGTCGGATTTAATAAGGCACCTGTTGCTACAACAAGAACCCTTTTTATCGTGCCCTTCGTTAATTGTTTGACCAGATGTCCATATGTGACCACGGCTGAGCAAGCACATCCACTCCCACCCGCACTCACCGGCTGATTTGGCCTGTAAATCATTAAACCGCAATCATGGTGATTCTTGCTGATGTCTAATTTTTTCTCTGATAAAAGTTGTTTTAAAATGGGACTTCCCACACTCGAAAGATCACCCGTCACGATCATGTCAAAATCCTGTGGGTTATAACCCGTATCTTGAAAAAACGTATAAATGGTGTCGGCTGCAGCAGGTGCCATCGCCGTTCCCATGTTATTGGGATCACCAATTCCCCAATCAACCACTTTTCCAATAATGGCTTCTTTAACGATCACATGAGACGTTTTTTGGGATAATAGAGCAACGCCTGCTCCGGTGACTGTAAATGTTTTTGTCTTAACTGTAGGTCCTCCATATTCCGTAGGATAACGAAATTGTCTTTCTGCTGCTCCATTGTGGCTGCTAACCCCACATAAAGCCGTTTGTGCATAGCCACTATCAATAAGTTGAGCTCCCAAAGCGAGGGATTCCATTGAAGTGGAGCATGCTCCAAAAAGTCCTAGAAAAGGGATTTGAATTTCTCTGGCAACAAAGTTCGATGTGACGGTTTGATTTAACAAGTCACCAGCGAGAAAGATATCAATATTTTTCGTGGTCTGATTTCCTTTATTTAAGCAAATGGTAATCGCTTCTTGTAGTAATTTTCTTTCAGCTGCTTCCCAATTTTTTTCGTCACAATGTAACTTATCAAACCACTTATCAAAACTATCTTTCAAAGGTCCTTGTGATTCAAGTGGACCTACAGTTGTCCCTGTGGCGTTGATATAGATGGGTTTCTCAAATCTCCACGTCTGTTTTCCGATTTTACCCATAGGACATTCCTCCTTCTCACTTTAATAAATGTTCAATAAATAACCGAATCGTACCAAAAACGGTAGCAGATACGACTCCAAAGACGATAACCGCTCCAGCTAATTTGAATAAATTCGTTGCAATGCCAAGAACGATCCCTTCACTTTTCGATTCAAGTCCGGCACTCGTTATTGAATTCGCAAATCCGGTAACCGGTACGAGAGAACCTGCCCCAGCGTATCGAGCAAACTTATCGTATACCCCAAAACCTGTCAGAAGTGCTGAAATAAGAATTAATGTCGCACTCGTTAGATTCCCTGCGTTATCCTTAGTAAAGTGAAAAGAATGTATATACATCTCTTGAAGACTTTGACCAATAACACAAATAGCCCCACCAAATAGAAACGCCTTTAAGCAATTCATAAAATAGGGAACGGAAGGCTGATAAGATTTCATATTTTTGCTATAATTTTTTGGATCATTTAATTTGACCATATCTATTTCCTCCTGTTAAACACATTGATTATATTTTGACAAAAATAGCCCAATGAAATAATGAGCCAAAGATCTTACCAAGAACGATTGCCATAAGTAGAGTTAATATTTGTTGATGTATGCCAATCCGCCTAGAAACAATTGGGATAACATTAAGTACCTCAGTCAAAGCTGCTGCAACCATTCCGATGAAGATACCGGAAAATAAACCAATTGGTGTTACTAGTAAAATGGGAAGGGATAGTTGATCGTTTCTTAACCCAAACCAAGTTCCCGAAACAGCGCCTACAATGACACTCCACTCATAGAATCTTATTTTATTCTTTGTTTTTGTCATTTGAACAAGCCTGGGTATAATTCCTAAAACGGTTAGAGTCGCTACAAAACCCCCACCTGTTATTAATCCTCCAGCTAGACCAATCAGTATGATAACGACGTCTTTAATCATATTTTTCTTTATCCTTTTTTTTGCTTTCATTTAATATGACAAATTGATCTAAATCTTGCTGATAATTAAACATCTCAATCTCCAAAGGACTAGGCTCTTCATTGAATTTCTTTTTAAATACATGATTAAAAAAAAGAATCATTCCAAGACCTAAGCCAACTGAATAAGGAATCTGTAGAAGGAGGGGCTGCGCATTTTTCTCTCCTGTAATTAAATAATATATTTTTTCATGAACACTCCCCATGGTCACGTCTTCATGAAAATTAATAATTGCAAGACCTGAACCAATGAACAATAACACCCAAACAAACATAAATAAAAAAGGTCGCCTGCGAGGTTTATGATGTGATTGAACTTCAATAATGGTTTGGTTGGGACCTACAATTTGGATATCAGCCTCTGGATAGTCAGAATAAATCGCATCAATGATCTCCATCACGTCAATAACAAGATAAGTACTATCTTCTGGTGTAATCTTATGAATGGTTTTTTTCTTAATTTTTGTCACAACGTGATTTGGACCAATGATTTGAGCAATATGTTGAACTTGAATGGTATCTTGACACATGGCTTGAAACTTTGGACGCAATCTTACATAGAGAGAAATAACACCCATGTTTCTTCCTCCTTACAGATTTAGTATTGCTTAATCTCCGCCATTCATGCTCAAACTCATCATTTCCATTAATTACATTTTTTTATTAATTAAAAAAGGGCAGCATCGGCTATAAATCAGACAGATATTCATTGGGATCCGCCTCGAACACTTACGGTGTGGTACGATGCTAAAGTAAGTTAATTGTCCATACATACTTAGAGTTATAGTCAAAATGACCTAAAAAAAAAGACACTTGGCGTTATTCCACCATGTGTCCTTTAATATCCTCTAATATTTTCTTTTCTAATCGTGAAACTTGTACCTGTGAAATGCCTAACCTTTTTGCTACCTCTGTCTGTGTTTGGTCTTTATAGTAACGCAGGTAGACAATTAAACGTTCCCGTTCCTTCAATTGTTCGACTGCTTCTTTAATGACGATTTGATCAAACCATTTCCCTTCATCTTTATCAGAAATTTGGTCTAGTAATGTAATGGGATCCCCATCGTTTTCATAGACGGTTTCATGTATCGATGAAGGTGCCCGAATCGCTTCTTGTGATAAGACGACATCTTCAGGTGATAATTCGAGTGCTTCTGCAATTTCATTCACGGTTGGATTTCGTCCTAATTTTTTGGATAATTCATCTTTTTTCTTTCGTACTTTGTTACCCGTTTCTTTCAGTGATCGGCTAACTTTAACCACACCGTCATCTCGAATAAATCTTTGAATCTCACCAATAATCATGGGCACTGCATACGTAGAAAATTTCACGTCATATGAGAGATCGAATTTATCTACTGATTTTAATAAACCAATGCATCCAATTTGAAACAAATCATCTGCTTCATATCCACGATTGGAAAACCGTCCAACAACTGACCAAACGAGCCGGAGATTTTTCTGAATAATTATATCTCTAGCATCTTTATTACCGGAGTGGCTTTCTTTAATCAAATGTTTGATTTCTGCATCATCTAATAAGGGTTCTTTTGCCGTTTCTTTTCTCACCTCGAGATCCATAGGCCCTGCTCCCTAATTCACAATGGTTTTACTTCCGACAAAATGTTTTGTCAGATAAATGGTTGTACCTTCATTTGGTTCCGAAAAGACATCAATATTATCCATAAAACTTTCCATAATAGTAAAGCCCATGCCTGATCGCTCAAGTTCTGGTTTCGTGGTAAAGAGAGGCTGACGTGCTTCAGCTAGATCCCTAATACCAATACCCGTGTCTCGTATCATAATTTTAACGGTTCGATCAATGATTTCCGCATGGATCTCGACTAAGCCCTCCCCTTTATTTTCATAACCATGAATGATCGCATTTGTGACTGCCTCTGAAACGACGGTTTTTATTTCGGTTAGTTCGTCCATTGTTGGGTCAATCTGTGCAACAAATGCGGCAACAGTAACACGTGCAAAAGATTCATTTTGACTAAGTGCCGAAAACTTAATATGCATTTCGTTCCGCATTATGCTACCCCCAATGTTTGTAAGGCATAATGTTCGTCTTCTTCGTAACGAATGATCTTAAACATACCTGACAATTCAAATAACCGACGGACAGCAGGAGAGATTGAGCATACAACCATCTCTCCACCGAGGCTTGCAATTTGCTTATATCTTCCGAGAATAACCCCAAGCCCTGAACTATCCATAAATTGTAATTGACCTAAATTCAATAAAATATGTTGTACAGCCTTCTGTTTCATCAAGTCATTAACCTGATTTCTCAAATCTTCAGCTGTATGATGATCTAATTCCCCTTCTAGACGAATACAGAGAACTTCGTATTTTACATCCAAATCAATTTGAAGACTCATCTGTCCTCTCCTCCTTTTATTCCGGATAATGAAGGTTTCTCTATCTATCTTTTGAATTCCTTCACCATGACAAAACTAGTGATCATTCGACGTAACTAGTTAAAATATATAAAATAGCGCCAATCCTTGTAAAACCTGTACGACAAGAAACTTTAGTGTACGATTTTACCCATGGTTTGTTTAAATAACTGCCACCATGAAGCCTCTTTAATGTCTTGGTTAATAACAAGGGGCGTTTTAGCTAACACTTTGTTATTTTGTCTTAATTCATAATAACCAACGACTGTTCCTGCTTTTAACGGTGCTTGAAGATGTTTTTTAATCATTATTCTCTTCTTCACATGTTTACCTGAGTCACTTTTTTTCAAAAGAAGAACAACGGGTTTCTTAGTTACGACAGGTACATGTTGTTTTTCCGATTTACTAACATCTACAACTTTTACCGTATGGTTTTTGTTTATTAATTTTTTGATTTTATAATTGGCAAAAGCCTGATCTAATAACTGAGCCATTTTTTTATTTCGATCCTTCGGTGTTTGGGCGCCCATAACAACGGCAATGACACGCATATTATTTCGGGTCGCTGTAGCCGTTAAGCAATACTTCGCCTCGTTTGTAAAACCTGTCTTCAAACCATCGACACCGGGATAGGTCTTTATTAATTTATTTGTGTTAACAAGCCAAAATTTATTTTCGGTGTCTTCACGTAAATAATCTTCGTATCTTGACGTATACCCAAGTACTTTTTCATGATCTAGTAAAGCTTTGGCCATGATCGCCATATCATGAGCAGATGAGTAATGGCCATCTACTGGCAGACCCGTTGGATTTTTAAAATGAGTATGTTTAAGACCTAGTTTTTTGGCTTCTTTATTCATTCGCTTAACAAAATCTTTCTCTGATCCGGCTATGTATTCAGCCATTGCGACAGATGCATCGTTTGCAGAGGCTATGGTTATAGCTTTTAGCATCTCATTAACGGTCATTGTTTCTCCTGGTTCGAGAAAGACTTGCGATCCCCCCATTGAGGCAGCGTGTTCACTAACTGATACTTTATCTTTGAGTGAAAAATCATGACGATCTAATCCTTTGAAAATTAGGAGTAACGTCATAATTTTTGTCATGCTAGCTGGCGGAAGTTCTTTATTACTATCTTTTGTAAACAGAACTTTCCCTGTTTCCTTTTCAATCACAAAGGCCGATTTCATTTGTTCGGCTGCATCTTTCTTTTCTGATTTACTTTTTGCATAAGTGAATCCTTGACTGCCTAATGATGAAACCAAAAGGATGACACTTAGTCCTATAGATACCAAAATCTTCAATGCATATCCCTCCTTATAATCCTCTATAGTCTTCCCAAAAAAGGCAAAACTATACGAGAAAATGAAGGAGAAATTGATCGCTTTATTTCAATATTCATAAATCCAGTTTCTCTCTTTGACCTAACTGAAACGGTATATCTTAATGATCAAGTAGAGAAGAAAACAAGCGTTTTTCATTGTCTCATGCCATATTTACATATATTATAAGAGTGGTTAACTAGCTCACGTCTTTAGGGGGATAAAAAAAGGATTATGATGAAACTTATCGCGATTGATTTAGATGGAACGCTTCTAAATAACGAGAAAAAAATAACAGATAGAACAAAAGATGTTTTAAAAAAAGCTAAAAATCAAGGGGTTAAAATTGTCTTGTGTACAGGTAGGCCTCTATTAGGTATGGTTCACTATCTTGATGAACTAAATCTTCGAGAAGATGGCGATTATGGAATTACTTATAACGGAGGACTTGTTCAGAAGACGAAAACAGGTGACGTTGTTTCTGAAATAACCATGTCAAAAAAAGATATTCAGATCCTTTATAAGCTTAGCCAAACGTTGGAAGTACCTATGAATTTTATTGATCTAGAACGTGTTTATACACCAGCGCCTCCAGAGGGTAAACCTTCCTTATATGGTGGTATTATGAAAGCATTGCCTTTCGTTACAACAGATATTGAATCACTTCCAGAAGATACCAAAATAAATAAAGCTCTTTTTTGCATTGATCAACCGGTACTTGATGCTGCAATACAAAAAATTCCTCGTTCATTTTTTGAGAATTATACAATGATGAAATCTAGACCTGTTTTACTTGAAATTATGAATAAAAATGTCGATAAAGGAAAAGGACTTCTAGCCTTGGGTCAACATCTTGGGATAAAACAAGAAGAGATGATGACATTCGGTGACGAAGAAAATGATTTGGCCATGATTGAGTATGCAGGTTTGGGAGTTGCAATGGGAAATGCCATTGATAAAGTAAAAGATGCTGCCCAGTTTATCACACTAACAAATGAAGAAAATGGGGTCGCTTACGCCGTTGAGAAATTTGTCATTAAAAAATAAGTAAATTTTAAAAATGAATGACCGTTTTTCTACCTAAACTTCAGTAGCCCGAATTAAAATCGGGCTTTTTTTATGAACTCACCCTCTAAATTTTCCTTCCAGGGATGCCTTTAATTTCTGGTCTTCCTTTACCAGATTTACGATTAAATTGCCTATGACTCATAGTTATGATATAAATCTACTAGTCTTTTATCTAATTTTATGAAAATAAAGAGATTCAACCAGTCAATAAGGATATACAAGCATATACTAGAAATAAAAAATGTAGAGTGAGATAAGGAGGTTACCTCGTGGGTGAATATAAAATCATTGTAGAGACCACCAATAGCAACAAACGTGCTGAAGAACAGTCTTATTTTTTAAAACAGAATCAAATTGATAGTCAATTAATAACGCTCTCTTTTGATAGACAAAAATTGTATAGTGTCCAAGCCGGGCCCTACTTCGCGAAAAAAGAAGCACTAGAAGATATTGATAAAATTAAAGGTCTTGGCCTTCGACAGGCTTTTATAACAAGGAATATATAGACTAAGAGTTGTTTCTATAGCTACTAAAGTAGAATAATAAGCTACTAAAATAGAATAAAAGCAGTAACGAGCTTGTTATCTGCTTTTATCATTTCTCTTTATTTCGTTATGACACGATAAACAATGCCTTCTTTTTCAAACGAATTTTCTTGGACATCATAGGATTGATTCAACCGATCGATAACTTCTGACACCTGATCTCTATTGGCATGTATCGTGAAAATAATGTCATCTTGGTTAAGCTCATCACCCAATTTCTTATGCATCGTAATTCCAACACTATGATCAATGGGGTCCCCTTTTTCTTTCCTGCCTGCTCCAAGAAGCATTGCTGCCATTCCAATACCTTCAGTATCTACACGATGTAAATAGCCTTTCTGTTTGACACGAACATCAATATGGTATTTTGCTTGTTTGGTTTCAAGTGATTTTAAGTTACCGCCTTGTCTTTCAATGAAGGTTTTAAACCTATTGTAAGCCGAACCATCTTTAAGTTTTGATAACAATAATTGATAGGCCACGTCAACTTGATCAACTATTCCACCTAAAACAACCATATGCGATGCAATGGTCAGACAAAGTTCCTGTAAATCTTCTGGTCCTTCCCCTTTCAATGTTTGAATGGCTTCCCGAACTTCATTTGCATTGCCAATTTCATGTCCGAGAGGTTGATTCATGCTACTAATGACAGCGACTGTTTTTCGATTTAAGGACTCCCCAATCGTGACCATGGCCTCGGCTAAGCGTTTAGCTTCATCCATCGTTTTCATAAATGCGCCGGATCCAACTTTCACATCAAGGACGATCGCATCTGCTCCAGAAGCGAGTTTCTTGCTCATAATGGAACTCGCAATGAGTGGGATCGATTCAACCGTAGCTGTAACATCACGAAGCGCATAGAGCATCTTATCCGCAGGAACGAGGTGTCCTGTTTGACCTGCGATAGCGATCTTCACATCATTCACCTGCTTGATAAATTCAGTTTCGGAAAGCTCCGTTTTGAAGCCATCAATGGACTCAAGCTTATCAATCGTTCCACCTGTATGACCTAATCCCCGCCCACTCATTTTCGCAACTGGAATCCCTGCAGATGCTACGAGCGGACCAACAATGAGACTTGTCTTATCCCCGACACCACCTGTTGAATGTTTATCCACCTTAATTCCCTGTATAGCCGTTAAATCAATTACATCACCTGATTTAACCATCTCATAGACTAAGAAAGATAACTCGGTCTCTGACATTTCTTTAAAGAATATGGCCATCATTAATGCCGATACTTGATAATCTGGGATCTTCTCTTTTACATAACCTTGAATAAAAAATTGAATTTCCTCATGTGTTAGTTCAAATCCATCGCGTTTTTTATGTATAATGTCCACCATTCTCACATTGAATCCTCCTAACTTGATCGGTTATCGGCCGGTTATTAGCCTATCTTCTTAACAATTCCCTTGATCAATTTAACAAACTGATCTTTTATTTGTTCAGTTATCTCAATGACTTCTTGATGAGACAAGGGTTGATCTAGAATGCCACTTCCTGCATTCGTAATACAAGAGATACCAAGAACACTCAATTTAGCATGATTGGCCACGATGACTTCAGGTACGGTCGACATACCGACTGCATCTCCACCAAGTGTACGTATCATTCGCACTTCGGCGGGTGTTTCATAGTTAGGGCCAGGCGTCGCAAAGTAAACCCCTTCTTGAATAGAAAGACCTATGTCGTTTGCTGCTTGCTTTGCCGCTTCAATTAATGCAGGATGATACGGCTTTGACATATCTGGGAAACGATCACCTAAAGTGTCATCATTTGGTCCAAATAAAGGATTGTTACCTAACATATTAATATGGTCATTGATGATCATTAAGTCCCCTGGTTTGAAGGAGAGATTTACACCGCCTGCTGCATTCGTCACAATCAGTGTTGTGATGCCGATTTCTTTCATGACTCGAACGGGTAGAGTGACTTGTTTTAAATCGTATCCTTCGTAATAATGATACCTGCCTTGCATGGCTATGACTGGAATACCTTCCAGTTTCCCAATGACAAATTGACCCTTATGACCTTTAACCGTCGATGTTGGAAACCCGGGAAGAGATTCATATGGAATGTGGACTGATTCTGTTAATTCATCAGCCAGGATACCTAATCCAGATCCAAGAATAAGACCTATTTTAGGATTGACTGTCATTTTTTCTTGCACAATAGACGCTGCTTCATTTATTGTTGATAGCATCAAAATCACCTCAACCTTTATATTTTATCTAAAAAACTAACGCCATTTTTCGGCATCGGAATACTGAATATATCGCTAACGGTCGCTCCAATATCTGAAAAGGTTTGACGAAGTGGAAGGGAATGCCCTTCTTTAATATTTTGATGATAGACAAAGAGCGGTACAAATTCACGGGTATGATCCGTCCCTTTATATGTTGGGTCATTCCCATGATCGGCTGTTATAATTAAACAATCATCGGGAGTCATTTTAGCCAAAATTTGGGGCATGCGTTGGTCAAAAGCTTCTAAGGCTTCCCCATACCCAATAGGATCCCGGCGATGACCATATTTAGCATCAAAGTCCACAAGGTTTAAAAAAGCTAAACCATGAAATGGTTCATCCATCACGTCTAATAGCTTGTCTACTCCATCCATGTTATCCTTCGTACGAACACTTTTGGTTACTCCTTCACCATCATAGATATCAGAAATTTTCCCTAAAGCGATAACATCTAATTTTTGATCTTTCAATTCGTTCATGACGGTATGTCCAAAAGGCTTTAAAGCATAATCATGACGATTGGGTGTCCGTTCAAAATGGCCAGGTTCCCCAACAAATGGACGTGCGATGACACGGCCTACCATATATTTTTCATCTTTTGTCATTTCTCTTGCGATATCACAAATTTTGTAGAGTTCATCTAAAGGAACAATAGACTCGTGGGCCGCAATTTGCAGGACCGAATCTGCAGACGTGTAAACAATTAACGCCCCTGTCTTCATATGTTCTTCACCTAGTTCATCAAGAATTTCTGTTCCCGATGCCGGTTTATTTCCAATAATTTTCCGTCCCGTTTTTTCTTCTAATGCCTCAATCAATTCTTTTGGGAACCCATTAGGAAATGTAATAAAAGGTTTTTCAATTTTTAGCCCCATAATTTCCCAGTGACCCGTCATGGTATCTTTTCCGTTTGATGCTTCTTGCATCCGACCATAATGAGCTTTAGGATGCAAAGTAGGAGAGATTCCTTTTATATCATCTCGGATACATCCTAATCCAAAGGACTCAAGATGTGGTAACGTTAATCCATTCATTTTTTCTGCGATATGACCCAATGTGTCGACCCCATAGTCATCGAATTTTGAAGCATCAGGTGCTTCGCCTATTCCAACTGAATCCAATACAATGAGGAAAACCCTTTTGAATTTTTTTTCCATGATTTAATGCCTCCATTTACTTTATGAACGAGGATGATATCTTGAGAAAACATCTTTCATACTATGTTTAACTTGACTAGCATATATCTGTGTCGTCGAAATATCAACGTGCCCTAGCATTTCTTGTATTGAAATAATATCTGCGCCATTTTGAATGAGATGTGTCGCAAAAGTATGTCTAAGTGTATGCGGTGTGAGTTCTTTTTCAATATGAGCTTGTTTAGCCAAAGACTTTAAAATTTTCCAAAGCCCTTGTCTCGTGAGTCGATCACCGCGTCTGTTAACAAAAAAAGCATCCTTATCTCGCTTATGTTTGACAAGTTTCGGCATGCCTTCATTAATGTATTGCCTAAGTGCCCTTATTGAAGGTTTACCAAGAGGAATGACACGCTCGTTCCTTCCATGTCCGACCCGAATAAACCCCATCTCTAAATGAACATCTGCCTGATTTAATTGAATGAGTTCGGTCGCTCGAATACCTGCCCCATAAAGGACTTCAAGAATCGCACGATCACGCATTCCAGTAGGCACAAGGATGTTAGGTACATCAAGGAGGGTATTTACTTCTTGAATAGTTAAAACAGAAGGGAATTTTCGGGACACTTTTGGGATATTGATCTCATAGGCAGGATCATGCTGCATTAAACGATTCTCCAGGAGATAATGATGAAACCCTTTTATACTCGCAATCTGCCTTGCAATCGTGGCGGGTGCTTTCCCTTCATCTTTTAGAGAATATAAATAACGTGATATCGTCGATGTAACCACTTGATCCCAGTATTGAATATGTACGGTTTGCCGCAAAAAACGAATATACTGAGTAAGATCACGGTGATAAGCTTCTCTTGTATTTTCTGATAGCCGTCGATCCATTTCTAGATAATGAAGAAATGTATCCAATTGATCCTGCATAATCATTCCCCATTTCTAAAAAATTCCATTAACCTTGGAAACCCATTCTGCTTCGTCATTTGTTCTTCATCTACTGTATAGGATACTTTGATGGCTCTTCCAATCGGTTCATCGTATTTATGATAGCTTTCCTCTCGTCGATCCAAATGATTCAAAGCATAATAAAAAAAAAGCGTTAAAACAACAAAAAGGATAAATACACGGCATGTTTCAATCAATCCACTATAGAAATTTTTCACCCATTTTCACCATCCGTATCTAAAGGTTGTCTTTCTTTACTATATGACGATGATGAGTTAATCTTTACTCTTTATAGGGCATATCTCGTAAAATATGGATTCTCTCACTTCACTTTATCCATGATAGAGTAGTAGATAGCGTAACAATGTTAATGAATGTGTTGTTATGATTTTGCAATCACTAAGATACGTCTTATATTATGTATTATAACCATTTTTTACGTTAAGTAGGAAGTAAGAACCTATTCACCTGTAACTTCTATTAATTTTTTCTAGTTTTTAGTTTATCAAAATAGATGTCCTTCGATCCATACTTTAAAATCGGAACTACTTGAAGGTGGTTTAAATCTTGATAAATGGAGATATAAAGATAAAACCTTCTCCATAGGAAAAGGTCTACTTAACGACTGATATTATGTTCTTTTTGTTCCACCTCTGCATGTTTACTAACACAACGGTGGCAAATACCATGAAACGTTAAACGATGGTCCTTAATTTTAAAGTGCCAATTTCGTTCAACCACTTTTTCTACATCGCCAAGAAGATCTTCCTGGATTTCATCTACCGCACCGCATTCAATACATACTAAATGGTGATGAAAATGTGTGGCACCTTCTTGTCTTAAATCATAGCGGGATACGCCATCTCCAAAATTAATTTTATCTACAACTTTCAACTCAGATAACAGTTCAAGTGTTCGATACACCGTCGCAAGTCCGATTTCCGGTGCCTTATCTTTTACGAGGAGGTAAACATCTTCTGCACTTAGATGGTCTTCTTCATTTTCTAGAAGAACACGAACGGTGGCTTCTCTTTGTGGTGTTAGTTTATATTTACGAGAATGTAATTGTTTCTTTATTCGATTAATTCTACTTTCCAAAACATACCCCTCCCTCGCCTTTACACAAACGTATTATAATCCTTGACAAGAGAAGTGTCAAATTAGAATAATTATAATTTAAAAATTGAATTTATTATTAAATGATAATCAATTAATGAACAACACTACGAATGATCACAGGCGATATATAGGCTTCATACGTCGAGACAAATAATAATACGAGACAAACGAGGACCATAAATAAACCGTAACGGATAAATTGAGGCCATAAAGGAGCTTTTCGCGTTTTCATTAACAATTGCCGAAACATTTTCAATGAAAAGGAAATGGATACAGCTCCTGTAATAATAAAAAGAGGAACAATAAAGACATTCTGTGGAAATACACTCGCCAATGAGACCCAAAAACCATGGAATCCCATTTGATTGACAAGAAAACCAACCGTAAACCCAAGAACAATCCCTTTTAAAAATAGTAGGATAAAAATAATAGGTAGACCGATAACCGATAATCCTAGAATCCACATGAACCCCATATATTGTACATAATTTGTAAAGCTTTCGGCAAGCATATTTTGAGGTGAAGCGACATTGCCTTTTGACAATTCTGTGAAAAAACGACTGATATAAGTATAAAGATCTTTCTTTGATTCATATGGTAAACTATTGACAATAATAGCGCCAAAGATAACACCCATTAAGAATAAAACGACCACAAAAGTATATATTGGAAGATTTTCTTGAACATGTTTCATGACGATTCTTTTTATCTTTTGATTCATTCACTAGACCTCCTCGAATAGCTTATAATTAAGTCTATGAAAATTGAGGAAATCTATGACTGAAAATCTAGTATATATTTCATTTCACTTGTTCAAAGTCCAAATAGGATTGAATCGATGTCAAAGAAATATTGAACCCCTTCTCATAATAAAAATGAATTACTTCTGGGTTAATTGAATCAGTTGTAAATATTGGATGGCATAAACTGTTTTTGCATCATAGATTCGATGGTCTTGAATCATTTGAAGAGCTTCGTTAAGCTCAACTTCTTCAATTTCCAGAAATTCATCTTCATCAAGGTGTGGTTGACCTTTGACTAAATCAGTCGCAACATAGACATGAAGGAGCTCATCTGAAAAACCTGGTGATGTATAAAAAGACACCAAATGTTGGACCGAACCGCACGTATAACCTGTTTCTTCTTCCATTTCTCGGATAGCCGATGATTCAGGTTCTTCACCCGGTTCTAGTTTTCCAGCTGGTATTTCATAAATTTCTTTCTCTAATGGCTTTCGATATTGTCTGACTAAGATGACTTTTTGGTCATCTGTTTGCGCAATAACAGCGACAGCTCCAGGATGTTTCACAATTTCCCGCTTACTTTTGGATCCATTTGGTAGTTCAACATCTTCAACTACGAGTTGGACGATACGTCCATTAAAAATAGTTTTTGATGATACTGTTTTTTCTTCAAATTGACTCATTTTTCTCTTTCCTTTCACTCTTTATTTTTTTATCCATTTAATAGTCACTACCATGTTTAACTCTTCTCTTGATCTATCTTAAACGTTGTTACTAAAACAATCTACTTTTATGGAATGAAAATAGATCATTAAAAAAATAGTTAAAAATTGTATATCTGTCTTGCTGTTAATCTTGTATAATAATAAGCAACTATTTTCTAAAAATAAGCGTTATTCTCTTGCAATAATTTTTAGTACATAAAAGCAGGGTGATCATTCATGGAAAAAAGCATTTCAAAGACAAGAAAGCCATCCTTTCATTTATTTATTCCTGTTAAAAAATCTCGAAACTTCCGCTGCTTATGGATCGGCAACTCGTTATCTACTCTTGGCGGTTCAATCAGTATGATTATTCTTCCCATTTTAGTCCTCCAATTAACCCATTCTACAGTTTCGATGGGAATTGTCATGGCCTGTTATATGCTACCTAACGTCCTTATTCTTCCCTTTGCAGGAGTCATTGTTGATAAGGTCAATCGCATTCATTTAATGATTCTGATGGACGCTTTTCGCGCTCTAATTAGCTTTCTAGTCATGGGATTAGGAATAGCTGGATATTTAACAATGCATACATTATATGTAGGAGCAGCGATTCTCGGTTTAACCAGCGGTCTGTTTCAGCCTGCTTACTCTGCTCTACGTGCTACGGTGTTTACTCCTGACATTCGAACTGCTGCCAATTCATTAAGTCAATTAAGCGTTCAAGCCATGTCACTCATCGGTCCTCCCATCGGAGGCATTATCGCTTACAAATCTGCTCCGATTGGTTTTGGAATCGATGGCATCACCTATCTTATTTCATTAATAAGTTTACTATGTATGACGAATGATAAAAAAAGTCATCATGTGAGTCATACTAGTGGGAATAGATTTAACTGGAAAGATCTTTTGGGTGGAATTCACACTTTGAAACAATCAACTTGGCTTTGGGTGACTATACTTGCTTTTAGCTTTATTAACATCTGCACAACTGGAATTATAAGTATCATCATTCCTTGTTTAATCAATGTTCATTATCATTTAGAACCTATTGTTTATGGCTTCGTGATGTCTGGAGAAGGAATCGGTGCAGCTATAGCTGCCTTTATCTTTGGAATGCGAAGAAGGTGGCACTTCCGTGGCTATATGGCTTATATAGGGACTGGCATTTATGGGTTTGTCTTATTGCTCATGACTTTTGTTTCTTCACCACCCTTGCTTGTTTTACTTATGGTAGCTGGCGGTATGGGGATTATGACGTTTGGCTTAGTTTGGGAAACAAGTCTTCAAGAACTCGTTTCAGATGAATCATTTGGGCGTGTAGCTAGCCTTGATATGCTTGGTTCATTCGCCTTACTGCCAGCTGGCTATCTGTTTACCGGCTGGTTTTCAAAAGCAGCTGGGGGCATAACGGCGATGACGGTCTTAAGTAGCGCCGTTCTTGTGACTGTTTTTATTGTTTTGTGCATACCAAAAATACGGCAGTTTGACTGAATGAAAAAGCCTCATGTGATGTGAACTTTTTTATCCCGCTTTAAATGGCGAGTATTGACCCCCACCTCAAGGTCATGAGTGTAAACAAGCATACCTAGGTGGGGGATAACTGCCGCATGACCCCGATTGGTTCAGACTTTCAATCAATGGCTTTTTTATAACAATCACATGTCGTTAAATGATCATTGACCATCCCTGTGGCTTGCATGAAGGCGTAACAAATGGTTTCACCTACAAATTTAAATCCTTTTTTCTTCAATACTTTACTCATTTCTTTTGAAATTGGACTTGAACTGGGTACTTCACTTAATGACTCAAAATGGTGAACAACGGGTTTCCCACCAACAAACCGCCAAATAAATGCATTAAAAGGTTCTTCTTTTTCAATTTCTAGAAAAGCTTTAGCATTTGTAATAATTGCTTCAATTTTTCCGCGATGGCGAATAATTCCTGGATTCTGCATTAATGTTTCCACTTTCATTTCATCATACCGCGATATCAGTTCTGGCTTAAAATGATCAAAAGCCTCACGATACGATTCTCTTCTTTTTAAAATGGTGATCCAACTCAGCCCAGCTTGCATCCCTTCAAGACAAAGCATCTCAAATAGTTTAAGCCGATCATATTCGGGCACACCCCACTCATGATCATGGTAGCTGATATATAGAGGATCTTCTGTAACCCAATCACATCGATTCATGTCAAATTCCCCTTATCGTTCATATAAAAGACCTTTCATTTATGGTCATGATACTTTATAACTACCGCCATCTCTAAACGACTGTTTTCTTAATTATAAACGAACATACATTCTTTTTCCAGTACTAATCGAATATACATTCGTATATAATGAATGTATATGAGGTGATAAAATGCCATCCATTCTTTTAACACCAGCTGAAGAACAATTAATTAATCGGTTTATTCTCCTTCCTATTGTACGTCAGGTTCTTGAACGAGATAAACAAGTGATTGAAGAATGTTGTCTGTCTTTTTATGACGTTTATGGAGAGGTATTTGACCAAGCGATCAGAGCTGTTTCAATTGATATTCGTCACACAAAACAGTTGATTTTCGAAAATAAAATAAGGTATAAAAAAAACGGGATTCTGAATTATGAAATTTATGTTCGCGGATGGCAACACCACATCCACTACCATCACATCTTTGCAAAACAATGGGTACAAAAACGACTTGAAACGTATCTTCTGAATTAATCGTCCTGCGTGATGATTAACACGTTCCATTAAACAAAGCGTTCAAAAATCTGGTTTAACCCCACATAATGCGTTCAGTTTCCCATCTCATTTGCATTTGTTTATAATGAAATTAGGGTATACTAGAAGTTTTTAGAATGAATTACGGGCGTTCATTTACACTGAAAATCAAACTATACGAGGAGGATATCATATTGAAAAAAAATAGATTAGGTAAATCTGATTTATATGTAAGCGAAGTTGGACTTGGGGCGATGTCATTACCAGAAAATGAAAAAGATGTCACATACCTTGTTGATAAAGCCCTTGATCAAGGTATCAACTTTATTGATACGGCTGATCTGTACTATTTTGGACGCAATGAAACGACGATTGGAAAAGCTTTAAAAGGAAAACGTGACCAAGTGATTCTTGCGACAAAAGTAGGGAATCACTGGGAAGAAGGAAAAGAAGATTGGTTTTGGGATCCTTCAAAAGCCTACATAAAAGATGCGGTGAAACAAAGTCTTCGCCGCTTAAATGTGGATTATATCGATCTTTATCAATTACATGGCGGGACATTAGATGATCCGATAGACGAAACGATTGAAGCTTTTGAAGAGCTTAAAGCTGAAGGGGTTATTCGGTATTATGGCATTAGTTCTATTCGTCCAAATGTGATTCGGGAATATATTAAAAAATCTTCCATTGTCAGTGTCATGATGCAATATAGTATATTAGATCGCAGGCCTGAAGAAACTGTACTGGATCTTCTACATGACCATCAAATCAGTGTGATTGCAAGAGGACCCGTTGCTAAAGGACTTCTATCTGATCATGGTCTAACAAAAGTTTCCGATCAAGGTTATTTAGATTATAGCAAAGAGGATCTTGCAACAATCATTACTCAATTAAAAAAGGATGTCGCTAAAGAACGTTCTCTATCAGAGCTTGCCATCCGCTACGTCCTCACACATCCCGCTGTGGCTGTCGCCATACCAGGCGCTAGTAAAGAAAGTCAGTTGTTAGCTAATATCCACGCCTCAGAATTCCCACCATTAACAAGTGAGGAAATTAAAGCTATACAACAAATGACTAAAGCTAATGTCTATACTGCTCACCGCTAACCTTACACTCGCCTTAACCGTCAGAACATAGAAAAAGCCTCCAGTTTAATAACTAATTGGAGGCTTTACTTTTTATATCAATGACACAAGACATGGTTTGATTCATAATTTGATTCAAACTTTTCAAATCAAAACTTTTTGTTTTTTCATCATAATCAATCGTCATCTCATTATCTAAATAGACTTGATTATAGGACATGACATAGATGGGTACGCTATTCGTATCAATTTGAACTTCATTTTGAATGGGTTCATCTGTAAAACCTAAAGTATAAATACCATCATCTGAGCATCCACACCCTTCCCGATCATAGTTCAATACGAAATGGCCATTTGGATGCTGCTTGATGATATCATGAATCTTGTTTTGAGCCTGCTCTGTCCATGTGATATGCACACTCATTCCTCCTCGTATTATGTTATATTGTTACTTTATCATACCCTAAGGTTAAACGGTAATATCCTGTTTTAGACGTATGAGGAGCAAGTTATTGTGTTAGTTGAAAAATATTTGGTATACTTACTTTACAAATCTACCCGAGGAGATGTTTCTCAATGATATCAATTGAAACAAATGAAAAATTTGAAGAAGTCATTCAAAGTCCAGATACCATCATCGTTAAATTTCAGGCTGGCTGGTGCCCTGATTGTAAACGTCTAGATATGTTTATTGATGACATTATTAAAGATTATAATTTTGAATGGTTTGATGTTAATAGAGATAATTTTCCAGAACTTGCAGAAAAATATGAAGTCATGGGCATTCCGAGTCTCTTAGCTTTTAAAAATGGTCAAAAAATAGCGCATCTTCACAGTGCAAATGCAAAAACACCTGAAGATGTTCGTCATTATCTTGATGGCGTTGATAAACTTGCCGTTAAATAAGAATTAAAGGGTAGAACAGAGACATGATCTTGTTCTACCCTTTTATTTATCCAATAGAATCATGCTTTGTTTCGTTACAACATTGATGGTATGTTTCACTTTCTATTTGTATTGTCGTATGATCGACAGAAAAATGATGAGATAAGATGTGGTTTGCTTTTGTAAGAATAGAATCTCGATCTGCCTCAGATTTTGCGATTATATGGCAACTAAACGATGGAAATTCATTTGATATCATCCAAATGTGCAAGTCATGTAAACCACACACACCATCAATGCTTTCCAATTCATTCCTTAGTTTCTTTAAATCAATATAGTCTGGCGTGCCTTCCATTAAGATATTTGTTGCCTCTCTAATGACAAACCAGGCACTTTTTACAATTAATAATGAAACTAATATGCTTGCTAAAGCGTCCACAAACCCCCATCCAGTAAAGTAAATGATTATGGCAGCCATAATGGCACCTAAAGATCCTAATAAATCACCAATGACATGGACAAGCGCACTTCTAATATTTAAGTTGCCACTCGTATCTCCTTTTAACAAAATATAAGCCACGAGAACATTGACCACGGCACCCGTTATAGCTATCCATAGCATGGTCATACTTTTCACAGATTCAGGATGAATAAAGCGTTGACACGCCTCGATAATAATGAGTATTGAAATAACAAGGAGTGACACGCCATTAAATAAAGCGACTAATATTTCAAACCGTTTGTACCCATATGTTTTCGCTTCTGTTGCCTTCCTACTACCAATAATGATGGCTAATAAACTTAAACCAAGAGAGATGGCATCACTCAGCATATGTCCAGCATCAGACAATAGCGTCAGACTGTGACTAATAAAACCTCCAAAAGCTTCCAGAATCATAAAGAAGACAATAAGTAAGAAACTTACCCATAATACTCTCTTGTTTTCTTCATGATGATGGTGATGATGATGATCCATTTCCGTCTTGCTCCTCCTCTCCCCCTTACCGTGACAAAACATCCTAAGGACTATATTCTTCTCCGCTAGGGATAGGATTTAAAAGTAACTACTCACATTTTAGTGTGAACTACCAAAAACAACATATGAATATGTGTTCATGTATATAATATGAGAATTCTTTTTTGAATGTCAATGATTTACCACTCTGTCTTTCCTATTATTTCGATAAGATTAAATTGATGTCAATTAAAACGATCCTATTGGAGCTAAATGCGACGAAACGGACAATGTAAGTAGCAATTTATTGTAATTTAAAATGTTGTGAAAATATTGTAACTTGCATTAAGTCAAGGTAAAATAAAGAGAAACTTCCATCAGTGGGGGTTTTCTTCATCCTCCACTGATGGTTAGCTGAACCAATCGGACCTTAAAGGGCAGTTGATCCCCCACCTATCTTCTTTGAATTCTCAGAATCTTGAAGTGGGGGTCTTTACTTGCCGTTAAGGCGGGATAAAGATCAAACTGAATAATACTTGATTGAAAAGGGGAATAGTTTCATGGAAACAAAAAAGCGAAAAATAGGAATTATTGGTGTTGGAAATGTTGGAACGGCAGCAGCCACCGCTATTTTACATAATAACATAGCAGACGAGCTCCTTCTTATCGATTGTGATGAGAAACGTGCAGAAGGTGAAGCAATGGACTACTTAGATAGTATTGAATTCAATACATCTAGAACCTACGTCAAGACTGCCAATTTAGAAGAAGCCGCCTCTTGTGACATACTTTTAGTAAGCGTGGCCGATCCTTCCACTATTCCATCAAGTTCACGTCTAGAGCTATTACAAGAATCCGCAACCATCATACAAGATGTTGTACCAAATTTAAGAAAATTGGGGTTCGCTGGTATCTATGTCGTGGCAACCAATCCATGTGATATCATCACTTACTTAACATGGACTCTCTCCGGTCTCCCCCGGAACCAAGTCGTCGGAACTGGAACTGCACTCGATAGTGCAAGATTTAGACGTTTAATTTCACAAGAAATCAAAAATATTAACCCCGAAACGATCCAAGGCTATACATTAGGTGAACACGGCGATTCTCAATTTGGTGTTTGGTCACACGTGACAATCGGGGGACAACCACTCGATGTATTTGAGAAGGAAACAGGGATAAAACTTGATCGTCATGCGATTGTTGAAAAAACACGGAGATTAGGCTGGGATATTCATATTCGTAAAGGATGTACTCAATTCGGTATAGGTAACGTTCTTGCTTATTTTGCTAAGAGTATCTTAGAAGATGCAAAGTCGGTTACTCCTGCTTCTTGCATTCTTGATGGAGAATATGGCTTTGATGATCTGTCTATTGGTGTCCCAGCCGTTATTGGTAGATGCGGTGTAGAACGCATCTTATCTCTTCAATTAACGGATAAAGAAAACAGTGAATTCGTAGCTTCAAGCCAAGTGATAAAAAACTACATTTCCGAGCTAAAAGTTTCAAAGTAGACTGATTGATTCTTTTTAAAAGGGAAGAGGACACATTAAAGAATAAAAAAATGGTAAAATAGATTTAATAGGCTTGGATAATTAAAGGAGGTTAATATGAGCGTACATATTGAAGCAAAACAAGGTGAGATTGCCGAAACGATTCTTTTACCGGGTGACCCCCTTCGTGCAAAGTATATTGCTGAAACATTTTTAGAAGATGCGACGTGCTATAACAATGTCCGAGGAATGCTCGGATTTACAGGAACCTACAAAGGAGAACGAATTTCTGTTCAAGGAACGGGTATGGGTGTTCCATCTATCTCCATTTACACGAACGAACTGATTCGTGACTATGGTGTTAAAAACCTTATTCGTGTGGGCACATGCGGCGGCTTGCAGCTTGATGTGCACGTAAGGGATGTTATTTTGGCAATGACAGCCACAACCGATTCAAACATCAATCATCTTACCTTCCCGGGTTTTGATTTTGCCCCAACAGCAAACTTCGATTTGCTGAAAACAGCCTATGATATTGGTACAGAAAAGGGACTAAAAATTCGTGCTGGCAACGTTTTGACCGCTGATGTCTTTTATCGGGATGATAAAGAAGTATTTAAGAAATTAGCCGATTATGGTGTTCTCGCTGTAGAAATGGAAACGACGGCTCTTTACACATTAGCTAGTAAATATGGGGTCAATGCTTTGACGATTCTAACCGTAAGTGATCACCTCTTCTCTAATGAAGATACAACGGCTGAAGAACGCCAAACCACCTTCAATGATATGATCATCATGGCCCTCGAAACAGCAATTAAACAATAATAAAGTGAAACTTCCCCCACTGGTGGTCACTTACATTATACAAATCACTTAGGCATTCAGTAACTATACTGAATGCCTTTTTATATCCTCTCATCCGCCCTCCTCTCTAAACAAATTCCAAAATACCCAATTTAAGAAAGGCACTGGCAAAGTAATAGAATTTAGCATAACCATAATATTGTAATGTTCAAAGGCTGTTGAAACATTTTTTGTAAATTCCGAAAGCAGAGACATTTTATTAAATAGATTCGATCAGATTATTTATTTTGTCACAAAAATTTAAGGGGGTTGGGGAACCAATGAGTCAAAATTATGATATTAAAACTTACAACATAAAGATGTCTACCGAGAATTTATCATTATTAAAAAACCGAGACATGTGGCATGAAACACCGATAGAAGCAACCTTGTTTATCGATGATTTATCATACCCTATTGGAATAAAGTACCGAGGTTCACATGTTCGAAAATTCAAGAAAAAGTCCTTTACTATTATTTTTGAAGAAGCCGAACTAGGTGTGAAAGAAGTTCACTTGAATGCCGAATTTATGGATAAATCATTGATCCGCAATAAACTATCATTGGATTTTTTTTCAGATTTAGATGTTTTGTCTCCGGATTCTTATCACGTAAATCTATATATTAATGATATCTATCAAGGTATTTACCTACAACTTGAATCCGTTGACAAATACTTTTTAAAACGGCGAAATCTACCGTATGGACCTATTTATTATGCAGAAAATGACAATGCTAATTTTTCCTTAATAAGCCCTATAAAAAAAGATACGAAAACATCCTTCATGTCTGGTTATTCAAGAAAAGAGGGTGATCGATCAGACGATGCGTTACTAAAAAAATTTATCTATCAAATTAATACATTACCCACGTCTACATTCGAAAAAGAAATTTCCAATTTAATAGACGTTGATACCTATTTGTCATGGTTAGCTGGTGTGGTGTGCACCCAGAATTATGATGGATTTATTCATAACTATGCCTTATACAGACAACCCAAAACCGGCCTTTTTGAAATTATTCCTTGGGATTATGATGCAACGTGGGGGCGAGATATTAACGGAAAAATAATGGACTATGATTGTATTCCGATTGTTGGTTATAACACTCTTACCGCTCGTTTATTGGATATTTCTTCATTTCGCAAGCAATACAAAACCATTCTCCAGAACATCTTGAATGACACCTTCACGAAGGATTATCTCTTTCCAAAGATTAAAACTCTCCACAAATTATTAGCTGAGTATGTAAACGACGATCCATATCTAAAAAATTATTTAGATCAATTTGATCAAGAACCATCTGTCATATTCGACTATATAAAGGACCGGCGCAACTATCTAATCAATCATTTATCAGATCTAGACTAACTAATATAAAGCCTGAGATTGACAAAAAACTCCATCTATTATCTATAAAAAGCTATGTAATAGGTTAATGCATTACATAGCTTTATACATACCTATTAAAACATTACTAGTTATTCAACATCTATTCATTTTTATACGTGAGAGATAAACAAACATATTTTAAAAAATAGTTTTCTATCTAATCCATTGATCGGCATAAATGAATATAAATATAGTATAAGAAAGGACATGCATATACCCACTAAGTCAGTTCTTAGATGTGATTTCAGTAATCATGAATTTTAAAGCTTCTGCTTTAAAAGCGTAGGAGTTTTTTAAAAGCACTTCTTTTAATACCTCAAGATCTTCATCAAAAAAGTGCATGAACCCGTATGAAAATAGTCGCATAGACTACGTGCTACTACACTTAGGAAAGGTGGTGTTACAACAGGACATCCCAGTAACTCCTATTTTTCCTCCTTTTTTAAAACGATATTGTTAGGGTATTTTCACTTGAAAGGAGAATCATCATGAATTTCAACATTGGGATGATGATCTTTATTTTTGTAATGACGTTGTTATTTATTTTCTGGCGCCCAAAAGGTATAAACGAAGCGTGGCCGACATCAATAGGTGCTAGTATTATTTTATTAACCGGAATTGTTTCCGTTGATGATATTCTTGATATCATAACGAAGATAGGTGGCGCCTCTATTACCATTATTGCCACGATTGTCATGGCTGTTATTCTAGAGAGTTTTGGTTTCTTCCACTGGGCAGCTGCTCGAATAGCTGATCTAGCTAAGGGATCAGGTCACCTTCTCTATTGGTATATTCAACTTCTATGTTTTTTGATGACCTTTCTATTTAATAATGATGGTAGCATCTTAATTACAACACCCATTTTAATATTATTACTAAAAAATCTTCGATTGAAACCACATCAACAGATCCCTTATCTATTAAGTGGTGCTCTGATTGCTACTGCATCTAGCACGCCAATTGGAGTCAGTAATATAGTCAATTTGATTGCATTAAAGATTGTTGATATGTCCCTTTACATGTATACGGTTATGATGTTCTTACCTGCAACATTAGGATTACTCTTCATGTCTTTTCTAATGTATCTCTTACTAAAACACAAACTTCCTAAAACTTTACCGCCGGCTTCTTATGATCTTGAAGAAATTTTTTTTACAAATCAATTTCATCCTCTAAAAGGTCACATCTCAGTCGAAACAAAACGTAAACGAACGCAATTTATGTTCAAAGTCTTGGCATTTGTATTAGTCATTCGTTGCCTTATCTTTGTAGCATCATACTTCTCTATCCCCATTGAAATCGTTGCCGTACTAGGATCAATGACCTTACTCATATGGAGATGGTATCATTTACGCACAAATCCTGTTGATATCTTCAAGAAAACGCCATGGCATATTCTTATCTTTGCTTTTTCAATGTATGTTATTATATATGGTTTAAACAACGCAGGACTGACCACAATCCTTGTATCATTATGCGAGCCCATTATTAATTATAGTTTATTCCACGCAAGCTTTATTATGGGCGGATTAATTTCCATTCTATCAAACATCTTTAACAACCATCCAGCCTTGATGGTTGGCACCATTACGATAACATCCATGGGACTTGATCCAATCACATTAAAGACCATCTACCTTGCCAATATCATAGGAAGTGATATGGGATCCTTATTATTACCAGTAGGGACTCTTGCCTCACTTATTTGGATGCACATTTTAAGAGAAAAGAAAATTAAAGTCACATGGAAAGATTATTTAAGCGTCACAATGATTGTTATTCCTCTATCAACATTTGTCACCTTACTACTCTTGTATTATTGGATTCAATTCATATACTAGATAGAATCAAATCGTTAAAATTTACATGTTTAGAGCTTATTAGTTAATGAACTCTAAAAATTATGTAAAAAAATAAGCCAAGATTTTTATAAGCTATCTTGGCTCATTAAACGATCAAGGCAGATGAATAGATTTGACATGATTGAAATTTAAATAAATGGTCTTATTTCTTGCTATAACACACTCAATTTGAGCATTTTCAACTTTGGTAATTTTTCCTATTTTATGTGGGGCATTGTCTAAATCAAACACAACCAGTTGATTGACGTATTTTTTACATTGTTGCTCAAAAGTTCGTGCATAGGACTGAGTGGTAGGTTTAAGTGGAAATACTCCATCTGTTAAATCATAAATCTTTTCATTTTGATGGTAAGGAATAAGACGTTTCAAATGTTGCAATGGAATGAGTACCTCTCTGTAAACAGGAGTTGTGAAAACAAAGTAATCGTTCATAACATTGGAGACATAACCATGAAGTGATTTATCATTAGAAATATATACCTCAGATAGAGTCCCCCTTGCATTATTTAAGACTTTTCGTAAGGACAAGGTTTCGTCTCTGTCACCTATGGGAACATCCTTAGGGAATACGATATCTTCATCATCTTCATTGCTAAAATCAATTATATCAATATGATTGAGAGGTAAATAGATAAAATCTACTCCATTAAAAATCACAATAAGATCGGAACCTACGTCTATCAACGTTCCTTTTAATACCGCATTACCTAACAAATGTAAATGAACAAATTGTCCAATAGATTTTTTTATTTCTATCATTGTATCCTCCTTCCTGCATAAAATTCTATGGTAGTAAATTTATTGTTAACAAGGACAGGTAGTAAGAAAGTCAATAGGCCTAAACATGAATATCATGTGTTTGGACGTATTGACTCTGATTGGACTAAGCGTAACAAATCATATATGGCCGTGACGATTCTAGTAACGAATCATACCAAAGGCATTTATGATTGGTCACTTTTAACTTTATTAAATATCAATTTTTCTTTATAGTTTGAAAAATTGTCCTAAAGGGCGACTACCTTCATAAGGGTCATTGTTCATATACTTAGTCGTACCTGATTTACTAGCTTTATTCATCGCATTCCACATGTCTCGGTTGCTCGAGTTTTTATTTCCGGATGATTTACCAGTAGATTTACCTGATGACTTGCCTGATGACTTGCCTGACGATTTGCCTGATGATTTACATGAAGAATTGCCTGATGACTTACATGATGACTTGCCATAAGAATTTCCCGATGACTTACCTGATGATTTGCAAGAAGACTTACCTGATGATTTATCAGAAGAATTTCCCGATGACTTACCCGATGACTTGCCTGATGACTTGCCAGAAGACTTACCTGATGATTTATTACCACTATCAGAGTCTTTACCTTTTAATACTCGGCTAACACTTCTTATGTGGTAGATTGAAATGAACATAATTTCATCGTTGACAATAAGTTCAATATTATTATTGGACACAGATGTTAAAACCCCTTCAATACTTTCAGGGCCACCTCGGTTTATTTTCACTTTTGTCCGAATTAACTTTTCTAGTAGGTCAGAAAAGTGATGAACATCAATGAAAGTGACTCTTTCAGAACGCAAGCTTGGTTCACCTTTTGAGTCGATAACAACGCCTTTAATGTGTTCTAATTGGTAGTATACAACGCCTTCTTTTGTATCTAATACTAAATAATCGTCTTCAACAGCTAATAAAACACCCGTTTTTGACTCAGGTCCGCCAAGATTCACTTTAACATTTGATCCAATTAATCCTTCCAATAATTCAATAGAAATATCGTTAAACACTATTTTTCCTCCCTTTAAGAGTTAATTTATCAAGCTTTTATAGCAACATCATATGTATCTTGACGAGATAGTGGTATAGTTAGATTTATCAATAAATGTAAAATAGTTATTTCAATCAAAGATACTAGTCCATAGAGATTTATACTTAAGTTAGTAACACTCTTATATGTCTATAAAACTCATAATTTTTTTCAGTACAAAACCCGTTTCCTTGATT